>CAZBAV010000010.1:16150-34157 GCA_964489955.1 uncultured Lacihabitans sp. | reverse complement strand
ACAGAATTTATTGAAACAGGATTTGTATTCGTACTTTTGGAACAACTGGTTAGATACCTTTCCATTTAAAAGTGAAGACGTACAACAAGCCCGTCAATTAATTTTATATGTGGGGCAAATAAACCCTATATCCGATACCGATGCACAAGAAGTAAAGAAGGCTATTTTTGACACTATCAGGTCAAACAACAGAAAAGGCACTTGGCGATACTGGTTCACGGCCGCAGCCACTCTCCTGCTTATCGGCAGCAGTTACTATTTTTTCCTAAATAAAAATCTGCCGACTACCACATACGAAACACATGTAAAACAAGCCGGCTCCGACCTAGTGGAATTACAAAACGATAGTGAAACCCCATTACTTGTAAATCTTCCGGATAGAAGTTCTGTAATAATCCAAAAAGGTGGAAAGATAACCTACCCAAAAACCTTTGGGGAAAATATCAGAGAAGTTGTTTTTACGGGAAATGGATTCTTTGAAATAACACCAAATAAAAACAAACCATTTATAGTAAGAGCCAACCAACTTACAGCAAAAGTACTAGGCACAAGTTTTTTCATAAATACGGATGACCAAACTGCAGAAGCAAAACTAACGGTAAAGACAGGCAAAGTAGCAGTATACTTATCTGCCAATCCAGAAACCAATAAAAACTTGCAGCAGGCTGATTTGGAGGGTATTGTAATTACACCCGGCGAAGAAGCGTCGTACTCTGAAAGAAAACTTAACAACACAATTCACGATAAAATCACAGTTCTTCCTGCTATAAAAAATGATTACGTGCCAATTCAGATATTTGAAGATACAAAAATAAAAGATGTGTTTGCTCTACTAGAAAAGTACTACCCTATAGAGATTGTCTATGACATGGAGAAACTAGGAAACTGCTCTTTAACGGCCACTTTGTCAGATGAACCCCTCTTAACCAAACTTGAGCTTATTTGCAAAGCAACCCAATCAAGCTACACAATAGATAAGAACAAAATATATGTACGAAGTAATGGATGTTAAAACAAAGCCTATGTAAAAAAACAAGCAACCTAAAAAAAAGAGCCGGCAACTTGGCGGTCTACCGGCTCAGAGTTAACCCATACCTTGGCGGGAAAATGGGTCAAAAGTCAAAATCGTTGAAATTTTAACCTTACAATTCTATGAAAAAAAATTATCTAATCTATCATTCAGTTTGGAAAATAATGAAATTTACCTTCTACCAAATCTGTCTTATTACTAGCGTTATACTTAGTTCTTTTGCCCATACCAGCAAAGGACAGAGTGTACTGGACAAATACATTAATATACGGATAGAAGACAAAGATGTCAAAGAGGTACTCAAAAACATTGAGAAACAGTCTGATGCCCAATTTGTCTACAGCTCTAATTTAATAGAAAGTGACCGTAAAGTTTCCATTTTTCTTATCCACACCACAGTTGGAAAAGCACTTGAAAAACTATTGGTTCCTTTAAACCTGAAGTATGAAGTAAAAGACAAACATATCATATTAAGTCAGATAGAGCCCTACCTAGACCCTATTAAAGTAACGGGTAAAATCACAGATGAAGCAAACCTTCCCTTACCAGGCGTAAGCGTAATTTTAAAAGGTACCACCAGAGGAATAGCTACCAATGAGAAAGGAGAATACACAATAGAAGTACCTAATCAGGAAACTGTTTTGGTTTACAACTTCCTTGGATATAAAAGTGTAGAAAAAACAGTAGGTAACCAAACTGTGCTAAACGTACAAATGCACCCAGACAATAACCTCTTTGATGAAGTGGTAGTGGTGGGATACGGTCAGGTACAAAAACGGGATCTGACAGGTTCAGTCGTATCTATAAAAGAGGCACAAATTACGGCCACTCCTGTAACCAATGCTTTAGAGGCTCTTCAGGGACGTGTGGCAGGTATGGATTTAACAAGAAGTAGCGGAGAAACGGGAGCAGGTTTGAATTTTAACATAAGAGGAAACCGTTCTCTTAACGCTTCCAATCAACCATTAATCTTGGTAGATGGTATACAGTATGGCTCCTATATAGACATTAATCCAAATGATATTGCATCTATAGAAGTACTGAAAGACGCGTCCTCTACGGCCATTTATGGATCAAGAGGAGCTAATGGAGTAATCCTGATTACTACAAAGAGTGGTAAACCAGGAAAAACTAAAGTGGAGTTTAACAATTACTTTGGTGTAAACCAACTTACCCGTTACCAACATGTAACTGATGGAGAGCAATTTATAGCACTAACCCGTGAAGCAAATCGTGCTGCCGGCTTATGGAATAGCCCTGCTGATGACCCAAAGATTTTTAATGCGTACATGGACAATATCAACAGAGGTGTAAATACCAACTGGGCAGACCTGATGATTCATGATGGAAGTGTGCAAAACAATCATTTTGCTATATCTGGTGGTGGAGAAAAGACCAAGTTCAGGCTTTCTAGTGAGTACTTTAAAGAAAAGGGATTACTGTTACATGACCAATTAGACCGTTTTGTACAACATTTAAACCTGGATCACAAAGTACTTAATAACTTAAACATAGGTGCAGTAATTAACTTTAATGTCTCTAATCAGCAAAGAAGGAATACCAGTTTCTGGAACCTCATTAAAAATAATCCTCTGGCCGATCCTTACAATGAAGATGGTAGTATTGCCACCTATCCGTTCCCGGGTTCATTCGCTTTTAACCCACTCCTGGATGAGTCTACTGAAAACTATTATAACCTCACTAAGAGTAGCCGTATATTTATGTTGGGCTTTGCAGAATGGAACATTGTTAAAAACCTAACATTCCGTTCCAGCTTTGGTATAGACATAAATAATAGTCAACAGGGAATATTTGAAGGTAAAAACTCTACACAGTCAGGCGTAAACAGTGGTTACTCAAGGTCATCTCTTCTGGATAGAAAAAGCCAGGGCTGGACTTGGGAAAATGTACTTACCCATAACCTTAACAAAGGTAGGCATTCCTTAAATTCTATGCTCGGTTCAAGTATGATCAGCAACCGTTTTGTAAGTTTTTCAGGAGAAGGAAAAGACCAGCCGTTTTCTACTGCCCTCTTCTATAATTTAGGAACCAACACAAGGGATATTTATATAACCAGTAGCCTAACAGAGAGTTCGCTTGAGTCGTATTTCGGAAGGGTTAACTATAAGTATAATGACAAATACTTCTTAACGGCCTCACTGAGGGCAGATGGAGCTTCTGTATTGGCAGATGGTAACAAATGGGCATACTTCCCGTCGGCAGCTGTGGCATGGCGTATCTTAGACGAACCTTTTATGGCAGGTACCTCCAAATGGCTGAACGAGTTAAAACTTAGAGCAAGTTACGGTATATCCGGTAACAGTGCTATATCGCCGTACCAAACTCAAGGCGGACTTGCCAGAGTGGCTTATTCTTGGGATGAAAACCCGGCATTCGGATATTGGCCTAAATTACTGGCAAACAAAGACCTTTCTTGGGAAAAAACAGCTTCTCTTAACTTCGGTTTAGACTTTGCTTTACTTAAAAACAAAGTCACAGGTACATTAGACATTTATCAGACCCGTACCAAAGACCTTTTAATGGATCGTATTCTTCCATCACTTACTGGCTATAGCACTACTGTGGCAAACGTCGGTAAAACCAAGACCAGAGGTCTCGATTTAATTATAAGTACGAGAAACATAGACCGTCCGAAGTTCCAATGGAGCACAGATTTTAACTTCGCTACTTTTAATGAAGAAATCGTAGAGCTTAGTGTTGGGGGAGACGACGTTTCTAAAAGCTGGTTTGTAGGAAAACCGCTAAGTGTCTTTTATGACTTCCAAAAAATAGGCGTTTGGCAGCTTAATGAAGCTGAAGAGGCCGCTAAGTTTAGTAAAGTACCAGGAGAACTAAAGGTAAAAGACCAAAATGGAGATGGCCTAATTACTGCTAGTGATGACCGTGTAGTACTTGGTCAAGCCAATCCAAAATGGGCTGGAGGTATTACCAACAACTTCACTCTTGGAAACTTCTCACTTTCTGTGATGGTGTATGCCAGAATTGGCCAGATGATAGCTAGTGATTATTTAGGCTATTTTTATGCCAATCATACCGCAGCAGTAGTAGATTACTGGACTCCTGAGAACCCTACGAATGCTTATCCAAGGCCACATATTAACCGTACAGAGCAGTACATATCTACCCTTAGATATGCCGATGGATCATTCTGGAAAATAAAGGACATCCGTTTAAGTTATTCTTTGCCTAAAAAAGCATGGGGTAACCTGCCTTTAAGCAATGTTACACTTTATTCTACTGCCAAAAACTTTGCCACGTTCAGTAAGATTAAGGACTATGACCCGGAAAGAGGCGGTTCAGTAGATTTCCCATTAACACGCCAATTGGTTTTTGGTTTAAATGTAAGTTTTTAAAGAATAGGATATCATGAAAAAGACATTAAAGAATATAGCGATAATATTGTCATTAGGTGGAACTATGGTTCTGCAGTCCTGTTCAGATTTCTTAACCGAAAACAACAGGAACACCGTTACTGCCGACGGATTCTATAAAACCGAAGAAGGTATAGAGGGTTTGGTGAACTCTACTTACGCACCCACCCGCATTTGGTATGGAAAAGTAATAGGCCATCTATTAACCGAAGCAGGAACAGATGAAATGCTTTTTGGTAACACTGCCAATAGCTCTTATCCGTATTATGATTATAATAATAACCTGCAGGCCACAGAAGGCGGTTTGCTCTTCGCCTGGAAAAGTTTTTACCGTGGAATTAATGCGTGTAATACAGCCATAAACAGAATAAAAGACTCTCCCTTAACAGATAACCTTAAAACTGTCCGTGAAGGTG
This sequence comes from uncultured Lacihabitans sp., assembly GCA_964489955.1. Lineage (GTDB taxonomy): Bacteria > Bacteroidota > Bacteroidia > Cytophagales > Spirosomataceae > Leadbetterella. The sequence continues at coordinate 29,319 of CAZBAV010000010.1, read as the reverse complement.
AAGTGAGATTTCTACGAGCCTTTTATTACTATCATCTGGTAGAAACTTTTGGAGCCATTCCTCTCCGCACCCAGGAGACCACAGGTCCAGAAACCACAGCTACAAGGGAATCTGTAGATAAGATTTATGATTTAATCATAAGTGACTTAGAGGCAGCAACCAAAGGCTTGGCAGGGGTTGTTTCGCCCCAGGGCGGGCGTGTAACTTTACCGGCAGCGGAAGCATTCTTAGCTCGAATTTATCTTACTCGTGGTAAAAATGCCGAAGCCCAGGCACTGGCAGATAAAATAATAAAAAGTTATGAGTACAAACTGGCAGACAATTTCAGCTCTATCTGGGATATAGACAACAGCAATGGCAGCACAAACAAAGAGGTAATCTGGTTTGTAAACTATTCTGAAAACAATACACTAAATGATTACGGAAGGTACGATGACCTGGGCTTCTTTTGGCTTTGGGAAGGAGGAAACCACGGACATTTATTGTATCTGCCAAATTTTGTTGGCTTAGATGGTTGGACATACGACTTAGACACCGGACGCCCTTTGATACAATACATGCCATCTAAGCATCTCGTAGACTTATATGATGAGACCAAAGACTCTCGTTTCCACGGTAGTTTCAGAACAGTTTGGTGGGCTAATAACGCTCCTAACTTAAAGCCGAACATGAAATTGGGAGACACGGTAGCTGTGGTTTCTAAGCAACCCGTTTCGCAAGCAGTTAAAGACTCAAAACCGTATGAGATTTATGATATCAACTCTATTTATGAATCAAATGGGACACCCACTATTCCGAGATGGAGATTCCCGGCATTGTGGAAGTTTAATGACCCATCTCGCTCTACGCGTGATGTTGTGAATAGCAAGCGTGATGCATTTGTATTTAGAGTTTCAGAAATGTATTTAATAGCAGCCGAAGCTGCCATGAATCAAGGCAACAATGCAGCAGCTGCCCAATTTGTAAATGCAGTAAGAAGACGTGCTGCTGTGTCAGGCAAACAAACCGAGATGGAAGTTACAGCACAGCAAATCACTCTTGATTTCTTATTAGATGAAAGAGCAAGGGAGTTTGTAGGCGAGCAAATGCGTTGGTTTGACCTGAAGCGTACAGGAAAACTAGTAGAAAGAGTAACTAAGTTTAATCCTGACGCAGCGAAGAACATCAAGGATTTTCATACCGTTAGGCCAATACCTAGGGTAGAAATTGATGTCCTTCAAAATAAAAGTGAGTTTATCCAAAATCCTGGGTACAACTGAGGTAATTAATAGTTGGAATACGTGAGGGGGATATTCCCCCTCGTATTTTTCTAATATTGAATTTAAAACAAGTTACAATGCAAAAGTTTTTAACATTCTGTCTTTTCTTACTTGCCCTAAATGTTACGGCTCAAAAGCAGGTTTTCCCTACTCAATTTACGGTGGCTCAAGATGGCAGCGGTGATTTTAAGACCATACAAGAAGCAGTAAACTCTTTTAGAGACCATTCGCAAGTACGAGTTAAACTGTTCATTAAGAACGGCACTTATCATGAAAAATTGGTCATTCCATCCTGGAAACCTAATATTCATATCATTGGCGAAAGTAGAGATGGCGTGATTATTACAGGAAATGATTATTCTGGAAAATTACACCCTGAAGGGGCAAAAGACGCCACAGGGAAAGATAAATACAGTACTTATACATCTTATACGGTTTTGGTAGACGCTCCCAACACCATCATAGAGAATCTAACCATAGAAAATACAGCCGGAAGAGTTGGCCAGGCGGTAGCATTACATGTAGAGGCAGACCGCTTTGTATGCCGTAACTGCAACTTAAAAGGTAACCAGGATACGCTCTTTGTAGCCAAAGAAAACACAAGACAATACTATGAAAACTGCTACATAGAAGGCACTACAGACTTTATTTTCGGTAAGTCTATATCCGTTTTTCAATCCTGTACCATAAAAAGCTTGTCTAATTCATATATCACAGCTGCCGCCACATCAGAAAACCAGGCTTATGGCTTCGTATTCTTTGATTGTAAACTCATTGCAGCTCCTGAAGCCCAAAAAGTATACCTCGGGAGACCATGGCGACCGAATGCTAAAACCGTATTTATTCGTACCGAAATGGACAAGCACATAACACCGGAAGGCTGGAACAACTGGGGAAATGCAGACAATGAAAAAACAGTGATTTATGCAGAGTTTGGATCAACCGGAGAAGGTGCTCAATCTGGAAAAAGAGTGGCTTGGGGAAAACAATTCTCTAAAAAAGACCTAAAGAATTATACGCTTGAAAAAATCTTTGCTTATAACCTAACCGACGGACTAGCATGGTTAAAGTAAAGCTCCTTTTTCTTTTGCTATGTTCTAGCTTGGGTTTGTCAGCCCAAGAGTTTATTCCTATTTGGCCAGAAGGTAAAAAACCGAATTCTAACGGCAAGGCTGTGTCTGACAGCATTGTAAACGAACGCATCTGGCAAGTAGAAACCCCTGGAATATTTTTCTTTCCTGCTAATAAATCTGAAAACACAGGAACTACTATTTTGATATGTCCAGGTGGAGGCTACGAACGTCTTTCGCATATTTATAACGGACAAAACTTTGCTCGTTGGTACAATACCCTGGGCATAAACGTATTTGTATTAAAATACCGACTTCCTCACCAGCGGGACTTATTTAACAGACAAGTAGCTCCCTTACAGGACGCCCAAAGAGCTTTAAAGTACATTCGGGCTAATGCCGACAAATGGAAAATCAACCCTGAGAAGATTGGTGTAATGGGTATTAGTGCAGGTGGACATGTGGCGGCCACTTTAGGTACGCATTCAGCTGATGAGTCCATAGTAAATGATTCACTTGATAAACAATCTTTCAGACCCAATTTTATGGTTTTGCTTTCTCCCGTTATCACTATGGGGCAATACGCTCATAACGGAAGTAGAAAACACTTCATTGGAGAAAATCCTTCAGAAAATGATATAACACGATGGTCTGCTGAAAACAATGTTTCGACTTTTACTCCACCGTCTTTTATTGTTCACGCTTACAATGATCAAGCCGTAAATGTTCAAAACAGCGTGCTTTTTTACAAGGCATTAATCGATAAAAAGATAGAAAGCAGTCTTCATGTTTTTCCGCAAGGTGGGCATGGGATACGGCTGGATGCCAACCCCGGCTCCACTGATTTGTGGTTAGAACTACTGGAACTCTGGCTTAAAGAAATGACATTTTTAACACCAAAACCTTTCCGATGAAAATATTGATAATAAAACTATTGCTCTTAGTAGGCGTATTTGCTTACGCACAAAAACCAGTGGAATATGCTATAAACATGGCAAATTCAGACATTGTAAGAAATCCCGAGGGCTGGATGCTCGATTTTTCGGAACGTCCAAGGTGGAACTATTGCCATGGACTAGTATGCTTGGCTCATGAAAAACTATGGAGCAAAACAGGTGATGAAAAGTATTACAATTACATAAAGAAATATGCCGACGACATGATCAATGAAGACGGTACAATTAAAGATTATTCACCCGAAAAGTACAACATAGATCCTGTAAATAACGGGAAATTTGTTTTTGCTTTATACGAAAGAACGAAGGACCAAAAATATAAAAAGGCTCTTGACTTAATGCGGAGCCAAATGAAAACCCACCCAAGAACAAAAGAAGGTGGCTTCTGGCATAAGGCCGTATATCCGCACCAGATGTGGTTAGATGGCTTATATATGGCCTCTCCATTTTTAGCTCAGTATGCAGTAGTATTTGATGAGCCTGAGATTTTCGATGACTTGGCAAACCAGCTACTTCTTATAGATAAATACACGAAAAACCCGAAGACAGGCCTGTACCACCATGGCTGGGACGAAAGCCGTGAACAAGCCTGGTCAGACAAAGAAACAGGACGGTCACCACATGTATGGGGAAGGGGAATGGGCTGGTACGCGATGGCTTTGGTAGATGTTCTGGAGTTTTTCCCTAAAAACCATCCTAAATACAAACAATTAGAAAAACTGGCACAGTCATACGCCAAAACGCTTATTAAATACCAGGATAAAAAACAGGGGCTTTGGTACCAGGTGATGGATGTACAAGGAGAAGGAAATTACCTGGAGTCTTCCGCTTCTACCATGTTCATCTACTTCTTAATTAAGGGCTCAAATATGGGCATTCTGGATAAAAACGCTAGAAAAGCGGCAGAAGTTGGTTACAAAGCAACGCTAGATTACTTCATAAAAAAGCAAGAAGATGGCGGTATAACCATCACAGATGCTTGTGCAGGTGCAGGTTTAGGTGGTAAACCCTACAGAAGTGGCACTTTTGAATATTACATTAATGAAGCTAAACGTGACAATGATCCTAAATCTGTAGGACCGTTTATCATGTTGGCATTAGAATTTGAAAAGAAATGAAAAGAATAGCAGGTTTAATTTTAGCACTTAGTATCACGGGCAATGTTATAGCCCAATCTATTCCTCGTGATACCACTTACAATGTTAAAAAAGTACACAGTCAAATTAAAAAGGATTATCCCTATGCTATACCAGCGGTAGATTCTATCCGTGGTAATGTTAAAGAACATAGAGACGTAACCTATCTTACTTTGGAAAACACTCCTTATGGAAAACGTGATTTAAAGGTTGATATTTTTCAGCCTAAGAAAGCGGGAAAATACCCTACCGTATTGTTTATTCATGGAGGTGGATGGCGATCAGGAGAGAAGTCAATGGAAGTTCCAATGGCTCAAATGTTGGCCGCAAAAGGCTACGTAACTTTGGCGGTAGAATATCAGCTTTCTCTTGAAGCAAAGTACCCAGCCGCTGTGCATAATATTAAAGCCGCAGTAAGATGGCTGAAAGCCAATGCCGATAAATACGGGATAGATACGAGCCGAATTGCCGTATCAGGCACTTCTGCAGGTGGTCAACTAGCCGCTTTGGTGGCCTTAAGCAAGAATGAATTGGCAGGAACAATGGGCAAACACACAAACCTTTCAAGTGAGGTTCATGCTGCTGTAGATATTGACGGTGTGATAAGTTTCATAGCTCCATCTTCTTTAAATCTGAAACGCAAGCCAGACAGCCCTGATATAGAATGGCTGGGTGGTTCATTTGAAGAAAAACCAGAAATATGGCGTGAAGCTTCATCTGGTTACTGGGCTACTGAAAAAACTGTCCCTATGCTATTCTTAAATAGCGGATTTTCCAGATTTCATGCGGGTCAAGACGAACTGGTAGGTCAACTGAAAGAGTGGGGCGTGTATCATGAAGTTTATAAATTTAACATCAATGTCCATCCGTTTTGGTTGTTTCATCCGTGGGTAGACGAGACCGTCAATTACATGGATAATTTCCTAAAAATTGCTCTAAAAAAATGAATTACACATCTCAAAACGATGACGTGCTTTTGGCTTACCTAAGATTGGGTAACGAAGCGGCATTTCGCGAAATTTACTTGAGATACTGGAAAAAGCTTTTTGAAGCTGCACTACGAAAAGTGCAGTCTTCAAAAGTAGCTGAAGAACTTATTCAGGATATTTTTCTGAAACTTTGGGCTAGTCGTGAAGATTGTAAAATAGAGAAGTTAGAATACTATTTAAATGCATCGGTCAAAAACGGAGTAATTAACTATTTTAGGGCGTCGCTTACGCATGAAAAGTTTGTAGATTATGCCGACGCCCAATATTTAAAACATGACTCCACTACGGAGCAACAAATAGAACTGAATGACTTGATGGCAACAATAGAGGAAAAACTGGAAAGCATGCCGGAAAAAACACGTCAGATTTTTCGTTTAAATCGTCTTCAATCCTTACCCGTTAAAGAAATTTCTACTAAATTAAACATACCCGTTCGTACGGTAGAATATCATTTAAATCAGGCGGTTTGTAGCTTAAAGCTCCACTTAAAGGATTACTTGTCGCCAACTTTATAAATCGGTCTACATCTAAAAAAGCTCCGAAGATATTCTCTTCGGAGCTTTTTCATGTCTTTCTAAGTCTATTTTACACTGAAAGTATAAACGCTACCTTTTTTAGTATCAAAGTCGAAAGTTTGAGTTTCCGGAAGTTTAATTCCAGAAAGATTAGCTTTCTCCGAGATTAAAGGGTCTTTAATGGTGTTAACTCTATAAAAGGAGTTTGTATTTTCCCCTGTTGCTGCATTAAGCTTAGCATTTCCTGTAATGCTTAATCCGTTTGCAATGCGTATTCTACAGTTTCCACCTAACGCCGATTTTACAACTATTTTACTTACTTTTCCGTCTTTCCAGTCCAGATCAATCTCAAAACCTCCTCTGGACTTTAGACCTTTTACACTACCATTTGGCAAAGCATCAGGCAGAGCCGGAAGCAGGTAAATGAAACCGTCGTAACTTTGTACAAGCATTTCTGCTATACCCGCTGTGCAACCAAAATTACCGTCTATCTGAAAAGGCGGATGGGCATCAAGCAGGTTAGGATAGGTTCCTCCATTCTGTCCGCTTTGTTCTTCAGGAGCAGGAGAAAGTTGGTCAGAAATGAGTTTATATGTTTGGTTTCCGTCTAGCAATCTTGCCCACCAGTTTACTTTCCAGCCCATGGACCATCCGGTACTCTTATCGCCGCGATAAATCATTGAATTCTTTGCAGCCTCGGTAAGAACGGGGTTTCTGAATGGTGATATTTGTCCTGCTGGGTATAATCCATACAAATGTGAAATATGACGATGCTTGTCTTCTTTTCTGTCTAAGTCAGTTAACCATTCTTGCAACTGGTTGTGCTGACCAATTTGCATAGGTGGTATCTGAGATAATGCTGTTTTTGCAGAATCTACCAACGGAGTATCTAACTTTAAAATAGTTGCTGCATTGATAAAATTATTAAACACATCAAAAACCAATTGGTTGTCCATAGTAGCACCAGCCGTTATACCGGCACCACCACCATACGAGTTTTCAGGAGACATAGACGGAGACACTACCAGCCATTTCCCTGAAGGGTCTTTTTGTAAAACATCCAGATAAAACAGAGCTTTACCTTTAAAAATAGGATAGTATTTGGCTAGAAACTTCTCGTCTCCGGTATGTAAATATCTCTGCCAAAGGTGTTGACTTAACCAGGCTCCACCCATAGGCCACATGCCGTAGTAACCTCCGTCAACAATACCGGTTATTCTCCAGATGTCGGTATTATGATGCACATTCCATCCGCGGGCATTGTACATGGTTTTTGCAGACTCCTGTCCGGTAATAGCAAGGTCTTTCAGCATATCAAAAAGCGGCTCATGCATCTCACTTAAATTAGTGATTTCTGCCGGCCAGTAATTCATTTCTGTGTTAATGTTAATGGTGTACTTACTGTCCCAAGGTGGCGACACTTTGTGATTCCAGATGCCCTGAAGGTTGGCAGGTTGCGTTCCCGGCATAGAAGAAGAAATGAGCAAATATCTACCAAACTGGAAATAAAGCGAAACCATTTGTGGGTCATGCGACTTAGAAAACTCCTGAATTCTCACATCAGTTGTTTTTTGAGCTTGCGGACTTGTACCAAAATCAAGACTTACCCGGTTAAAATACTTTTGATAAGTTTCTATATGACCTTTTAATGAGCTATCATAAGGTTTAGCTATAGCCTTCTTAATCTGGTTTTCTACCTTAGTATTTTCGTTTCCACTGAGGTCGTTATACTTTTTAAAATTAGTAGCAATAGAAATGTAAACAATCACCTCATCAGCATTTGTAATTTCTAACTTATCTGAAAGAGTTTTTAAGCTACCACCTTTCACTATAGGTTTAACAATGGTTTTGAAGTTTACCTTACCTACTTTTCCTTCAAAATCTCCACTTGTTCCAGATACCATCAAAGCACCTTTCTCTGCAAATACCTTATTTATTTCCTGAGGGCTTTCGGCCGAAACATTAAAGGTTAAACTCCCTTTTTTATTGGCTGTAAATTTTACAATTACAGCGTCATCAACAAACGATGAATAGGTGGTTCTTGTATAAATTACTCCGTTAGATTCGTAACTAACTTCGCTTACGGCCTTCGAAATATCAAGAGATCTTTTGTAGTTCTTAGGATTAGAATGCGAAGAAAAACCAAAAAATACACTTCCCATAGTTTGGAAACGTTGTCCGTAGTCAATTCCTTCCGGAGCTTTTCTGGGAAAAAACTCATTGGCTAAATCCTGTGCTTCTCTGTTTTTTCCCGCGTTAAGAAGTTTACGTAATTTTTGAATTTGCTCAAATGAGTTAGGGATAATATTATTACCAGGAGCACCAGACCAAATGGTTTCTTCATTTAACTGGATTTCTTCCTTTTGCACTCCTCCGAAAACCATGGCTCCGAGTCGTCCGTTACCAAGTGGCAGTGCTTCGTTCCAGTTGCTGGCAGATTTGTCGTAAATCAGTTTTAGGTCCTTTTGACTATGAGCAGTATTGAACCAAAATAAAAAGCATAGGAACAACCCCAGGCTACTTCTAAAATAAGTCATAATTAATTTAATAAGATTATACAATAATAGAAAGAAGGCATATATAAAATATTGTACTATTTCAATACACCCACAAAAAAGACACTAAACAAAATTAATGTTTAGGCAGCCGATAATGCTAGACTTAGCAAATACAGCGAAAGAAGTTTGTCCAAATTCCTTTCCGGCAACGTTCCCAAAAGCTCATAAAAGACAAAAAGCTCATTTATATGCATTTGCGTTACCATAATTCTTTCCAAAGCTATAAAATGATAATTGCAGAAGCAAACAATTTGTTAGAAAATATTTTATTAATTAATGGAATACTACAATACTTACACTTCTTCAAAAGACAAAAAATAAGTATTAATATAAAAAAGCAGAAAAAATATTCATTGTACTTTTTAAAGAATATTTGAACTTTAAAATGCAAACGGTTGCACTTTTCAAATAACTTCAATTTTCACTTGCGGAAACCCCACTGCCTGTGTGTCTTTATATATATCAGACCTTAAATAAAAATGAGTAGACAGAGCTTTAGTGAACTTCTTAAAAAATACTTAGAGGGGAATACCACAGATGAAGAAACGACATTTATTGAGCATTGGTATAGCCTACTCGGAGAAGATAATAGTTCACAAAGCTTAAGCGATAAGGAACTGGAAGAACGCCTATGGATAAAAATCCAAACAAAAACCCAACCTAGACGCAAGAGGTACTTATGGTTATGGACAGGCACAGCGGCTTCAATCTTGCTTTTTGTAACAATATTTTTCTGGCAAAACTCTACCACAAACGAATGGATGGAGCAGAAAAATACCACTCTAGCTAACATTACTATCAGTCTGGAAGATGGTAGCACGGTTGTCCTTTACCCTAATAGCACACTGAAATTTCCAAAAGAATTTGAAAAAGATAAACGAGAAGTACATCTGAAAGGAAATGCTTTTTTTGACATTGGAAAAATGCCAGAAAAGCCATTTTTTGTTTACACCCAAAACCTGACTACCAAAGTCTTAGGTACCAGTTTTTACGTATGGGAGGACGAGAAGAACCATGATGTGAGAATAGAAGTAAAAACCGGAAAAGTAGAACTTATCAGAAACAAACAACCTACAAATGTGATACTTACACGTAACCACAAAGCCATTTATAGTGAAACTCAAAAGCAGATAAAACTTGGCATAATAGATCAGCCTAGTATTGAGACTAAAACCGACAGCACCGGACAAGAAAACCTAGTTCTTTCATTTACAGATGCTAAACTACCTCAGGTCTTAGCAAAATTAGAACAGGCTTACGGCATTGGATTTAAGATACAAGGACCGCATCTGGAAAACTGCCTACTAACAGCCAACTTAAATAACCAGCCATTAGAAACCCAGTTGGAGATTATTTGTACTGCACTGGATACTAAATATAAACTACAGGGGACCACCATTTCTCTCCAGGGAAAAGGATGCCATTAATAAAATAACGTTAACTAAACCCAATCTAATTTATGATAAAACAGAACTAAACTCCCTTATGCCGACAACTAGAGAAGTCTGTCCAAAGCTTCTGTCCAAAACTTTTTTTACCTTAAATATAAGAAATAATGAACCTAAATGTACCTCAGATACAGAAAACATGTTTAGTGTTTCTGTTACACCTTGCCTTACTACTTTCGGGTAGTGCAATAGCAAAAAATCCGCAATCGGCCGATTTTTTACTAAAACCAGTTAGCCTAAACTTAGAACAATCCAGCCTGCGTAATGTTTTAAGCACCATTGAAAAACAAACTGCGGTAAACTTTGTGTATAGCTCTAATACAATCAAGGCTGACCGCCTCATAAATGTAAATGTGAGCAACCAACCGCTCAAAGGTGTTTTAAGTACTATTTTACAACCTTTAAATCTTGACTATAAACTCATAGGAGGACAAATTGTTATAGAAAACTACCAAGCTACCAACAGGACCATTACAGGGACAGTAATAGATGATAACAACGAACCTGTTGCAGGAGCCACTGTACACCTAAAAGGCACTACCACAGGTGTAACTACAGACATTGATGGTAAATACCAAATTACGGTACCCGAATCCGAAACAGCCGTTTTGGTTTTCTCACTAGTTGGATATACCAGCCAAGAACAAAAAATCGGAAATAGAAGTATAGTAGACGTCAAACTCGCTACCGATATAAGTGCTTTGGAAGAAGTAATTGTAATTGGTTACGGAGCTGTAAAAAAGAAAGACTTGACTGGTGCAGTTGTGCAACTTAAAAGTGAACAATTACGTGAAGTACCTGCAGGAAACGTACTTGAAGCAGCTCAAGGCCGCATAGCAGGAGCAGATATAACCAGAAGTAGCGGCCAGGCAGGGGCAGGAGTAAGTATTCGTTTGCGTGGTAATCGTTCTATTGGTGGTAATAACTCCCCTCTTATTATTGTAGATGGAATACAGTACAATAATCTGGAAGACATAAACCCCAACGATATAGAAACAATGGATATCCTGAAAGATGCTTCTTCTACAGCAATCTATGGTTCCAGAGGAGCAAACGGCGTTATCCTAATAACTACTAAAAAAGGGAAAACCGGTGCTCCTGAGATTTCCTTCAATACCTACACGGGTATATCGCAAGTATCCATGTACCCTAAAGCCATGGACGCCTACGAATACAGGGACTTACGAAGAGAAGCTTGGAGAGCCATTGGGCTTTGGAATAGTCCGGCAGACGATGCAAATATCTTTACTAACCTACCAGAATACGAGGCTCTGCAAAGAGGCGAATGGACAGATTTCCAAAAGGAGTTACTGCATAATGGACTACAACAAAACTACCAAATAGGTTTGCGTGCTGGTACAGACAAGCTAAAATCATACGTTTCACTGGATTACTTTAACGAAAAAGGAGTTTTAAAACTAGATGAAATAAAACGCTATACCGCAAGGGTAAATGTTGACTACAGTGTTTTTAAATGGCTCAATACTGGCTTCCAAAGCCAACTTACCTATTATGACCAAAGTATAAGAAGAGACCCATTAAACCAAGCAAACAAAATAAGCCCGATAGGTTTATTGTATGATGCAGAAGGTAATTTTAATTATATAATGCTTGATGGGCAAACAGCCAATCCGTTAGCAGATGAGCAACCTAACGTTTACAATAACTCCGTAAGAAACACACGTATCCTCACCAATGGGTTTGTTGAATTCTTACCGTTTAAAGGGCTTACAATTCGCAGTACCTTAGGTGTTAACCTGGGTTCTTCCCGTAACGGTATCTATTCTTCCCCACGCTCTATAGAACGCTCGCTTTCGGGCACGTCCCTAGCCACATATAATGCGGGCAATGGACGCAGCATAAACTGGGAAAATGTAGCTATTTACCAAAAGACTTTAGGTATCCATAACTTTACGTTAACTGGTATAGCCAGTATACTTAAGAACGCCTCAGACAATGTAACCGCATCAGGAGTAAACCAGCTCCTTCCCAGCCAACTGTTTTATTCTTTGGGAAGTGCCACAGAAGAAATAAAAATCAATTCGGCATACTCGGCTAACTCCCTTGTGTCTTACGCAGCAAGAGTAAACTACTCATTGCTTGATAAATATTTGCTTACCGTCACAGCCAGACAGGACGGATCTTCTAAACTGGCCGACGGAAATAAGTGGACGTTCTTCCCTTCGGCAGCATTTGCATGGCGGATAATAGAAGAGAATTTCTTGAAAAATTCAGCTGCACTTAGTGACTTAAAACTAAGAATAAGCTACGGTGTAGCAGGCAACGACCCTTCGGGTCCTTATGCTACACAGTCTACCTTAACAAGATTGGCCTTTGGATATGATGACGTAGCATATCCAGCCTATACATTCTCCAGAAACGTAGGTAACCTGGCACTTGGCTGGGAGCTTTCCAGAACAAATAACATAGGTATAGACTTTGGCTTATTTAAAAACAGGCTTACTGGTTCCATAGATTATTATGACACCAAAACTACAGATTTACTATTAGACCGTGGCCTACCTCCATCTACCGGAGTTACTACAGTAAAACAGAACATTGGTAAAACTCGTAACCGTGGACTAGAAATAACCTTAGGAAGTACCAATATTCAAAGAGATAACTTTACATGGTCTAGTTATTTAACCTTTACCAGGAACAGGGAAGAAATAACTGAGCTTGCCTCTGGTGGCGATGACATAGGAAACGGATGGTTTATTGGGCACCCGATAGAAGTATTTTTCGACTACCAAAAATTAGGAATTTGGCAAACAAACGAAGCGGAGCAAGCAGCTGCAATCAAGCCTACTCAATTACCCGGAGAAATTAAAGTTAAAGACCAAAATGGAGACGGAATAATAGATGCGGTGAACGACAGAGTAATTTTAGGAACTCCCAGACCAAGCTGGAGTGGAGGATTTGATAATAATTTCAAATACAAAAACTTTGATTTAAGTATTTCTGTCTTTGCTCGTATTGGGCAGATGATAAAAGCAGATACGTATGCCCGTTTTGACCCGAGAGGCGTTGCCAATAGCACTGCTGGCATGGACTATTGGACTCCAGAAAACCCAACTAATGATTTCCCAAGACCTAACAGAAATGGTGGCTTAAAATACTTAACTACTCTACCGTTTGTGGATGGCTCATTTGTAAGAGTCCGTAATATCTCTTTGGGTTATAATATACCTGGTAGTGTTTTAAAAACTAATGCAATAAAGAACATCAGGATAAATGC
>CAZBAV010000010.1:11662-16140 GCA_964489955.1 uncultured Lacihabitans sp. | reverse complement strand
TGTAGCCCCATAAGGAGGCTCTACTGCGGCTTCTGCACCTTGTGGCAATTCGATTCCCTGAAGTCTATTAGCGGCATATTGCTGTGCCATCAGGATATATGCAACTGCCAAAAACCCATTCACATTTACAAAACTAAACTACGATCCGGAGCGGGGCGGCTCAGAAAACTTCCCTATGACAAAACTCGTCGTATTTGGTTTAAATTGTAATTTCTAATATTAAAACAGGTTATTGACATGAAAAGATTATCATACATAAAAGGTGCATTAGCTGCCATTATAACTTTCTCGGCAGTATCTTGTAAAGATGCTCTACAAGAATTTAATCCCAGCGGCCTAACAGCAGAAGCCGTATTTACTACTCCCGAAGGTTTTGAAACCCTGGTAAACGGAGCCTACTCTTACCAAAGGTGGTGGTATGGAAAAGAAGAAGGTTATAATATTTCAGAAACAGGCACAGATATATGGACAAGTGGTACAGGAGAAGTTCACAGAGATTTAACCCAATACCTAAACCTACAAGGAACAAACGCCCCTTTAACTACTATCTGGAGGGAGTTTTATGCTGCCATAAACCTCTGCAATGCAGGTATTAACCGCATAAGTACAGCGGGATTAGCTCCCAATATCCGGAACATCCGTGAAGGGGAATTACGATTTCTTAGAGCATTTTACTACTGGCATATTGTAGAAACCTGGGGTGGTGTACATTTCACTACACAAGAAACTACAGGTAGCATCTCTACTGCAAACCGTACTTCTGAGGATGTTATTTACCAGCAAATTATAGAAGATCTTAAGTACTCGGTAGAAAATCTGCCGACAGTGCAAACGCCGTACGGGAAAGCTACCAAAGGAGCTGCTCAGTCGTTTTTGGCAAGAATTTACCTAACCAGAAACATGAACACAGAGGCTCTGGCCTTAGCTCAAACGGTTATTGCTTCGGGAACATACCAGCTAGAAACAAGTTATAGTAACCTTTGGAGAATGAATAATTTGAAAAACAAAGAAGTTATTTATGCGGTAGATTACTCACCAAACTTGGCTTTAAATGATTTAGCTAATAACACCTTTAACCCGTACGGACATAATCGTGGAAGTAACAACGGTCACTTGTTGTTTCTGATGAAATATGATGACAGACCTGGCATGGTAAGAGATTTACCAAACGGCAGACCATTTAACAGATACATGCCTACTCAGTTTTTGCTGGATCTCTACAGTACAGAGGATGCCCGCTACGAAGGCTCATTTTTAGAAGTCTGGTACGCCAATGCCGCTAGCAGACCATCAGGAATGGCAGTAGGTGACACAGCTGTACTTTGTACCCGTCAAGAAATTAGTGCTGCAATGGAAAGCACAAAAAGGTACCAAATCTACGATAGAAGTAAGATTTATGATCAAACTACAGGTAGAACCAAAGACAACCTGCGTTACCCTACCCTTTCTAAGTTTATGGATGGCACAAGACCGAGCCTAAATGAGGCTCAAAGTGCCAGAGATGTATTTGTAATTCGGCTTGCTGAAGTATATTTAATTGCAGCAGAAGCTCAACTAAAACTAAACAATTTAGCAGCAGCAGCAGAATATATAAATGTGATAAGAACACGTGCGGCAAAACCAGGAAAGGCCGCTGAAATGCGGGTGACTTCTGCACAAATCACACTAGACTTTATTCTGGATGAAAGAGCCCGAGAGCTAGCCGGTGAGCAAATCAGATGGTTTGACCTGAAACGTACGGGTAAACTTCTTGAGCGGGTAAAAGCCCATGCTCCTGACAATGCTGACAACATTCAAAGTCACCACGTGTTACGCCCTATTCCGCAAACGCAGTTAGATGCGGTAACCAATAAAGACGAATTTAAGCAAAACGCAGGTTATCAATAAAAGAATTTTTATAAAAACGACTTGGGTTAGTAACCCAAGTCGTACTACTATCAAACTATCAGAGATGAAAAAAACACTTGTATTTCTATTAGGAGCCGTTGGCTTACTATCCCTCAATGAGTCTGCTGCCCAAAATTACAGTTGGGAAAACTTACCTAAAATAACTGAACCTGTATTTAAAAAAGACACTTTAAATGTAGTATCATTTGGAGCAAATGGCGACGGAGTAACCTTAAACACCAAAGCCATAAATGAGGCTATTCTTGCTTCTAGCAAAAAAGGAGGCGGAGTAGTTTTAGTTCCTGCGGGTGTTTGGCTTACAGGTCCTGTAGAATTACAAAGCAACGTTAATTTACACTTAGCACTAAATTCCACACTTCTTTTCACAACAGACAAGACCCAGTATCCGCTAGCCGAGGGCGTTTACGAAGGCCGTGCCGTAGCTCGTAATCAATCACCTATTTCCGGAAAGAATCTAACCAACATTGCGATCACTGGTTATGGAGTTATTGACGGAAACGGAGACGCCTGGCGTGCTGTACACAAAGACCAGCTTACTGAACCACAATGGAGAGATAAGCTCAAGTCTGGTGGTGTTTTGAGTGAAAACGAAAGAACATGGTATCCGAGTGAGCAATTTAAGAAGGCAGCTGTAGAAAAGCGAAGCATGCTTTTAAAAGACGGTACGCTGGAGTCTTTCAGAGACATGAAAGATTATTTAAGACCTAACCTATTGGTACTTACAAATTGCAAAAAGATACTTTTAGAAGGCGTAACGTTTCAAAATTCAGCGGCTTGGTGTCTACACCCTTTAATGTGTGAAGATCTTACACTAAGAAATCTTTATATCAAAAATCCGGAGTATGCACATAACGGTGATGGAATAGATATTGAGTCTTGTAAAAATTTCCTGATAGAAGGCTGTACAGTGGATGTGGGAGATGATGCCATTTGTATTAAATCGGGTAAAGACGAAGAAGGGCGTAAAAGAGGGATTCCGACAGAAAACGGAGTAATAAGAAAAAATCGTATTTATGCTGGTCATGGAGCCGTAGTTATTGGCAGCGAAATGAGCGGCGGAGCCAGGAACATATTTGTAGAAGATTGTACCTTTATGGGTACAGACAAGGGATTAAGGTTCAAATCAGTTCGTGGACGCGGCGGACTGGTAGAAAACATTTATGCCCGTAACATTTATATGAAAGACATTGTACAAGAGGCTATTTTCTTCGATATGTACTATTTTGTGAAGTTTGCTACCGATAGTCCCCGTGACGAAAGTACAACAGTGAGCGAAGCTACGCCTATTTTTAGAAATATGAAATTTGAAAATATAGTCAGTGTTGGATCTGGAAAAGGGATTTTCGTGCGTGGTTTACCCGAAATGCCTATACAAAACATTGTGATGGAAAACATTGTTCTCGAATCTAAAATTGGGGCAGAGCTAATAGAAGCCAAGAATCTTGTGATAAAAAACACCAAACTCATATCCAAGAATCAAAATCCTGTCATTTTTATAGAGAACAGCCAAAATCTGGATTTCGAAAATGTTACCTATCCGGACGGAGCGGACGTCCTGTTTAAAGTAAGCGGAAAAGCAACAGAGAATATTAATATAAAGAAAACAAATACATCTAAAGCAAAAAAAGTAACAGAATTTCTTGACGGAGCCAACTCCGCCCAAGTGAAAATACAAAAGTGAAAATTATGAAAAAAATTGTGTTAGCAGCGTGCTTATTAACCTTAGGAACAGGCTCTTTTGCCCAAAACCATATTTCAAAAGTCTGGGTAGCAGATCAGGGGGACGGAACCTATAAGAACCCTGTCCTTGATGCAGACTATTCGGACCCGGATGTTTGCCGTGTAGGAGATGATTTCTATATGACTGCCTCTAGTTTTGATGCTATTCCCGGTCTTCCCATTTTACATTCAAAAGACCTTGTAAACTGGAAGTTAATTGGTCACGCTCTTACCCGTCAGTTTCCGCTTGAACATTTCAGTAAAATACAACATGGCAATGGCGTTTGGGCTCCTTCAATCCGACATCATAATGGTGAATTTTACATCTATTATGGAGATCCAGACTTTGGTATTTATGTATTAAAAGCAAAAAATGCTGCAGGGCCCTGGTCTGAACCTATTTTGGTTCAGGAAGGAAAAGGTCTGATTGATACCTGCCCATTCTGGGATGAAGATGGTCAGGCGTATCTGGTTCACGGATGGGCAGGAAGCAGATCAGGTATAAAGAGTGTTCTGACCATAAAAAAAATGTCTCCTGACGGAACAAAAATACTAGACGAAGGGGTGATAATTTATGATGGCCATACAATAGACCCCACTATTGAAGGCCCAAAAATGCACAAAAGAAATGGCTACTACTATGTTTTTGCACCGGCAGGTGGAGTTTCTACAGGTTGGCAAGTGGTCTTACGTTCAAAAAATCCTTATGGGCCTTACGAACGTAAAATAGTTATGGCACAAGGAAAAAGCACCGTAAACGGGCCTCATCAGGGAGCCTGGGTTGACACACATACAAATGAAGATTGGTTTCTGCATTTCCAGGACAAAGGAATCTATGGCAGAGTAGTTCA
>CAZBAV010000010.1:0-11652 GCA_964489955.1 uncultured Lacihabitans sp. | reverse complement strand
ACCCATGAAATGGATAAACGATTGGCCTGTTATAGGAATCGATAAAGACGGAGATGGCTCGGGAGACCCGGTGATGACTCACAAAAAACCAAACGTTGGTAAAACATATCCTATTGAAACCCCTGTGGAGTCAGATGAATTTAATGATATTAAACTGGGATTACAGTGGCAGTGGCAAGCCAACCCGCAAGGAATTTGGCATAGTACCACCAATGCCGGCGTATTAAGATTATACAGCTCTAAACAACCTGATGGAGCTAGAAATCTTAGAGAGATTCCTAATATCCTCATGCAAAAGTTCCCTACTGAAGAGTTTATGGCAACTACCAAACTAGTCTTTACACCAAACGAAAAGCTGGAAAACGAAAAAACGGGTTTAGTGGTGATGGGGAAGAGCTTCGCTTACATAGGCCTTAAATCTACTAAAGAGGGTTTAAAGTTGGTTTACAGCATTTGTGAAAAAGCAAATACGGGAGCTAGCGAACAGGAAAAAGTAATAACAAACATTGATAAAGATGCTACAGTGTACCTGAGAACCAAAGTAAACAGAGGGGGAAAGACCACGTTTAGCTATAGCTTAGACGGTAAAAAGTTTATTCCTGTTAGCCCGGATTTTCAGGCTGTAGAAGGCCATTGGATTGGAGCAAAAGTAGGTATATTCTGCACCAGAAATACCCAAATTAACGACTCGGGTTATGCCGATTACGACTGGTTTAGAGTAGACAAAATATCGGAGTGAGACTATGAGATTTATAAAATTATTGGTAGTTAGTTTATTGCTAGCGTCTTTTGTCCTTCCCGAAAGAAAAGTGACCATTTGGCTTATTGGTGACTCTACCGTTTGTGACCAACCGCTTGACCGAGCTCCGGTTACCGGTTGGGGAACGCCTTTTGCCCACTACATTGACACCACTGCCGTGGTTGTCAATAAAGCACGAGGCGGTAGAAGCACACGCACTTTTATAAGTGAAGGCCGCTGGCAAGAAGTGATTGACAATATGAAAGCGGGCGATTTTTTGATGATACAGTTTGGACATAACGACGAAGCTAAAGAACCGCAATACGCCGACAGGTACACTCCGGTTCCTGATTACAAAAAGAACCTGGAAATGTTCATTGCCCAAACCAGAGCAAAAGGAGCAACGCCCATTCTGATTTCACCGGTAACACGGATGCGTTTTGATAAAGATGGAAAACCGCAGGAAACACATGTAGAATATACAAAGGCAGTAAAAGAAACCGGAGCTAAAACGCAAGCTCCGGTTATAGATTTAGATGGAATGAGCTTAAATCTTTTGAGACAATTAGGACCAGAAAAATCGGAGTTCTTGTATATGTTTGTGGACTCTCTCCAAAATCCCCATTATCCCAACGGAAGAAAAGACTGGACTCACTTCAATGAATATGGTGCCAGACGGATGGCGGAATTAGTGATTAACGATGCAAAGCGGCAGAAAATCCCTATAGTTAAATACTTTTCTACTAAACAAGCCCCGTAACTTTCACAAGTATCTTAACCCGAATTATGCATTAGAAAAAATACTACAGAATAGAAGCAAAACAACGCCTATTGTACAACTAGCATTTTACTACCACAGATAAGCTAAAGCATAATTCGGGTTAACTCCCTAGTCAACAAACAACTTCTCCCCTTACCGAATCTCAGGATTAGCCAATTCACCGAATCTATAGTTTGTCCCGTCTAAATCGCTATCGTGCGATTTCACGGCAACAAGTGCTAAAAAAGCGACTATACATACCAATAATAAGGTAATACCTAGGTACTTTTTACTCTTTGTAACCCTATGAGAAAAAGCTGGCTCTAATTTTCTTATGTAGAAAAACACAATTGTAAAGTTTATAAGGTACAAATACTGCTCTATTCTATGAGTAGAAAAGAATGCACCTGTTATAACAATACTTAATAGAATATAAAGTAAAAAGTACGAGCTGAAGAAGGCGAAGATTTCGGCATAAGCCAGCTCTTTGTATTCCTTCCACCTGCCATACCAATAGCAAACAAAAACCAAGAAAAAAACCTGCGGTACAAACTTAATGTAATATGGAAGAGAAGAAGGCAAATTGGGAGACAAAGCTAAAATACGAGTAGACATTTTCTCTAAACCCGTATTTTGTTGCCACATTACAAAAGGAATTAAAAGTCCCATAACCAAAAGGGGAAAACACCAGGTCCGTTCAC
This sequence comes from uncultured Lacihabitans sp., assembly GCA_964489955.1. Classification (GTDB taxonomy): domain Bacteria; phylum Bacteroidota; class Bacteroidia; order Cytophagales; family Spirosomataceae; genus Leadbetterella. The sequence goes on along the minus strand of CAZBAV010000010.1, from coordinate 9,452 downwards.
TATTTACAGTTACCTTATGCTCCCATTCTGAGGTAAATACAGCATAGGCCATAGCTATCCCTCCTGAAAAACCTAGTGTGTATTCCATCACGTTCCACATATTGAACTTTACTTCCAGCACATTTCCCAGCACTTGCAAGAAATTCCCAAATGCAAACCCAAAACCTGCACCAAAAGCTGTAAAAAGTGCGACCCTTAAAGCGGAGTGCATTTCATTTCTAAGCATAAACCACAATAGAGCCAAAGACATTCCGAAACAGGCTGCCCATAACTCAGACCTAGGAGGCGTCATATACCAGCCAAACTGTTCTACTAGAAAGAAATATCCTAAAAAAGCACCTATTACCATTTCTACAATGACTTTGTGCCATGCAATAGAATTGCTATCTTTTTCTTTCGATAAAGAAACCCCGAATAATGCTCCTCCAACAAAACCATATAAAGCACCTATCACAAAAAGCATTAAAAATCCGTAATAAGCGTTAGCAAAGTCGGTTCCCTTACAATATCCTATGACTTTGCCATAGCTCATCATCCCTCCCAAACCCCAACCCAAGCCACCAACCATCGTTATCCTCAATGCATTCTTTATCCAGTCTTCCCTTCCGGATAGTAAAACGACGGCTAAACACCCTAGGCCACCTGCCCATGCTGCACCATGTTCATGACCAAATTGACCTCGTACGGCCCAAGCTGTGCCTAAAGTAATTCCGGTTACAAGTAGAGAAGGAAAGAGTTTTACATTTTTCATATTGGAGTTAAGGTTGATTACCTGTAATACTGCTATAGGCAAATTCCCGACTATTCAGAGAAGAGGAAATAATCTCTACAATTAGTCAATCCAACAACTGAAAAAATCACAAAAAAGGCCACCAAAACGCCAAAAATACCTGCTAGACAGTATTTCCCAGGAAATCTAAGGCCAATAATTTTGCACAGTAGTAAAATGAGAATGGTCATTGAAAACAATGTAGAATGAGGGACGTAAAAAGGGAGGATTCCATACTGAATACAATACGGAAAGAATACGCCCCGCAGCCCATACAAACTACACCTGGTTCGAGCCTCTTGCAATCTGGCTACTAATTGATGGATCAGATTAATAGGATTATTGACGACAAAAACTCAGTTACTCAAATTTCTAACCCATAAAATAAATCACCTTTAAACAAACCTGACTATGCCATTAAAAACTGTCGCCCCTGTTGAAAACATTATTTTGTTAGAAGCTTCCGTAAACTACACCTTTTTTCACCTTTCGTGCGGAAAAAAGAAATTGAGCAGCTATACCCTTAAGCGGTATGCCGAATTACCCGAAATGCAGAGTTTCTTAAGGATACACAGTAAGTATCTCGTGAATCCCAAAGAAATTGTCTCCATTGAGAATAAAGGTTCACAACAATACGTAACCTTATCTACCGGGCATAAGATTGCATCAAGCCGCAGGAAACGTATCTTATAACCTAAAAAGCGAAAACCAATTTTTTGGAAATTTCTACAAAGTAGGGTAGAAATTCTACACTACCCTGGTTTCTATAAAATACTCTTGGGGACAAAAAATAGGTCTTTGGGTACTTTTTAGAGCTAACGTATTAAAGAAATAACAATTGGGCTGCCCGTCTAAATAATCTAGTTTTGAGATTGAAAAAAAACATTTGTATTTTTGGGCTAAGTGATTCTTATTTCCATTATGAAGGTTTCTACTGTACTATTTTTCTTACTCTTACCTACCCTCCTATTAGCACAGGGAACTCGTCCCCGGATTGGCCTCGCTTTAAGCGGTGGCGGGGCAAAAGGGATTGCCCATATTGGCCTGCTCAAAGCCATAGACTCAGCCGGAATAAATATAGACTATGTAGCAGGAACCAGTATGGGAGCTATAGTAGGCGGCCTTTATGCATCCGGTTACAGTGGAAACGAGATTGCACAATATGCCTCACAAATGGACTGGAATAGTATTTTATCTAACAAACCAAAATACCAAGAGCTAATCTTACCCAAGAAAGAAACCAGCGAACAATTTTTAGAAATCCCCTGGGTAAATAATAAACTGCATTTCGGCAAAGGGATATTAGAGTCCAATGAACTATGGTTATGGCTAGGCTACCATTTCTTCCCCTATATTGCTCATACTGATTTTAGCAAAATGCCCATACCGTTCCGTTGCGTAGCTACACGCTTAGAAAACGGCGAGGTTGTCATTCTGGATAAGGGTAATTTAGTGAAATCTATACGGGCAAGTATGGCAATTCCTTCTGTCTTTACACCCGTGACCATAGACGATAATTTACTTATAGACGGTGGTTTGGTCATGAATTTTCCCGTGTCAGAAGTCCGTAACATGGGAGCAGACTTTGTTATTGGCAGCTCGGTGGCAGATGGGCAGCAACAAAGCAATAACCTGGATAACCCTTTCCAAATAATATCGCAAATTGCTTTCTATGGAGAGCAAAGAGACTACAAGGAACAAGTAGCAAACTCCAATATCTTCGTAGATTATCCTATGGGCAAGTACTATGCCGGTAGTTTTTCTTCGGCAGATGAAATATTAGACATGGGCATTAAGCGTGGCCACGATATTTACCCAATCCTAAAAAAACTGAAAGACTCCTTAGATGCCATTTATGGTGTAGAGGAACATAAAAAACTACTCCCTGAAAAAGTAGAGAAAGTAAAAGTTGCCCACTTCACGGCTAGCGGCTTAGACTACCACGAATACTCATTTTTTATGAAGCAACTGAAATTCAAGGTAAATGAAGAGTACACCCCAGCCGAAATTTCTGAACGTATACGTACATCTTTTGCCTCGGGAATATTTAAGAAAATAGATTATACATTTGAACAAAACGCAGATACCACAGTAGATATACATTTAGATTTCGAAAAAGACCACCGTACTTACTTAAAGGCGGGCTTAGCGTACAATACAGAAACAGGTTTAGGAATAAAACTTGGTGCATCATGGAATGGTCTGCTTGGACCATTTTCTAACTCAAGTGTAGCGGTATCTATTGGTGAAAATCCACAAATTTTGGCAAAGAATACGTACTATTTTGATAAAGCAAGGAGCTTTTATCTGGAAAACTCTTTCTCTACAGGCCTAAATGAGATGGGATTGTACAATAGCAACCTCAGTAAAATAGGAATATATAACCAAACCCACATGAGGTTAGAAGCCAATATCTACAAGTTACTAAGCAAAGATTTTGCTTTTGGGATAGGAACCAGGTACGAATACCTGAAATACAATCCTGAAATACAAACCAGTGCTGAAGCAAGAGGCAAAACCAATTTCTTAAATTCCTACTTTACCGCCAAATACAATACGCTAGATGCTGCCTATAATCCAAGAAAGGGAAACATTGTAAACTTCGAGTTGGGATTACATTATGCTCAAAATCCAAAGTTCAGCTATTTTGACGGTACAGAAAATAAAGAGTTCTCCGATATACAAATGCGAAACTACGGCACCTTGCGTTACTATTCGGCACACTACCTTCCTATTTACAAACACACCGGATTTTTTAAGCTGAATGCAGGCGTACATTTTGGCAACAAACTCCCTTACCTGAACAGCTTTCTAGTGGGAGGTAATAACTTTGTTTTCCGTAACCAAGTACTTTTTTCGGGCTTTAGACTAAATGCCGTCTCAAGCTCAAGTGTGGTTACCGGGCAACTTGGCTACAGATACCATTTTACGCCTAAACTCTCTTTAGCAGCAGCCTCTAGTATGTTAGTGTATGATTTTGTAAGTACGAACTACCATCTGGAAACACAAAAAACTAAAACTGTACTTGGTTTTGACCTTACAGCCGGATACCGTTCAGTAATCGGCCCTATAGAAATTAGTGTAATGTACAATTCCATAAATGACAGACTTACTACTACGTTTAACGTAGGCTATTCTCTAACTTTTTCGAAGTAAATAAACATAATTTAGAATTCTCAAACCGTTTTAGGGAAGAATGCTATTCCTACATTTTTTGTTGGCTTTGAACAAAACACTTTCTGTAACATAAAAGCCGATGTTTGTTCTTTATGACATAGAGTGCTACAAGCAAAAGCTTCTGCCATTGTATTTTACATTTGTCTTGGTAAGAATAGGACTTTATTGCTCAAACTAATACACCCAAGAATGTCGAAAAACAAGTTGACCTGCATTTTTCAAAGTCCTTATGCATAAGAATAGCACAGTCTATAATATTGGCTTTGTAAAAGATTGGGCATAAAACAACAAATTCTCTAATCCAATTCTACCAAATAATACATCGTATAACAAGAACTGTATAAAAACGAAAACAATTTAGACGATATTTTTTTACCGTCAATGCTGTTAGCACTAGCCGTTTTCTCTAATTTAGCAAACGCCTCACCGCATTGACTAGACCATGCTAAGAGTAGACTGATCCAAAATCAAACCTCGGCTGCTGACTATAACGAATCATCTAAATTCGGTACTAGTACTGAGCTTGTGGAAACATTCGGGTTCTTCACCAAGCTAGCAAACCATCATCGGAAATAATTTCCTTAAAAAAATGTCTAATATAAAAATTTGTACGTAAATTTGTACAAATTAAAATACAGAATTATGCTAATTGCAAGTGTTACAGATTTCAGAAAAGACATCAAATCTTACTTAGATAAAGTAGCAAAAAACTTTGAAACTCTAATCATAAATAGAGGAAAGGAAGATGCAATTGTTGTGATTTCACTCAATGAATATAATTCTTTGATGGCCACAAACCATGAATTATCTTCACGAAAAAATGAACTAAGATTAGATTCTGCAATCGAAAAACTGAACAACGGAAAATCATTTGAGAAACATTTAGTCGAAAATTAAGATGAAATATATTTTCGTGGATGAATCATGGGAAGATTATTTGTATTGGCAAAAAACTGATAAAAAGAAACTCAAAAGAATAAATGATTTGATTAAAGATATTTCAAGAAATCCATTTGACGGGATTGGAAAACCAGAGCCTTTAAAACATAAGTACTCTGGATTTTGGTCACGAAGAATTGATGATGAACATAGGTTAATTTATAAATATCAAGACGATGCAATTTTAATTGCAAAATGTAGATTTCATTACGATTAAGAGAATATTACTCCTGCTAATATCAGGTTTATTAGGCAACTTCATGTCAGCTCTAACAACATTAACTACCCTTCGATCTCTACGCAAAACCAAGCCCTCATATTTTGTAAATAATCAGCCACACTTCCAATTAAAATACTTTAATTTATACATCAAAATATACTTAAACACCGTATGTACAGAATTACCCTCCTATTATTACTCTCATTTTATGGAGTTTCGGGACAGAGCACCAAATCTCCCGAAGAATACTTTGGATATGGATATGGCAAAAAATTCCATTTCCACCACCAAATTGTAGAATATGCGAAATATATTACATCTCAAAACCCTAATAACACAAAGCTCCTACCATATGGTACCACAAGTGAGGGCCGCGAGTTATTTGTAGTGGCATTTGGGTCAGCCGAAAACATCCAAAACCTAGAGAACATCAGAAAAGGTCATTTGCAGAGTATAGGTTTACTAGAGGGCACTTCCAGCAGTCAATTACCCGCTATATCTATGTTGTCCTACAACATACATGGTAATGAAGCAGTAAACTCAGAAGTGGCTTTAAGTATGCTTTATGAACTGGGAAAAGGCAATTCTGCTTTTGCAAATAAAGTTTTTTCTAACTCCATTGTCCTTATTGACCCATGTGCAAATCCAGATGGACTAGACAGATATAGCCAATGGTATAACCGCCATGTTGGTAAAACCCCAAACGCCAATCCTGAAGCGATAGAACACCGCGAACCATGGCCGGGTGGAAGGTATAACCATTACCATTTCGATATGAATAGGGATCTGGCATGGCAAACGCAGCACGAAACACAGCAAAGAGTACAGTTCTACAACTCTTGGATGCCACATCTACACGCCGATTTTCATGAAATGGGACCAAGCTCTTCCTACTTCTTTGCACCGTCTGCAAAACCCTTCCATGAAGACTTTACGTCTTACCAACGTGAATTCCAAAACATAGTAGGAGATTATAACAAAAGAGATTTTGACAAAAACGGTTGGTTGTACTACACAAAACAGCGGTTCGATTTACTTTACCCTAGCTATGGAGACACCTACCCTTCCTACAATGGAGCCATAGGCATGACCTATGAGCAAGGAGGAAGTGGAGTAGCGGGCCTGGCTTATTTACGTACTGAAGGTGATACGCTTACTCTTGAAGACCGCATGAAACACACGCATAGTGTGAGTATTGCCGCTCTTGAAGCTATAGCGGACCACTCGACAAATGTAAAATCTAATTTTACTAAATATTTCTCTGAAACAAGCAAAAACGGTTACGGAAAATACAAGTCATTTGTAATGAAAGGGCAAAACACCAAAGTACTTACAGAATTGCTTGACAAACTCCAAATTCGGTACTCCTTTGCAAACGCCAAAACGGGGCTTAATGGCTTTAGCTACCGTACCCAAAAGAATGAGAACTTCAGTTTAGATAAGGATGACCTCATCGTCAATACACACCAGCCAAAAGGTATTTTTGCAAAAATACTTTTTGACCCCCATACTATCTTAGAAGATTCTAATACCTATGATATAACAGCATGGGCTTTACCTTATGCATATGGACTTGAAGCATTCGCCTTAACACAAAAAATAGAAGGTAACACCAATCCCACAGCAGTAACAAATCCGGCAAATACAAGCCAAAACATTTATGCTTACGCAGTAAAGCCGGACGGTTTTGAAAGTTATCGATTTATGGCTGCTGCATTACAAAAAGGAATAAAAGTACGTTTACAGCCCACAGCTTTTAGAAGTCAGGGAATAGATTTTCCTGCCGGAACCCTCATCTTCACGAAACTAGGTGACCAAAACTTTGAGAATAAGATAAACCAGCTTAAACCTCTCTTTAAAGTCTCGCCTATTGCCTTAGCAAGCGGAATGGTAGAGAAAGGTATGGATCTCGGTTTAGATGAAGTAGAACTTGTGGCTAAACCAAATGTGGCTGTGCTTATGGGAGATGGCATATCTGCAACAGGCTTTGGTGATGTGTGGCACTATTTTGACCAACAGATAGACTATCCAATCACACTGCTAGATGTTAAGTCGTTTGGAAGAGTAAAGCTGGATTCTTACAATGTTTTAATATTACCAAGTGGCAGATATGGAAGTGACATAACCGAGTCTAAAGCCCTACAAAACTGGATACAAGGTGGCGGAAGGCTCATTCTTGTAGAAAATGCCTGCAGTTCTTTTGAGGGTAAAGACGGCTATGACCTAAAAGAAAAAACAGCTAAAGAGGAAAAGCCTAGTCCGGACCGGATATATGGAAATGCAGAAAGAGAATCTATTTCGGGATCTATACCGGGTGCCATTTATGAAGTAAATCTTGATGCTACCCACCCTCTGGCCTTTGGTTACGCACAAAGCATGTATCTCCTCATTAAAAACCCCAACCGCTACGAATACCTAAGCCAAGGTTGGAATGTAGGTAAATTAGGAGCTCATAAAAGCGGCTTTGTCGGAGCAAAGTTAAAACCAGAATTAAAAGATGTTCCTGTGTTTGCTGTGCAGGAAAAAGGCCGTGGAAAAGTAATCTACCTCACCGAAAGCCCTATTTTCAGGGGATTCTGGTATACGGGTAAAGCTTTATTTGCAAATGCCGTTTTCTTCGTAAAATAACTTTGAATGCCCGCCAGAAAGCGGGCATTCTCTTTTTCTTTCTAGACCATCTTCTTAATACCATAAAACCATTTCATTCTTTGGGGTTTAAGGAATTTATAGCCCAAACCCTATGTTTATTAGTTAAGCAAGATAAAGCTTTACAAATGAAGAAAATAGGATTCTTATCGTTCGGACATTGGTCTAACCACCCTTCATATAGCACAAAAACAGCCAGCGACACCCTTTTACAATCTATTGACCTGTCAGTAGCTGCCGAAGAAATCGGATTAGACGGAGCATATTTCCGCGTACATCATTTTGCCAATCAACTAGCATCACCTTTTCCACTCTTGTCTGCCATTGGTGCCAAAACCAGTAAAATAGAAATTGGTACCGGGGTAATAGATATGCGTTATGAAAACCCCTACTATATGGTAGAAAATGCCAGTGCAGCAGATTTAATTTCGGAAGGTCGATTACAATTGGGTATCAGCAGAGGTTCGCCGGAGCAAGTAGTAGACGGTTGGAGATACTTTGGTTATGAACCTGCAGAAGGAGAAACCGATGCGGACATGGGACGCAAAAATGGTATTGAGTTTTTACAAAGACTAAATGGCATTGGCTTTGCTCAACCTAGCCCTAACCCAATGTTCCCGAACCCTCCAGGACTTTTACGCTTAGAACCCTATTCAGAAGGTCTGAGGGATAGGATTTGGTGGGGAGCAGCATCCAACTCTACAGCCATTTGGGCCGCTGAAAATGGGATGAACCTGCAAAGTTCTACCCTTAAGTATGATGAGAGTGGTAAGCCATTCCACATACAGCAAGCAGAACAAATTCGTTTGTACCGAGAAGCATGGAAAAAAGCCGGACACACCCGTGAGCCAAGGGTTTCGGTTAGCCGCTCTATATTTGCGTTGGTAAATGACCATGACAGAATGTATTTCGGGCATGAGAGTGACCGTTCAGATAAAATTGGGTACATAGAAGAAGACAAACAGGCTATTTTTGGTAGAGCTTATGCTGCAGAACCAGAGCAACTGGTAAAAGAGCTGGCACAAGACGAAGCCATAAAAGAAGCCGACACGCTTTTACTGACTATCCCGAATACATTGGGTGTAGAATATAATGTACATATTCTTGATTCCATTTTAAAATATGTAGCACCAGAGTTAGGTTGGAAGTAGAATATCTAAACTTACTATTAAAGTATAATAGATAGGAGCAGTTATGATAGGTAACCTTACACGAAATGCATAATACAGGTTAAAATGACACCCAAAAACGTTCGATATAAAACCAAAATAGCAGTAATTGGGGCCGGTCAAGCTGGATTGTCTGCCGCATATTATTTAAAAAAACTTGGCTGGAAAATAGGGAAAGATTTCATTATGCTGGATGCCGCACCTAAACCAGGAGGTGCATGGCAGTCACGGTGGGACTCGCTAACCCTCAGCACCGTAAACGGCATACATGATTTACCGGGAATGTCTTTTGAGGATACGGTTCCACCAAACTCAAAGGACGTTCAAGCAAATTTAGCTGTACCTCATTATTACGACTTGTACGAGAAAAGGTTTGGATTGCAGGTTTTTCGTCCGGCAAAGGTAGAAAAAGTGACTCTTCATGATTCCCTATTTTACCTGGATACTAAAGAAACCAAGTTCTCAGCTCTGGGCATTATTAACGGCACTGGCACATGGGAAAACCCCTATATCCCCTACTATACCGGTGCAG
>CAZBAV010000009.1:49243-84166 GCA_964489955.1 uncultured Lacihabitans sp. | reverse complement strand
ATCGCGCCTGCTTTGGGAGCAGGAGGTCGCAAGTTCGAATCTTGCCACCCCGACAGAAGAGCAGCCTTATGGCTGCTTTTTCTAATTTAAATGCTTTCATACTACTTAGTTGGATAGAGTGACAGATTTCTAATCTGTGAGTCATAGGTTCGAATCCTATCGGGATCACTCTTATTAATAGTGGAGAATACTATTTGGATGTAAATAGCTAATTTTTCTCTCTTTTTATCTTCGCATTGGAAGTAATACGAAATAGTACGATTACAATGCTATTTGGTTTAAACCAGAAATCACAATGTATATCTCATTTTTTTGATTCAAAAAAAATCGAATGGGAGAGCTGGTTATTCTTTAAAAAGGATACGCTTGATAGAATACCTAAATACAAACAACTTTTTAGGTCTTACTGAAGGATTGCGATAAAGGCATTAGTAGTATCGAATAGAGAATCCAATTCTTAGACACAAAAATATAATCGCCTATATATTTTGGGTGTTTTCTTGTTTTAAACCTCATTTTGTAGCAATAAATTTAGCAGTAGTGATAGTTTAGAGACCGCACAATAGTTTTTTTAGGTGTTTGGCTTGAAATTTGACCCTATGTCCACAGATACTTAATCCAGTACTTTGAGGGTAATACTTTATTTACTTGTTTTCTTACTTCCATATTGTGGACTGTCCCAGTCTTTCAATGGACTTACCTATACTGCCGAGGCAGGAGGTTTGTATTCAATAAATAACAAGATTCCGTTTTGGCTCAAGAGTAACCAGTTTGGTGTTTTTCCTGATTCTGGTAATACCGTTTTTTTTATCCAAAGTTTACATACGAAAAAAGATACTACTGGTAAGTTCTTTAGTGTTAATGCGGGAATAGAGTTGGCTTCTATTGTTGGGGGAGAGGTGCGGTTGTTACTTCCCGAAGCCTATTTGGGGTTTAAAGTTGGCAAAGTCAATTTTTTGATGGGTAGAAAAAAACAAATTCACGGTTTTACAGATACTACACTCACCAGTGGCTCTATTACTTGGTCCGGTAATGCCTTGCCTATTCCAGAGGTGCAGGTAAGTATTCCAGATTATATTAATGTCTTTAATTCTTGGATTGGTTTTAAAGGGCACTTCTCACATGGATGGTTTGGGAATCAGCCTTATGTTAAAGGTTATTATTTACATCAAAAATCACTGTATGGTCGTATTGGGAAACCTAATGGGAAGATTAAACTGTATGGAGGTATTTTGCACCACGCCCAATGGGGTGGGCAACCTAAGTATGACATTTCGGAGGATAATTGGTTAAAAGTAGGAGATAGGTTTGCGGAAGGTTGGAACGTTTACCGAGATATCGTTTTCCCATTTAGTAATCCGCCGGCAGATTCTGCCAAAGTTGCCAGTTTTGATTTTGAGAACCGATATGGTAACCATTTGGGTCAAGTAGATATTGGAGGGGAATTGGATACAAAGCGTTTTCGTTGGTTGTTTTATAAGCAATTACCATTCGAAACCGGGCAAACATTCAGTAGTTTAGGGAATCTAGATGATGGTGTTTACGGGATTTCTGTGGTATTTAAAGAAAAATTTTCTTTGGTTAGACGCATTGTAGCTGAGTTTATACACACCACGAACCAGGGGATGTATAGGTCTGGATTGTTGCGTTTGTTAGGTATTAATGGTCGTCATTATGGACGGAACCAGAATTACTATTTCAACCATTCGCAATATATTGATGGCTGGTCATATGAGGGAAATACAATAGGTACGCCATTCATGCTTCCCAACCCAGAGATACGGAATGAGAAAAGTGAGGACTTTCGTCATTATTTTGCAAATAATAATAATATTAAAGGAGGTTACATTGGTGTAATTCTTAAAGCTTCAGAAGTTACTATAGAGTCCAGACTATCGTATAGTAAAAATTTCGGAACCTTTGACCGCTCTTTGCCCAATGTATCACAGATGTCATTTGCCAGTAAAATTTGTATTCCTGTAGATTATCTGAAAGGGATGGTTAACCTCAATGTGGGTATAGAGCAGGGCGATCTTATCCGTGATAATTTTGGCGTAATGCTTTCATATAAAAGGGTTTGGCAATAAGTGCCAGAAAACTACTTCCTACATTTTAATTTCTCGGCGATAATATACTATTTTTGCAGATTGTTTAGTAAGACATTTTAACTACTTTTTGTGGAGAATATACGAAATTTCTGTATTATAGCCCATATAGACCATGGTAAGAGTACCTTAGCGGATCGTCTATTAGAATTTACCGGTACGGTTACTGCCCGTGAAATGCAAGCACAGCTACTTGATAACATGGATTTGGAGCGGGAGCGTGGTATTACTATTAAGAGCCATGCTATCCAGATGGACTATGTGCATAATGATACCAAATATACACTCAATCTTATAGACACTCCCGGGCACGTAGATTTTAGCTATGAGGTCTCTCGGTCTATTGCCGCTTGTGAAGGAGCTCTTTTGATAGTAGATGCCGCCCAGGGTATTGAAGCCCAAACTATAAGTAATCTTTTCTTGGCCTTAGAATATGATTTAGAGATTATTCCTGTCATAAATAAGATAGATTTGCCAGGAGCAATGGTTGAGGAAGTAAAAGATCAAATCGTTGACCTAATTGGCATAGATCCTGATAAGATTGTACTTGCAAGTGCCAAAGAAGGTATTGGTATTACAGATATTTTGGAGGCTGTTGTAAACCGTGTTCCTGCTCCAACTGGAAATCCTACTGGTGAGTTACAGGGACTTATTTTTGATTCAGTATTTAACTCGTACCGTGGTATAGAGGTTATTTTTCGGGTTAAAAACGGAAGCATTAGAAAAGGGGATAAAGTGAAGTTCTTAGCCACTGGCAAGGAGTATTTTGCAGATGAAATCGGAAGCCTTAAACTAAAAAAACAGCCTAAAGATGTTATAGAATGTGGAGATGTAGGTTACCTTATATCCGGTATTAAAGTAGCTAAAGAGGTTAAAGTGGGTGATACCATTACTCATACAGACAGACCTACTAAAGATGCGATTAAGGGTTTTGAGGAGGTTAAGCCTATGGTTTTTGCGGGTATTTATCCTGTAGACACCACGGAGTTTGAAGAATTGAGAGATTCTATGGATAAGCTACAGCTTAACGATGCTTCATTGGTTTGGGAGCCTGAAACTTCCGCGGCTTTGGGCTTTGGCTTCCGTTGTGGATTCTTAGGGATGCTACACATGGAGATTATCCAAGAGAGGCTAGAACGTGAGTTTGATATGACGGTAATTACCACTGTACCATCTGTACGGTTTATTGTAAATACCAAAAGAAAGGAAGTTTTGCAGGTTTCTGCTCCGTCTGAAATGCCGGATCCTAACATTATAGAATCTATAGAAGAGCCATTTATTAATGCACAAATCATTACGGCTTCTGACTATGTGGGGCCAATCATGGGATTGTGTATGGATAAACGTGGGGTAGTAAAAAATCAAGTTTATCTTACCTCTACACGGGTGGAGCTGACTTTTGAGATGCCTTTATCTGAAGTAGTTTTTGATTTCTTTGATAAGCTAAAGTCAATTTCCAGAGGTTACGCTTCATTAGATTATACTTTAATAGGTTACAAGCAATCTAATCTTGTGAAACTTGATGTTCTCCTAAACGGAGATCCGGTGGATGCACTTTCGGCTATTGTACACCGTGATAAAGCGTATGATTGGGGTAAAAAATTGTGCGAAAAATTAAAAGAGTTATTACCAAGGCAGCAATTTGAGATTGCTATACAGGCTGCAATTGGTGCTAAAATTATTGCAAGGGAGACCGTAAAAGCTATACGTAAAGACGTAACTGCCAAATGTTATGGTGGAGATATCAGCCGTAAGCGTAAGCTTCTGGAAAAGCAGAAGAAAGGTAAGAAGAGGATGCGTCAGATAGGTTCTGTGGAAGTTCCGCAGGAGGCGTTCATGGCAGTATTGAAAATAAATTAGAACAGTAGGCTATCCGTTTTTTTATAAATAAACAACAGAATATTTGTGCGTACCTCAATTACAAATAGTATTTTTGGAGCGTAGAACTTTAAAAGATAGAAATACAATACTATGGCAGAAGTAATCAGAATGCCCAAAATGAGCGATACCATGGAAGAAGGCGTAATAGCTGCATGGAACGTGAAAGTGGGTGACAAAGTGAGATCAGGTGATATCTTGGCAGAAGTAGAAACAGATAAAGCTACCATGGACATGGAGTCGTACTATGATGGTACCTTGCTTTATATTGGCGTAGAGAAAGGTCAAGCTGTGCCTATTGATGCTATAATAGCTGTTATAGGTGAGGCAGGGGAAGATTTCCAGTCGTTATTAGAAGGAGGAAGTGCAGCTCCTGTAGCAGCAGCTAAAGAAGAAGCTCCGGTGGCAAAAGTAGAAAGTGCCGCTGTAGATACATCTAATATAAATGCTGCCGTAATACAAATGCCTCTTTTGAGTGACACCATGACTGAAGGTGTGATTCACAAATGGCTTAAAAAGGTAGGTGATAAAGTAAAATCAGGTGATTTGCTTGCGGAAATTGAAACCGACAAAGCTACTATGGAAATAGAAGCCTATGATGAGGGAACACTCCTTTATGTAGGTGTAAAAGAAGGTGAAGCAGCTCCCGTTAATTCTGTTATAGCTGTAATTGGTGAAGAAGGAGCAGACTTTGAGACCTTATTAAAAGCAAATGCAGGTGGTGCTACTAAAGCAACTGCAGAAGCTCCAAAGGCAGAAGCACCTGCTAAAGTAGAAGCCGCTGCCGAAGCTCCAAAAGCTGCTGCTCCGGGGGCAACAACAGCTGGTGGTAGGTTGTTAGCTTCGCCATTGGCAAAGAGCTTAGCAAAAGACAAAGGAATAGATATTGCTTTGGTAAAAGGTTCTGGAGAAGGCGGAAGGATAATTAAAGCCGATATTGATAATTTTGTACCAGCGGCTGCTGCTCCGGCAAGTGCCGGGGTTACCATTAGCCCATCTATTGTTGGACAGGAGAGCTTTGAGGAGATTCCGCTTACACAAATGCGTAAGGCTATAGCTAGAAGCTTGTCAGACTCACAGACCAATGCGGTAGATTTTGGTATTACCATGGAAATAAACATGGACAATGCTATAAAAGCTCGTGGTGTAATGAACGACGCCTCTCCGGTGAAAATATCTTTCAATGATATGGTTCTGAAAGCAGCAGGTGTGGCTCTTAAGAAACATCCAAATGTGAATTCTTCTTGGAGGGGTGATCATATCCGTCGTAACCATCATGTACACATTGGTATGGCTGTAGCTGTAGAAGCGGGGCTTGTAGTTCCTGTGATACGTTTTGCAGATGCCTTGCCTCTTTCTGCTTTAGCTGCTACCACGAAAGAATTGGGTGGCAAAGCTAAAAATGGTAAACTACAACCAGCAGACTGGGAAGGAAATACATTTACAGTGAGTAATTTGGGTATGTTTGGGGTAGATTCATTTAACTCTATCATCAATAATCCTAAGAACGAAGCTTGTATACTTTCAGTAGGTGGAATTAAGGAGACTGTTGCTGTGAAAAACGGACAGTTTTATGCCACAAATATCATGAAAGTGACCCTTACCTGTGACCACAGAGTGGTAGATGGTGCTTTGGGTGCAGCTTTCTTGGTGACCTTGAAAGAATTGCTTGAAGAACCTTACAAACTGTTGGTTTAAAAGCTAGACTAAGTAATTAGCATTAATATTTAAGGCTTCGCCATGCTGGACTTGCCGAAGTTACAGTATGTCGGAGCCTTTACTTATTTATATGGAAAAAATTAAAAGTACTACCGTAGTAGGAGTTTACCATAATGGTAAAATAGCGATTGGTGCCGACGGACAGGCTACTATGGGTAATACCGTGGCCAAGTCTAATGTAAAGAAGCTTCGTAAGCTGGCAGGTGGTAAAATTGTAGCTGGTTTTGCGGGTTCTACTGCCGATGCCTTCACGCTTATAGAGAAGTTTGAGGAGAAAATTAATTCTTTTGGAGGAAACTTAAGAAGGTCTGCTATAGAAATGGTTAAAGAATGGCGTACAGATCGTTATCTGAGCAAACTTGAAGCTATGATGATTGTGGCCAACAAAGATGAAATGTTAATAATTTCTGGTAGTGGCGATGTACTGGAGCCGGACCACGAAGTAGCCGCTATAGGTTCTGGAAGCATGTATGCACAATCTGCGGCTTTGGCACTTAAGAAGCACGCTACGCATTTAACTGCTGAAGAAATGGTAAAAGAGAGTTTGGGGATAGCAGCTGATATCTGCATTTATACCAATCATAATATTATTTTGATGACTCCTGATGAGTAGTTATGTAAATGAAAATATTAAAATTCTCCGTACACGGGCAGGGTTAACTCAAGAGAAGTTGGGAGACCTTATCGGTGTTAAACGCTCTTCTATTGGTGCGTATGAGGAAAACCGTGCAGTGCCGCCCTATATTACTTTACAGAGTATGGCTACTGTTTTTGGCGTTACATTAGATGAGATTTTGGCACATAGGTATGCTACTGACCATACTACTGAGAGCTTATTTAAGGATGAGCCCAAGGTAGTGGTTACTCCTACAGTAACAGAACCCAGAAAAGTTGAGGAGTCTTCTAAACCCGTTACAGGTACAGAAAAAAAACAACCATTTTCCCGCAGTTCGCAAGTGCATTTATTTGAAAGCGGGCCGATGATAAGATACGTATCTTACCGGTATTTTGATAAGTATATTCTGGATGATAGCTTTCATAAAGAATTAGATACTCTTCCTGGGCTTAAGTTGCCGTTTTATAATGAAAATGACGAAATACGGGCGTTTGATGTCCCTGTAGGAAATCATTTAGGAGAAGGAGTGGTTATTTGCAAGAAGGTTAATAAAGATAATTCTTCTTTTGGAAATAATGCTTATTTGCTTGTGAGTATGAAAAAAGGTTTTGTACTTTCTTCTATTACAGATGCTACCCCTACAGATTTGTTTGTAACCATAGCTGGAAAAGCTACTAGCCTGAATAGATCCGAAATTAAAGAAGTTTGGGAATCTATCGGCTATTTTAGTTTAACCCTTCCCAAACCTCAGCCCGATGTGGCAAAAATTGCAGAGAAAATCAATGCTCTTAAGAGGGAGATTGATGCAGCCAACTTGTAATCTTAGAAGGCTTGTTTAAATAGGATTTTCCTAATTCAAACCAATATTCATCTCCGAAATTAAGGTAAAGTGCTTCGTGGCTTCCCGGTTTATCTTTTGCCAGTTCATATTTAAAGTCTGCTGTATAAAAATCGCTAAGTAGGCGTTCTAAATCTTGCCATTTTAGATTCTTGACCGTTGTTCCTGTCTTTATTTGTAAACCCCTGTTTTTAAACGAGCCTATTATAGAGGTTGTAGTTTTGGTTTCTCCTGATACCTGCAGCACTTCTATGGTAAGTGGGCTTTCTATGTTGGAATTTTCCAGTATAGCTTGGCGTATTTGTTCCAGGAAATCTGCCCATTTAACATGATTTTTGGGGTAGAAGCTTTTACCTCCGGTACTCACTTCCCAATATTCTTCTTCTTCTTCCAGCTCTGTTTTATTAGAGGCTTCCGTACGCAAAAGGAGCTTTTCGTATTCTTCTTTCCAAGCTGTAGGCAATGAACCAGTAAGTTTTAGGTTATCTTCACCAGTAAAACCCTCTTCTTGTATTTCTTCTAAAGCCAGTTGGTCACGATCTAGATACTCTAGATCAAAGATATAATCTAGGCTTTGTCCTATAGTACTTAGGTCTAATTGTATTGCGAAAGCAAAAGGAGCAGGGACTAAGCCCGAAGTTTGGTACCGTAGTGTTGTCAATTTATTTGAAAATTTTGTATCGTATTTATTTTATCAATTTTACCGGAATTGGTCTCGGTAAATTTATCCACAAAGTGCACTTCTTTAGGTTTGTGGTATTTTTCTAAGGAGTCTAAATTTATTTCGGTTGTGTCCCCTTCTATAAACAACACCAGTTTCTGGCCTAAGGTGTCATCTTTTATTCCAGAAGCAAAAAAACGTGAAAGGTGGGGATTGTCTAGACCTATTTTTTGTTCTACAGTCTCAAGCTGGATTTTAACACCTCCAGAATTGATGGTATTGTCTATCCTTCCCAATATTCTAAAAGTAGTCTCACTTTCCACTACTGCCAGATCATTGGTATTAATCCAATTTTGTAAAGTAGAAGGTCCCTTTACCATGAGGCAACCGCTCTCATTCAGCTTAATTTCTACGCCATCTAAAACCGTAAAGAAATTATCGTTAGAACGTACATTTCGCACAGCTACGTGGCTAATAGTTTCTGTCATTCCATAGGTTTCAAAAACAGGAAGGTTTAATTCCTGCACTTTGGAGCTTAAAGTTTGAGAGAGTGGAGCTCCACCAACAAGAATTGCTTTTGCAGTCCGTAAGAGCTGTATGTGTTTTTCCTTTTCAAGGATGTTTTGTAACTGTAAAGGAACAAATGAGAAAAAGTTTTTACCCCAATTTTGAGAAAATAGATAGCATTGTTCGCCCAAGTCTTCAAAAGGATTGGCAGAGGGTAGCGTAGCTATTAGGTCGGTTCCTAACTCAGCCGATCGTAGAATCATCATTAGTCCCCCCACACTGTTTATATTCAGGTTACAGAGTAACATATCGTTACTATTAAGGTTAAACCTACTGGCAGTACTTAATATGGACGCTAAAACAGCTTCTCTGGATAGAGAGACCAATTTGGGGCTACCTGTGGATCCTGAAGTTTTGATTTTGTAGGTTTCTTGGTTTTCAAACCAACTGTCATACAAGTCCAAGACCTCCCTCATCCCGTCAGAGGTATTTATAATTTCGCCTTCTCTTGAGATATATAACATAAAGGTTTTCTTGCAAAAATAATACTTTATACCTAGTTAATTTAGTTTATGCTTTTTTTTACTGCTGGTGTCACTATTCTTCTTATTTTTGTAGAGTTTAAAACCAAAATTAAAAAATTGCAATGAAAAAACAGATAGCTTTCTTAGCAGCGGCTTGTGTTTTAAGTTTTACGGCTTGTAACAAAGGAAAGGAAACAAAGGAGGATGAACATGCTGGACATGATCATGCAGCTCATGCACATACAGATGAGGCAGTAGAAGAGCCAGTGGCAGAGAGTACGGAAACCGTAGTAGAAAGTACAGATGCTGTAGCTAGTGCAGATAATACTGTCGCTGAGCTTACAATTTCAGGTGGAGATGACATGAAATATGACAAGTCTACACTGAAGGTAACAGCGGGGCAAAAAGTGAAGTTGACACTAAAACACACTGGAAAACTTCCTAAAGCTTCTATGGGTCATAATCTTGTTATATTAAAGAATGGTGTGAGTGATGCTGATTTTTCTGGTGCTGCTCTTGCAGCTAAAGATAACGACTACTTTCCTGTTGGTGGAGAGAAAGACGTAATTGCTCATACAAAAATGTTAGGTGGTGGAGAGAGCGTTACTATAGAATTTACTGCTCCGGCAAGAGGTGCGTATACCTTTATATGTACTTTCCCTGGCCACTCGGCTTTGATGAAAGGTAAATTGATGGTACAATAATATTGCACTTGTTATATTGAGAAAAGCTACCGAACGGTAGCTTTTCTTGTTTAAGGAGCTTTCTATAACCATTTACTGCATCAAAATGCTCTTTATATAAGTTTTTATACTTTCAAAACTATTGGTTTACTGTGGATTTCTCAGTACTTTGCTTCAATTTCGTAGCATTCATCTAGCTAAAATTTCTATGCATAATTCGTATTTAATCCAGCTCTACAAACTGCTACTTCATTTAAGTTGTAAGAGCTTATAAGCCACTGTATACTACGCTATTTTGGCTCTGTCTTATACTATTTCGTTTCGTAGAAACTCTAGGGTGTATTTTAGTTTTTACACTAAAAGGGAGCCATTTGCCCACATGATTATTATACAATCTTTATTTAATACCATTTGATTGCCGTATTTTAACCATTTTGGGTGATATTCTTGTTTTTTGAAGGTAATATATGGAAATTTAGAAAAGTTTCAGTTTCTATAATATAAGTATGAAGCCTCTACATTTTACCATTCCTGTAGTTCCAGACCGTTCTATAACAACGCAGGAAGATGTATTGCCGCAGTTTTATCCTTATTTGCATCGGCATAAGGAGGCTCAACTTATTTGGGTTAAACAAGGCAGAGGGGCTTTAATTGTGGAGAGTAGTATTCACCATTTTGAGGCTGGAGATATCTTTTTTTTAGCACCGAACCAGTCACATGTGTTTAAAGCTGATGAAGACGGAATTCACACGATATCGTTGTTCTATGATCCCGAAGGTAGCATAAATCACGTATTGGGGCTCCCGGAGTTTCGACAAGTGAATGGCTTTTTTATTGAAAACAGAGGAGGATTTAAGGTGCCGGAAGGTAGTAAGCCATTTATTTCTAAAAGGATTATGAATATTCATAAGACGGTAGGACTTGATCAAATTTTGCATTTTTTACATTTGTTGCGTGCATTTTATGTACTTAATGAGAAACCGGAACCATTGTCATCTTTTAATAGAGATCAGTTGTCTGACGGCGAGGGTCTTCGGATGGGGAAAGTGTATAACTATTTGATGCAAAACTATAAAAAGCAAATAACTTTAGAAGATGTGGCATCGGAGGCGAACTTGACACCTCAAGCTTTTTGTCGGTATTTTAAAAAACATACGGGAGTGACATTTGTGGCTTTTTTGAATGATTTGAGGGTGAGTGAAGCATGTAGAATGCTTACCAGTGGACGTTTTGGTAACATTTCTAATATAGGTTTTGACTGTGGTTTTTCTAGTGTCACTAATTTTAACCGTGTTTTTAAAGGAGTTATTGGCACATCTCCCAAAAACTACGTCATAAAGTATAATGGAAACATAAACTTGCTAAGAGATTAGATATATCTCTAATCGAACAAAAAATAGACGTGTAATTAAATGCAGCGAGCGTTTTTTTATTAAGCTTGGTGCTAAACAGCGAGTTAAAAACGGATTATCATTGATTAATTAATTGGCAATCTATGATATAAACATATTGTAATTTTGGATTGAAATAAATATATATAAAATGAGTAACAAAAAAATGTGGCATGGTGTTTATCCTGCATTATTAACACCTTTTACGGCAGATGATAAGGTGGATTTTGATATGTTTAAGAAGAACCTTTTGTACCAAATAGAAGCTGGTGTGTCAGGGGTTATTTTGGCAGGAACATTAGGCGAAGCAAGTACGCTAAGTGCCGCCGAAAAATTTGAAATGCTTACATTTGCAAAGTCAGTTGCTCCGGCTGGTTTTCCTATAGTTTTAAATATTGCAGAGCAAGTTACTGCAGAAGCTACAGCTTTTGCTAAAAAGGCGGAGGAGCTAGGAGCTGATGGCTTGATGCTATTGCCGCCGATGAGATATAAGGCTTCAGACCGTGAGGTTGTGGCTTATTTTGCGGCAGTAGCGGAAGCTTGTAAACTTCCGATATTGATTTACAACAATCCGGTAGATTACGCTATCCACGTAACTATAGACATGTTTGCTGAATTGGAGAAATATCCAAACATTCAGGCTGTGAAAGAATCAACTCGTGATTTGACTAACATCACAAGGATGATTAACCGTTTTGGTGATCGTTTTGCTATTCTTGGTGGAGTAGATACTATTTCATTAGAAGCTCAGCTGGCTGGTGGTATAGGTTCTGTGGCTGGATTAGTAGACGCTTTTCCGAAAGAAACAGTTGCTATCTTTAACCTTGCAAAAGCGGGACGTTTAGAAGAGGCTCTTAAAATATACCGTTGGTTTATGCCGCTTCTTGAGCTAGATATCCATCCGCGTTTAGTGCAGTATATTAAACTTGCTGCTACAGCAGAAGGTGTAAGTAATGAGTATGTAAGGGCTCCAAGGCTTACAGTGGAAGGAGAAGAAAGAGAAAGAATTTTGAAAATAATCAAGGATGCACAGGCTACACGCCCAACGCTTCCGGATTACTTAAACCTATAATAGATGAGTTCAGTACAAGAATTAAACCTAATTGTTGCTCAATCGCACGAAGCTTTTTTAGCACTCCGCAAAACTAATTTTAAGCAGAGAGCAGAACTGATGAATGCTATTGCCGATGAAATAGAAGCACTCGGAGATGAGTTAATTGAAACGGCACATCAAGAAACCAATCTTCCTGTGGCCAGGCTTACGGGAGAAAAGGGACGTACGATTTTCCAATGGAGAAGCTATGCTTCTGCTTTGGCTTCTGGTAATATTCTTGACGTAAGGATTGATACGGCATTGCCGGAAAGAACTCCAGCAAGACCTGATATCAGAAAAACATATGTAGGTTTAGGAGTTGTAGTAGTGTTTGGTGCAAGTAATTTCCCTTATGCATTTTCTACAGCTGGTGGTGATACAGCTTCTGCTATTGCAGCAGGATGCCCTGTTATAGTAAAAGGTCACTCAGCTCATGAGAAAACAGCCGCAATAATGGCAGGTGCTATTAAGCGTGGAGTTGCGAAGGCAGGTTTCCATGCGGGTACTTTTGACCAGGTTTTTACACAAGCTAGAGAAGAAGCTCAAGCTTTGGTGGTACATCCATTGGTGAAAGCCGTAGGTTTTACGGGATCTTTTGTAGGTGGGAAAGCTTTGTTTGATTTGGCAAACAAACGAGAGGAGCCAATTCCTGTTTTTGCAGAAATGGGTAGTATAAATCCTGTTTTTGTATTACCGGAGAAAATCAAAAAATCTGAAGAAGAGGTAGCAAAGCAATATATTGCCTCGCTTACATTGGGTGTTGGACAGTTCTGTACTAATCCGGGTTTGATAGTTATTCCTGATAATTATCAAGGTTTCTTAAATACATTGGCTACTGAAGCTGCGGCTGTGGCACCTGCTAAAATGCTGCATGAAGGTATTGCCGATGCCTATGTGAAAAATAAGGAAAAAGTTACTTCACAAGATAAGGTTACGGTTTTACATGCTTCATCAAGTTCTGAAACCGGAATTGGGGCTGCTTCTGTAGCTTTGGTTTCTGCTGATGAATTTGTGAAGAATCCCAACTTGCAAGAAGAGGTATTCGGTCCGTTTGGTTTAGTGATTACATATAAATCAAAAGATGAGTTAGTAGCAATAGCCAAAAGTATTCACGGGCAGCTTACCTGTACTGTTTTGGGCGAAGAAGATGAGATTAAAGATTATGAGGAGCTTTTACTTTTTGTAACTGAAAAGTGTGGTCGATTGCTGTTTAATGGCTTTCCTACGGGTGTAGAAGTGGTAGCTTCTATGCAGCACGGTGGTCCTTATCCAGCGGCTACAGATAGTCGTTTTACTTCGGTTGGGCCTGATTCTATTCTGAGATTTGCTAGACCAGTGAGTTACCAGAATGTACCAGAAGTATATCTTCCTGATGAATTGAAAAATGCAAACCCTTTACAAATCAATAGATTGGTAGATGGAGAAATAACTAAGAAGGCTTTATAAGCCTTCTTTTTCTTTATTGTATAAAAAATGAAAAGAACATTTTCTTGTATAGATGCACATACCTGTGGCAATCCAGTGCGATTGGTTTCAGGTGGCGGTCCTTTTTTGGAAGGAAACACAATGATGGAGCGTAGGCTTCATTTTTTGAAAGAGTACGATTGGATACGTAAGGGCTTGATGTTTGAGCCTAGGGGACATGATATGATGAGTGGCAGTATTTTGTACCCGCCATGTGACCCTGCAAATGACGTGGCGGTTTTATATATAGAGACTAGCGGTTGTCTACCAATGTGTGGTCATGGAACTATTGGTACAGTTACTATAGCTATAGAAGAGGGTTTAATTATCCCAAAGACACCTGGAAAACTGCGTTTAGAAGCTCCGGCTGGTTTGGTTCTTATTGATTATGTACAAGAGGGAGCCAAGGTGAAATCTGTAAAGCTAACCAATGTAAAATCATTTTTGGCAGCTGAAAATCTTACGGTTGAATGTCCTGACTTAGGTCAGCTTACAGTAGATGTGGCTTATGGTGGTAATTTCTATTGTATTATTGATCCCCAAAAGAATTTTGGAGGACTTCAGGATTATTCAGCTGATCAACTTATTGCCTGGAGTAGGGTGATACGTAACAGAATGAACGAAAATTATACATTTGTACATCCGGAGGACGTAAATATCAATGGTTTGAGCCATGTTGAATGGACGGGTGAGGTTCTTGATCCTTCTTCAACTGCAAGAAATGCCGTTTTTTATGGAGATAAAGCTATAGACCGTTCTCCGTGTGGAACAGGGACGTCGGCACGTATGGCTCAATGGCATGCGAAAGGCAAGCTCAAGAAAGGAGATTTGTTTATACACGAAAGCATCATTGGTTCTAAGTTCGTAGGAAGAGTAGAAGATGAAATTTCAAATGCATTTGGGGACGGTAAGCCGGCTATTGTACCAAGTATAGAAGGTTGGGCAATTGTGACGGGATACAACACTATTTTTATAGACGATAACGATCCGTATGCTCACGGTTTTCAAGTAATTTAATTTTATGGCATCAGTAATAATAGTTGGTGGTGGAATAGTGGGCCTTTCTTCGGCTTATTATTTGCAAAAAACGGGATGGGATGTGACGGTTCTAGACCAAGGCGATTTTACGGACAACTGTTCGTATGGAAATGCCGGAATGTTGGTTCCTAGTCACTTTACGCCCATGGCTGCTCCGGGAATGATTTCCCAAGGTATAAGATGGATGTTTGATAGTAAAAGTCCGTTTTATGTAAAACCTTCATTAAGTTGGAATCTTATTTCTTGGGGTTTGAACTTCATGAAAAATGCTACAGATGTACACGTTGACCGGTCCGCACCATACTTGAGAGACTTAAATTTGTACAGCAGTGAGCAATATGGTGAGCTAGCAAAGGATTTAGATGCAGAGATAGGGCTGGAGCGTAAAGGGATTTTGATGCTCTATAAAACTGCTCATACAGAAGAAGAAGAACTGACTTTGGCTGCAAAAGCCAGAGGTTTAGGCTTGGATGTAGTAGATCTTACAAAAGAGCAAGTACAGGCTTTGGAACCCGATGTGAAACTTGATGTGCGTGGGGCAGTGCATTATAAATGTGACAGTCATTTGTATCCCGGTGCTTTAATGGCAGCGTTAATTAGCTCTCTTAAAAAATCCGGGGTTAAATTAGTTTCTGGTGCTGGTGGGACCAAAATCGTTACGGATGCGGGTATTGCCAAATCGGTAATTACCCCGAAGGGTGAATTCTCTGCGGATAAAATAGTGTTAGCTGCAGGTGCTTGGCTGGGTGATGTAGCTAAGTTGGCTGGTTTGAAAGTGCCTATTTTGCCTGGTAAAGGGTATTCTTTTATGGTAGATGATTTTGGAGGAAAAGTTAAGCATCCAGCTCTGTTGTTAGAAGCTAGAGTGGCTCTTACTCCTATGGGCGGCAGAGTGCGACTAGGCGGAACGATGGAGTTGGCGGCAATAAATCATAAAACAAATATGAACCGTGTGGAGGGAATCGTGAATTCTGTTCCTAAGTACTATCCAGAATATCCAGTGGCATTGCCTGAAGAAAAAACTATCTGGCATGGATTTAGGCCTTGTTCTGCTGATGGTTTACCATATTTGGGCGTTTCTAAGAAATTGAAAAATGTGGTTGTTGCTGGTGGTTTAGGAATGATGGGTCTTAGTTTAGGACCTGGCGTGGGTAAAACCGTAGCCGACATTTTGAATGATATCAAACCCAAAAATGATTTAACTTTGTACAAGCCAGAGAGGTTTGGGTGAGCGTAATAATATTTATTTAAAACTAAGCCAACCCAATTTTTTCTAAGAAGGTTGGCTTTTTTATTTACAGCAAATGATAGTAATAGAAGACGAAAAGATAGTAGCCAGTTTGGCTTATGATAAATTAATAGAAGCTTTGGCGGATATGTTCAGGTCGGATTATGAAATGCCCCTAAGGCATCATCATTTTTATAAAACAGCTAGCGGAGAGGAAAACACGATGATACTTATGCCTGTGTGGAATAAACAGTATATGGGTATAAAGCAAGTGGTGGTAGCAGCAAAAAACAGCGAAAAGGGTTTACCTGCCATACATGCCACATATACGCTTTTGGACGCTGAAACAGGTGTGCCTTTAGCTAGTATGAATGCAGCGGGGCTTACTGCACGTAGGACGGCTTGTACATCGGCTTTGGCTGCTAAGTTTTTAGCTCCGGAGAATGTTGAAAATCTGTTAGTTGTAGGTGGAGGGAGTGTAGCCAAACATCTTGTGCAAGCTCATGCCGTGGTTAGGAATTACAAAAAGATTAGTATCTGGATGCGAAACCTAGAAAAGGCTAGGGCTTTTGCAGAAGAATTGGCAACGCAAGGATACCAAGTAGAAGTTGCGGGAGATTTGGAGGCGGCTGTGCGTGCTGCAGATGTGGTTTCTACTGCAACCTTATCTCCAACTCCAATCATAAAAGGAGAGTGGTTAAAGAAAGGAGTCCATTTGGATTTAATAGGTTCGCACAAACCCAATACACGGGAAGTAGATGATATAGCCATTTCAGGAGGAAGCATTTTTGTAGACTCACGCATTGGAGCATTACACGAAACAGGGGATTTAGCTATTCCTATAGCAGCGGGAGTAATTAAGGCGGATGATGTGCAAGCAGACATTGTGGAACTTGTGAAAGGAATACATACGGGAAGAAAGTCAAACGATGAAAAAACGATTTTCAAATCGGCGGGTTTGGCTGTAGAAGACCTTGCTGCGGCTTTGATGGTCTATAAAAACCAATGAGGAAATTCCTGAAATATTTTTTCTTACTATTCCTAGCTTTCCACTTGCTTCTGGTATTGATTGGGATTGAGGTTTATCGATTCTCTAAGGTAGATCAAACCCGAAAAGCTGACGTGGCAATAGTATTGGGAGCAAGTGCGTGGGACGCAAAACCATCACCTGTTTTCGAGGAACGTATTAAACATAGCATTGAGCTCTACAAAAAGGGTTTTGTGAGAAAGATAATCTTTACGGGTGGAAAATCAGAAGGTGCCCGTTTCTCCGAAGCATATGTAGGAAGAAGGTATGCCGTAAAACATGATGTAAAGGAGGAAGATATTTTTATAGAGGAGCACTCCAGAAACACGGTGGAGAATTTCAAATATGCCGATATAATTCTAAAAGAGAAAGGTTTCAAGTCGGTTTTGATAGTAAGTGATCCAACTCACATGAAACGTTCTATGAAAATTGCCAGCCGATACGCCTTTCTATCCTACACATCGCCCACAAGAACCTCTAAATTCGCAAGTATGGGTAAAATTTTGCCTTTTATTGGTTACGAAGCCTTCTTTTATTTGGTGTATTGGGTGATGCCGTTAGTTTAATTTTCGAATAGAAAGTCTGATATTAACCATTCGTACCACTTTTTAAACCGGTTTGTCTATTGGTTTTTTCATTTTAAGTATTATGGGTTTAAATTACGTAAAGTTTTAAACCTATCCTATTTATGAAGAGAATCTCAATACTCCTATTTTTTGTTATGAATTGGTCTGTTTCATCGGCTCAATCAAAAGCCAATTTAGATGCTCTATACGAGCAAGCTACGGAAGCTTCTGGATTGGTGGTGCAGTATGGTCAGGATTTCCGTGGCCTGCAGTCTGCTTATGGTCCACCTACATCAGGACGCTGGGGACAAGTAATACCTAACTCACCTGAACAAATTGATCGTCTGGTAAAAGTAAACCTGGAATATTTGGAGAAACTCAATAAGGCAGACTTTGCGGGAATGAGCATTTATGGACAGGTAGATTATACTTTATTAAGGAGGAAAATTTTAGAGTCTCAGAGCGAATTGGCTAAAGAGGCTAAAAATTATACTGAGATAGAGAAATATGTTCCGTTTGATAAAACCATTTATGAACTGGAAAAACTAAGAAGACGTGGAGCTAAAATTGATGGTAAAGATGTAGCATTTAAGCTTAATCAGGCCTTAAAAGATCTAAATACAGTTAAAAAAGGCTTAGAAAAAGTTGAGAAGATAGACCAGGATCAGTCCCGTTTGGCTTCGGCTGTTGTACAAAGTTTAAAAGCACGTTTAAAAAGCATTTTTGAGTTTTATAATGAGTATGATCCGCTTTTTACCTGGTGGGTGCCAGAGCCATATAAGGCCTTTGATGAAGCACTTAATACCTATGCAAAGGTGTTGGATGCTAAATCGGATGCTAAAGTCTTTAACGATGGTAGCAATATAGGTGGTCAGCCTATAGGTAGTGCAGAAATGAACCGTTTGCTTAAGCTAGAAATGATAGCTTATACGCCGGAAGAGTTGCTGAAAATTTCGGAACAAGAGTTTGCTTGGTGTGAAGCGGAGATGCTTAAAGCCTCACGAGAAATGGGTTTTGGAGATAACTGGCAAGCTGCTCAGGAAAAGGTAAAAGAGACCTATGTGGCTGCTGGTGAGCAGCCTGAAATGGTAATCAAGTTATATAATGATGCACAAGAGTTCATAAACAAGCACAAATTGTATAATGCTCCTTCTATGAGCCATGAAACGTGGGGGATGCACATGATGGCTGCAGATAGGCAATTGGTGTCCCCATTCTTTTTGGGTGGGCGTGATATAATTATCTCTTATCCTACCAATACCATGAACCATGAAGCTAAGTTGATGAGTATGCGTGGAAATAATCCTTATTTTTCTAGAGGAACGGTACAGCATGAACTAGTTCCGGGACACCATCTGCAACACTTTATGAACAGCAGATACAAGCCATACAGAAGGGAAGCTTTTAGTACTCCTTTCTGGACAGAGGGTTGGACGTTGTATTGGGAATTACTGCTTTATAGCAAAGGATTTGCTGCTACGCCAGAAGAGCGTATAGGGATGTTGTTCTGGAGAATGCACCGTTGTGCACGTATAACTTTTTCTATTAAATATCATTTGGGCGAATGGACTCCACAACAATGCGTAGACCATTTGGTAAACAAAGTGGGTTTTGAGTATAATAATGCTCATGCTGAGGTAAAACGCTCTTTTGAAGCTAATTATGGGCCTTTGTATCAGCTAGCTTACATGATAGGTGGTTTGCAGCTGTTTAGTATTCATAAAGAGTTTGTAGAAAGTGGAAAAATGACCAATCATGAGTTTCATGATAAAGTTATCAAGGAAAATTATCTACCTATGGAGATGGTACGTGCCACTTTGTTAGGGAAGAAGTTAGACAAAGACTACAAGCCAAACTGGAAATTCTACGACTTTAAGAAGTAGGTTTAAGGTTAGTATTAGATTTAGTTTTTTTGACCTCCATTCCAATTTACTTGGGGTGGAGGTTTTTTAGTGATGAATCTATTCATCAGGGCTGGATATCTTTGTGTGTAGTTATACACTTTGTCCAGAATTTCCAAATTTTGCACTAGTTTACCTGCGACATAATCAGGGTTAACTATTATTGACCAACCTTTTGTATATATTAGCCTATTTGGTTGGGATAGGTGACGATTTACAAATCTGGTTGTATTTTTAGTTACTTAAAAAACCAACCAAAATGTTATTCTTCCAGAAAATTTTTTATCCAATATTCTTCTTGTTTATCAGCAGTGCTGTATTTGCTTTTCAAGATGTTACACCAAAAAAAGTATTGTTGCCAGCAAAAATGTGGCATGTACCAGAGGGGAACAATTTTGATGACGCAAATAGTGAATTTAGCCATCATCGTAAGTATGAATCTGAAAACATTGTGATTTTCTGGTCAAAGGAATTTGGTGAAAATCCATTAAATAATCCGGAAGAAAAGAAGAAGTTTGATGTTAAGGAAGCTAGTAAGGAGCTTGAACGTTTTTATGCTTATTATGTAAATGTGCTCAAGTTGGTAGAAAAGGGGAATTCGCTTAGCGACAAGTATAAAATTTTGCTCTTTGTGATTGGTGGAGATGAGCAAACGGCTTTTGGTGGAGGAGCAGAAGAAGTGGGATGTTTATGGACTCCGGCAGTAAGGATGTCAAAAGCACCATATGGAGCATTGGCTCATGAATTGGGCCATTCTTTCCAATATTTGGCTAGTAAAGATAGTGGAAAAGGGTTTAGGAGTTCAATCATGGAAATGTCTGCACAGTATATGCTTTGGCAGGTTTATCCCGAGTGGATGACTTTCGAAAACTACCACCTAGTAAGTTATTTGCAGAAAACACACTTTGCCTTTTTACATGGGACAAATATGTATCACTCACCATATGTGATTGAGTATTGGTCTGAAAAACACGGGCTTGATTTCTTCGGGAAACTATTAAGAAGCCCAGAACAAGGTGAAGACCCAGTAATGGCTTATAAACGCATTACAAATACAAGTCAGGAGAAGTTTAACGACGAAATATTTGATGCTGCCCGTAAATTTATGACTTGGGATTTGCCAAGGACTGAAAAAGTAGCAGCCAAATATGCAAACCAACATAAAAGTAAACTGAAGGCTGGAGAAGACGGTTGGTATAGTATAACAGAAGCTAATTGCATACAAAACTATGGGTATAATGGAATCAAGTTGGAAGTACCCAAAGGAGGAACAAATGTGAAACTAGACTTCGAAGGAATAGTTGGAGCTGAGGGGTATCGGTCCGTAAAGCCTGAACATGCCGGCTGGAGATATGGTTTTGTAGCTGTTAAAAAAGATGGAAGTAGAGAGTATGGTGAAATCTTTTCTTCAAAAAAAGGTAAAGCTGAGTTCAAAGTTCCCGCCCAAGCAGAATATCTGTGGCTAGTAGTAAGTGGTGCTCCTACTGAGCACACTACGGTGGCTCGCAAAGAGGAAGAAAATTCTCAATGGCCGTACAAGATTAAGTTGAAAGGAACAAAGTTGGATGTCGGTTTTGTGGAATAAACTAAGTTAGCTGTAACGATTGTAATTTGAAGTGGGATAATGCATTAGACTTTAGACCTCCACTACAAATACACTGCCTTCGCCTTCTTTGCTGCGGGCGTAGATTGTGCCGCCATGCAGGAGGATGATTTGTTTACAGATACTTAGACCAATGCCGCTGCCTTTTTTGCGGGTGCTGAAAAACGGCACAAAGACTTTGTCGAGAATTTCTTCTGGCATACCAGAGCCGTTGTCTGTGATTTTTATTATGTTACGGTCTACACCCCGAACCGCGGATAGTGTAATGAGCGGGTTGTTACTGTTTTTTACAGCTTCTATGGCATTTATTACCAGATTAATGATAACTTGTTCCATAAGGCTTATGTCAGCGTCTATGCTCAGGTTGGCGTTTTTAAGGATTATATCCAACTCTATTTCTTTCTGCTCAAGGGTGGGCTGCATTAATCGGGAAACATTCTCAAACAAATCTCTGACCAGCACTTGAGACTTGTTTATGTTTGTGATCTTATTCAGATTACGGTAGGTTTCGGCAAAGCGAATTAGGCCTTGGCTGCGGTTTTTTATGGTATCTATGCCTTGCTCTATATCTTTTATTAATTCCGGTGACTCCGGTTGTTGCGTACGTTTTTTTAGGGTATCGGCAAGGGAAGAGATGGGAGCTACAGAGTTCATGATTTCGTGAGTGAGAACTCTCAAAAGTTTTTGCCAAGATTGGACTTCATTTTCATCTAAGGCTTCGTTTACGTTCTGTATGGCTAGGACTTTAAAATGGGTTCCGTCTGTATAAAAAGACGTAGAAGTAAGTAAAACCTTATTGGTTGCTGCTAATGGAATGACCTTGCTTTTTCCCGGTTTTAATTCGGTGATTTCTTGGTATAGAGCTAGGTTTCGTTTTTCTAAAGAGTGGATGGTTTTCAGATAAGGAATATCCAGTGTTTTGCGGAGCGAATCATTCATCCATACTATATTTCCGTCTATTTCTCTGTAAGATAAAATGCCGGTATTTACCAGTTCCAGTATTTTCTGGAGGTATTGATATTGTACCTCTTTTTCTTTGGTTATGGACTTAAAGGTGGCATTGATTTCGTTAAATCCTTTACGTAGTACACGAACTTCGGAGTCTCCTTTTTTTGCGTCAAAATGCCTTGAGAAGTCTCGGTAATGCATGGATTGCAGGAAATGCTCTAGTTCGTCGTGTGTTTTCTTTTGAAAACGGTAGAGTTCAAAGATTTCGTAAATCAGCACAGGTGCAAGAATGACTGAGTAAGAATACTGCTTTGTAACTAATAAAAAGGCCATTGCAGCCATGGTTACGGCCAGTAAAAGTACGCGGGATAGTATTTTCCAAACTAATTTATTCAAGGTCATGCTTGTTTAATCTGCGGTAAAGTGCAGTGCGGGTGATGCCCAATTCTTTAGCTGCTTTGCTGATGTTTCCGTTGTTTTTCTCAATTACACGCTGAATAGTATTTTTCTCTAAAAGGCTCAAATTTGCTTCTTCTCTTTTTACAGGTGCGTTTTCTAGCGGTAAGAAAATGATGTCTTCGGGCTTGATAGTTTCGTCCTCACACATAATAACTGCCCGTTCTATGCTATATTGTAGTTCTCGTACATTGCCCGGATAGTGGTATTCCATGAGTTTCTCAATCGTCTTTTTGTCAAAGCTTATCCGTGATTTAAAATACTTGTCGCCATACATTTTCACAAAGTGTGTGGCAAGGGTCATGATGTCCTCTCTGCGTTCTCGAAGAGGCGGAACCGTAATTTCTACCGTGTGGATACGGTACACAAAATCTTTTCGGAAGCGGTTTTCGTTGGCCAACTCAGCCAGCGGAGTGTTGGTGGCACACACCAGACGAATATCTACCGGTACGGGCTGGTGGCTCCCCAAAGGAACTACCTGACGATTCTGTAAAACACTGAGTAGTTTGGCTTGCAAATGCAAAGAAATATTGCCGACCTCATCCAGAAAAAGCGTGCCGCCATTAGCTGCCACAAAACGTCCCTCCCGATCCTCCCGAGCATCTGTAAAAGCTCCTTTTTTATATCCGAAAAGTTCACTCTCAAAAAGACTTTCGGTAAGTGAACCTACATCTACTTTTACGTATGGTTTATTGGTTTTCAGCGACTGCTGATGAATAGCTCGGGCTATCAAATCCTTGCCGGTGCCATTCTCCCCAAGGATCAGTACATTGGCATCTGTAGGAGCTATTTTGGCTATTTTTAAGAAGATTTTCTGCATTTCCTCCGAACTGCCAATTAGTTCATTTCCAATGATTGAACTGGAGGTTTCTTTGCTTTTGCTCTTTTGGTTTTTATCAGCTAAAGCATCTTTTATGTGTTCAATTAGCTTGTCGTTATACCAGGGTTTCAGAAGAAAATCTGTAGCTCCTTCTTTTAATGACCGCACCGCCAAATCTATGCTTCCGTATGCCGTAATCATGATTACATTCAGTTCGGGTTTCAGTTTTTTTATTTCTCTTAGCCAGAAAAAACCCTCATTACCTGTTTGTATAGAACTGCGATAATTCATATCCAGCAATACCAGATTAAACTCTTGCTGAGTAAGCAGTTTGCGGAGGTTTTCAGGATTGTTCTCGGTAACTACTTTTTTGGCTTCAGTTTTTAGCAATAGGTTCACAGCAGTGAGTACGTCTGGGTCATCATCTACCACCAAAATCGAAGCGTTACGTAATTGCATAATAGTTATAGCTTTTTTATAAGATACTCAAGATGTAGCAAAAGGTTGCATAGATACAGGTATAATTAGTATTTGTTTTTAAAGACAGTTAAAGGGATGAAATTTAAAATATTCATATTTAAAATGTAAGTATTTGAAAATAAATTTCTTATGAAATTAAAAGCATAGACCTCAAAAAACTTTTTCCTTTTGTCTTTCAGACAGACTTACTTTTTTTGAAAAAAGTAAGCAAAAAACGTTTACAAAATAATAACCTCCTGAAAAATTTGATTATCAGTGCCTTATGTTAAACTGAAACATCATGTAAAATCAAATTTTACAGACGGTCTATTTTGTAAGATAAGGTAGATTTCTATATAATTATCTCGTATGATAGTAATTTTTGAAGAATCATTTATCACACTATAGATAGCATTATTGTTTAACACAAAAATAATTAAGAGCTTCCAACTTTTCAACTGGACCCAAAAACTGTATCGTTTTCGTACATAAAGTGTATCAAAACCGTACAGTAGGCTTTTATTGTATAATTGCTTTATTGCTGATAATGAGTGATTTGTAAATTGGCACAATTTTGATTATAAATTTGGCATTACTTAAAGTGTACAAATACTACAGAATGGACAGAGTCATTGAAAAGAAAAAGTGGAACGCTAAACGCATACTAAGCATATTGGGTGTGGTGGCTTTGGTTTCGTTAATTGGCGGAGCAATATATTTTAATTCGGGACAACGAAAACTAAATGTAAACACCGAGCGGCTTACCATTAGCACCGTGGAGAAGGGAGCTTTCAAGGAGTTTATTCCAATAAATGGTGTGGTGATGCCTCAAACTACTATTTTCTTGGATGTGATAGAAGGCGGAAGGGTCGAAGAAAAGTTTGTAGAGGATGGAGCCGTGATGAAAAAAGGAGAGCCTATTCTCCGCTTGGGGAATACCGATTTGGAGCTTAGTTTGGCGAGTCAAGAGACGCAGGTATACAACGTTTTGACCCAAATGAACATCTCTAAGAATAATGCTACCCAAAACACGATCATGAAGCTAAACCAAATGGCGGACGTGGATAATGCACTGAAAGAGGCCGAGAGGGTGTATAAATTGAATAAGAAATTGTATGGCGAAAAAGTTATCGGTTTGCAGGAGTTTCAACAGAGCGAAAATGCCTACAACTACCAAGTGAGAAGGAAAAAGCTGACGGACGATATTTTGGAGCAAGATAAAGAGGTGATAAACCTGATGCAAACTCAGGACAAGCAGTCGCTTTCAAAGATGCAAAATACCTTGGCTCTGATGCGAAAAAAAGTGGGTGATTTGGTGGTTCGGGCTCCTATAGATGGCCAGCTTACCTCGCTTGATGCAGAAATAGGTCAATTAAAAAACAAGGGCGAACGATTAGGTCAGTTGGACGCTGTAAATGGATTTAAAGTACGGGCGGATATAGATGAGCATTACATAAATCGTATCTATACCGATTTAATGGGTGAAGTTACCGTAGCAGGAAAAACCTATAAACTGAGATTAAAGAAAGTATTTAGTCAAGTAACGAATGGTCGTTTTCAGGTTGATATGGAGTTTGTAGGCGATGCTCCACAGAACATCAGACGTGGACAGACCCTGCAAATCAGTCTTTCACTAAGTGATGAAACCACAGCGGTATTGGTTCCTAGAGGAGGTTTTTACCAAAAAACTGGCGGAAACTGGATATTTAAAGTAGACAAAGACGGAACGAAAGCATATAAGACAGAGATCCAACTTAATAGACAAAATCCCCAGTTTTATGAGGTCATAAATGGACTAAGTCCTGGCGATAAGGTGATTACTTCTAGTTATGATAACTTTGGGGATATTCAGGAGTTGGTGTTGAAGGAATAGTTGAGAGCAGTTAGAAATTAGCTATCAGCTATCAGAAGTCAGCCGATTGTTGATATCTAAAAATCAAAGCGTTTTCATATAAGAGTAAAGCATTTTTTGATTTCAATAATTTGATTGAATAACTCTTCAAATGTGATTTCATCAATGTAAAAAAGATCTCTTGATAATATGATTTGATACTGTAGGTCTGTCGCTGAACCTGACGCAATATTAAGGAAGTTTTTGAACTGAGGATTTGTATCACGACCACAACCCTCGGCAATGTTAGTTGGAATTGAGTAAGAAGACCTTCGCATTTGACTAGTGAGTCCAAATATTTCTTCTTTAGGGAAGTCTTTGGTTAAAGAATAAATTGCGAGTGTGAGCGAGTGACTTTTTTGCCAAACAGACAGTTGTGTAAAATCTCTCATAAGAGTTAAGTGGATTAAGGAATAGTGATGTACAAATATAAAAAAGAAAGTAAATAATTAAGTAAACAAACAGAATAGCTGAAGATATGTATTCGCAAAATGCTTATTGCCAAGTATCTGACATTTCAAAGCTGACATCTGATAGCTAATAACTGAAAGCTCAAAAAAATTATGATAAAAATTAATAGTCTAGAAAAGTACTACCGTACAGAAGAAGTCGAAACCATTGCCCTAAATAAGATTTCTATTGATGTGAAAGAAGGGGAATTTGTGGCCATCATGGGTCCCAGTGGCTGTGGCAAATCCACATTGTTAAATATCCTTGGTTTATTGGATGACCCAGACGGAGGAAGCTTTATCTTCAACGGAACAGAAGTAGCTGGTTTTAATGAGCGTAAACGTGCAGACTTGCGTAAACGTACCATAGGTTTTGTATTCCAAAGCTTTAATCTAATTGATGAACTCACCGTTTTTGAAAACGTGGAGCTTCCGCTTATATACATGAAAGTAGGTGCTGCAGAACGTAAGAAACGTGTGGAGGAGGTATTAGAGAAAATGCAGATTATGCACCGTAAAAACCATTTTCCCCAGCAGCTCTCAGGTGGACAGCAGCAGCGGGTGGCAGTAGCTAGAGCTGTGGTAAACAGCCCAAAGCTTATTCTTGCCGATGAGCCTACAGGGAACCTG
The DNA here is from genome assembly GCA_964489955.1 of uncultured Lacihabitans sp. GTDB lineage: Bacteria > Bacteroidota > Bacteroidia > Cytophagales > Spirosomataceae > Leadbetterella. Next base: position 57,671 of record CAZBAV010000009.1, on the reverse strand, counting down.
GACAGTAGCAATGGTAACGAAGTTATGCAGTTGCTTACAGAATTAAATGACTTGGGCACTACCGTAATTATGGTTACTCACAGTGAGCATGATGCCAAATACAGCCATCGCATCATCCGGATGCTGGATGGCCAAACCGTGACGGAGAATATTCTAAGTTAAAAGTGAACAACTAAAAACTAACAATAGCTGATTGCTGACAGCTCAAAGCTTTAAAACTATGATAAGAAATTATTTCAAAACGGCCTGGCGAAGTATAGCTCGGCAAAAGATGATGAGTCTGATCAATGTAGTTGGCTTATCTGTAGGAATGGCCTCAGCCGTACTTATAGGCTGGTGGGTTCAAAACGAACTAAGTTATGATACTTTTCATACCGACGCAGATCGGATTTATCGTATCAAAAACCATTTGAAGGTTGACCCTAATACTACCTGGACTTGGGAAAGCTCGCCGCTTAACTATGGAAGCATCGTTAAAAATGAAGTGCCTGAGGTAGAGAATTTTACTCTTTTTCGTGATATGGAGGAAGAGGGACTTGTGTTTAATATAAATAACGAGTATAGTACTCAAACTGCTGTGGCATTTGTGGATAGTATATGGTTTGAGATGTTTGAGTTTCCGAAGTTATACGGGACGCTAAAAGGTTTTGGAACTAACCCCTCGGGCGTAGTAATTTCTAAAGACAAAGCCAGACTATTTTTTGGAGAGGAAAATGCTGTAGGTAAAACTTTTAAGATTGACTCTTTAAGCTATGTAGTGCAAGCCGTCTTGGATAAACTGCCCACTAACTCAAGCTTTCAGAACGATGTTTGGTTGCCACTACCGGCCTTTCTTAGTAGTCCTGATGAGTATAAAAATGCTCAAGGCTGGAATAACTTTGATTACATTACTTTCCTGAAACTAAAACCAAATGCTAAAAAGGAGACTGTAGAGAGTAAGTTGAGCCATATTCTCAAGAAACAAAAAGGTGAAGACTCGGACATGAGAAGCTCTCTTACCGCTTTGACAGACATTCATTTTGATGACGAAGTACAGTCTTCGGTATTTGCCCTTGGTAATCCTAAAATCCTAAGAATATTTTCAATTTTGGGTGTTTTACTCTTGGTGGTAGCCTGTATAAATTATATAAATCTTACTACTGCCAAAGCCAGCATTCGCTCTAAAGAGGTTACGGTAAGGAAGATTGTGGGAGCTGATCGCGGACAGCTTTTTAAACAATTCATTGTAGAATCTTTTCTGATGACTATGGTGGCTTTGTGTCTTACCGTTTTACTTTTGGTAGTAGCTTTGCCATGGTTCAATTTACTTACAGTAAACCACTTTTCTATATCATTAGACTCCTATGTTTTGTGGTCTATTCTGTTAGGAACTGTTCTCATTACCACTTTATTAAATGGTATTTATCCTGCAGTATTTTTATCTTCTTTTAAACCCTTAAATGTATTGCGTGGCCAAACTGTTTTAGGAGGTAATAATTCAGTTTTTAGGCGTGGACTGGTCGTTTTCCAGTTTGCAGTTGTGATGGTTTTAATTACAAGTACTGTAATTATTTCGTCTCAAATGAAGTTTATCCAGCAGTCAAATGTTGGGTATGATAAGTCTCAAGTTTTAAGTTTCAGTATTCCAAACGATGCTGTTTTTCCAAGACTTATGAACAAAACATTAGGGTCTTATTTGGATGCCTATAAGCAGGAAATTCTTTTACAAAACGTGGTTAGTAGCGTTTCTACGGGCAGTGGGGACGTTATTGATAACCGTAATAGAAGCAGTGGAGGTTTTTATTGGGAAGGCAAATCAGATGACTTCGACCCCTCATTTATGAAACTCTCAGTCGATAAAGATTTTACTAAAATGTTTAATCTTGAATTGGTTGAGGGGGATTGGTTTACGGATGATAAGTTGTCGCCGAGATCTTACATCATTAATGAAACCGCTGTGAAAACTTTGGGATTGAAGCAACCAATTGTAGGACAAAAATTTGCGGTTTCACGCGATACCGGTGTAATAGCCGGGGTAGTTAAAGATTTTTATTATAAAAAAATGAGCGAGGCCATCGAACCTGTTGTGGTATACAACAGCGATTGGAGAAGCCAGTTTTTTGTACAGCTACAGCAAGGGAAAATAGCGGACGGAATAGCTGCTATGGAGAAGCTATGGAAAGCTCGTTTTCCCACAACGCCATTTGCATACAGATTTCTAGATGAGAGTTTCGATAAGCTTTATAAAAGTGATACGCAGGCTTCGCAATTGGTTCTTGTCTTTTCCGGCATAGCCATACTTATATCGGCATTGGGATTATTGGGACTTGCGGCGTTTTCAGCCGAAAGAAGAATTAAGGAAATAGGGATAAGGAAAGTACTTGGGGCTTCAGTTCCAAATCTTATGGGATTACTTTCTAAGGAATTTGTCTACTTGGTTATGGTGTCTATTCTTGTGGCTTCACCATTGGCATGGTATCTCATGAATCAGTGGTTACAAAACTTTGCATATAGGATAGATATAAAAGTTTGGTATTTCGCTTTGTCAGCCATAATTGCACTTGGTGTGGCGGTGATCACGGTTGGAGTTCAAGCTATGAAAACAGCAAGAGCAAATCCTGTAAAAAGTTTAAGGACGGAGTGAGATGTCAGCTATCAGACTTCAGCTGTCAGACTGAGCTTGTCGAAGGCGAGTAAAGGGTTAAGGTGTTATTTATAAGCAATTAGCTATCAGTAATCAGTGGAAATTAGTTTTAGCTTTTAGAAACCAACTTGAACTTTTCGTAACCTGATAGCTGATCTCTGACTTCTGATAGCTAGCTGACCAAAACAAAACAAATTATGATAAGAAATTATTTAAAAACAGCATGGAGAAGCCTTTTGAGAGGGCGGGGGTTCTCATTCATAAATATCTTTGGGTTATCTCTGGGAATGGCCGTAGCCCTGTTGATAGGTCTTTGGATATGGGATGAACTCACCTTTAACCATGACAATGAAAACTATGCGAAAGTAGGACGTATCATGCAAAACCAAACCATGAATGGGGAGGTTTATACGGGCGAGTCTCTTCCTATTCCGCTGGATAACGAGCTTAAAACTACTTACCGAGATAACTTTAAATATACAGCCATGGCCTCCTGGCAGGGCGACTACATTGTGAGTAGAGGAAACGACCATCGAAGTAAAAATGGGATTTACATCGACAAAGATGGTCCCAAGATATTGTCGTTAAAAATGCTTAAAGGTTCGGTAGAAGGGCTCCAAAATATGAATAGCATTTTGTTGTCTGAAAGTGCTGCTAAGGCTTTTTTTAAGGATAAAGACCCTATGGGTGAAATGCTTAAAATTAGCAATGTACTCAACGTAAAAGTAACCGGAGTTTTTGAAGACCTTTCTTACAATAATCATTTTAGAGAACTGGAGTTTGTGGCCCCTTGGGATTTGTATCTTACATCAGAACCTTGGTTAGAATGGTCAAAAACACAATGGAGCAATAATTCCTTTCAGGGTTTTGCCCAAATTAGTGACAATCTGGATTTTGCTACTGTAAACAAGAATATTAAGCATGCAAAATTAAACAGGGTTTCAGAAGGGGAGAAAAAATTCAATGCCGAAATATTCCTACATCCTATGGATGAATGGCATTTGAAAAATGCATGGAAAGACGGTGTGCAAATGGACGGACAAGCTAAATATGTTAAGATGTTTTCTATCATTGGAGTTTTTGTATTGCTGTTGGCTTGTATAAACTTCATGAACTTGAGCACCGCCCGAAGTGAGAAGCGTGCAAAAGAGGTAGGAATTAGAAAAACCGTAGGTTCGGTTCGTTCACAACTTGTCTGGCAGTTTCTTTTTGAGTCGGTTTTAGTTACACTTATAGCTTTTTGCATAGCCATATTTTTTGTTTACGTCTCTTTGCCTTGGTTTAATGAGGTAGCCCAAAAAAGGATAAGTATGCCATGGGGTAGTCTGCCTTTTTGGGGAATAGGTTTAGCTTTTACCTTTCTCACAGGCTTGTTGGCGGGTAGTTATCCGGCTCTGTTCCTTTCATCTTTTGATCCGGTGAAGGTTCTTAAAGGAACGTACAAAATAGGTAAGTTAGCAAGCCTGCCAAGAAAAGTATTGGTAGTAGGACAGTTTACCGTTTCGGTAGCTCTTATGATAGGAACTATCATTGTTTACCAGCAAATTCAATATTCTAAAAACCGTCCCGTGGGCTATAACAGAGATGGTCTGGTGATGATGGAGATGAAAACGTCTGACTTTTATGGCAAATTTGAGGTATTACGTTCCGAACTAAAAAAGAGAGGTGCTATAATAGAAATGGCGGAGTCTTCAAGTCCGCTCACAAGTGTGTGGAGCAATAGCAGCGGATTTGAGTGGGAAGGAAAAGACCCCAGTCTCGATACAGATTTTGCTACGTTTTGGGTTACGCATGAATACGGTAAAACTGTGGATTTTGAAATGGCAGATGGGCGTGATTTTTCCAGACAGTTTGCCACCGATTCCAACGCCGTACTTATAAATGAGGCTGCAGTGAAGTTTATGAATATCAAAGACCCTGTTGGTAAAACTATCACGTGGACTCAAGGACGGAGAGGACAGCCTTTGACTATTGTTGGAGTGGTAAAAAACATGATAGCGTCTTCACCTTTTACACCCGTAAAACAGGCTATTTATCTGCTGGATTATGAAAATGTCAACTGGATTAACTTCAGACTTAACCCCAACAAAAGCACAAAGGAGTCTTTGGCCATTGTTCAAGATGTATTTAAGAACGTGATTCCCTCAGCTCCTTTTGATTACCTGTTTGCGGATCAAGAGTATGCTGTGAAGTTTGCACAAGAAGAGCGAGTAGGGAAGCTTTCGGCTATTTTTTCTATTCTTGCTATATTCATCAGTTGTCTTGGTTTGTTTGGTCTAGCCTCATTTGTGGCAGAACAACGCACCAAAGAAATAGGTATACGTAAGATTGTAGGAGCTTCGGTGTTTAGCTTGTGGAAACTGCTTTCGGGAGATTTTTTATGGCTGGTGGCTACATCGTGTTGTATTGCAGCACCTCTAGCTTATTATTATTTAAATATTTGGCTGCAAGGATACAGCTACAGAATAAGCATAGAATGGTGGGTTTTTGTGATTTCGGCCTTAGGAGCATTAGGAATTACCATACTCACAGTGAGTTTCCATGCTATTAAAGCCGCCAGAATTAATCCTGTAAAAAGTTTAAGGACAGAGTGAGGGAGCTATTAGTAATGAGCAACGAGCTATGAGTTTTGAGAAAGGAGCTATGAGAGCTTAGTGATGAGTTTTGAGAGAAGAGTAATTAACAATAATCAGGTAATTATCTATTTATTATAACTGGGAACTCAAAACTCATATCTCAAGACTTATAACTCACAACTCAAAGCTCAAAAAAACAAACAAAATTATGATAAGAAACTATATAAAAATCGGTTGGAGAAATCTCTTAAGGGAAAAAGAGTATTCGCTCCTTAACATTGCTGGCCTTGCAATTGGTATTGTGTGTGCTACGCTCATCTTTTTGTATATCCAATACAAGCTAGATACTAACAGAGCTTTTGCGGATGCTGAGAATATTTACATTGTAAAAAACAACCAGCAATACGGTGACGATATAGTCACTTTCAGCTCTACAGCTGGTCCGCTAGCAGAAGCCATGTATAAAGAAATTCCTGGCTTTAAGGCTGTAAGCCGTACATTAGATTTAGGCGGGGTTTTTGGTAAGGACGATAAATTTGTGAGTAAATCAGGATTGTATGCTGATAGTTCTTTTTTCGAAATCGTACCTTTTACTTCGCTGAAACAGGCGGCAGATTTTTCATTAGCAAATCCGAGTCAAATAGCTATTTCGGAAGAAATGGCAGAGACACTTTTCGCAAACGAAGATCCTATTGGACAAACTCTTAGCTTTAACAAAAACGATATTTTTACCGTAACTAAAGTATACGGTTTTCCGGACCAAAATATTACCGTAAAACCCAATTTTGTGGTGGGCATGGTAAAAGCATTCCAAGACAGCAGTTTTGTGCAAAATTGGAGTTATTGGGGACAGTGCGGAATGCGTACTTATGCCTCACTTAATGAGGGCGTGGCTGTAGCGGATGTGAATAAGAAAATGATGCCACTGATAAAGGAAAAGAGTGGTAACAAGGTGCTGCATGAGGTTTTTTTGTATCCAATTACGCGTTTGGCTGTGTATAACAGCTTTAGAGCGGGGGTAGAACAACCGAGCGAGGGATCTATCAAGTACATGAAACTTTTTGGTATGATAGGCATAATCATTTTGGTTATTGCGTGTATAAACTTCATGAACCTATCTACCGCCCGTAGCGAAAGGAGGGCAAAGGAAATAGGTCTGAAAAAGGTGGTAGGAGCATCCAGATTACAGATTTTTGCCCAATTTATGACCGAAAGTATCATTACTTCTATGACAGCTTTGGGCATTGCGGTGTTGATATTATTTCTTGTAGTGAAGCCCTTTGGCCAAATGTTAGATTTACCTCTGAGCTTTGATTTGAGTAAGCCGGCCAATCTTTTTGGATTGCTTTTTATAGGGCTGTTTTGTGGAATTCTGGCAGGCTCATATCCTAGTCTTTATTTGTCATCTTTTAATCCGCTAAATGCCATTAAGAAGCGTAAAGGTGCAGGGGCTTCATTTGTGAGGAAAGGACTTGTGGTTACTCAGTTTGCCATAGCTATAGTTTTTATGGTAGCGGTTTTTGTGGTATACACTCAGATAAACCATGTACGCCAAAGAGACTTGGGGTATGACCTTAATAATGTTCTTTCTGTTCCGCTATCAGAACAGTTAGTTAACAAGTTTGATGTACTCCGTCAAGACCTGAAAAGTAAAGGAATAGCAGAGGAAGTATCGGTTTCTACTTCCAATATTTTGGCTATTTGGTCTAACGGAGGTGGTTTTGTATGGCCGGGAAAAGACAATAATCAAGATCATTTGGTAAGTTTCATGGGGATAAATTCTTTTTTCTTCCCGATGATGAAAATGGAAATGGCATCCGGAAGGAATTTTGGTGATAATCCTCAAGCAGAAGGGAGCAATGTGATTATAAATGATGCTTTTGCCAAGCTTTTGGGTAAAGAAGGAAAAGTGGGAAATAAGATTGCACGGAAAGGTGCAGAAAGCTTTACTATAATTGGTATTACCGAGCCTTTTCTGTTCAATGACCTGTATGGACCCGACCAGCCAGTGTTGTTTTTTCCTACCAGTGTCCAGCAAACTGCCGACTGGGGCGGGAATATCTATGTTCGTTTGGCCGCAGGAAAGGATGCTAAAGAGCAGATTAAAGGTTTGGAAGCGAGTGTAAAAGTACTTGACCATGCTTTACCATTTGAATATAAATTTCTGAACGAGACGTATGATAGTATGTTTAACGACATCAAGTTTGTTGGTCAGCTAGCTATGTTGTTTGCAGTTTTGGCGGCATTTATTTCTTGTCTAGGACTGTTTGGATTATCGGCTTATACAGCTGCTTTTCGTACCAAAGAGATTGGTGTAAGAAAAGTTCTTGGTGCAAGTGTAGGAAACATTTCGCTGCTGCTTTCTAAAGATTTCTTGAAGCTGGTTTTGGTGTCGTTTATAGTGGCTGTACCTGTGGCTTGGTATTTACTAAACACTTGGTTACAAGACTACCAGTATCGCATAGAATTAAAATGGTGGTATTTCATAATTGTTGGTTTTGCCTGCATGATAATAGCATTTTTAACCATCAGTTTTCAGACCATTAAAGCAGCAATAGCCAATCCGGTGAAAAGTTTAAGGACGGAGTGAGGTAAGTGAACAACTAACAGTGAACAGCTACAAGTGAATAGCACTAGGGAAAGGTGAAAATCTGATGGCTTGTAGTTGACAGCTTATGGCTGACTACTTACAGCTCAAAAAATACATACAAATTATGATAAAGAATTATATAAAAATCGCCTGGAGAAACATTGTTAGACATAAAAGTTTCTCGTTTATAAACCTTGTGGGCCTAACAGTTGGTCTCACAAGCTTTTTGTTGCTTAGTTTATACTTGTTTCATGAACTGAGTTTTGATCGTTTCCACATAAAAGCAGATAGGTTGTCGCGTGTGATAATGGAATACAAAGTCGGAGATCATTCTCAAAAAGGGAATTTTACAAGTACAAAAGTATTTCCTGAGTTTAAGAGACAGTTCCCTGAGGTTGAAAGTGGGGCGAGGTTATTTGTGGGAAACAGAGTGATTAAAGCTGGAGAAAATAAAATTTGGAAAGAGGCTAATGTCCTTTTTGCAGACTCTACATTCTTCGAGATTTTTGATTTTAAATTGTTATCAGGAAATGCGGTTAATGCTCTACAAGGAGCCAATAAAGTTGTTTTAGCTAAATCTGAAGCGAAAAAGTATTTTGGCACGGAGGAGGCTTTGGGTAAAAGTATCCAAATAGGAAG
>CAZBAV010000009.1:0-49233 GCA_964489955.1 uncultured Lacihabitans sp. | reverse complement strand
AAGTAATCCCAATCCATTTTTGGTAAGTGGAGTTGTTGAAGACGCTCCTGAAAATTCGCAGATACAATATAGTGTAATAGCAAGTCTTACTTCCAGTGGTAAACTCCAGGAAGAAACCTATTCAAATGCAAACTTTACGACCTACCTGCTATTGACCAACAAAGATGTTCTACCTACTCTGCAACAGAAGATAAACGCTTTCATGCAGAAAGAGAATGTAGGTACAGATTTCAAAGTATCTTTTGAGTTAGAACGGTTTTCAGACATTCATTTGCACTCAGCTTATGATGCCATAAAGCCCAATTCCAGTATGGCGTACATCTACATTATTGCTTGTGTTGCCATTTTGGTGCTTCTCATTGCTTGTTCCACATATATAAATCTCTCTACGGCTAGAAGTGTGGAAAGGGCCAAGGAAGTAGGTGTGAGAAAAATCGCAGGTGCCTGGAAATCGCAGATTTTCTGGCAGTTTATTAGTGAATCGGGAGTGATGGTGGGATTTGCCTTATTAGCCAGTTTTATATTGGCAGCAGTATTAATTCCGGTATTTAACTCCGTTGCAGGTACAGGTATAGAAGTGGGTAGTTTGTTTCAACCCATCCTGATACTTAGCGGAGTGGGTACAGCTTTACTCATTGCAGTGCTTGCAGGAGCATATCCCGCTGTGGTTTTGTCTTCATATGAACCAGTGAAAGTACTGAAAGGAGCATTCAAAAACTCTGTTTCCGGCGGTATGCTTAGAACTAGCCTTACGGTTTTCCAGTTTGTAGTTTCCATTTTCTTAATTGTAGCCACTTTTGTCATCAAGCTGCAGCTAGACTATTTTCAAGATAAGAAACTGGGCTACCAGCGTGAGAACAAGTTGATACTGGATATGGACACTAAGCTCAATGAAAAGAAGGATTTATTGAGGTCTGAGCTGTCAGCTATACCTACCGTAAAAGGCGTATCTTTTTCGTACGAAAGCCCTGTTACGATAAATGGAGGCTATTCGCTAGAAGCCACTGGTACATCTACTAACATGGCCATTACGGCAAATCCCGTAGACGAAAGCTTCATAAAGGTTGCTGGAATTGAGCTAGTAGCGGGTGAGGATCTTACCGCACAAGATATAAAAGATGCTAATAATGAGGAAGAAGGCCAGCGTTATATGCGGATTTTAGTCAATGAGTCTGGAGCAAAGGCCATGGGCTGGACGCCGCAAGAAGCTATTGGCAAAAAGACCAATTTTAATGGAAATTCAGGAGAAGTAAAAGGCGTAGTTAAAGACTTTCATTTTGCTTCTTTACATTCCGAGATCAAGCCTTTGGTGCTGTTCCCTTCTGATTGGGCTAATGTAGCTATAGTAAGTGTTTCTGGTGCAAAGATTCCCGAGACATTAAAATCCCTTGAAAAAATATGGAAAACCGTTTCTCCGGACAGGCCTTTTGAAGCACGTTTTATGGATTCAGATTACCAGAATATGTACGATGCCGAAAAACGTACGGGTACCATCTTCAATATTTTTGCCATTATGGCTATTGTTTTGGCCTGCTTGGGACTTTTCGGACTGTCTACTTACACTATAAGGCAGCGTATAAAGGAAATTGGAGTCAGGAAGGTATTGGGAGCCTCAGTGACAGAAATTGTGGCATTACTCTCTTCCAATTTTGTAAAGCTTATCCTTATTGCCATGTTTATTGCTTTTCCACTAGCGTGGTGGGCTTCCAAAATATGGCTGCAGAAGTTTAGTTACCGTATAGATATGCAATGGTGGGTGTTTATTTCTGCAGGGTCAGTGGTTACACTATTGGTTTTGTTTACCATCAGTTTTCAAACCATCAAAGCAGCTATAGCTAATCCGGTTAAAAGTTTAAGGACAGAATGAGTTATTAGCTTTCAGCTTTTAGTAATCAGCTATCAGTTTTCAGCCTTAGCTTGTCGAAGGCCGATTCTAACTTTTGATATCTAACTTCTAAAACCCTGACTGAAAAAATCTAACATCTGATAGCTTATTTCTGATAGCTGTCAGCTTAAAACAACAAAATTATGATAAAGAACTTTTTAATAACCGTAACAAGACAACTTTGGAGAAACAGGTTGTTTACATTTTTAAATGTACTTGGACTGAGTGTCTGCATAAGTGTGGGCTGGATAATTTTCAGAATGGTAAATTATGAGAATAGCTATGACAAGAAAATCTCAGATGCCCAAAATATCTATCAGATTGTATCCAAAAGCAAAGACGGAGATGGCAAATCTGGTGGTTTTGCCGGTGTAGCAAAACCTGTTTTAGGTGTTTTGAAAAATGACATTCCCGGTGTTGAGCTGGCTGTTCCTATGTTTTACCAATATCATCATCACGCAAATGTAAGCGGGAATAAGGATGAAATGATTCGAGGGAAACGAAATGGAGAAGAAGGAGATATTCAACTGATTTCTACTTTTTCTGAGCATTTTAAAATGTTTCCCTACAAGTTTATTGCGGGCAGCTCTACAGATCCTTTAAGCAGTTCCGATAAGGTAGTTTTAACGGATACACGTGCAAAAGAATACTTTCCGTCTTTAAGTGTACATGATGTGGTTGGTAAAGTCATTACATATGATGATTCTATTAAAAGACAGGTTTCTGCGGTGGTGGCATCGTTTGACTTTCCAAACAGTTTTGAAGACAACAATGAGTTTATTAAGGTAAACGACGAGTATTTAGATGCGGGGCGTTGGGGAGGAATGAGTTCAAACGACTTGATGTTCGTAAAACCTTCTACCGGAGTGAAAATGTCATCGATACTCGGCCCGCTTAACGAAGTTAATAGGAAGTTCAACAAAGAGCAGTATGAAAAATATAAGTATGAAAGCTGGTATGAGGCATTTCCTTTGACACAGAAGCATTTTGAGTCGGGTTTTAATGCTCAAACACGTACGGTAGATCCTAAACTTTTGCGTGGGCTTATGATTACGGCTGCTTTTCTGTTGCTTTTGGCCTGTATTAATTACATCAACCTCAGCACGGCACAGTTGCCAATGCGTGCCAAAGAAATTGGAGTTCGTAAAACGCTCGGCAGCTCAAAAGGACAGATTATCTTGAGTTTTATGCTAGAATCTCTCGTTTTATGCACGTTTTCCGCATTGGTGTCTTTTGGGTTTACATATTTTGGAGTTAGGCTCTTTCAGGATTTCCTTCCCGAAGGAATGAACAGTTACATGAATTACGGAAGCATGATTGCTTTTATGTTGGGGCTCATTTTGGTAATTTCTCTCGTTTCTGGTTTGTATCCGGCATGGATTTCTTCCAGAGTAAATACCGTAAATGTGCTAAAAGGTGTAACCGAAAAAGTGGTGGGAAGAAACCGCTTTTCTATGCGAAAAGGATTAATTATTTTTCAATTCCTTGTAGCTCAGGTTTTTATCATCGGTAGTGTAGTTATTTATAGGCAAATTCAGTTTTCATTAGATAAAAACCCCGGTTTTACAGCAGATAGAATCGTGACGGTAGATATTCCGGACCATATTGCGGGTGACAAGGCTACTAGAGACAAGATTCTTGTATTTAAGAATGAGTTAGAGAGAAACTCTTCTTTAGATGGCGTGTCTATTGGAAGCCGACCTATGGATGATACTATGTGGGGTAATGTGCTAGTACACATGGACGATACCACTGAGGTACAAAGCATGGTACACATGAAGTTTGGAGATACCGATTATCTGAAGCTGTATGATTTTAAAATGTTGGCAGGTAGGGGATTCATGGCATCTGACACCATGAACGAGATTGTTATTAATGAAAAAGCTTTGGAAGCCTATAAATTGGGTTCTCCGCAAGAAGCCGTTGGGAAAGTTCTGCTTTCTAAACATGGAAACATTAAATCATATCCAATAGTGGGCGTAGTGAGTGATTTTCATCAGTTTGGAACGCAATCTGCAATAAATCCTTCTATAATAGCCACCAAAAGAATTCCTCAGCCCATAGTGAACATCAAACTTCCTGAAAACGTAAGTCAATGGGAGGGTGCTTTAAAGAACATCGAAGCCGACTGGAAAAAAACATACGGAAGTGCTCCTTTTAAATATACTTTTTACGATGACACCGTAGAAAAGTTTTATAAAAACGAAAGACGAACGCAAAAGCTCGTTACGGCTGCTACTTTCATTGCTATTCTAATCAGTTGCTTGGGTTTATTTGGCTTGGCTACACTTATTGCTTATCGGAGAACAAAAGAAATTGGTGTCCGTAAAGTTTTAGGAGCTTCTGTATTTAGTATTACTCGTCTACTTTCCTTCGAATTTCTGGTTCTGGTATTGATTTCGGTTCTGATAGCTTCGCCTATAGCCTGGTGGATGATGAATAAGTGGTTACAGGATTTTGTATTTAGGATAGAAATTGAATGGTGGATGTTCTTTGTGGCAGCGGTAGGAGCTGCAGCGATTGCCTTATTGACAGTAAGCTACCAAGCTATCAAAGCGGCCGTAGCAAACCCGGTAAAAAGTTTAAGGACGGAGTAAATTAGCCTTCAGAAGTCAGCTTTCAGCGGTAAGAAGAGAACAATAAGGAGAGTTACTTAAACCAAAACTGATAGCTGAAATCTCATATCTTATATCTAATAGCTGAAGGCTGATAGCTGACAGCTCCAAAACAATAAAACAATGATAGAATTAAAAAACATATTTAAGTGGGTTAATAACGGCAGTAGCCGTGTATTTCTGTTGAAAAGTATAGATTTGACCGTAAAAGAAGGAGAATTTATCTCCATTATGGGGCCTTCGGGATCCGGAAAATCAACTTTGCTAAATGTAATAGGAATGCTTGATGGTTTTAATGAAGGCGAGTATGATTTTCTGGGAAATGATGTAGGAAGCTTGAAAGAAAAACAGCGATCGGCTCTTTTTAAGGAGCATATCGGATATGTTTTTCAAGCATATCACCTGATAGATGAACTGACAGTTTACGAAAACATCGAAACGCCTTTGCTCTACCAAGATGTGAAGAGTAGCGACCGAAAAGCTATGGTGGCAGACATTCTTGACCGCTTCAATATTGTGGGTAAGAAGGATCTTTTCCCATCTCAACTATCCGGAGGACAACAACAACTAGTGGGTATAGCACGTGCTCTAATTGCTAAGCCTAGACTTCTTCTAGCCGATGAACCCACCGGTAACCTAAACAGCAAACAGGGCGAAGAAATAATGGACTTATTCAAGGAACTTAACCAAGAAGGGGTGACCATTATCCAGGTTACACACAGCGAGAAAAACGCAGGTTACGGCACTAGAATTATTAACTTATTAGACGGGAGAATTGAGAATTGAAAGTGAGCTAAGGTATCGTTCATTACTTATCACTCATCATTCATTACTCATAGCTCATTACTCAAAGCTCATATCTAAACACATGAAAAAGCTATTACTATTATTAACACTAAGTTCGTTCGGGTCATTTGCTCAGAATACGTACTCTTTACAACAATGCATTGAAACTGCTGTAAAGAACAACCCCTCGGTACTGCAAGGCGATGCCAATATGCAGGAAAGCGAGGTTCGGCACCAACAAGCACGCTTAAACCGCTACCCCAGAGTAAGTGGAAACATTGGGCATGGTATAAACCAAGGTAGAAGCATAGATCCCTTTAGTAACTCGTATGTAGATAACCGTATAAGTTATGGAAATTATGGGATAAACTCAGGGGTGGTATTGTTCAATGGAGGTGCCTTACGGAATCTCGAGAGCCAAACGAAACTTGATTTTCAGGCATCGCAAATGGATTTTCGACAAGCCAAAGACCAACTGACCATTAACGTAATATTGGCTTATCTACAGGTTTTGACCAGTGAAGAAGTACTTAAACAGTCAAAAGAGCAAGCCGAGGTGAGTCGTCAACAAGTGGAGCGTTTACAGATTATTGATAAAGATGGGGGGATTCCGCCTTATCAGCTTACGGATATGAAAGGACAGTGGGCTGGTGAAAAAGTATCCGCTGTGCAAGCCGAAGCGGCTCTGGAAAATGCCAAAGCTGTTCTTTGTAATCTTATGGGTCTGCCTTTTGATATGTCTCTCAGAGTTAAAGAAATTGATACAGAAATTTCACAGAAGCTAATGAGCCCTGCCAGTGAAGTTTTGGAGGATGCCTTAAGTGATTTCGCACAGATAAAAGCAGCAGAATTAAGGGTATTAAGTGCTGGCAAAGCCATTGATGTGGCCAAAGGCCAACTTTTGCCAACTTTGCGTTTTGATTTGGGCTTAAATACAACATTCTCTAGTGCAGCCAAATTAAATACCTTGTTGAATAGCAGTACGGTTGCTTCCACAGACTTTGTGACTATGAATGGAGCTAATTATCCGGTGAACAGGCTAGTTAATTCGTATTCATCCGAAATGATACCTTACTCTCAGCAGTTGCGTGGTAACTTTGGGTCCTCTTTCGGTTTAAGCTTAAGCATTCCTATTTTTGGAGGTTTAGAAAGAAGAAATGCCGTGAAAACAGCTCAAATTAGACTTAAATCTGCGGAGGCAGAGTCTCAAAACAATAAGTTACAATTGGAGCGAGCTATAAATGAAGCCCATATAGCCTTAAAATCTGCTGTAGAACGTTTGGATTTTTTGGCTGAACAAGTGGAGGCCATGGATGCATCTTTTAATGCAGCCCAAATACGTTTTAACGAAGGTGTCATTAATTCTGTGGAGTATATTACCATAAAAAATAATCTAAATCGTGCTCATATAAGTTTGGTTACAGCACGGTACGATGCCGTTTTACGTGCTAAAGTACTAGATTTCTATAGGGGAGGAGAGGTCTGGTATTAACCGCTACAGTTTTTTAACCTATCCTATACATATTTTGATTTTTGTGAGTTTCTTTTCGGGTAATCCTTTATTTTAGGTGTAAAATAACCTAACCAAAGTATGAAACTCGCAGGATTATTCTGTCTATTAAGTTTTGGATTGTTTGCCCAAGGTACGCAAGAAGATTACCAGAGAGCCCACAAAATAAAAGACGTAACACAAAATAAGGTTTACAATGAACCTAAACGAGTGATTTGGGCAGATGACAACAGGTCTTTTTTTTATAATGTACAAACCAAAGAAGGAGAGAAATATTACACTGTAGAAAGTGAAACAGGTAAGAAAAAGTTAGCCTTTGATTCGAAAAAATTATCAAAAGAACTAGGCAAGCAAACAGATGAGGTAATTGATTTTAATAGTCTTCCACTAGGTAATGCAAAATATGCGGATGGTAAATTAGAATTTACGGCATTTGGCAAGAAATGGGAGTTCGAAAAAGATAAACTTACGAGTTTAGGAGAGGAAAAGCGAGACGAAAGAAGTGGAGGTTATTGGGGACGGAGGTTTGACGAGAGAGAGGGTAGACCTGTGGTTTCTCCGGACAAGAAATGGACTGCATACATAAAGAATCACAATGTATATATATATCCTACGGAAAAGCCAAAGGAGGAATTTGCTTTGAGTTTTGACGGCTCTCCGGGAGAGTATTATTCTGCCTATATGGTTTGGTCTCCCAACTCGGAGCATTTGGCGGTAAATAAAATTAGGCCTACCGAAGTTCGCCAATTGACCTTGATTGAATCTTCGCCAGAGAGTCAGTTGCAACCCAAAATTCATACACGAGATTATGTGAAACCAGGGGATGCTTTACCTCAGAAAACACCGACTTTGTTTAGTGTAAAAAAGAAATCGCAGGTTTCTGTTCCATCTGTTTTAATTGAGAATCAATACAGCGTTTCCAATCCTGTTTGGCGGAAAGATAGCCGTGCGTTTACGTTTGAGTTTAATCCGCGTGGGCATCAAGGGTATTCTGTAGTCTCTGTAGATGCAGTGTCAGGGAAAGCTACGGAGTTAATTACTGAAAAGTATCAAACGTTTTTTCATTACAGCGGTAAGAAGTTTCGGTTTGATACGGCAGATGGAAACGAAATTATTTGGATGTCTGAACGTGACGGATGGAATCACCTTTACCTGTACGATGGACAAACAGGAAAAGTGAAAAATCAGATTACAAAGGGCAATTGGGTGGTTAGAAAAGTCTTGAAAGTAGACGAACAAAACCGCAGAATTCTTTTTGAAGGAAGTGGGAAGAATGCTGGACAAGACCCATATTTCACCCATTATTATAGTGTAAAATTTGATGGCTCAGACTTCCGAGAGCTAACGACGGAGAATGGCAATCATAAAACTGTTTTTTCTCCCGATTATAGTTATTTTGTAGATACGTATGGCCGGTTAGATCAGCCTTCTAAAACGGTTCTTAGGAATACTGCAGACGGTAAGGTTATTGCAGAGCTTGAACAAGCAGACACCAAAGATTTATTGGCTACAGGATGGAAACTCCCAGAAGTGTTCACAGCTAAAGGACGTGATGGTGTCACAGATATTTGGGGTATGATTATTCGCCCATCGAATTTTGACCCAAACAAAAAATATCCGGTGATTGAATACATTTACGCGGGACCTCACGACTCGTTTGTGCCGAAAAATTTCGTAACGGATTCTCGTGGAGATTTACACCAATTGGTAGAGTTGGGATTTATTGTAGTGCAGATAGATGGCATGGGGACTTCTAACCGGTCAAAGGCATTTCATGATGTTTGCTGGCAAAACCTGAAAGATAGTGGCTTCCCTGACAGGATAAAGTGGATACAAGCTGCTGCTGCAAAATACCCCTATATGGACTTGAGTCGTATAGGTATTTTTGGGAATTCTGCAGGCGGTCAAAGTTCAGCTGGAGCATTACTTCACCATCCTGATTTTTATAAGGTAGCCGTTTCGTCTTCGGGATGCCATGATAACCGCATGGATAAAATCTGGTGGAATGAGCAGTGGATGGGCTACCCGATTGGTAAGCAGTATGAGGAGTCTTCCAATGTAACGCATGGCCATAAAATTCAAGGGAAAATGCTTTTGATTTTAGGTGAATTGGATGATAATGTAGATCCATCGTCTACTTTTCAGCTGGTAAATGCTATCATCAAAGCTGGAAAATGGGTTGATTTACTCTTCGTACCCGGAATGGGACATTCATTAGGTGGAGATTATGGTGAGCACCGTAGACGCGATTTTTTCATTAAACATCTTTTGGGTGTAGATCCTCCAGAGTGGGAAGGTCATATAAATACTAGTGGAAAATAAAAACGGTTTTCGGGGAGAAACCTCCCCGAAACCTTCTTCAAAAGTTTTCTTCTTAGCAATCTCCTTTTCTACGCTTGTCAGTTATGTACTGCATTTTTCAGTCATTGTTTTCCTGATAGAGTACCAGAAAGTTTCGTGTAATACTTGTATAAATTAAATTACATGCTACTGGCAAATTAAAATTACTTTTTAAGTTTTTTTTAAGAATAAATGTATTCTTTCTTCTGTTTATATAGTTTTAACGCTGTTAGCTATATAAGAATGTCTATTCTTCCCTGTTTCTTAAAATTTTCTTAAAATTATGATGTCAAGTATAATATTTAGATTTTGTGTCGTTTTATTGCTGTACTAAAACAAAACAAACACAAATATGAAAATCAAATTTTTGGCAATTACTCTAGTTGTAGCACTAGCAGCTTGCACGTATAGGCAAGAAAATACAGGTGATTTAGAAGAAGCTAAACTTGAACTTCAGGAGGACTTAGAAGCTGCGAAAGAAGACTTAAATGAGGCAAAAGAAGACATCGCTGCTGATTTGGCTTTGGAGAAAGAGAATCTTGAGAAAGAATTGAAGGATTTGGACGAGAAGATAAAAACGGCTACTAAAGAGCAGAAAGCCGAGTTGAAAACAAAAAAAGATGAGATTCAGGAAAAAATCAAGTCAGTAAGCGAAAAGATTAAAGAAGGAGCTAAAAATATCAAAGATGACATTAAAAGTGGCGTAAAAGATATTAAAGAAGACATCAAAGAAGATGTGAAAAAAGTTAAGGAAGAGATTAAGTAATTTTTCAATCCAAGAAATGGGGTGCTTGATATTAGTCAAGTACCCCATTTTTTTATGTATCATCATATTTTCTAGCTCATCTTTACGCATTCCTTTAATATCGATTTCAGAGACTGTAAGGGAAGAAAATATTAGTTTTAAAGGAGCTTTGGTATGCCAAAAAAGAGATCTTTTAAACAAAAAAATAGACTGTCCTTTTGGACAGTCTATTTTTCTTAAAATACATTTCTTAGTATCCGAAGATTTCTTCCAGAGTTAGTTTTTTAACTTCTCCAATTTTTTGCATCTTTTCTAAAGATAGGTTTTTCTCCGAAGCTACAATAGCATAGGTATATGGCTTTTTAGAGATGTTTTTAGCATGGAATGCTTTTACATCACTAAGTTTTATACCATCTACTTCATTGTAAACCTTCTTTCTGATATCTTCCGTAAGACCCAGTTCTTTAGCCTCAAGGTAATTATAAATTATATCATCTTTGGTAATACGCTCCGTATTGATATCATCCTTAACTTGGCTTTTTGCAAATGCAATGTTATCGGACAATTCTGGCATTGTGGTTAGTAAGTCGTTCATTGCCGCTACACCTTCTTCAAACTTATCTGCCTGGCTACCTACATAACTCATCATATAGTACTCGTCAGTCTTTTTAGATGGCTGTATGTAAACGCCATACGTACTGTATGCCAATGCTTTACTTTCTCGGATGATTTGGAATATAATAGAACCCATACCACCTCCAAAATAATTATTAAGGACTTGTATAGTTGCAGTGTTTTGCGGGTTATAAACTTCTGTGTTTCTAATCCAGCGGGTTTCTGATTGTACCATATCGTAGTCAGCAAACAGTACTTGATTTTTTGTCTGTTCTACTTGCTTAAACGCTGTTACAGATGCTGGCGACTTAAATTTGGCCGGCACGGTATGTAAACCTTTAAGCGTACTTGTTAAATTAGCTATAGCAGCGGGACCATAGTAAATCACTGTTTGCTCATAATTATTTAGATCTCTAAGTTTTTCTATAAGCTCAGCTGATGTTATAGCGTCTATTTCTGCAGTTTTTAAGGTATTATTAAACTTGTTTTTTGGGCCATATATAGCATAACTTGTTAAGCCTTGCATTATTGTACCTTTGTTTAATTTAGAGTCGTTTCTGCTTTTATTTATTCTAGCCTTCAATGCTTTCAATGCATTTTCGTCTGGCTTTGCATTTAATACTAAATCTTCATACAATTTAACAGCCTTTTCAAAATGCTCTTGTAAGCCTTCTATCTTTACGGTAGTATATTCCTCACCTGTAGAGACAGAGAAACTAGACGCAATCTTGTAAAACGCTTTAGAGATGTCTTCGGCTGTTTTACTGTTCGTTCCCAAGAATTGTAGATATTGAGAAGCCAATGATAATTTTAAATCATTTCTGGTTCCGATTTTGTATCGGTATCTTAATGTAAATAAATCATTATCCTTATTTTGTACATACAATACTTCTGCGTTACCAATTTTAGACTTCTGGATATCTTTCTCATAATCCAGGAAAACTGGCTTAGAAGGGTTATTAGGCATTTCGTTTACTGCTTTCACAAACGGCGACTGCTTGTCGGCATTGGTTTCTACTGGTGTAATTTGCGGCTTTTCAATCTTTTGGCCGTCCTTACGCTCTCCTTTTCTCTTAAGAATGGCTACATAATTGTTTCCAAAATATTTGTTAGCAAAGGCCACTACATCGGCTTTTTTAAGTTTTCCTAAATCTGTAACATAAGCAACTTCATTTTTCCAATCTTTATCTGCAGTGAAGGCACCTACAAGCATAGATGCTCTTCCGCTATAGGATTCCGCATTCTGGATCTCATACTTCTTCATGTTAGCCACAATAGAAGCAAGCAAGTCTTCGTCAAAGTTTCCTTTTTTCAAGTTCTCAATTTCTCCAAGAACCAGTTCTTTCACTTCTTCCAGCGTCTGTCCTGTAGTTGGCGATGCAGATAAATATAACAAACCGTGGTCTATTAGAGTGAAATTGGAAGCAGATGCCCTTAAGAGTTTTTGTTTTTTTACAAGATTAAGGTCAATTAATCCGGCTTTTCCATTGGTTAAAATCTGTCCAACTAAATCTGCAAGTAGAATATCTTTGTCTTTGTTTCCCGGCAATCTGAAAGCCATGGTAATACTTTCTGCATCTGGTCCAACTATTTCTTTTACAATTGGAGAGGTAAGCGGTGTTTCTTGTTCGAAATTATATTTAGGAACCGGCTTGCTCTTCATATAAGAAAAAGCTTTATCTACCTTCGCTATTACCTCATCAGGATTAAAGTCTCCAGATAAGATAACCGCCATATTATTAGGTACATAGTAGGTGTTTAAATACTTTCTGATTTCTAGTAAAGACGGATTTTTAAGGTGATCTACTATACCTATAGTAGTTTGCTGTCCATAATTGTGTTTTTGGAACAAATTCTCGAAAAGGCTTTCGAAAACCAAACTGCCATCGCTATCTAGTGAGCGGTTTTTTTCTTCATAAACCGCTTCTAGTTCCGTATGGAAAATCCTTAAAATTGGATTTCTAAACCTTTCACCCTGAACAGCCAGATATTTATCTAATGAGCTAGAAGGAACATCATCTGTATAAACTGTTTCTTCAAAACTAGTCCACGCGTTTGTACCTTGAGCACCCATAGCAGACATCATCTTGTCGTATTCATTGGCAATAGCCAGTTTACTGGCCACACCAGATACAGAATCTATCTGCTGGTAAATTTGCTTCCTTTGGTTTTCGTCTTTGGTTTTATTGTACTTTTCGTACAAAGCATCAATTTTGTCTAATTGTACTTTCTCCTTTTCCCAGTCTAAAGTCCCATATTTATCAGTACCTTTAAAAAGCATATGCTCTAAATAGTGAGCCAAACCCGTGTGAGTAGCAGGGTCTGTTTTACTACCGGCCTTAACCGCCACATATGCCTGAACTCTCGGGTCTTTGTTTGTCGGGCTAAGAATTACGGTTAATCCATTCTTTAAAGTGTAAAATCTGGAGTTGGTGGGATCACCTGTTACATACTTATAGGAGAAACCGGCACTACTTCCGTCTTTCCAGTCGTGTTTTTGGGCAAAACTGGTAACCGAGATGGCTACCACCATGACCAAGGTTAAGATATTTTTAATCATTGTAGAAAAAGTTTATTAATAAGTTTTGAACCGTAAGTTATGTAAAAATATTGTGCAATGATATAATATGAAAATATTTAAAATTGGATATACTAAATTTTAAGTTCAATACTCTATTGTAGTAGAATTGTAATTGTGTTTTTACGGTATTTATTTGTAGATTGCTAAAAAAAGAATATGAACAAACGTCTCATAATTAAATATTTAAAGCGGGTTTGGGTTATTTGTGGTCTTGTTTTCCTTGCTTGGCAGTTTTACTCTTTTCAGTCTCATGGAGTAGATAACTTTATGCTAGATTCTACCAGTGATTTGGCTGTAGAAAATACAGACCACTTTTATTCTTTTACACCTACTTCTTCGTTTAGAAATGTGATGGTTTTCTTTCCAGGAGCCATGGTGGATCCTAAGGCTTATGTGCCTTTGTGTAGAAATATTGCAAAAGGGAATGTACAAGTTTATTTATTAAAGATGCCCTGGAGGCAAGCAACAAAAGGATATGAGATGCCTATTGAGTTGAAACTTATGGCAGATTCTACTAAAGCTTATACTTTGGCTGGACATTCACAAGGAGCAAAAATGGCTGCCCAGTTTGTGCATGAAAACCCGGGTTTGGTAGATAAATTGGTTCTTATTGGTACAACCCATCCTAGAGATTATTCATTGGCAAACCAGTCTATTGCTGTCATGAAAATTTATGGTTCTCATGATGGCGTCGCGTCTGAGTCAGATATTAATAAAAATAGGGACAAGCTCCCTAAGAACACCATGTATATAAAAATTGCGGGAGGGAATCACGCCCAATTTGGTTATTATGGTTGTCAACTAGGTGACAATAAGGCTGCTATTTCGAGAGAAGAGCAACAGCAGATGACTTTGAAAGCTATAGAAGACTTTCTTAATCATAACGTTCATCTCTAAATCTGCCACCTTTTTCTCATTTTTTTGGGTTTGGTTAAAACATAGCTTTCATTTGTATATTATTGGATAAAAATGAGACCTTTTGTTATTGCTACACATGTTTTAGTGTGGATATTGCTGTTGGTGGTACCCTACGTATCTACCGACCAGATTATCTCTATACTCATGCCTGAGTCTGACACCAAATATTTACTGCTTAGTTTGGCGTTTAGTTCGGTGTTGTTAGCTGTTTTTTATGTTAATTTTTATCTACTTATTCCTAAATTCCTTTTAACAAGGAGATATGGACTTTTTGCACTTTTCTTATTTCTGGCTGTGTTGGCAGCAGTTTTCTTTTCTAGCCTACTGTTTGTATACTATGATTTTGGCCAGGAAATTTTGGCTAACCCCACCATAGAAAAGATTTTGCCGGTAGTAATAATAAATGTGTTGGCTTTGTGGTTGTTGTCTATTGTTTCTTCTATTTTGTTTTTGGTTTATGCCAGACTTAAAGAAACCGAAAAAGAGAGGCTTTCTGCTCAAATAGCGTCTTTGAAATCACAGATAAACCCTCATTTTTTATTCAATACGCTCAATAGTATTTACGCTACGGCCTTTGATACTTCGCCTAAAGCTGCAGATATGGTGGATAAGTTATCGGAAATGATGCGGTATACGATGAAAGACACCCAAAAGGATTTCGTTTTGTTAGAGGATGAAATAAACTATATAAACAACTATGTGGAACTTCAGAAGCTCAGACTAGACCGAAGTGTAAAATTGGATTATAGGAGTATGGATGATATCCCAAGTTTACAGATTGCTCCCATGTTACTTATTCCATTTATAGAAAATGCGTTTAAATACGGAGTTAACTCCGAACAGAAAAGTTGGATACGGATAGAAACTTCGGCAGACCGTTCGGCTTTTAAGATGGTAGTATCAAACAATAAGGTAAAGGTACAGCGTGATACCACCGAAAGTAGCGGTTTGGGTTTGGAAAACACCAAACACCGTCTTGAGCTTATTTACCCCTCAAAACATCTTTTGGTTATTGATGATACAGAAAAGGAGTTTTCGGTTACATTGCATATAAATCTACAATGATAAATGCCATAGCAATAGATGATGAACCTTTGGCCTTAAGGGTCATCCAGTCGCTTTCTAACAAAAGCGAAAGCATCCATTTGCAAAAGACTTTCACCCAACCCAATGAGGCTTTGAAACACCTTAATAAGTTTCCTGTAGACCTCATTTTTTGTGACATTCACATGCCTTCTATGACCGGGATACAATTAGTGAAGTCATTAGAACAGAACACCATGGTTATTTTTACAACTGCTTTTAGTGAATATGCAGCAGTGAGTTATGAGTTGAATGCCATTGATTATTTGCTGAAACCCATTAACCAAAAGCGTTTTACACAAGCTATTACTAAGGCCACAGAATACCACACGTATATCCACAATAAGGAACAAGCGGCAGACAGTAGTATTTATGTGAGGGCAGATTTTAGTTTGGTGAAAATCCCATTAGCAGATATTCTCTACATTGAGGGTTTGGCAGATTATCTCAAAATCCACATTAAGGATCGCAAGACCATCATGGCTAGAATGACCATGAAAGATATGGTGGAAAAACTTCCTGCGGCAAGCTTTATTCGTATTCACCGCAGTTTTATTTTACCTTTTGATAGGATAGAGGCGGTACGTGGAACTTCTGTTTTTATGGACTCTCAGGAGTTTCCAATCGGTAGAACCTACACCGAAGATTTTTTTACGAGATACGCTATCTAAGAGGCTTTCCTTCTTCGCAAAAGGGCCTGTGTTCTTCGCATTATTTTTCTCAATTGTTGGGTATAAGCAACCTTTGTACTGTCAACAATGGCTCATGGAGTTTTGTTGTTTGTTTTTCTAATTGTTAGATTCTCGCTCTCTTTATTTGTAGAGCGAGAACTACACTTACAATCCAGGCCCGATGTGTTTTTTCTGTGAGATGGTGGATTTCTCACCTGACCAAAATCGGATTCAAAATTAGATATCTATGTGTAGTTTCATTATGTATGAAATATTGGTTTGTATAGAGTCTTGCTATTTGCAGGATGGGGTTGGTTTAGTACTTATTGGTATTGGACTATTAGGTATTCTGATGGATAGTTTTTACGGCATACAAGAATATCCGGAAGGTGTACATATTGTTAAAAAAGGCTGTATAAGCTATTTAAGTGTTGTTTTAATAAGTATAGATCTATTTAAACTTCTCGTTATTTGATCCCTTTTTCCTTTACCAAAATATGTAACTATGAACTATCTGGCTTTTGCCTTGCCGGCATTTTTTATATTCGTATTTATTGAGTACAAGGTAACCCAATACAAAAAGCTTAAGAATGTCTTTTCTTATGAAAGCTCCATAAATAATATAAGTATTGGTATTGCGGAGCGTCTTTTAAGCTTGTTTATTACAGCCAGTTTTTACTCCCTCTTTTATTATGTTTATGAACACTATGCCTTGTTTTCCATTCCGAATAGGTGGTATACGTGGATAGCTCTAATTTTAGCAACAGATTTTGTATGGTATTGGTACCACAGGTTAGGTCATGAAGTTAATATTTTGTGGGCAGCACATATTGTCCATCATCAAAGTGAAGAGTTTAATCTCACTGTAGCCGCCCGTATAACCGTTTTTCAGGCGTTTATACGAAATGTTTTTTGGTGTTTGCTTCCTTGGATTGGCTTTCATCCTTCGTTGGTGATTTTTATTTTGCTTTTCCATGGCGTGTATTCATTTTTTACACATACCCAGGTAGTGGGGAAATTGGGATTTTTGGAGCATGTTTTCATTACGCCTTCATTGCACGGAGTACATCATGCTTCAGACGAAAAATATTTAGATAAAAACTATGGAGACGTCTTCGTTTTTTGGGATAAACTCTTTGGTACCTTTCAGGCAGAAGAAGAAAAACCAGCATACGGGCTTACACATCCCATTAAATCCTACAGCTTCCTTTGGCAGCACTTTCATTATTATCTGGAGATTTGGGAAGCCTCCAAAAAAGAAACTAAGTTACGGGACAAGTTACGTATTGTGTTTGGCCGTCCAGAAACTATGGACCAGGGAATAAGGCCAGAGTTAGAAAAGAAATGGCTGATCACAAAGAGATCAAATACGTACAGCGGTTTTGTAAGAACCTATCTCAACCTGCAAATTGGAATAAGCTTTATTCTAATGTGTCTTATTACTTTTTATTTCAGTTCTTTAAATATTTCGGACAAAGTATTGGGCTCCATTTTTATACTATTTACATTGATTATTTGTGGTAGTTACCTAGACGGTCGTAAATGGTTATTTTACTTAGAATATGGAAGACTATCTTTAGTATTGGTCTTTATTTTGGGTAAGTTACCCACAGTTGGTAGTATGTATTTTCCAATTTTCGGGTTTTGATTTTGCATTCTTCGCAAAACCTTTCCTCTTCTTCGCATTATTTTTTTGCCGTTTTTTTTTCGTTTCACCTTTGCAGAAACAAAAACAACTATATGATCAAGAGAATAGCAGCTATAAGCATCTTTCTTTTTCTTAGTGCCGGTTTGCTCATGGCACAGCAAAAATATACCGTAAGCGGTACAGTAAAACAGAAATCAAATGGGGAGTCGCTCATAGGTGCAACCATTTTGGTTATGGAAAAAACGGGAGTGGGTGTAAGTACCAATGAATATGGCTTCTTTTCTATTTCGCTTCCAGCCGGGAAGTACACGCTCAGAGTTACGTATGTGGGTTCAGAACAGCAGCTAATTCCTGTAATCCTGGACTCTGACCAAAAGATAAGCATAGATCTTTTGGATGAAAATACCCTTGCAGAAGTAGTGGTAAGTAGTAAACGAAATGATGATAATCTCACCCAAGCTACTATGGGAACAGAAACCCTCAATATGAAAACGGCTGGTAAAATTCCTGTAGTTTTTGGTGAAAAGGACCTTGTGAAGACCATACAGCTTATGCCTGGAGTGAAAACCAACGGAGAAGGGTCTGCTGGGTTTTCGGTTCGGGGTGGTAGCACAGACCAAAACTTGGTGATTCTTGACGAAGCTCCTGTGTATAATGCATCACATTTATTAGGATTTTTCAGCACGTTTAATAGCGATGCCATAAAAGACGCTACCATTATTAAAGGAAATAGCCCGGCACAATTCGGAGGCCGTTTATCCTCCGTTTTGGATGTAAAAATGAAGGAAGGTAACAATAGGGACTATCAGGTTACGGGTGGTATAGGTCTTATCAGTAGCCGCTTAACGGTAGAAGGACCCATACAAAAAGAGAAATCATCTTTCATTATTTCTGGGAGAAGAACCTACGCTGATCTCATTGCTCGTATGTCTCCCGATTTTAAAGATATCAAACTATATTTTTATGACCTGAATGCCAAGGCAAACCTCACTTTAAATGATAAGAATAGGCTTTATTTCTCCGGCTATTTCGGGAAAGATGTTTTCGGTTTGGGAAATACCTTTGGTAGTCAATGGGGAAACACCACCAGTACTCTCCGATGGAACAGCGTATTAGATAGTAAATTGTTTTCTAATACCTCATTTATTTACTGTAATTATGATTTTAATGTTGGTTTTAGTGGAGGAGGTGACGCTATTAATTTTAACTCCAACATCCAAGACTTTAACTTAAAACAAGACTTTTCTTATTACTTAAACACGGATAATACGCTGCGTTTTGGGTTCAATGCGATACATCATAACGTTTCTCCAACCAAAGAAGAAAATTATGGTCAGAAGAATAGCAGAAAATCTCTTGAAAATGCTCTTTATGCTAGTAATTCGTATAAACCTAATGAAAAGATAACGGTAGACTATGGCTTGCGTTTTTCTTTTTACAATGTCTTAGGTGGCGACACATACCATATTTATCGTAACCACGAAATTGTGGAATCTATAGAATTAGCTAAAGGGAAAGTGGGTAAAACGTATTATAATCTTGAGCCTCGGGTTTCCATGAATTATCGGTTAAATTCAAGCTCAAGTGCCAAAATAGGTTATGCTAGAAATGTACAAAATCTGCACCTTATGAGTAATTCTACAAGCGGGAGTCCTACAGACCAATGGATAGGAAACAGTTATAATATTAAGCCTGGCGTGGCAGACCAAATAAGTTTGGGTTACAGTAGAAATTTCCAGGAGAATGCTTACGAACTTAATGCTGAAACCTACTACAAAACCATGCAAAATCAGATAGATTATAGGGATGGAGCAGATATAAATACGGTGCCAGATATAGAAAGTGAGCTGCTTTTTGGCAAGGGTAGGGCTTACGGAATAGAAGTACTTTTAAAGAAAAAAACAGGGAAACTTACTGGGTGGGTAGGGTACACTCTTTCTAAAACCGAACGGAAAATTGAGGGTATAAACAATGGTCTTTGGTACAATGCCAAACAAGACCGCACCCATGACTTATCTATCGTGGGGATTTATGAACTAAACAGACGTTGGACGTTATCAAGTTCATTTATTTATACAACAGGTAATGCCGTTACTTTTCCTACCGGAAAATATGAAATAAATGGCATAACCGTATTTCAATACGGTGCAAGAAATGCCGACCGCATGCCTGCTTCACACCGTTTGGACTTTAGTGCTACCTATGAGAAACCTTCTAAAAAACGTTTCCAAAGCTCATGGAACTTCGGGTTATATAATGTTTACGGTCGCCAAAATCCATTCTCAGTTGACTTTAGAGAAAATAAGGAAAACCCACAGCAGATAGATGCCGTTCAAACTGCTCTCTTCCAATGGATACCGAGCGTGACTTATAATTTTGAATTTTAAATTATGGCTTTATAAGGTTCATTATTAGGGAGTTATTTCATATCAATGTAGACCATTTTAGGTGGTTTGCTATAAAAAACAAATAAGAAAAATGAAGAATATATTAGTTGTCATACTTGCCGCATTAGTTTTTGCAAGTTGCGAGAAAACCATAGATTTAGATTATAAAAATAACCAATCAAGGCTGGCTATAGAAGGGGCTATTACGGATAAGGAAGGGCCTTATTATGTGAAAATAAGTGAGACAATAGCCTTGGCCAACATGGGGAGTTATCCCACTATTGATAATGCCATAGTGACCATAAGTGATAATGCAGACCATAGCGAACGTCTGGTTCATGAAGGAAACGGAGTTTATAAGACCAGCACCTTAAGGGGAGTAGTAGGTAGAACATATACTTTAACAGTAAACGTAGGTGCCCAAATGTACACAGCAGTAAGTACAATGCCACAGAAAGTGCCCTTTGAGTCTATTAAAGTAGAGTCTGTAAGTGTATTAGGGGAAATCGAACATAACCTGATTCCGCTTTATCGTGATCCAATAGTGAGAGGAAATTATTACCGTTTTTTGGTGACTATAAATGGCAAGTTTGTTAACCAACATTTAGTACAAAACGATGAAGTAAAGAATGGTATGGAAAACACGATGCGTCTAGAAATTAATGAGGACGATTACAAGCTCGTTTCGGGAGATCAAGTTTCTATTTTAATGCAGTGTGTAGATCAGTCAGTGGGTAAATATTACACAACTTTAATGCTGATGGTAGATAGCGGTCCCGGAGGAAGCGTAACGCCCAGCAACCCACCCAACAACATTTCTAACGGAGCACTCGGGATTTTCTCGGCCTATACCGAGGAAGAAAGGAATGTGATAGTACCGTAAAAAAAACGGCTCATGGTTTTAACTGTGAGCCGATTTCGTTTAATAAAACTGTTCTTAAACAATCGTATCTATGAAGTGTTTTTTGGGAACTAATATTACATATTTATAAATCTCAGGTGGATTATTAATATACTGATTTGTAGTGTGTAATACATAGAAAAAGGATATTTTTTAAAGTAAGTATATATAGCTGAAGCTATTCATTACACTGAAGCCTAGCATCACTGCTATGTATACTTTATTATTGCTGATTTGCAAATATTTAAATCTATTTGTCTATGTGGTTTTAATCGAGCTCAGGTTAGAAAATTAAACGCTGAAAAGCTGTGGCAAATCCCCCTCTCCAAAATGGAATCTCCGAAAAATACATTAGATATATAAATTTTCTAATAAGGTGTTATGTTTATTAGTTACGTACATACGTAGGATTCCTATTTGTAACAAAAAACTATTGACTTTATAAATGAAAAGTATTCTTCTAATTCTTATCTCTTCTCTTCTAATATTTTCTTGTAAGACTGCTCATAAAAATCATACCCCAATAAATGATGTACTAAGCCAAAACTTAGAATTAGCCTACCAAAAAGATGGAATCCAGGGTTTTTCTGTTTCAGTAATAAATAAAAAGGGACTTATTTATAGCAAAGGATTTGGTTTTACAGATATGGGACGGACTAAGCCCTATACATCACACACTACCCAAAGTATTGCTTCTATATCCAAAACACTAATAGGAGTATCCTTACTTAAAGCTCAGGAGTTAGGTAAACTAAATATAAACGATCCAATCAATGATTATTTACCTTTTAAAATTGTCAATCCAAACTATCCTGATATTCCCATACTGATTAAGCATTTGGCTTTTCACACGTCTTCTATCACTGACCTTGATGAAGTTTATGCTAAATCTTATGTTTTAACAAAAGACAAGCACAACAATAATGAAGGTGTGTATAGTTATTTCAATAAGCCCGAGACACACGTCTCATTACGTAGTTTTATGGAAAATAGTTTGACTGTAGGCGGGAAATGGTACCAAAGAGATACGTTCTTAAATTCTAAGCCCGGAGAAAAACGTGAGTATTCCAATATCGCGGCTGCTCTTTGTGCTCTAGTCATAGAGTCAGTAACTGGGCAAAGTTATGCCGATTTTACTGAGAGCTATATTTTAGAACCATTGAAAATGAACAATTCAGGCTGGACGCCTTCGGATATTGACGGCTTGAAACGTACAAGATTATTTGCAAATAAGGAAAAAATGATAGCGGAATATTCTCTTATCACGTATGCGGATGGAGGATTTATTACATCAGCCAATGACTTAGGGTTATTCTTAAATGAGCTTATAAAAGGATATGCTGGAAATGGCAAGTTGTTAAGCCAAGGAAGTTATAAATTACTTTTTGAAAAACAGAGTTTTGTGGAGGATGAGAAAACAAAGAATTATGGAATTTTTATGGAATTTCGTGATGGTTTTCTGAATGTCACGAGTGACCTGATTGGTCATAATGGTTCTGATCCGGGAGTATTTACAGCTATGTATTTTAACCCTACTACCAAAATTGGCAAAATCGTTTTGGTTAATACAGATACTGATTTTACAGATAATGTTTGGCCGGAAATAGAAGAAATTTGGAAAGTCTTATCTGATTACGAAAGTGGTCTATAAAAGTTTAATGCCCATTAGAGACCACATTTTATTGGCTAGCCCACTGTTTTACTTGTGGGCTAGCGATATAGAGTAATAGAAAAATAAAACAGTTGGGAATACTAGTTTTAAAACGTGACAATGAACTTGTCCTAAATAAACAATGTAATCTAACTAAGATTGGCATCTATTTCGTGTCAAAGTATTTTATTAATCCGTATGTTTTAGCATTAAGCTCTTTCATTTTATCCAGCAAGGGCGTGTAAGGGTTAAATTCACTGTCTACTATTCCTTTGTTAGAATCTCTGTTTGATGGATCTGTTGAAAGGTCTTTGGGGTCATTATCTTGGTATGTAAACCAATGCCAACCCACACATGACTTACTCTTCAGTAGTTCTATCGTAAAGTTTTGATAGAAAAAACCTCTATCTTTTTGGGTGGGTACATTCCAGCCTGCTCCTGTCTTGTTAGGTAAACCAGAGTCTTCGCCCTTTGTGTACCATTCTGTTATAATGAAAGGTTTTCCAGACCATTCTTCCCAATTCTTCATTGTACTTTGTACGGGTTCCCATTTTCTATAATGATTAATTGAAACTACATCCATGTATTTTCCAGCCACTCTGAAAATATCAGGATTACTTAGTTCTTCTTTTTCTTGGTTAAATCGGCATCCTAAATACAAGTGATTAGGGTCATACTTCTTTATAACGGCGGTTACTTTTTTCATGTAGGTTTCAAAGTAAAAAGCATTAAAGGCTTTTCTGTCTTTTTCAGTAATGTCCTTTACCTGAGCCTTTTTTCCTTTACGTTTTTTATACCATAACCAAGCAGCTTTATAGCCCTCTTCTTCTGGTTGCAGGTAAGTAAGGTGTCTGTCCAAAGCGTCGTTTTTCCAGGGAAGCTCATTGTCAGTATAATAGCCTAATAGAAATTTGTCATTGGCGTATTTTGAAATGGGAGCAATTGCCTTTTCTACGTAATTGTCAAACTCCTTATCAAAAACCATTATTAAATCATACCGGTAACCCTGCCAACCCGCCATCTCATATTGACCGCCAAACTTTTTTATGTGCTGAGCTTTGTATTCCCCCATGGGGCTTACGATGATGGTATAAGCTAAGTTGCTTTTATTCTCTCTCATAAGATTATGGTCAGACCAGGCTCCCACACCATTAAAACCGTGGTTCGTTAAAAATTGACTTTCTTTTTCTACCCAACTTTCTTTTGTTCCATATTTTGTATTCAGTGAGGTTTCTTGCAATTCTGAACGTCCAGGTCTAAAAACTGCCACGCCTCTGTGTATGTAAGGGTAACCCTGCGGGTCTACGAGCCACCACCTTTTATTTTTCTTTTCTACTCTGAAATAACCCGATGGTTTGAATGGAGTTACTTTCCATCCTCCATATTGGGCAGTATCTGGGTTCAGTTCAACCGATTTGGGGAAATCATTAATTGTTTTTGCTAAATAAGTACTCCATTCGTTGCTTTCAGCATTTGGTCTTGCCATCACTTCTTGATAACTAGGCTTACCTGGTATAGAACTCTGGGCTACTGTAGTTTTATAAATGCATAGGGATACCGATATGACCCCTATAAAGGTCTTACTAAATAAATTCATACAGAAAATGTTAATGTATTAGAAAGTATAGCTTAAAAATCAGGCTACACCCTGGTATAATTTCTTACTTGTTTTTTTGCTCCACTTTTTCCGAAATAAACACATGGTCTACATAGAAAGTATAGTTGTCAAAAGTGCGGACATCGCCGTTTCCACTTCTAAAAAGTAAGAAATCCGTAATTTGAGAAAGATTCAGATTAGGATCTTTAGCTAATATATCTTTTATAGGTATAGAGATAAGATGCCACCTGCCGTCTCTCTTAAAGCCATATTGTTCACCAGAAGAGGTAAATTCCAGAATGGCGTTTCCTCCACCACCACTTCTGATTCTTAACAACATAGGTGCTTGAGATTCTGATTTTAGAGCCACATTGTAGAATCCGTCTTTAAATGCTGAAATGTCAATATTTCTTCCGCCACCTTCCTGTAGAGCAGCCATGGCCCAATCAGAATTGCCGGTGATTTGGAACTTTAAGGCTTCTACTCCCTCCAATGCATCCGATATTCTTACAGGATTAAAATGATTCATGTCTATGGTGCGAATAGCGGTTATACCTTGGGAGATGCTTGGTGTTTCTGTATACAGTCCAAAGGTTTTTCCATAGTCATAATCAGGAAGTTCTTTTTCCGGGTCCTTTTCTACTTCTATATCAAAAGAATGCTGACTCCTTTGGTTATCAATAAAGGTTATGTTTAAAACGGCCTTGTAAGTTCCTCCTACCGGGTAGTGGACAGTAACTACTGAGTCTGTAGATGAACCGGGGCTTCCACCCGGGAAAACCCAACTTCTTCTGTGGACCTTAGTGGACAAATCAGTATAAGTAATGCTTTCTCCCCATTTTACCTCTGTTTTAGAAGCAGTAGCTTCTATTTTTCCGGCCTCAAAAAGTACAGTATTGACTGTGTCGTCTTCTTCACATGATACGAAGAAGATTAGAATGACAAGGACGCTTATTATGTTATTTAAAAATTTCATATCTGATAGTATTATTTTAATCCGGCTAAAAATCCTTTGTACGCTAATTTTTCTCTATAAGTATTGTCAAAAAGTAAGGGGTACTCTTTACGATGCCAATAATCTGTAAGCCAGGTATGTTTATCTGATACACCCCACGTGGTAATTGCAAACTTTTGGTTTTGCGGTAGGCTCTCAAAGCTTTCCACAATATGCCTGTACATTTCTGCTTGTTTATTTGCTTCTGTAGATGTAAGCTCAAAACTTTCAGATTGATTTACATTTACAATAATATCAAGTTCAGATAAATGAATAAGCAAGCCGGTAGAACCCATGTCAGCAATTCCATTTTTTATATTTGCTTTATCAGTAGTAACTCTGTAATGAAACTGATCACCTATACCGTGAATGGGTATCCCTTCTCGTTTGAAGCGGAGGACCATGTTTTTTATTGCATTCCTTTTTGCTGAAGCAATTACAACACTGTAGTCATTATAAAACAATTTAGCATTGGGGTCTGCCTCATTTGCATACTTAAAGCATCTTCCATAAAAACCTACCGGGTCTTTAAACGTAGCATAAACGGGACAATCTACAGATCTCAAGGTGCCGTTATCATTAAAGATTTCGTTAGCTACATCCCAGCTAATTACTTTACCTTTATATCTACCGGCTGTAGCAAAAATGTAATCCTTAACCTTTGATTCGAAGGTAGCAGAATCATACTTAGCATTCTTAAACCATTGCGGGAATGATTTATACCAAACTAATGTATGGCCGTGAATATCAAGGTCATTTTCTTCTGCAAACTTCACAATGTCATCTGCATTACTCCATCTATAGCTATTTTCTGAACCCCAGATTTGTTCCATCTTCATTTCCCATTCAGCAGTAATTTGACTATAGTGCTTAGCTACGGTAGAGCCATAGAGGGTTTCACTAAAAAGAGATGTCTTTATAGCTGCACCTATTCCGAATTTTGCTTTTTCCTTCAGTGTTCCACTTGTTTCTTCCGGTTTGGGAGATTCGGTATTGTTATTACCACAGCCCCAAACCAGGATTGCAATTAGACAGATAAGATTTAGTTTCGTCATTTTGATATAGTTTAGTATCCTTCATTTTGAGGAAATGTTCTCATTAAGTCTATTTGTGATTGAGGAATTGGCATCCTTATCATGTGGGGTTGCATGGGGTAAGCTATTGCATTACCTGAATTGGAGCCCATTTGATAGTATTTGTTTACTCTTTCTCTAAGAAGACCTACACGTTTCAACAAGAACCAACGCTCATTTTCAAATGCGAGCTCACGTGCTGACTCTTCCAGGTAGGTATCGAGAGAAAAACTTACAAAATCAGGTATTCCTGCTCTCTGTCTAATTTTATTAATGTATGATAGAGCCTTGGTACTGGAGGGATTTTCTCCCTCAAGTCTCCAATGTGCTTCAGCCCCAAGCAGTAATGTTTCTGCATATCTATAATAGATAATATCCTTGTAGCTATTGTTGGTACCAATACGTTTTTCTTCGTCATGATACTTTTTTACACTCCAATGGTACCTTCTGAAGTCGTCTTCATACCTGTTTTGTGCAAGTGGCTGTCCGAAATTCGGAGAGGCAGGATTGTTTACTATCAATTTTGTAGGATAATAGTAAGTAGTAAACCTTATGTCATTTGTTTCATCATATAGAGAGCGGAGGTAAGCATTAGGAAAAGACCACCCCAAGGACTCGCCTCCATACTCTACGCTTCTTATCATTTCTCCACTTGAAAGTTCATACACTCTGGAGTTTAGCATACTGCTTATCCAAGTTGGCCCGCCTCCTGGCAAATTGTCATTTCCACCCGTAACTTCATCTCGGACATACGTAAATAGAGCTTCTCTATGGTTTGCATTTTGACCAAAAACTTCTGCAATTCTTTCTTTGGGCAGGAGAGTATGAGTACCATCATTAATTACTGCATCGAAATTGGCTGCAGCCTCAGCCCATTTTTGTTGCCACATGGCACTTTTCCCTCTGAGATGATGAGCCACTCCTTTGCCATATCTTCCAAATTCCACTACCCAGTTTAGATGAGCGGTAGCAAAGTCCAGGTCACTATCAATAAGCTTGAATACTTCAGTAGGGTTTGCAGGACGGTATTCTTTCTCATCAAAAGCGTTCTCAGGGGTAGTAGCTGTCGTGTCTAACAGAATGTTATCATACATTCTGATTAAATCCAAATAAATCTCAGCTCTGATTAGTTTTGCTTGTGCTAAAACCTGATTTTTACGACTTTCGAGCATTTCTACCTTAGGAGCGTTTACAATGATAGCATTTGCTCTATCAATGATTTGATAGCCCATAGTCCACTTTCTGGCTGGATGTCCCTGAGGTGTATGATTGGGCCCATAAGGTGTATGCCAAGTTCTATTTAGTCCAAGATCTGTAGCCACAAAAAAGAAAGCTACAGAGCGTAGGTTGTCACCTTCTCCTTCTGGCATATTATAGTTCCTCATTCGGTTGTAAAGTGCATTTACGCCACTTTCCAGACCGTCAGGAGTGTTATAGATAAAGTCTATAGAAACCTCTGTAATGGGTTCTTCTCCCAAATAACTTTCGCATGAAATAGTAAGAAAAGCGAAAACCGATAAGATTGCTGAGAGAAAAAGCTTTCTTGTTTTTCGAGGTCTCTTATGTATATATATGTATTTTTCCATTTTGTTCAATTCGTTTAAAATGCATTAGAAGTTTACTTGTAACCCTCCCACGATAGAGATGGCTTCCGGGTAATCATTAGGATTTTTTTCAGGACTATATGATTTGAATTTCGTAATAGTAATGAGGTTATGTCCAGTGGTATATACCCTTAGACTATTGATTTTCAACTTTGCCATCCAAGCTTTAGGAAGGGTATACCCTAGTGTAAGTGTGTGTAGTCTTACATAAGATGCATCTTGCAAACCCAGTGTACTTAGATATGTTCTGTCATTAGATTCTTGGGGACGAGGCCATGTGCCCGTTGGGTTCTCAGGTGTCCAATAGTCCACTTTAACTCCATTTAAAATACCTCTTAATGATCCTCCGTTTGGATAATCATATAAGAAAGGGTTATTTCTTATCACTCCCTGCACAGTTAATACATCGGCCGAAAAGTCAATTCCTTTAAATTTCATTCCCAGGTTAAATGTGCCAAACCACTTAGGGTCTCTGCGAACTATAACTCTGTCTCTATCGGTTAGTAGTCCGTCTCCATCCACATCTTTAACCTTAACATCTCCCGGCTGAGCAGTAGGCTGATGACTATTCACAATATTTTCACCTATTTGCCATATTCCATCAGGCTGAAACTGAAAGAAAACGTCTTTAGGGTAACCTATGAACCACCTATTTCCTACGTCGTCTAGCTCTTTTCCGTTATCATCATACTCTCCGTAAAGGCTTATTATTTTATTCCTGTTACGGGAAAAAGTGAATCCTGTATTAAGACTAAAGTCTTTTTTCTCCACTAAAATACCGTTTACCGCAAATTCTAAACCTTTGTTTTCTACTTCTCCTATGTTTCGCAACATGCGAGTGTAACCAATGTCTGCTCTCAGGGAAAGCTGTGCAAGTAAATCTTTGGTTCTGGTATTGTAGTATTCAATTGTTCCAGAAATTCTGTCATTGAAAAAACCAAAGTCTAAAGCGGTATTTAGTGTAGTAGAGGTTTCCCATTTAAGATTTGGATTAGGCAGAAAATCTCCAGGTACGTAACCTATTCTTTTTACCCCGTTAAAAATATAATCTCTTTGGTCTGCAGTGCTTAAACTTCTGTATGCAGCTATTGCTTCATTTCCAACGCTACCATAGCTTGCCCTTAATTTTAGGTTGGATACAACTGGTATATCTTGTAAAAAGTTTTCTCTGAAGATATTCCAACCCACTGCCACTGCCGGGAAATATGCCCATTTATTATTGTTGCCAAAAACGGTAGATCCATCCGCTCTGGCAGATGCAGAAACATAGTATTTTCCGTCATAGTCATATTGTAAACGAGCAACAAAAGATACTAATCCACGCTCTGAAGCTCCAAGAGAAGGAATATTGCTTTCCGCCGAAGGAATGCCCCATACACCTAGTAGATCGTTAGGGATGTTATTTGATGTATTCCTAAAGCTTGTGTTTCTCTTTTTACTTAAGCTATGAACCCCTGTAGCCGCAATGTTATGTTTGTTAATGGTAGTGTTATAATTTAATATATTTTCTAACTGCCACTCAACATCATCCTCAAACTGCATCCAGCCGTTTGCCAGCCCACCTCTTCTAAAGCCAGAAAGAGATTGTGTGCTAGAATAATTACTTGTTTTTCTATTCCATGATCTGCGGCTTGCATTCACTCTGTATTTCAGACCTTTCAGAATAGTAAAGTCTGCAAATAAATTCATGATATCATTCCTGTCATTTCGGGTATTGGTTACTTCTGCCAAATCCAAAAGTGGATTTACGCTCTCCTGAACCCCGGTAGGATAAATTCTATAGGTACCGTCGTCATTATAAATTTTACCCAAGGGAGAGGTGGTTATTGACCTAAGTAACGTTTCTCCGGTACCCGGGTTATTGTTTTCAGATAATTGCCATGAAGTGTTGGCTCCTATTTTTAGCCAGTTATTAATAGTCTGATCTACATTTATTCTGATGGTACCTCTTTGAAAATCCGTTCCTGGTATCACACCTTCTCTCCGCGAATAATTAAGTCCGGAGTATATTTTGGTTTTTCCGGTACCGGTTGAGAAACTCAAGTTATGGTTTTGAGTAGATGCGGGCCTTATTAATTCTTTTTCCCAATCTATAAATTGGCCGTTTGCTAATATTTCCCGTTCAATAGGCGTAAAAATAGCTTCATCAGGAAGGTATTGGTTATTATTATCGGCTCTGTACGCTTCTCTCTTTAATTGAGCAAATTCTTCTCCTGAATAAACATCAAAATTTCTTCTGACGGTCTGCATTCCCCAAAAAGTATTGTAGTCAATGACTGTTTTTCCGTCTTTGGCTCTCTTAGTAGTAATGAGTATTACACCATTGGATGCTCTGGCACCATAAATAGCTTGAGCTGCTGCATCTTTCAAAATTTCAATGGATGCAATATCATTGGGGTTGATGTCATTGATTCCCCCAATAGGTACGCCATCTGCAATCACTATTGGGCTGTTTCCGGCTGTAAGTGATCGGCTCCCTCTTATTAGGATGTTTGAGGAACTCCCAGGTGAGGCATCTCCTAAAGTAACATACACTCCAGCCGCTTTTCCTCTTAGCATTTCTCCGAGGTCATTAGATGGTACTTTGTTTACGGTTTCTGTACTTACAGAAACAACAGAACTGATAATGTCACTTTTTTTCTGAGTTCCATAACCTACTACTACAAGTTCATCTAATTGAGAATTGGAGGCTACTAGATTTATTTCAAAAACTGTTTGATCTTTTACTACAATTTCTTGCGTAACCATCCCCATGAAAGAAAAGACCAGAACAGCTTCTTGAGAACTAACTGTAAGCTTGAACTTACCATCATTATCTGAAAGGGTGGCATTATTGCTTCCTTTCTCTATCACGCTTACCCCTGGCATAGCCTCTGCACCATTTTCTGTTATTCGACCGCTCACATTTATAGACTGAGCTACAGCCGAAAAACCCATTAGCACAAGACATAATAAAATGTACACTTGCTTCATACTAAAAGAATTTACTTAAGGTTGATTATAAAATCAGTTTTTAAAACAATGAAAAAACTTCTCAGCAAATCTATTAGGGAGAGCTGAGTGCTGAAAACTATGATGTAACAAAGAAGCAGGGTATTTGTAACAAGAGGGTAAAAAAGTACTAAAAAGCCTTAGAATAAGGATATTTGTACTGCTTTTACTTGTACTCGGATGGTAACACGCCGAATAAATCCTTAAAACATTTTCTAAAATGATCGGCATTTTCAAAACCAACTAAAGCCATGGTCTCTTTAATGCTAATATTGTTTTGTTTTAAAATGACGGCAGCTCTGTTTAATCGAATATTTCGAACGAACTCAGCGGGAGATATGCCAACTAATGATTTCATTTTTCTATGAAAATGCATTCTGCTTAAACCTACTTCTCTACAAAGCTGCTCTATAGTAAAACTGCTATTTTGTATATTGTCTTCTACATACTTTTTAGCATTTCGTAGGATATTATCATCCAGCGTATTTACTATTACTGTTCCTGGATTTAAGTAGTTTTCCTTCTGTAAATGGCTTTTTATTTTTTCTCTTTGTTGAATTAAATTATTGATTCGCAATGTAAGATATTTAGAGCTGAATGGTTTGGTAATATATGCATCAGCTCCGGTTTCGTAGCCTTCGTATTTAAAAGAGCTGGTAGACCGAGCCGTGAGTAAAACTACTGGAATATGACTAGTTCTCGGATCGGTTTTTATTTTTTTGCAGAGCTCAATTCCGTCCATCACGGGCATCATGATATCACTTATAATGAGATCAGGTGTAATTTCCTGAGCTTTTATCCAGGCTAATTCTCCGTTTTCGGCCTCTACAATATCATAAAAGTTACTTAGAATACTTTTTACCAGGTCTCTTATTTCTCTGTTATCTTCTGCAAGCAACAGTGTGGGAACATTCTCTTTCCTTGATAGAATTTGGTTTCTTTCTTCTAAAACATTTTCCTCATAAATAGTCTCTTCCTGAGTATATTCAGAGTTTTTGAGAGGAATTAAGGCTATAAATTGTGTCAAATAATCTTTTCCGGATTTATTACTTTTTGTACTCAATTCTCCTCCATGTAATTTTATCATCCGCAAGGAAACATCAAGCCCGATTCCCGTTCCTTTCGGGTTTTGGGATTGCTCCGAAGTGAAAAAACGCTTGAACATATTATCTAAAATCTCTTCTGAAATTTCTGATCCCGTATTTTCCACCACTATTTGTATGGTTTCTTTTTGGTTTACGGATACTGTAGAGAGATATATTCCAATTTTTCCGTCCGTTGGTGTAAATTTAAAGGCATTGGAAAGTAGATTCTGAATGGCCATATCTAACTTTTTAGGGTCAAACATCACCTTTAACTCTTTGTAGTCACTGTTAAATAGAAAACTTATTCTTTTGGCCTCTGCCAAAGGTTTGAAAGATAAAAACATCTCATTAAGAAAAGCAACCAGGTCGTTTTCAGATGGTCTAAAAAAGCCATCTTCAAACTTCCTTATACTCAGAGCTTCGTCTACCATTTCCATCATTTTTTTTCCATTTCTCTCTATTAAGGTGAGTTGGGAACTTACTTTGCTTGGTAATCCGGGCTCGTCTATTAGTTTTTCTAGAGGAGTGAGTATTAATGTTAGGGGTGTTCTTAGCTCATGGGAAATGTCTGTAAAAAACTCTAATTTTGAATTTATCATTCGTTGTTCCCTTTCTCGTAATGCTTCTGATATCAGTTTTTTACTCTTTAATTGAGACCTTTTCTGAACCAATCTTACAAAATAGTAAATTCCTAAGGAAAGCAAAACAGCATAAGTGATATATGCAAGAGGAGTCATCCACCAAGGTGGCAGAACCTTTATAGTCAGTTTAGAAAACTCGTCACCCCACACTCCGGGCTGTGTTGTGGCTTGTACTTTTAGCTCATGGGTACCTACAGGTAAATAGGTAAGGTTGAGATTTCGCTGCTTTCCTGCATCTATCCAGCTAGATCTTAGAGTATTAAGAGTGTATCTGTAATATATTCCTTGAGAATTTACAAAGTTCACACTTGAATAAACAATAGAGACATTCCTCTGTGAATATTTTAAAATTAGAGCTGAGTCTTTAACTTTAACTTTTACATCATTGTCGTCATCTTTTGATGTAATAGAGATTTTGTTAAAGTTTACTTTTGGGAAATATACTATTTTGTTTATTTCAGAAGGTTTAAAAACATTAAATCCATTTATTCCGCCGAAGTACATTTTTCCGCTCTTGGTTTTTAAGGCACTCCCGGGATTGAATTGTGGACCTTGTAAACCGTGAATCTCCGTAAAATCTGTAGCTTTAATACTTGGGGTTCCCTTTTTATCCAGCCAGTATTCTATTTTTGAGATTCCGGAATTGGTGGTAAGCCACAAGTTTTTAAAATCATCTTCAAGAATAGCATTGATTGTATTACTTGACAGACCTTTACCATGTCCAAACCAAAATAGCTTATCATCCTTGATATGAAAAAGACCGGAGCTTTGTGTACCAATCCATAACCTATCTTCGGAATCTTCCATAATCCAATTTACATATAAAAGCTCGCCTTCATACCCTTTGAGTAAATTA
Source organism: uncultured Lacihabitans sp. (assembly GCA_964489955.1). Classification (GTDB taxonomy): domain Bacteria; phylum Bacteroidota; class Bacteroidia; order Cytophagales; family Spirosomataceae; genus Leadbetterella. The sequence goes on along the minus strand of CAZBAV010000009.1, from coordinate 16,056 downwards.
GAAATATCTATAGTTTTTTTTGTTTTTCTATCCAAACACTTCAAACCTCCTCTAGTCCCTACCCACAGTTTTCCTTTCTTATCTTCGTAGATATAACTGATGATATTTCCTACGCCCGGGACATCGGTAAAAACCCCAGTTTTTGTATTATAAATTTGAAATTCTCCCACATTGGTTCCAATCCAAAGGTTACTATCACTGTCATAATACAATGCATGTACCTGGTTTTGATTGAGTGAATTAGTATTGCTTTGGTGATAAAATCGCTTAATATCTCCCGTTTTGGGATTGTAATGATTAAGTCCATTGTAGGTTCCGACCCAAAGGTTCCCATCTTTATCAGTCACCATACTTTTTATTACCCTATGAGAAAGCCCGTTTTTCTCATCACTACCGATATATTTATAAGTATTTGTAGAGGTATTGTAATGGTTGAGTCCTCTACCTGTAGAAATCCAAACACTTCCGGATTGATCCTCCAAAAAACCGTTTACATCATTCTCACTGAGCCCAAAGTTTGCTCCTAAACTTTGTACATGATGTTCAAAGAGATTATTTTGAGGATGAAAGTAATTAAGTCCTCCGCTGTATGTAGCCACCCAGAAACCTCCAAAACTATCCTTATGAATATCATGAACAGACCCTCTACTTATACCCTGAGGCTTGTAAATGGAGAATTGCATATTTTGTGATTTACCCGAGCTAATATCTAAAATTGAAAGACCACTTAATGTGGCAACCCAAATCTTGTTGTCATCAATAAGAAGCCTTCGGGTTTGGTTTGCCAATAGACCACTGGTACTAGTAGTCCATTGTTTAATGTTACTTGCAAGCCCTTCTTTGAAAGCAAATCTATACACTCCATGTTCTTCTGTAGCTATGTACATTATTCCATTGGAGTCCTGCTTTATATCTCTAATTTCAAAAATAGATGAACGCTGCTCAAAGAGCGGGTCTAAATATATTCTTTTAAAACGATCTCCTGACCAAACAAATAGCCCTCCCTTTGTTCCTGCCCAAATTCGATTTTCATGATCTTTGAAAAGAGAAATAACATTGTCTGTATGTATGTCTCCAATGTAAACTTTGGTTATAACGTTAGTCTTTTTATCTAAAACCGAAATGCCTTTAGATGTTCCAATCCATATTTTTCCTTCCGCACTTTCCACAATGGATTTTACGTAGCCATTTGAAATTCCTCTAGTACTTCCGTCATTACGCCATATCTCAAAGGTGTTGGATTGCCTGTCCAGGAGGTTGAGCCCATTAGCAGTCCCAACCCAAAGTTTTTTTTCTGAGTCCTCAAAAATGACATTTATATGATTATTAGATAAATCGGCCGAGTTGTTGGGTCTATGTCGGAAGATCTCAAAATTATATCCATCAAATCTGTTTAGGCCTTCTCTAGTCCCAACCCATAGTTGGCCAAATGAGTCTTCCGTAATGCACATGACAGAGTTAAAGGATAGACCATTTCGCATATCAAGTTTCCTGAACTTAACGTCTTGAGCTTGGATTTCAGGAATAAGGCATAGAATAAGGCTGATGAGTTTAAATAAAAACCTCATAAAAGGAGAACCGATTTCTTAGAAACTTATAGAATATCATAAAGATAATACAATTAGGGGGTTATTTCTATTATTCTGTTTTAAAGAAAGTTCGTTGATCTTGCGGAATCAGATTTATATAATTGACTTTAAATATTTTACTTGGCCTTAGTTTTTTTCAATAAAAATTATCTCAGTTTTATAGGAATAACAAACTGATTAATCTATCCATCTACCAATATACAAGTACACTTTTTAGTTTTTAATAGATTCTACTAGCTTATCATTTGCCCATGTTCCTGAGCTTTTTACTTTCCCGTTTTTCTTGTAGACTCTCCCATTTCCATGGCGTTTATCTTCTTTCCAGCCGCCAATATACTTTTCGCCATTTTTCCAAATGTAGGTACCCTCTCCATGTCTGAGGTCAGAAATATATCCACCATTATAACTTTCTCCATCTCTCCAGGTAAATATGCCTTGTCCATGTCTAAGATTGTCTTTCCAGTGACCTTTATAAATGCTTCCAGACTCATATATCCCAATTCCGTAGCCATTGGCTTTTTCCTCTTCTATATCTCCCAGGTACTCAAACTTTTTGCCTTTGCTACTTACAAGGTTTAAAAAGGTCTGTGTAGTTTTTAGCGTCTCTATGTTTTTTGGAGTAAACTCTAGCTCTCTCAGATTATGTTTTGGCTTAGGTTCCTCAGTCTGTTCAATTTCTGGTTCAGAATGTTTAGAAGCAATTTCTTTAATCTGGACAATTTTGGATTTATCCAATTCTCGAACAGAAGCTTTTCTGATATCTTTGTTTTCTGATTTGCTAAGTTCTTTCAATATCTGTAGAGACGCCTTTTCTTTTCCAGCAATGCGGAGATTTATGGCTTCAACCAGTTTGTAATATTCCAAATGGGTGCTATCTCCAACATTTTCTGTTTCTATGTTTTCTATCCTCGGTTCAGGCTTTTTTGAGGAGTTAAGTTCTCTAAAAATTAAAAAGAGAGTTATGGGCAATAGAGCCAAAGAAATCCAGAACCAAACTGCATTGTTTTTAATATTCATCTCTACAACTTTGTTATAACATATCCAATAGTCAATTTTTTGTTCAGTAAGGAGTAAAAATGTATGCTCCCTAATTAGCACTTCACTCCAAAACCTTTTTTTGTCGAAGCAGATTGCGGTTCTGCTCTTTTTTAATAGTCCTACGACCTGGAAGTAGAAAAATGCAATACTTCTAATTTTAACTGCCTGGCGTTACCTTGTTGAAGCATTACTATTATCAGGTTAATGGAAATGTCCAATGTCTTAATCAGAGAATCTAACGTTTTGCTGCTTCTCTTTACCCAGAGCTTTCCAGTCGTCGATATATATGCCTAACATTATGCCTTTGTCATGATCAAACTCATAACCTGTAGCTCCTCGGGTTCTTAAGCGGTTTAGATACCGCAATTCCACACGAGCTGCGTTAAGAAAACGATAGCCTAAGCCCACATATAGGCGGTTTTGGTTAAAGGTATTTAGTACCACATTTTTGCCCATATTTAAACCTATTTCGTTCGAAACAGCGGCATAGATGGTATTGTTTTCGTAGAAGTCGTTTGAGTTAATAACATATCTTATCCTGTATCTAAGCCTGAACCGGGTAAAAAAGCGGTAATTGTCTAGCGAAGGATTTTCCTGCCACCTAAGTTCGTATCTATACCGCCAAGTGTGCATCCACTTACCATTTGGGGTCTTTGAGTGGTGTAAAAACTGAATAGTACTTCGCCACTCTTGATAGGGGAGGCGGTTGTAATCTTCAGGTTTTCCAACATAGTCTTGGGTGTACATGTGTCCAATGGGCGAAACAGAAAGACGTGAAAGGGGAGAGGTCTGGTAAGTAATCCATGGTCTAAAACTGTTCCGCAATAGGGAATTAAACATAGAACCTTCATTCATCTCATTTTTGGTTCTCAGAACCCAATCGATACCATACCCAAACTTGTCGTTTATCATCGTATTGGCTTCTGTTTTATGCCAAAATACAGTATGTGGGTAAATGACTTTTTCCGATTGTCCAAAGTTTTTGAAAGGTAAGAAAACTAATAAAAATAGAATTTTGATAATGTATCTCTCCACGTATCCACTAAAACAGTAAGCTGCAAATATACCGCTTTATGACAGAGACGTTGCCTTGATAGTGAGGTATTTGGCATTAAAATCCAATTAGAATAGTTTTGAAAATTGCGGGAAACGACTTATGAAATGGTCATTATCTGTCTGTTAACTTGTTTAACTAGTGGCTCGCTATGACAGATCATAACTGCCCTGATTTCCAAGGATATCGCATAGATGGAGATGGTGCTTTGTTCAGAGGTAGTTTGAATGGTTTTCTAAAAAAAGAATAGGAAAGTAGGTTAATGTTTCGGACAACTGAACTTTTTTAAAAAGGTAAAATGTGGTCATTTAGGCTGAGTTTATTAGTGTAGTTATTAAATATCCTGCTGCCAACCCTTACTCGAATTCCTCAATAAGTTTTTTTGACTAAAATGATAAGATAATCTATTTAATATCAGTTTTTTATTAACTTTACCATAAGTTGTGTGGATTTAGTAACAGGAAAGGCCTGATTCGTTTTGAGTTGGGTTCTTTTTTCTTTTTAAAATTGAAATCATTGTCGGTTTTTAGTTGAATCAGATAAGATTTTTTTTGCATGAGTATATTTTATAAGAGAGTTTTCTCATTTTATTTTTTTCTGGGACAGTTTATGTGGTTCTGATATAGATTATTTTCTGGTTATAGTATCTTCAAACAAGAATTAGATTTTGAAAGTCAGAATTTATGGGAGTTTGTTTATAGCTGAGTGGCAATTAAGAAGATGGACGAAGAAATTGAAAGGTAACCTTGAATTTATGATTGCTCCTTAAAAGTGAAAATTTAATATACTAAAAATGAAAAAAGTAATACTTCTTACATCAGTTGCGGTGGCAAGTGGTGTTTTGTTTTCAAACATTTTCAACTCCATAGTTATTGCCGTTGCTACAGACAGCGATATCCCTAATTCAATAGTAGCCGGCAAAGCGTATTTTAAGTCTGTAAATCCAGGTGATTTTTTTAAGATTTTCTCGCCTCTTTCACAATTTTTAACTCTGGTATCGCTAGTTCTATTTTGGAAAAATCCAAAGAAGGTAAGGTTACTCCTGGGGATTAGTTTGCTTTGTTCTATTTCTGCCGATATAATGGCGTTTACTTATTTTCACCCAAGAACAGACCTCATGTTTTCTGATTCTATGCCTGATGTAGAAACGCTCAAGAGATTATCTACGGAATGGAGCGTGATGAATTGGGTACGTTCTGCTGTATTACTTTTGGGACTGATATTTTCTTTCATAGCAGTGGATAAAATATACACCTCCCAAAAGGAGGCTTAGAAACAACTTTGCTAAATTTTGGCTTCTACCAAGGCGAAAGTACTTGTTTATATCCTGATTATTAAACTACAAAAAAATCTCAGTATGTGGGTCGTCAATCAATCCGTTAAAACAATCTCAAATAATGCATAGTAGAGGGCTTTATTTGGCAGTAGCAAGAATACGAGTTAAAACCGCTGTTTAGCGTTTTATGAAGTTACTTTAAAACTTGTAGACAATAGCATTAATGTTCATTCCTGCACCTACCGAAGCAAATAATACAATGTCCCCATCTCCTATGGAATGGTTTGGCAATTCACCCTTTAAAATCATAGAAAGTAGTGTAGGAATAGTTGCTACACTATTGTTACCAAATTTTTGGATGACCATGGGCATTATGTTTTCAGGAATAGGAGCGTTATATAGTTGAAAAAACCTGTTTACTATAGCTTCGTCCATTTTTTCATTGGCCTGATGAATAATAATTTTAGACAGCTGTTGGATAGAATAGCCACTGCTGTCAAGGCATTTTTTCATAGCCTCAGGCACGTTTGAAAGGGCAAATTCATAAATTTTTCTTCCATTCATTTTGATATATTTGGTATCCGAGTCTACGGTACTTTTATAGGATTGACCAAAATAGAGATAATCTTTTTCTTTCAAGGTAAATGAACCCGATAAGTGAGATTTTATGCCAGAATCCTCTTGGCTTATTTCCAGTATAACAGCACCGGCACCATCAGCGTAAATCATACTGTCTCTATCATGAATGTCAACCACGCGTGAAAGCGTTTCTGCTCCTATGATAAGGCACCTTTTGGCCATTCCTGATTTAATGAAGGCATGAGCCTGTATTAAGCCTTCCAGCCAGCCTGGGCATCCAAATAATACATCATAAGCTACACAGAAATTATTCTCTATCTTTAAAAGATGTTTGGCTCTGGAAGCAAGACTAGGGACGGTGTCTCCTTGTGTGGCATTAGAAGCAACATCCCCAAAATTATGGGCAAATATGATGTAGTCTAAAGTTTCTTGATCTATTCCTGCATTTTCTATGGCAGCCTTTGCTGCCAGAAAACCAAGGTCAGAGGCTACCTGCCCACTTTCGGCATACCTTCTTTCTTCAATTCCCGTAATTTCTTTCAGCTTGTTGGCAATAGTTGCACTGCTTTGATTCAGGTCATTGCCACTTTTATCTACAAAATGATGGTTTTCGAAGAACGAATTAGCAATAACTTGTGGAGCGGTATAATGTCCTACACCAATAATTTTACTTGTCATTTATACGCAAATTTTTCGCAATGGTTTTCTATTCCTGCAGGTAAAGTACGCCATTTAGCTAAGGTTCACAAGTTAAAGGCTGATTTTAAATGAATTTTACTGTTTGGTATAGCAAAAAACAATACATTCTTCATTCAGTCAATGTTTCTCATCTAGTAGACGGTATTGTGGTATACTGACCTCCACAATAGAAAAGATTATTATTTAAGTAGTTTATTTATAGTTTTTTAGGTGTTTCGGGTAAGCCAATGACTATTTACCTGATTGCTGCAAAGACATGGATTTTATTACACCCAAATGTGACTGAAAGGCATTGCTGAAAGAATTAAACTCATTATAAACTATTCCATATTCCAGACGGGTTTTCTTCACTATCTTATTAAGGTCAGGATAGTGGATATGGCTTATTCTTGGGAAGAGGTGGTGTTCTACCTGAAAATTTAATCCTCCCAGAAGCCACGTTAGAACTTTATTCTTTGTAGCAAAATTAGCGGTACTTGCCAGCTGGTGCACCATCCATTCGTTTTCAATAGACGATTCGTCCTGCTTTACTGTGAACTCAGTTTCAGAAACTACATGTGCAAGTTGGAAAACTACTGCAAGACATAATCCGCAGGCCATTCCGGCAATCAAAAGGCCAAGTAATGCGGTGATCCAGCCTACATTATAAACAGGGATAATAATAAGAACAAATACATTGATAAGTTTACTTACCCAGAAAATTACTCTCTCTCTTAAAGGAAATCTGAAAAGCGGAGAAGATTTACTAAGCCTTTGCCTGAAATATTTCTCAAAATCCTGATAGAAGACCCAAGCTATATAGGAAATGCTATAAAGTAGGATAAAATAGTAACGCTGAAAACGATGGTGGGCTTTAAATTGCTGGTCTTCATGGAGACGCATAAATTTAACTTCTATATCAAAATCCTCGCCTTCAATATTGGTATAAGTGTGGTGTGCAATATTATGCTTTAATTTCCATAGGAAAATATTGCCTCCTAATAAATTTAGACTGTAGGAAAGAACATCGTTTAAGTTTTTATTGGAAGAAAAAGTGCCATGACCGGCATCATGCATTATATTAAAACCTATGAGGGCCAAAGTAACTCCTAACACAGTAGAAAGTAGTACACTTAGTGTCCAATGGGGAGTGAAAAAAACAAGCCAGATATATAATAAGACAAGTTATAGGAGTAATATTCCAGCTTTTATTCCTAAAGTATATCCTCCTGTTTTTCGTTTTTTTTGAAGAGCGAAATATTCACTTACCCTGCTCTTTAATGATTTTGAGAACTGAGTGTTAATATTATTAAATTTTACTGGCGATTTCATTTCGGCCGCATTTTTTATAAGCGTAACAATTGATTAAAAGAGTTCAAAATGAAATCTAAGATATTTTCACGTAAACGCTTAGGTTTACTGTGTAAAGAAGATAGTTTTTGAAAGGATACTCACTACTGAAGTAACCGCCTCCGTATATAGTACAAACGTAAATATAGTCTAAGTATTTCAGTGATTTAAGGATAATAGGTTTCTTATAAAATAATCTTGTTTTCTTTCGAGAATCTTCACTAGTATTTGTAAAGTTTTGGTGTAGTATTTTCTAAATGAAGGTTGCTTTAACTTGAATTCGTCAGACTCATTAAAGTAGTTGACTAGGAATATATTATATAGCAGACGAACTGAAATTAAGTAAAGATTTTTCGCGTATATTTCATAAATGATTTGATAAATAGACTCAAAAAAAGTACTCTTCTTATGAAAAAAGTATTTATTTTTTTTCTTTCTCTAGGAATTTATGCTTCGTTCGCCCAGTCTACCAACCATCGAGGAGCTTACTATTCAGAAGGTGTTGGAAACATCGAAATGGGCTGGACAGAAGTACTTAAGTTTAATGAACCTGCCAAGCCTTATATAAAAAACGGATGGAATTATCCCGCAAACCAGATAGCTTTTAGAGAAACCATTATCTCCTGGTGGCAGTCAGCTTACACCCCAAAAGGTGTAATGGGCGAAATGATAAAGTCAGTTCTGGCTCCACCACGGTCTGAGTGGCCCAAAGGGCAGTTCAGACAACAAGAAGACGACAACCGTTTTGCCCTCCCTAATACCTACGGAGCATTTGCTCGTATTCATTTTAATATTTCAAAAACGGGAACTAAAAAATTCTGGCCTTCCAGCGGAAACCTTAGTTTTACGAATTGGAATATTATGGCCAACAATGTGGCTTTGATTTCGAATCAGATAGTAGGATTGTCTTCTCCCGATGAATACTATTTTACAATGCCGATTTATAGTACCAGGGAGAACGAAGAAGCCGGGTCTTTTGCGGGTGATCATTATCTTAAGTATGCCCAATACTGCAATTTTTCAGAGGCAGCTAATCTTAAAAAATATCAGCATTATCTTCGTCCGGATACACGGACCTACATTGTTATTCTTACGAAGGATAATAAGCCTCTTCCCTTTGAACAGGTAACAGTGAAGGAGTTTTTCAATCAGATAGATAAACAGTTTTCCTCCATACAAAGCTTAAATGCAGATTCTAAAGTTCCCGGATTGATGGAGGCTGCTAAACGAGGTTTTCAGGTTCTGAAAGAGCAATACAAAAACCAGCTGAATGAGTATGTGTATTTTAGTGATCACAATAAACAAAAAATTGATTTGTACGACTTTCAGTTTATAGAAGAAAAGGTAAAAAACGGTCAGCCACTGAATTTCTTCTATACAGATAGTATTTCCAAGGACATCACGGGCGGTACTTTAAGTAAGCGTACCAATTATCCTCTGCTGAGAATACGTAAAGGAGTAAAAGAACTCTGTGCCACCGGAGGGCCACAATGGATAGTTTTCAGCCTTGGTGTACCGGTAGATTTAAACTATGCAGGTAGTAAAGATGTTATGAGTCATTTTGTGAACCTCTTCAATTACGGGTACGTACAGGAGTACTTTTTTGGAACAAAGCCCTCAAAGCCCTACCATATTATACCATAAATGGAAAAAGTTTATACTATTACTGGGATTGGAAAGTTCTGTAATAGACTTAAGATAAGTGGTATGTAGTTCTCATAGGTGATTGAGATTTAACTTGATATTTTTTGCTGTTAGATTAAGGTATTTAAAATTCTTTTACTGTTTTCATAAGTTTCATTAAGTAGATACCTTTGCATCTATATAGTTATGTCATGAAGACGGTGTATGATTGCTGAAAATAAATGTGTTTTCGGAGGAAAGAAGAGGCTCAGACAGTTGTGTAGTAGGCGGGAGTTTTATTTTTCGTGGACAGTGTTTTTTGTACTCTTTTGTTCCTTACAAGCTTATGCCCAATATGAGCCTTTGTTACATAAGCCTTACCGTGAAAACGTACTCGGTATACATTCCATGTATGCCGATTTGATAAATATTAAAGACTCAACCCTCCAGGCTAATAAGGCAGAAGAGATTAAACTATTTGCAAGAAATAATAAAGACCGTTCACTTGAAAATAATGTAGATTTTTTTCTTAATTTTTGGAATGCCTTTTACCGTAATCAACCCCAGAATGTTTCGCTTACTAAACTCACCTTGCAAGTAGAGAAATATACCAAAGAAAATATAGATTTCTTACTGGTGAGGTCATTAAGAGCCTTGGCAGAGTATTATTGGAAGTTTGTACAAAACTATGAATTGGCCTTTGAACAGTATCTAATCTTAGATAATGAATTAAAAAAATCAAAGGCAGCAGACTATCCTGAGATGGCTCGTGATTTTATGCAAATTGGCGAGGCTCACTATTATTTTAGAGATTATCACTCCGCTAACCGATACTTTAAGCAGGCTATTTCGCTACCTGAAAATGAGTTTAATACGGAGGTTTTGAATGCTGCGAGAAATAATCTTGGATTAAGTTATCAGCATCTGAACAAATTGGATAGTTCTGATTATTTCTTTAGAGAAGTGCTGAAAACCTCATTTGCAGAAGCAAAAGTGTGGAAGAGAATTGCAAAGGGGAATTTGGGTACAAATCAATACTTGAGAGGCAGTTATGATCAGGCAATACCTCTTTTAGAAAGCGACTTTTATGGAGCTACAAGAGAAAATGATTTTGGCTGTGCGGCAGGTGCGGCTATTATCCTTGCTGATATTTTCAGAGAAAAAGGGAAATTGGAGGTGTCCAGGACTTTTATAGATTATGCTATAGAAAATATAGAGAAAGCCTGGCAACCAGAAAGGTTTAGATTGTTGTATCCGGTAATGAGCAAGTGGTATTCAGCAACAGGTAATGCCCAATTATCTAAGCAGTATTTGGATTCGTCTGTTTTGGCTATAAACCGTTATAATGAAAAATACAGTGCATTAAAAGTACTTCGGGCCCAGCAAAAAGTGGATAGACAGGAACAGGAATTAAAACAGGCGTCTATAACTCTGGAAAAGGAGAGGAAGACGGCAGAAAGGAATCTTCTTTTTGTGCTGGTAATGCTGCTTTGTGTAGTGATGGTTTTAAGCTATTATATCCAAAGAAAAAGACAACAGGTAAAAGACCTGAAGCTTCAGAAAGCATCGCAAGACCTTGAAATAGCTAAGCAAAGCCTAAAGATTTTTACGGAGAATATCCAGAAAAAAAATAAGCTTATAGAAGAATTGGAGCGTCAGTTAGACTCAGATACGGATCTTACTTTGGTGCAACAATTGCAAAAGTCTACAATATTGACTGAGGATGACTGGCAAAACTTTAAGTTTCTTTTTGAACAGGTTCATGGTGGATTTCTCCAAAGACTTAAAGAAAAATACCCTAACTTTTCTCCTGCGGAAACCCGCTTTATTTCTCTTGCTAAATTAAGTTTTTCTACAAAGGAAATGGCCACAGCTCTAGGGGTATCATCCCAAAGTATCAGGACAAACTGGTACCGAATCAAGAAAAAGCTTGATTTGTCAGACACGGTTACACCAAAAGAGTTGGTGGAAGATATATAAATACTCTTACCCTAGAAGGAATTCTGTATCTTTATTTAAGGAGTTTATTTTCAGTGTTTTATGTTTCATTCTTGAATATTGTGACGTTTTTGTGACGCTTCATTAGGGGTATTCTACCACTTATTGTCTGTTCATTTACAGATTAATAATTTATAGCCCATGAAACTACTACGCCTTATAAAGCTGCTTGGTGTAGCTGTGATTTTTCTTTCTGGTCATTTGGGAATTGCTCAGATAACACCATCTAATGATATTGTTTACGTAAAACCAAATCCAGAGGGATTGGGAAATGGTAGTAGTTGGGAAAATGCTACAGATAACCTGCATGATGCTATACATGCTACAGGAGTAAAGAAAGTGTTTGTGGCGGTAGGAACTTATAATGTCGACCAAAATAGCTTTGTTATGAAGAACAGCGTAGAAATCTACGGAGGTTTTGACCCGGGCAGTGGTATAACAGATTTAATCCATAAGCGTATTTTTGCTTCTGCAGAAAGCTCCATTGGCTCAATCTTAGATGGTGGAGGATTAAGAACAGTTATTAGTAATACATTTACTTCCGGTAATGTATTAAATACAACAGCGATACTAGATGGCTTTACTATTCAAAATGGGAAGCATGCAAATAATGCAGGAGGAATAAACAATAACTACGCTAGTCCTACTTTAAGAAATTTATTGGTTAAAGATAATACGGGCTTCTATGGAGGAGGCATTTGTAATCTTTATTCTTCTCCCATAATATCTCAAGTTACTTTTTATAATAACTACGCTGCATGGTATGGTGGCGGTGTTTATAATGAGTTTAGTTCTCCTGTTATAAGCCATTGTTCTTTTGTTAATAATACAGCTGTAGTAAGTGGAGGAGCAATAGATCAGAGCAGGTTAAATTTAGTGCTCACTAACGTTTTACTTTCTGGCAATAAAAATACGGGTACTAATGAATATAGCAGATTGTCAGGAGGTGGAGCCATATCAATTTACAGTAATACTCGTGCAACACTTACTAATGTCACGATAGCCGGTAATACCACTAATGGACGAGGAGGCGGTATATATGTAGAAGCCAATAGTTCTCTAACAATGCAGAACAGTATAGTTTTTGGAAATACTGCCGGTAATCTTCACCCAGCCATTTATTTATCTAATACCAATAATTTAACTATGCATAACTCCTTGGTTGAGGGGCACACAGCTACATTATCAGGAAATATAAATACAAGCGGCTTCATGCCCCAAGAGATTTTCACTAATCCGGGGGCAGGGAATTATACTTTAAGGGAAAACTCTCCCGCAATAAATAAAGGCGATAACTCATTTTTCCCGGAATTAAATGAAAACACCCGGGATCTGAAAGAGAACCCAAGGGTTACAGACTACTCTGATGGCGGAATTATAGATTTGGGGGCTTTTGAAAGCATATATGGTTCTCCTCTTATTCCTGATGCCAATCGTATTATCTACGTAAAACATGTAGCAACCGGTTTACAGGATGGAAGCAGCTGGGAAAACGCCACATCAGACCTGCATAATGCCATACACATTGCCGGAGTAAATAAAGTGTTCGTGGCAGTTGGGACGTATAATGTGGGTCCAAACAGCTTTGTAATGAAGAATAATGTAGAGATTTATGGAGGGTTTGACCCATCAAATGGTATAACAGACTTAACACACAACCGTATTTTACCTATTAATGGCACCATTGAAGGCTCAATATTAGATGGGGAACACAAAGGCTCTTTGATTAGAAATGTATTTACTGAGACTACATTACTAGATAATACGGCAATTCTTGACGGTTTTACTATCAAAAACGGGAAGGCTACAGGAAATGGGGGAGGTGGAATATACAATATGTACGCCAGTCCTATTTTAAGAAATCTACTCTTTAAAGATAATGAAGCAGGAAATGGAGGTGCGGTTTATAATGCTAATTCTTCTCCAATAATAACAAAAGTTACCTTTACCAATAACAGTGCCACAGAGGAGGGAGGAGCCGTTTACAATTATAGCAGTTCTCCTGTTATCAGTAATTCCTATTTTCTGGATAATGCTGCAGGGGATAGAGGAGGTGCCATAAATAATAATGTTTCGGATATGGTACTCACTAACGTGCTCTTATTAAGTAACCGAACAATTGGAGAAGACGGTTCCGGTGGAGCGATAGCTTTATTTGAAGGGAGCAGTGCTACTCTTACCAATGTTACAGCAGCGAAGAATTCTTCGCTTGGAAGAGGAGGAGCTATATTTATTGGTAACGACAGCCAGGGAACAATCCAAAACAGCATAATTTTTGGAAACACAGCAGCTGTTTCTGATTCTAATCTTATAGCTTTAGGTGGAACTTTAGCCATACACCACTCATTGGTGGAAGGTCATGAGAGCACGTCTTTTGGTAATATAGATGCTACAGGTATGACCTTAGAGGGTATTTTTAAGAGCCCCATTGAAGGTGATTTTACACTGAAGGAGAATTCTCCAGCCATCAATAAGGGGAATAATGCATTGTTTTTAGGGTTAAACGAAAACAGCAGAGACTTAGTAGACTTCCTTAGAGTTTCCAATTACACAAATGGAGGTGTAATAGACTTAGGAGCCTATGAGAGCAGGTATGACTCTCCGATTAATCCGGATGCCAATAGTATAGTCTATGTAAAACCTAGAGCTACAGGTATTGGTGATGGAAGTAGTTGGGAAGATGCCAGTTCCGATCTTCATAATGTAATACATGCTATAGGAGTAAAGAAAGTGTTTGTGGCAGTGGGTGCCTATGAAGTTGGGCAAAATAGCTTTGTGATGAAAAACGGAGTGGAAATCTATGGTGGCTTTGATCCCGAAAATGGTATAAAAGCCCTGACCCACAGCCGCATTTTACCAAATTCTGGAATTTCAGAAGGGTCGGTATTGGATGGAGGTAACCTCAAAGGAGTGATAAGTAATGTGTTTACTCAAAATACCGCATTAAATAATACGGCAGTTTTAGATGGGTTTACACTAACCGGAGGACGTTACATTACAGGCGGGGCCATGTACAATGTATATGCGTCCCCCACTTTGAAGAATTTATCGATCAAAAGTAACATCGCTCCAAATGATGGAGGTGGAATGTTTAATTTAAATTCTTCTTCCCCGATATTAAATAACATCATTTTTGAGAACAACAACGCTAACTATGGGGCTGGCTTATTTAACCGTAATAATTCCTCTCCCAGAATGACAGATGTTGTGATAAGGAATAACACAGCCGGAACAGATGGTGGAGGGATGTACAATGATGTTGACTCTTCTCCGTCTTTCATTCGGGTGTCAATTACCGGAAATACAGCAGGGAATGGGGCAGGTATGTATAATCGCACCCGTTCATCACCCAATCTGCTCAATACTCTTATAGCAAATAATAGAGCAACTAACAATGGTAGTGCTATAAGAAGTGAGTCCAACTCATTACCTTCCTTGACCAATGTTACACTGGTTAATAATACCAGCTTATACGGGATACATAACACTACCAGTAGTTCCGTCACACTGAAAAATTCAATCATTTTTGGTAATATTAATGGTACTTCGTCCGCTAGTTACAGTTTGATACAAAACTCTTCTTCAACCCTAAACAATAATGTAAACGGTGTTGGGGTGGTGCCGGATGATATTTTTTTAAGTCAGCTAGATCGTAATTATCAATTAAAGCCTGTCAGTAGGGTGATTGATGCAGGTAATAACGCATCATTTCCAAACCTGGAGGCTAGCAGCAAAGACTTGGCAGGAAATGCCAGAGTTACAAACTATTTAGAGGGGGGAATTATAGATTTAGGAGCATATGAAAGCTTTTCTCCCAATTCTATTAATCCCGATACCAATAACATTGTCTATGTAAAACATGTAGTATCAGGTCTTGGAGATGGCAGTAGCTGGAACAATGCTACTTCAGATCTTCAAAAAGCAATAAATGCCGTTGGTGTAGAGAAAGTATTTGTAGCGATTGGTCCTTACAAAGTAGGTGACCATAGTTTCATCATGAAAAACGGGGTAGAAATATATGGGGGCTTTGATCCTAATAACGGTATCACGAACTTAGCACACAACCGCATTTTAGCTGTAAACGGAAACTCTGAAGGTTCAATATTGGATGGTGATAAAGATAGGCCAGCTGTCTGGAACGCCTTTACCGAGAATACCGCACTTGATACCTCTGCAGTATTAGATGGATTTACCATAAAAAACGGAGTGAATACAGCAAAAGGAGGCGGAATGTACAACCTTTATGCCAGTCCAGTTTTAAGAAATCTGATGATCAAAGAAAATGAAGCAGAAAGAGGAGGTGGTATTTATAATGAGTTTTCCTCTCCCATAATTACCAATGTAACTTTTAGGGATAATTTAGCTACAAATTATGGTGGAGGCGTTTACAACTTACAAGGTTCTCCCATTATCACACACTCTTATTTCTTAGGTAATACAGCTTACAATTATGGTGGAGGCATTCAGAACTCAGCTTCAATTGTAAATATTACGAATGTGTTGTTTTCGGACAATAAAGCGAGCCATCCCTACTACAATGGTGGTTATGGAGGAGGAATATCCAATTCCGATGGTCAGTTAACCCTTACAAATGTTACAATAGCCAATAATAGTGCTAAGGGTAGGGCTGGAGCTATATTTAATACCTCTCCCAATGTCATCATAAAAAATAGTATAATTTTTGGAAATACAGCAGGCGAAGTATTTCCTAGTATATATAACTATCAGGATGGGGCACATACCATGTCACACTCTCTGGTTGAGGGTTCAGAAAGTACATTATCTGGCAATATTAGTGCGGCAGGTATTACCATGCAGAATATTTTTAATAATCCCGGTACAGGTGATTTTAGATTAAATGAAAACTCCCC
>CAZBAV010000008.1:86047-89467 GCA_964489955.1 uncultured Lacihabitans sp. | reverse complement strand
GGGTTAAACAATAGCTAGAGGAATGTCTGTCATCGTTAAAATCCAACTTACTCCTTAATTATTTTTGTTCAGGTTAAAAATCTGGATACATAAGAATTAAATTGTTTAAAATGGCAGACCGTCATCCTCCATTTTGGCACTAACCACAGAAGAGGAATCCTTCCTGTTCAGCATTTGCATACTAGTGGCTCTTATACGTGTGCTATACTTATCCACGCCACTGGAGTCTGTATATTTTTCCGTACGAATACGTCCCTCTACATATAGGCTATCGCCCTTTTTTACATACTGCTCTACCACACCTGCCAGACCTCCCCAAAACTCTACTCTGTGCCACTCGGTCTCTTCAATCCGCTCTCCGTTTTTGTTTTTGTAACTCTCTGTTGTAGCTAAGCGTATGTTTGCCACTTTGTCCCCACTTGGAAGCGTTTTAACTTCTGGGTCTGCTCCTAAATTTCCGATTAACAATACTTTGTTTAATGCTGCCATGATTTTGCTATATTTAAATTGTTAATAATAATTTGCCGTTTGACGACAGTGCAAAGTTGGAAGGTGCAAAAGACTCTATTCGGTTGTTTGTCATTTGTAGTCGATTGTAAGCGATTGCTGTCGAATATAAGTCTAATTTACAGACACTTAAAAAATATACATTTCCTTACTGCTGTATTCTTTATAGTACAAACTCATCACTTACGAAGCTCGGGTTAAATGTGTTTGCTGAAATATCCCGGACTGCAAAGCACCTGTTATATCACCGTACAATAACTTGTAGGATTAATTCTATGCTGTTTAGCAGATTACGCAAAAAAATATCAGGACTAATAGAAGAAGCCACACATAAACCTTGCTAAATTTGCATATGTCTTGCAATAAACGCTCATACCAAACAGAAAATCTGGCAGTTGACGCTCTCGTGGAAGCCCGCATCCGCTTTAGCTCCAATACATCTGTTACGGTTTACCAATGCGTAGATTGCGGCTTTTGGCATCTTACCTCCCAGGGAACGATACACCCCAGGCTCTCACAGGCCCTAAAAAAAGGAGACATAAACAAACAGCGTGAGGCAGATTATTGGGAACGAAAACTGAGATAAGTGGAATTTGTAGCTATTGATTTCGAAACAGCCACCCCCCAAAAAGACAGTGCCTGCTCCGTTGGGGTAGTTTGGGTAAGAGGATTAGACATTGTTGAAGAATTTTATACCTTAATAAAACCACCCAACAACGAGTACAACTTTTATAATACCCGTGTACATGGTCTAAAAGCCAAAGACACGGAAGAGGCTCCATCCTTTGCCGAGGTTTACCCCAAGTTAAAGTCCATTATGCAAGGCAAAAAAATGGTAGCTCACAATGCCAGTTTCGACCGGGAGATACTATATCATACCATGCTCAGTGCGGGCATACCATTTTCTGATTTGGGTTTGGCAAAAAAGTGGGACTGCACTGTAAAGATTTACCAGAGAAAGGGAGTTGCAAGAGCCAATTTGGCTTCGTGCTGTAAGCTTTTTAATATAGAGCTATTGCACCACAATGCCTTGTCGGATGCCAAAGCCTGTGCCAAATTATACATGATACACCACAACCCCCTGTTTATAGAATCTATTCCGGGTAAAGAAGCAGTAAAAAGTACAAAATAAAAAAATCCCCATCTCTGGGGATTTCCTATTTCAATTCTTCAATTTTTAAGCCAATTTTGCCAAAATGCTATTAAGTGTTACACTTGGCCTCATTGCAGCAGAAGCCTTTACAAAATCAGGCTTGAAGTAACCACCTAAGTCCTGAGCTTTACCTTGTGCATCTACCAACTCACCATTTATTTTAGCCTCAGATGCTGTTAACTCTTCTGCTATTGGAGTAAAGGTGGCTTTCAGTTCAGCATCGTTATCCTGAGCAGCCAAAGCCTGTGCCCAATATAAGGCAAGGAAGAAATGACTTCCACGGTTATCTATCTGCCCTACTTTACGTGCCGGAGATTTATCATTCTCTAAGAATTTCCCAGTAGCTTCATCAAGGGTATCAGCAAGCACCTGTGCTTTCGGGTTGTTATTCGTTTGTGCAAAATGCTCCAGTGAAACCGCTAAAGCAAGGAACTCACCTAGCGAATCCCATCTTAAATAACCCTCCTCTTCAAACTGCTGCACGTGCTTTGGAGCGGAACCGCCCGCACCTGTTTCAAATAGTCCTCCGCCATTCATAAGCGGAACTATAGAAAGCATTTTGGCTGATGTCCCTACCTCTAGTATAGGGAAAAGGTCTGTATTATAATCCCTAAGAACGTTTCCTGTAACGGAGATTGTATCTAAACCCTGCACTATTCTCTCCAGTGAAAACTGTGTAGCAGCAGACGGAGTCATAATTTGTATATCAAGCCCCGCCGTATCGTGATTTTTAAGATATGTCTCTACTTTACCTATCAAATTGGCATCGTGAGCACGGTTCTTATCTAACCAGAAAATAGCAGGCGTACCAGTTGCTTTAGCCCTGTTTACGGCCAATTTTACCCAATCTTGAACAGGTAAATCTTTAGTTTGACACATCCTGAAAATATCACCAGCCTCTACTTTTTGTTCCATTAAAAGATTACCAGCCTCATCAGTTACTTGTACTGACCCCGCCGCATCCATTTGGAAAGTCTTATCATGCGAACCATATTCTTCTGCTGCTTGGGCCATAAGACCAACATTAGAAACACTACCCATAGTAACAGGATTAAGTGCTCCATTTTTCTTACAGAAATCAATAACGGTTTGATATATTCCCGAATAAGAACGGTCAGGAATAACAAATTTTGTATCCTTTGGATTACCATCTGGCCCCCACATTTGTCCTGAAGTACGTATTGCTGCCGGCATAGAGGCATCTATAATTACGTCACTTGGTACATGAAGATTAGTAATACCTTTATCTGAGTTTACCATAGCCATAGCTGGATTTTTAGCATATACAGCTTTCAAATCGGCTTGGATTGCTTCTTTCTCAGCAGCTGGTAAACTTGCGATTTTTGCTTCTAAATCACCTAATCCATTGTTGGGATTAATACCCAATGAGGCAAATGTGGCAGCATATTTATCATACACTTCTTTAAAATACTCATACACAGCCGCACCAAAAAGAATAGGGTCAGACACCTTCATCATGGTAGCCTTTAAATGTACAGAAAATAACACATCCTGTGCTTTGGCGTCCTGTATTTCTTGAGCGTAGAAGGCTTTTAGTTTCGATAAGCTCATAACCGAGCTATCTATAATCTCGCCATCACGCAAAGCCGTTTTTTCTTTCAAAACTTTGCTTGAACCATCTGTTCCTACAAAAGAGATTTTCACGCTTGTGGCTTTATCTACCACCACAGACTTCTCGCTTCCGTAGAAATCACCTTCGGTCATCGTAGCTACATGCGATTTTGAGCTAGAAGTCCAAG
>CAZBAV010000008.1:79186-86037 GCA_964489955.1 uncultured Lacihabitans sp. | reverse complement strand
AGCACCCATGGAGTGGGGATGCTTTCTTGCATATTCTTTCACAGCTTTAGGAGCACGTCTATCAGAGTTACCCTCTCTTAAAACAGGGTTTACGGCACTCCCTTTTATTTTATCGTATTTTGCTTTTGATGCAACTTCCTTCTCGTCTTTAGGTTCATCCACATAGTCCGGAAGTGCATAACCTTTTGCTTGTAATTCTTTTATTGCCGCTTTTAATTGTGGGATAGAAGCCGAAATGTTCGGTAATTTTATAATGTTGGCTTCTGGTTCTACTGCCAGGCTACCCAAATACGACAAATCATCCGAAATCTTTTGTCCATCTTGTAAATACTCGGCAAAGCTAGCAAGGATACGTCCGGAAAGAGAGATATCACGGGCTTCTAATTCTACACCCGCTGGCTTGGTAAAAGCCTCCACAATAGGTAAAAAAGAATACGTGGCCAAAGCTGGAGCTTCGTCAGTAATTGTATATATGATTTTAGACATTCTGGTTGTTTTGTTTAATTAACGGCTCCAAAGTTAATAAAAACAGCCTTAAAGACCTTAAAAAACTACCTGATAAACTAAGGTTTTTACAAATGGCTACAAAAAACCAAGTACATATTACCCAATCCGCTAGATTTTGCTTTAATTTGAGAAAATTCTCGCTAGATAATGTATAGAAAAGCACTACTGTTTATTGGAATATTTTTAGGCTTATTTGGCTCTGTATCGGCACAAAATACCCAAGAACACCTTGAGAACTATAGGAAAGATTATATCAAAAAATCTGCTGAGCAGTTCAGTAAATCCCAACAAGATTTCTATGCCATAGATCTCAATTACAGTACACTAGCAACTTACAAACTATTTAAGAAAGGTAAAATAATCACGGTACCCACTTCTGGCACAAAAAACAAAGATTATCGTGAGTATGCCAAGCTTTCTTTTAAAATTGGAGGCAAAAAACATACACTAATAGTGTACCAGCCAGTACCAGTAATGCCATTATACAAAAACCATTTATTTCTACCAATAAAAGACTTAACTGCACCAGCCGACACATACGGAGGAGGAAGGTATCTAGATATGGAAATTAGTGATTTTAAAGACGGCAAAGTAATACTGGATTTCAACAAATTGTATAATCCATATTGTGCGTTTTCTTCTGGCTGGAACTGCCCTATTCCACCCGCAAAGAACCACCTAAAAGCCCGAATAGAAGCTGGCGAGAAAAAACCTTTGAGAACAGAAGAAGAATGATAAAAGAATATACTCCGCTAAAACCATTTAACACTTTTGGTATAGAAGCCACTGCACGCTACTTTACTGAAATAACTACGGTAGGAGAGCTGAAACAAATATTACAAAACGAGAACTTTAAAGACACCCCTAAACTCTTTCTTGGTGGTGGGAGCAATATTCTGCTCATGGCAGACTATCCCGGCTTGGTAATAAAAAACTCTATAAAAGGTATTAAGCTAGATGAGCTAGATGCTGACACTGTAGCAGTAACCGCCGGAGCTGGCGAAATATGGCATGACTTTGTGCTATATTGTATAGAAAAGAACCTGTCTGGTGTAGAAAACTTATCTCTAATACCCGGAACAGTAGGTGCTGCACCTATGCAAAATATAGGAGCTTATGGTGCAGAAATTAAGGATGTATTCCTGTCCCTTGAAGCTCTAAACCTCGAGACACTGGAAATAGAAATCTTTGATAAGAATAAATGTAACTTTGGTTATCGCGAAAGCTACTTCAAGCATGAAGGCAAAGGAAAGTATATGATTTTGTCTATGACTCTAAAGCTGGCCAAAACTGCTAAAATAAACATAGCATACGGAGACATACAAAAGATACTGGAAGAAAGAGGTATCCTATCACCTACCATAAAAGATGTATCAGATGCTGTAATAAAAATAAGGAGAAGTAAACTACCTGATCCTAAGGAAATTGGAAACTCCGGAAGTTTTTTCAAGAATCCAGAAGTATCCAAAGAGCAATTTGAACGTCTAAAAGAAAAATTTAAAGATTTACCTGGATATCCTATAAACGAAAACCTTGTAAAAGTACCAGCTGGCTGGTTAATAGAACAAGCTGGCTGGAAAGGTAAACGGTTTGGACAAGTAGGAGTACATGAAAAACAAGCTTTGGTGTTAGTAAATTATGGCGGTGGAACCGGACAGGAAATTGCTACTTTAGCCCGAAACATCCAACTTTCAGTAAAAGATAAATACGATATCCAGATAAATCCAGAGGTAAACTACATATAAACAGTAATAAAAGACAAAATGGACTACATACACGCTGCTTCCGATATAATACTTGCTTTGGTTGGTCTCTATGTATTTTTCAGATTTTTACAAAAGCTCAATCTATCTTCCACTGTACTATGGGAGTCCTTTGTCTTATCTGTAGTGGTGTCTGCAGCATTTGGGGCTATGGCATTTTTGGGGTTTGAAAAAGCTCGGTCTATATCTGGTTTTTTCGAAAGAATTGCCACCATCACAGGAGGTGTAGGTTTGGTAGGTGCAAGCTTATCTCTGGTTTCTAAAAATGATTTTTCACCGTTGGCTACTTACGGTTTCTTATTTGCTGGATTTGTACTTTTTGTACTTTTTGAGGTAGGAGGCATAAATCCTATCTTGTTCTGGACTCCAATAATAGCTATGGGCTTAGTAACTTTTCTGGGTCTTTTTGCACTCATGAGAGGAGATTTTCAATCTGGAATTTGGCTTGTTGCAGGTGTTATATTTTTTGCTCTCGGCAGCTTCCGTAAAGAATTTTTCGGGACAGAGCCATACACTATAGACCTATTCCATTTCTTGATGGCCGCCGGGCTTCTGAGCATAGGCATGGCCACTGCGGGCTTATCTAACAGTAAGCAATAAAATCACATTTTATCAAAAGAGCTTGTATAAACGCTCTCTGATATTAACTTTGCAGCGTCAATCTCAAAAAGGGGTGCCTGAAAACATAGGGCTGAGATCATACCCATTGAACCTGATACGGTTAGTACCGGCGAAGGGATTTGAGGAGTTTTATACTCTCATTTATTTCAATAGGAAACATACTACCTCCTCGTTTTTTAGCGGTACTGCAGACCTCTAAATAAATAGGGAAATTTGTATGTTCTATTTAGTAAAATTAAGTTTTAACAAGGCCAAAGAGCCCGAAGACAGCATTTTGCTCCTTTAACTTCTTCGTAATAATTTTCAAAAATTGTTATGAAAAAGAACCTTATTCTAAGTTTCATTTTTTCTCTAGTTTTTTCACAACTGGCTTTAGCCCAGATAGACACCCTACAACATTTGAATGAAGTGGTGGTAAAGAGTACTCGTGCCAACGACAAGTCGGGTATGGTTTTTTCTAATGTTTCTCAAAAGGAAATAAAAAAACTTAATCTTGGGCAAGATATGCCTTTCCTACTAAACCAGTTACCTTCTGTAGTAGTAACATCAGATGCAGGTGCGGGTGTGGGTTATACAGGAATACGTATACGTGGTACAGACCCTACTCGGATTAACGTAACCTTAAACGGAATTCCCTACAACGACTCAGAGTCGCAAGGCGTTTTTTGGGTTAATATGCCCGATTTTTCGTCAAGTGTACAAAGTATCCAGGTACAGCGTGGTGTAGGAACCTCCACCAATGGTGCAGGAGCTTTCGGGGCTAGTATTAATGTAAACACGTTACAGTTAAACCCGGAGCCCTATGCCGAGGTAAACCTTTCGGGTGGGTCCTTTAATACCCACAAAGCCAATTTCATGGCATCTTCAGGTTTACTAAATAATCGTTTTGTGTTTGATGCCCGTTTGTCAAAAATTAATTCGGATGGGTACATAGACAGGGCTTCATCAGACTTACAGTCATACTACTTATCTGGTGGATATTACCATAAAAACAACTTCATACGTTTAAACCACTTTGGAGGAAAAGAAGTAACCTACCAAGCCTGGAACGGTATTCCGCAAGCACTCGCCAAAGGCGATATGAAAGGATTGGACGCTTACATTGAGCGGAACTGGTATGATGAAGACCATAAAAAAGACTTACTCTCGCGTGGCAGAAAATACAACTATTACAACTATGAAAATGAGGTTGACAATTATGTTCAAAGTCACTGGCAGCTAATTACGAGTTTCCAATTAGCCAAAAATTGGCGATTAAATCCAACACTTCATTATACCAAAGGCGATGGATACTATGAGCAGTATAAAGGCGGACAAGATCTCGCTGACTATAACCTTACAGATATAATTATTTCTGGTGAAACCATTACTGAAACAGACCTTATCCGTAGAAAATATCTAGACAATACGTTTTATGGTGGTGTTTGGTCACTTGACTATGAAGGTAAAGGACGCATACAAGGGAACATTGGCGGTGGATGGAACCGCTACGACGGAGATCATTTTGGAGAAGTTATCTGGTCTAAATACGCATCAAACGGAAAAATAAACCACCGGTATTATGACAATACCAGCACCAAAACAGATTTCAATGTTTATGGTAAAATGTATTACGGTTTTTCAGACAGAGCCAATCTCTTCTTAGACGTCCAATACCGTAGAGTGGGTTTTGATATGATAGGAACAGGGGATGTCCTCCAAAATCTCAATTTTAAAAATACATGGAACTTCTTTAACCCGAAAGTGGGCTTTACTTATGCCGTTTCAGAGGCTTCATCTGCTTATCTTTCTTATGCCAAAGGAACAAAAGAACCCAACAGAACAGATTTTGTAGATACGGCTCCCAATGTGCCAAAACCTGAGCATCTGCATGATTTTGAAGCAGGATATAAAATAAACAAAAACCGCTGGGCTGCCGAGGCAAACGTTTACTACATGTACTACCGCGACCAACTCGTGCTTACTGGCCAAATTAATCAAGTGGGCGAAGCCATTAGAGTAAACGTGCCGGATAGTTACCGTGCTGGTATAGAATTGCAGTTTGGCGGAAAAATAACAAATCGCCTCACTATAAATGCCAACCTGGCTTTAAGCCAAAACAAAATAAAGGAGTTCCGATATACTGTGGCAGCTTCTGATGGCACACCAGATGAAGTAACAGACTATAGAGATACAGACATTTCATTTTCCCCAAATATTATTGGTGGCGGACGGGTTTCCTATCTCATCACAGAGGGTTTAGAAGTCTCACTACTTCCTAAATACGTAGGAAAACAGTATTTAGACAATACTTCTTCTGACGAAAAGAAGCTGGATGCTTTTTTTGTGAATGACCTCCACTTTTCATACACCCCAAAAAATATAAAGCTAAAAGACCTGAACTTTACTCTTTTGGTAAACAATGTTTTCAATGAAAGATATGAGTCTAACGGCTACACCTACAGCTACATATATGGCGGTAAAGTGACCGAAAACTTTGTGTTCCCGCAAGCCGGAACCAATTTCTTATTGGGAATGAGAGTACGGTTTTAGGAAGTAACTAACTCATAAAGCCGGATTTACTCCGGCTTTATGGTTTGTGCTATTTCATCATAGGTATAGCCTTTCCCCAAAAGATAAGCTACAGTTCTTTGTTTTGCTTTAAAAGCATCATTTTCAGACAACTGGCTTTTAAGTTTGTTTTGGTACAAAACCGTAAGGGTATCAAAATAATCCTCATCCGTAATCTCCAGCATAGCCTCTTTTATACAATTGGCAGATATGCCCTTTTGTTTCAACTCGTATAGAATCTTCTTCCTGCCCCACTTCTTCACACGAAACTTGCCTCCAGCAAATTGTTTGGCATAACGACCTTCATTTACAAAGTTTTCTGTAATAAGCCAGGTCAGAATTTCGTCTGCTTCATCACCATAAACCTTCCATTCTTTTAGTTTCTGGAGTACATCGGCTTGGGTACGTTCCTGATAAATACAATAACTACAAGCTTTTTTTAAGATGGAGCTGTTCAAAACATATCATTTTGGTGCTAACAAAAGTAAGCAAAACCATTCTAAAACAAAGCAGCCCACCCTTTAGGGTAGGCTGCAAATGAGGTAAATACTTTTTTAGTATCCTTCGTTCTGTACCAGAGCCGAGTTTACTTCTATTTCACGTTGCGGAACTGGATAAACCAGTAAAGGGCTGTCCCAACTATAATCACCGGTAGAACCCGCCGTCCTCTTAATATCGTGTATTCTCAGTCCTTCATACGCTAGCTCCAAAGTCCTTTCATTCAAAATATTTTGGAGCGAGATTGTTGCCAAGGTATACGGAGTAGCCCCTGCTCTTGTTCTTACTTGGTTCAAATCTGCTAAGGCTTCCTCCAAGCGTCCTGCCCTAAAGTGGGCTTCTGCTCTCACCAAGAGTACCTCACTGTAGCGAATAATAACAAAGTTTTGTCCATAATCCACATACTTACCCGTGTATGTTCTGCTTGTACGGCCTACATAAAAAAGCTCATTCCTTCTCTTATCTGTAAGTTCATATTTACCATACATACCCTCATTTACGTGAGCATCTCTCCTGCCGATTGTCCCTGTAAAACTATCATAACCAATAGAAGTATTACCGGAAGAAGCCGGCAAGCCCGCAAAAAGCGTCACCAAACCATCGTTTGAAGTCCCTGCATTATTCTGTAAATTCTGCTGAATTTCGAAGATGGACTCTGAAGAGTTCTTGTTACGAAAAACCGAAGTTACAGATGGAGATAAACTATATTTTGCTGAGTTCACTATCTCGTTTGCAGCAGTAAATGCCGCAGCAAAATCCCCCTTCTGCAAGTGTAGTCTGGCCGCAAACGCCAAAGCGGTAAATTTGTCCGCACGCAAACCATTTTCACTAGGAAGTAGTCCTATGGCCTTATTAATGTCTGCTAAAGCCTGGGTATAACATTCACCTACAGTTGACCTTGCGGGTTTGGTG
>CAZBAV010000008.1:0-79176 GCA_964489955.1 uncultured Lacihabitans sp. | reverse complement strand
GTTTGGTACTTAAATCAGACACATCAGATGAGGACTTCAAAACTATCGGAACGGCAGGGTTTTGTAAGCCCATTTGGTACGGTTTTCCATACATTCTTGTAAGTTCGAAAAGCAAAATCCCTCTTATTAAAAGGGCTTCTCCCTCAAGCGTATTCTTTGTATCTGCGTTTTGGACTTTACTTATATTTTCCAAAACAGCATTTACAAGGTTTATGGCACTGTAGGCTTCTACCCAAGTCCTTCTTGCCTCTTCGTTCCGGTTGTTCATTGTCTTATTTCTCACTTCTCTGAAAGAACTAAAACTTCCACTCCAGTTTAGGTAAGACTCACCACCTTGGAGCTCTGGCAATAACACAAAATTGGTTCCGTACATGGCTCCTGCACCAATTTTACCGTATGCACCTATTATAGCCGACCTAATATCTGCTTCGGACTCAAGAGCCACCTTAGAGTCAATTTGCTGGAATGGGTCTATATTTAGCTTGTTATCACAAGAGGCCGCAGAAACCAGCAGTAGCACAGATGTAGAAAGTATATATATTATTTTTTTCATTTTCAAAATATTTTAGAACCCAAGATTTAAACCAAAAGCAATAGTCTTTTGCTGGGGTGGAGTGTAGAAATCAGAACCAATAAGGATGTTGGCGTTTTGAGCAGAAGTAGCCGAATAGAACGTATTTACCTCTGGATCATACCCCTTATACTTTGTAAAAGTAATCGGGTTTTGAGCCGTAACAAACACTCTGGCCGACACCACATTTATCTTACTCAAAAGCTGGCGTGGCACATTGTATCCTAAAGTGATATTCTTGATTCTAAAGAAAGAGCCATCCTGCAACCATCTTGACGAAACTTGTGTTCCATTAGCTCCATAAAGTCTAGCTTGAGGCACATCTGTATTTGTGTTGGTGGATGTCCAGGCGTTAAGCTGGTCTCTTGTTTGATTATCAAAGTAGTCTCCACTTGCCGACTGGAATGCACCAGCAACATTATAAATCTTATTGCCAGACACAAACTGAGATGTAAACGAAAAGTCAAAATCTTTATATCTCAAAGTATTTGTGATTCCACCAGTAAAGTCAGGATTAGGATTACCAAGTTTCTGACTTTTAGCTTCCGAATAGTCGCTTGTGGTTGCAGTCCTGCTTTCATCTACATAAAAGAGAGCATCCCCGTTTTCCTTGTCTACACCCGCAAATGCGACCCCGTAGAAGTAACCAATAGGCTCACCTACAGCTACCCTATTTAAGAAACGCCCACCCGGAGTAATTGGATCACCATTAAGCTTTGTTACTTTATTCACGTTCTTAGAAATATTAAAGTTAATATCCCATTTCACAGCCCGATCAATTACTTTAGCGTTTAAACTAAATTCTACTCCTCTGTTATTAAGAGAACCAATGTTTTCTGTAACAATACTAAAACCGGTAGTTGCTGGTACAGGTCTATTTAGCAGCAGGTCTTTTGTATCACGGTTATAAAAATCTAAAGTACCGGTAAAACGGTCATTTAAGAAGCCAAAATCAATACCAAAATCAACCTGGGCTGTTGTTTCCCACTTTAAACTCGGGTTTCCAACCCTCAATGGTGCTATACCAGACTGCTCTGCATAAGGGAGAGAAGTCCACAAACTACGGGCATCAAAATTTCCGATTTCCGAATTCCCTGTAAAGCCATAACTCGCTCTCAGTTTAAGGAAGCTTAGGGCTTTAGATGATGATAAGAACTCTTCGTCCGAAACTATCCAGGCAGCAGAAGCTGCCGGAAAAAAACCATACCTATTATCAGAACCAAACCGAGAAGAACCATCTAAACGCCCTGACAGAGCGAAAATGTACTTATTATTTACTTTATAGTTAGCACGGGCTAAGTAAGATAACACAGAAAACTTGGTTTCTTCTGATGAACCCGCACTAATTACCGCTGCCGATGCAATCTTTTTAAACTTATCATTAGGTAAATTGGTACCCTCAGACATAACACGCACATATCCACCCTCTTGGTAAGTAACCCCAGCCAAAAGATCTAAATCCGACGAACCTATTTTTGTATTATAATTAAACAGGTTATTAGTAGTCCAAGTAAGGTTTCTACGCTGGTTCTGGTAAGAATAACCATTAAGCGAGCTCCCCGTTTCTGTTAAAAACCCTCTAAACTGCTCTTCTTGGAAACTCATCAAATCCATACCGTATTCCGACGTAAAAGAGAAGTTCTTTAGTATTTGGTACGTACCATTTAGGTTGGCAAATGTACGATAACTCGTACTCTTGTTTGAGCCATACTTTACGTCTAGAATATTATTATAATAAATAGTACTCCGGTTCAATTCATTAGTTTCAGGGTCAATTTTCGGCTGTATGGGAGGCAAAGCATTCAGCTGCAAGGGATTACTAAATGCATTATCATCAGGTAAAAAGTTATTTTCTGACTTAGAAATAGCAATACTTGTCCCGATTTTGAGTTTACTAGAAACCACATGATCTAGGTTTACCCTAACATTATTTCTTTTGTAAGCATTTCCTAGTAATATTCCCGTTTGGTCATTTAAACCACCTGCAATGTAAAAGCGTGTTTTATCATTTCCTCCGGAAATATTGAAATTGGCTTGATGGAAAGACCCTTTCTGGAATGCTTCATCGCTCCATTTTGTATCTACATTTAGATCATAAACCCCCAATTCCCAATCTAACTCTTCTTCCAAATCATATCCTTCATTCTCGGCAGCCATTCTAAAGAACTGGATATATTCCTTACCATTCATAAAATTACCTTTAAATGTAGCATTGGAAACACCACCCAGGTAACTCACATTAACATTTGTTCTACCACTTTTACCCTTTTTGGTAGTAATAATGACCACGCCATTTGATGCCCGTGAACCAAACAAAGCAGCAGCACTGGCATCTTTCAAGATTTCAATTGACTCTATGTCTGCAGGATTAATATCTGCTAGAGGATTGATAGGTTCAGTGACTGCACTATTCTGTGTCTGCGACGTAACCGGTATATTATCAATCACATAAAGTGGCTCATTACCCGCCGAGATAGAGGCTGCTCCCCGAACCCTAATCTGCATTGCAGAACCCAATTTCCCGGACCCCTGGGTCATTTGCACTCCCGGGGTTTTCCCCTGTAAACCCTGCTCAATGGTAGTAATGGGAATGTTATTGATGGCATCACCTTTAATACTAATCTGCGAGCCTGTTAGATCCCTTTTTGCAGCTTGTCCGTATGCCGTAACAACCAATTCATCTAAGTTTTCACTTTTAGAAATAAGCGTAATATTAATAATACTACGACCATTAACCTGCACCTCTTGGCCTCCATAACCTATATAATTTAGCACAAGAGTTCCATTCCGATCCACCTTTATCCTGTACTTACCGTCAGCATCGGTAGTAACTCCACGTGTGGTTCCTTTAACAGTTACAGCCACTCCAGGTAAAATAGAGCCGTCATCTGAGGATACAATACTACCTGTAACCTCAATTTCTTGGGCAAGCAAACTTAATGGTAGCCCAAGTAATAAAAAGAGTAAAATTTTTCTGCTCATACAAACGGAAACTTTATTGTGTTATACATGTGCTAAAAGTAGAATAAATTGTAGAATATAAAGATACTGTTTAAGAAATTTATTTTGCACATCAATAATAAAGTAGCTATTTGTATCACAAAAACTCATATTTCCAGATTATTATATCTACAAAAAGTACTAAGATCAAAATTTTCAATTCAGATTCATAGCAAAAAAAGAGGAGCATTTCTGCTCCTCTTTTTACATTACAAAATGCTTTTCTGCTTAATATCCGCTTGTTTGCTGTCCAGCCATATTAGAGTTAGCGTCCATTTCTACCTGTGGTATCGGCCATGTCCATGCCCTATGTGTAGATGGTAAAGTCCTAGCTGTAGAGACCAAAGTAACGTCTGCTCTGTTTACAACCTTAAAAGTACGTTTTAAATCAAAAAATCTATGTCCTTCTGCTACTAACTCCTTCATTCTCTCAGTTGCAATTTGCTCCAAAAGAGTATCACCAGAATAAGTCAAAGCTACAAAACCAGAAATCCTGGCAGTTCTCAAGGCATTCAAATCTTCATTTGCGAGTTCTGTTTTACCTAAACGGGCACGAGATTCAGCACGGATTAAATATTGTTCCGAAACCCTAAATGCTTTCCAGTCTACCAAATTATCAATAATATTGGCACCTCTCCCCATGAATTTTTTTACTATTAAACGCGGTTGCCCATTAGCTGCATTTCTTGAACCAAAATAGGTATCGTATCTTATGTCATTGGTTTGATCATATAAAGCCAACAGGTTTGTTGTAGGCCTAAACCTGTTTCGGTTAGATGGCCCATTGTGCAAACCCGATGAAGGGCTACCCTCGCCAGCACTAAATGCTACTTTCCAAAGCACTTCAGCATTTGTGGCATCTGTCCAGATATTCCCGAATGCAGTAGCTGAAGCCAACGGAACACTTGCTATAGCATAGGTAGCATACTTTTCAGCCTCTGTATAATTACCTGCATACAGATAAGCTCTCGCTAAGATTGCCCTCACAGCTGCTAAATCTAAGAAATTTTTGGTTGTACCCATATTTACAGGCGTATCTACATCTGCCAGTAAAGCCTCTGCCTGGGTAAGATCTGCTAAAATTTTAGTCCAACTTTGTGCTACTGTCAAACGAGATGGCATACTTTCCAGATCTACTGTTTCTACATAAGGAATCCCCTTACCTGTATCTGTTAATCCATAACTTTCGCCCCAAAAACGTAACAAATCGAAGTGAACATATCCCCTAATAGCCAGTGCTTGTCCCTTTAGCCTATTTACATGCTTAGGTGCAGAGCTCTCAAACTGCTCAATATTCCTCACCACAAGGTTGGCTTGTGCAATTATATTGTAAGCTGCAATCCAAGCAACCTCCAAATCATTCTCATTGGTTTCATACTCCCAGTTAGACTGGTTTTGCCAGTTGGCCAAATCATCTCCTGTTTGCGACAAGATATCAGACATCATATCAGGTAAAACACCCCATGAGCTAGTGGTCTGGCCTCCACTACCAAAATACCCCACCTCTCTAAAGCGTGAGTAAGCTCCGGTAAGTGCATATTGGTAATCTGTAATAGTAGAAAAAATCTGGCTACCATCCTTCACAAATTCGGGTTCTACATTTATAATATCACTACAAGAACTAAATACAGACAAAGCTGCAGTAAACCCTATTCCTATATATATTTTTTTAATATTCATATTTCAACTATTGTTTAATTAAAAACCAACATTTATACCGAAGGTGATTGTCCTCAATGCCGGATATTGGGCTCCACTCAAGGCAGTCCTGCTCATTTCTGGGTCAAACCCGCGGAATTTCGTCCATGTAAACAAGTTTTGTCCTTGTGCAAAAAACTTAACTGTACCGATTTTCGCTTTACTTACAAGGGAAGTTGGCAAAGTATATGAGACGTTCAGATTTCTTAGTCTTAAGAAATTTCCGCTCTCCACAAAATGGGTGGTGGCACTCCTGAAAACAGCACCAGGTCTCGGAATCTGGGTCATATCGCCGCTTTGCTTCCAAAACGTAAGCATATCTGCCGACAAATTATCCCACAAATATGCCGGGTTTTCTACATTGGCTCTGTCATTATTAAATATTGAACTCCCATTTACAAATGAAAAGAAAACATCTGCAGCAAGGCCTTTATAACTTAAAGACGAACCAAAACCGCCAAAGAATGGTACCTCTGCAGTTCCCACTATTTTGCGAAAATCAGGAGAATAGGTTTCTGTTTTGTTTCCATCTAAATCTACATACAAGGGGTTTCCGTTCTCTGGATTCACTCCTGCGTACTCCACCAAATAAAAGGAATTCATAGGCTCTCCCACCCGTGTGATGATATTGCCTGAGATAATTTCGGTTTCGCCACCTATAAGTTTTCTTACTTGGTTCTTATTATATGTTAAGCTAGCGTTTAAAGCCCATCTAAAATCTTTGGTCCTTATAACGTCTCCATCAATAAAAAACTCTACCCCCTTATTTTGCAGCTCTCCTACATTTGATGTAATAGAAGAGAAACCTGTAGTTCTAGACAATTGTCTATTTAAGAAAAGATCTGAGGTAATAGAATTGTAATATTCAATAGTAGCATTTACACGCCCATCCAAAGTGCTTAATTCTATACCAGTATTAAAAGTAGATTTCCGTTCCCATTGCAAGTCTGGATTTGCAAGTTGGCTTTGGTACAAACCTCCGGCTCCTGCATACACAGCTCTGGAAAATAGCTCACGCGACTGAAAATCGTCTATTCCCGCCTGATTACCGGCCGAGCCATAACTTACTTTAAACTTAAGTTGGTTTATTGCCGATTTTAAACCACTAAAAAATTCTTCATCTGACACTATCCAGCTTGCACCAATAGAACCAAAATTTGCCCATTTACGATTATCGCCAAATCTTGAGGAGCCATCACGTCTACCTGTAAGTTCAAGAAAGTATTTGTTGGATAAACTATATTTTATGTCTGTGAAATACGAAAGTAGTGCGTTTTCACTACCTGTACCTGTAACGGCAGGTATAAAACCATTAGTAGAGTTCCCCGGAGTAATTCCAGACTCATTTTCAAATGCCCCTCTCAAACCATAGCCCGTGAAAGAAAATGAATTAGAATTATTGTTTATTATCTCATTAAACAAAGAGACACTCAAATTCTGGTTATTACCAAGGCCAGTAGAATAGTGCAAAGATGTAGTTCCGGTATATCTAAAATACTTTCCATAGCCCCGTCCATAACTACCTTGGCCACCCGTAGAGAATCCTCCAGAGTAGGTAGTAGGATTAACATAAGACGAAGACTCATTAGATCTGAAGTCCCCACCCCAGGAAGTACGAGCTTTCAGACCCTTGAGAAATGGGGCATCGTATTGTAAAAAGACATTACCCACAGCCTTAATCTGCTTCCGTAAGTTCGTATTTTCAAGAAGCTCTTGTAAGGCATTAGGTTGACCAGAAACCATCTGCGTGTATTCCCCAGTGGAAGTATAAGGCCCTTCGTATGGATTTGTCCACCTGATTGCGTTCAAAGGCGTACCTATCCCGGTGTTATTCTCTGAAGTATTGGTAAGGTCAGAAACACCAAAAGTAGAGTTAAGCCCAAAACTAAAATCGCCTGCCGAACTAGCAACATTTGCCCGCCCGGTATATCTTTTTAAGCCGGTGTTTTGCACTGTTCCTGTTTGGTCAAAAATAGAACCTGAAAGAAAATATGTTGTTTTTCCAGATCCTCCAGACGCACTTAGCGTATGGTTCTTGGTTGTTCCTTGTCTAAAAAACACATCCTCCCAGTTAACATTTACTGTACGCAGCTCAGCCAACTCTGCTTCTGTCCACCCATATGGGTTACCATTTTCCATTTCGTATTGTAACTTCTCTTCGGAGTTCATCAACTTGAGCTTGTTAGTTGGAATAGAAGAAAAACCTATCTGAAAATTGTAATCTATTTTGGTTTTCCCCGCCTTACCCTGCTTAGAGGTTATCAATACTACACCATTTGCACCACGAGAACCATATTGCGAGGTAGAAGAAGCATCTTTGAGGATTGAAATACTCTCAAAATCATTTGGATTCAGGGTAGCAAAATCCTGCGAAGTAATTTCTACACCATCCATAAGAAATAAAGGATCATTACTCCCCAAAACAGAGCCTTTACCTCTAATGAGTATGTTAGCTGCTGCTCCCGGCTGGCCGGAGTTTGCCTGTACTAAAATCCCTGGAGCACGCCCTTGTAATGACTGCTCAAAAGACCCGATGGGAACCAAACCAATATCCTTCGATTTAACAGTAGCAATGGACCCTGACACTTCTCTTTGGTTTTGTGTTCCATAACCTGTTACTACCAGTTCAGACAACTCGGTATGATCTTCTTCCAAAAGGACATTAATTACACTGGACGTCCCCAGAGTAACCTGCTGAGTTTCGAACCCAAGAAAGCTAAATACTAAAGATGTTGTATTGGATGGAACATCCAAAGAAAAATTACCCTTACCGTCACTAAGTACACCTTTGGTGGGATGTTCTTTGGCATAAACACTAACTCCTGGCAATGGTGAACTATCAGAAGAAGTCTTAATACTTCCCGTAATAGTCCTATTTTGAGACCACACAAAATGCGGCAACAACACTAAGAACAAATAAAAGTAAAACTTAACTCTCATACATAATTTTGATTAGGTTAAAAAAGTTACTACGGCTAAAGATATAGTAACATAGACCTAAACACATATATGAAAATCAAGCTTTTATATAAAATTTAACGAATTTTACAAAAAAATCACAAATGAGTACAAGATTTCGAATTTTAAAGTATACTCAAAATATAAAATATGTAAAATACAAAATAGCAAAATATTATATTAATAAAATAAACCAATTCAATAGTTAAATACATTTAATGACCTTATACTAAATAACTTCCTTACAAACAATAGAAAAAAAACTAAGACATCCTTTTACTATACTTTAAATAACAAATACATCCGTATTAAAAATATAAAAAAAATACCAATTTCTACTCCACCACCTCCACTTCCCAATAATCTACCAATCCTTCCTTTATGAGGTTTACATGTCCTAATCTCACCTCTAATACCAAACCGCACTTTTCATCAAATGTCTGTTCCAAAACTCTTAAATCCAGTTTTTTCACTAGCTGCATCACCACATTGGTATCATTAAAGCCATACCAGATTTTAAGTGTAGTGTTTTTTGTCCTGATTTCTTTAGCAGAAGCTTCAAGAGCTTCTTTTGCTGAGCTTTTATAGGCATTAATAAGACCAGGTACGCCAAGTAGCGTACCACCGAAATACCTAACTACAACTATCAAAGTAAATGACAAACCTGCAGATAAAATAACATTAAGAATCGGTTTACCCGCAGAACCAGAAGGCTCTCCATCATCGTTCGCCCGGGAAATTTCACCCTCCTCACCCAACCTGTATGCGTAACAGAAATGCCTCGCCTTGGGGTGGACACTTTTTATCTCTTCTAATACCCTTTTTATCTCTTCTTCACTAGTTACAGGATAAGCATACCCAAAAAACTTACTACCTTTGTCTTTGAAAAGGCTCTCTCCTATTGAGGTAAGCACTAAATATTCGTCGGATAACATCTTTCGTTTTTTTTGCTAATTAAGCAACCTTTTTACAAATTAGCACATCTCCATTAAAGAGATATTTAGGATTTTATTAACAAACCTTTTTTCACTAAATACATCTAAGCATCATTAACATTATAAAATCATGAAAAAGCTTCTTTTATCTGTCGTTTCTTTTAGTTTCTTATTTTGGGGTTGTGCAGAAGGCCCAATGGGTCCACAAGGCATATCTGGCCCTGAAGGACAACCCGGCATTAATATCCTTGGCCAAGTCTTTGAGGTTACCAATGTAAACTTAACTGCAGCCAATAATTACCGCCAATATTTTGACTTCAATAAACCAATTGAAGAATCTGATAAAATTTTGATGTATTTCTTACACGAAGTAGACAATGGCACAGATGTTTGGCGTCTATTACCTCAGACATACTTTACATCTACTGGAGGCACGTACATTTATAACTTCGATTTTACCCGCAATGACTTCAGTGTATTTCTAAACGGTAATGTTAACTTAGCATCCTTACCTAATAATTCTAGAAATGGACTTGTTTTTAGGGCGGTAGTTATACCTGCAGACTTTGCCAACAAGGTAAACACCAATGATTACCAAGCGGTTATAAGAGGTTTGAACATGCAAGAAAACAATGTAGTTAGCTTAAAATAAGCACCTAAGAAAAGTAGGATTAGAGACATAATCCTGCTTTTTTATCTTTTTTTCCTATTCCTTAGCTTTCATTTACAATTTAAGCACTACTTTTGCAACTGCTTAAGAAAATGAGAGTTAAAGATTACATATTAAGGACACTA
Source organism: uncultured Lacihabitans sp. (assembly GCA_964489955.1). Lineage (GTDB taxonomy): Bacteria > Bacteroidota > Bacteroidia > Cytophagales > Spirosomataceae > Leadbetterella. The sequence continues at coordinate 69,219 of CAZBAV010000008.1, read as the reverse complement.
AGTTTGCTCATGTTATTGTGTGTTTTTACAGCACAAGTGACAGCCCAAACTGTAAGCGAGCCAAGTAGCTATACTGCTTCTGATGAAAAGGAGGTAGTACTAAAGCAGCTTACTCATGAGACCGTAGTTCCCCACTATGATTTCTCTTTTGCTGATTTAAGCTCTTTCTTCAAAGAAACAACAGTTGTTTTCTTCCTTGCACTTCCAAAATTATTCTACGATTGGAACAGCACTCCCGAAAACACCTATTTGGCTAAGCTCTTCGAGCACCATATAGCCACGAATGCACCCTGATCTTTTTTATTAATCCGAATTAAATAATACGTAGCCCCCAAGCTACGCAATAAACCATTCTTATCTTTTTGGGGAAAGTTAGGATATCTCACTATCAATATTTTATGAAAAATAAAGGTGGAATTTTAGTTTTATTTATCGCACTCTTAGCACTGAGTGTATATTATCTGGCCCGTACTTGGAAGGCCAACGACATCCGTAAACAAGCAGAAGTTTATGCCACAATAGATGGCAAAGTAGATCCTACTAAAAAACAATATTACCTGGATTCTTTGTGGAAAACTCCAGTTTTCCTTGGTTCTACAGTAGAAAGTTTAACAAAACAGGAATTAGGTTTAGGTCTTGACTTACAAGGTGGTATGCATGTTATACTGGAGGTATCTCCTGGTGACATCATAAAATCTCTTGCTCGTGGATCAAGAGACCCTAAAGTTACACAGGCTATCAACAAAACTAAAGACTTGGCCGCTAAGAGTTCTATAAACTTTGTAGACCAGTTTGTTAAAGAGTTGAAGGCTTCATCTCCAAATGTGAAATTAGCTCCAATCTTCTCTAACAGCTCAAACCGTGATTTAATCACGCTTAGCTCTTCGGATAACCAGGTAATTGATTATATCAAAAAAGAAGTAAGTGAGGCATATGACCGTTCTTACAAAGTTATCCAAACAAGGGTAGATAAGTTCGGTGTATCAAACGCCAACCTTTCTAAAATCCCAGGAACAAACAGGATACAAGTAGAGTTACCGGGTATAGATAACCCAGAAAGGGTTAGGAAACTTTTATCAGGTTCTGCAAAATTAGAATTTTGTGAAGTATACACTCTAAATGAAATTGCACCAAGCTTCGATCGTTTTACAGCATTACTTTTACAGATAGATGGCGAAAACCAATCGAAAAAAGGAAGCACTACGGCAGCTGCATCTACAGATACAAGTGCTAGTTCACTGGCTTCTGCACTACAAGCCCGTGCAGATTCTCCAGAGACAGATTCACTAGGAGCAGCCAATTCATTAACCAACATTTTTGTACCTTCTCCAACAGGTGGTCTGGCAGTAAAAACAAAAGATACAACAAGACTAAACGCTATCTTAAAGAGACCAGATGCTCAAGGGATTTTCCCTGCAGACATGCGTTTTATGTATGATGTAAGTACTAACACACTTGCTACTGGCACAGATGATATCGTAGATGTTTACCCTGTTAAGAACTTCGGAAGTGCTCCATTAACTGGAGAAGTGGTTACTAACGCCAAGCAAGATTACGACCCAATGACCGGTAAGCCAGATGTTTCTATGCAAATGAACGCAGTAGGAGCTCGTAAATGGAAAGAACTAACAGGAAAGAACGTTGGACGTAGTATAGCTATTATTCTAGATAATTATGTTTACTCTGCACCAAACGTAAACCAGGAAATCAGTGGTGGTAACTCTAGCATTTCGGGTAACTTCACTATTGAGCAAGCACAGGATTTAGCAAACGTACTTAAAGCGGGTAAACTTCCTGCTCCTACTACTATAGTAGAAGAAGCAGTTGTGGGTGCCTCAGTGGGTTCACAAGCATTTAGTGCCGGAGTTATTTCATCCTTGATTGGTTTAGCTGGTGTACTTATCTTTGTACTTCTTTACTATAGCCGTGCCGGATGGATTGCTAACTTAGCCTTATTGGTTAACCTTGTTCTTCTATTGGGTATAATGGCCTCATTTGGTGCTACTATGACTCTTCCTGGTATTGCGGGTATGGTACTTTCAGTAGGTATGTCTGTGGATGCTAACGTACTAATTTACGAACGTATAAAAGAAGAACTTGCTTCGGGTAAGAGTTTTGCTTCTGCCATTCCATTAGGTTTTAAAAATGCGATGCCGTCTATCATTGACTCCCAACTTACATCCGTTATAACGGGGGTTATCTTATTTATTTTCGGAACAGGTTTGATTAAAGGTTTTGCTACTACCCTACTAATAGGTATCGGTACTTCCTTATTCTGTGCAATCTTCGTTTCAAGATTGATATTTGACAACCTTATCAAAAAAGGAAAAACTATCAACTTCCGTACTGCTTGGACAGAGAAATTATTCGGTGACAGCAATATAGATTTCATAAAAAACCGTAAGAGATTCTACATTGTTTCCGGCGTAATTATCCTAGTAGGTCTTGCTTCTATCATTTTCAGAGGTTTCAGCTTAGGAGTTGACTTTAAAGGTGGACGTACCTTCGAAGCCCAGTTTGCCCAGTCAGTAAATACAGATAAAGTACGCGATGCTGTAGAAAAGGTATTCCCGGGCTCTGCTGTTGAGGTAAAAACATATGGTGGATTTGACAAAGTTAAGATTACATCAGCTTATAAAATTGATGATGCGGGACTTAACGTTGATGATGAGCTAAAAGCAGTACTAAACAAAGCTATTGCAAATGTTGACGGTAATAAAGGTGAGGTGGTATCTACTTCGAAAGTTGGTGCAAATATAGCCCAAGACACCATTTGGTCATCTGTAAAAGCTGTTATCTATGCCATCATACTTACGTTCATTTACATATTTATCCGTTTCCGTAATGTAGCGTTTGGATGGGGTGCAGTATTGGCACTTGTACATGACGTTTTGGTGATTCTAGGTATTTTCTCTATCCTAAACGGTCTGTTGCCTTTCTCTTTGGATATTGATCAAGCATTTATAGGTGCGGTACTTACATTAATGGGTTATTCACTAAATGACACCATTGTAATCTATGACCGTATCCGTGAGTATATGAGCGAAAAAGGTGGAAAAACCGAGTCAATTGAAACGGTTATCAACAATGCCCTTAACAGTACACTTAGCCGTACTGCGGTAACTGGTTTTGCTACATTGATAGTATTATTTGTACTGTTAATCTTTGGTGGTGAAACTATCCGTGGCTTTATCTTCTGTATGTTTATCGGAGTAATAGTAGGTACATACTCGTCTCTATTTATTTCTGCTCCTTATGTAGTAGACAGCTTAAACAGAAAGGCGAAGAAAGCCGAAAGCAAAGCAGCTTCTGCTGTAGTAGCTAGCTAAGAATATCAAAAGTTAAATAAAAAGGACGTATCTGAAGAGATACGTCTTTTTTCGTTCTATAACTGCCCCCTTATTATTAAGTAGCTTCTTTAAGTTTATTATAGCTGAGACACCTTTACTGATTCCTTTGCTCCTTCACTATCTGTTTGTCCAACCAGCGACATAGGGTTTTGCTTTGGTGTTTGCAGGCCTCGGTTTTCTCAATACCCCCAAAATTCCTAATTTAATCTTGTCATATTTTTTGGAGGGACATGTACAAATTTCCGTTTAGTAGTAGTATATACAGATACCAATTTTGCCGTATTTCTTTCAAATATCTACCGCACAAACAATACATTTAAGATATCGCATACTTCTTGTATAGCTACACAGAATAAAAGGATGGGTTATATAGATCGAAAATATCGCCATTCATATGCCTCCAATAAAAAAATGTAGGTAAATTGTACAGTACTTTATTTTACCCTATACCAGACAGTACTTTATGATTTCTTGGAGAATATTTACCCTTCTGAGTCTACTCATTCTTTTCTTGTCCCATAATTCATTTGGGCAGATTAATAAAATAGATAGCTTAAAAAATAAACGTAGATGTTTGAAAAAAAGTAAGATCACTTTTAGAAGAGAGAAGTTGAGGTTTGAAGTGTTGATTTTTCACTACCCGTCACGTAAATAAACTTTGTATGTTTAATAAGCAAAGAGTAAGAAACCTCATATTTCTCATTTTCCCGTTTTTGTTGGGGCTTGTCATAATTATAAAAAAAACAAAGAATGTTTACTCTGGTAAAGAAAATGTTAGTTTTTCAAAAGATACAACAAATGTAAACCGACTACTAGAGCTATCTGACGAGTATTACTTTTTAAGCCCTGATTCTGTTCCTATTTTACTTCAAAAGGCTTATGATTTATCTGAAAACCATGACTGGGAAAAAGGGAAGGCAAACATTAATTTCAAATTAGGCATATACAAGTTTTATAAAAATGAATTGATGAGTGCGATTGATCTTTTCTATAAAGCATTGTTTGTTTTTGAAAAGCATAATTTAATTTATGAAGTCGCTCTTACCAAACGAAGTCTTGGTGATTGTTATTCGTTGTTAGGAGATTTTGAAAAAGCTATTAGATTAAATAACGAATCATTGAAGAGCCTTAAAATAATTAAAAACGAAGAAGAATATATAACCGGAATAAACAACTTAGCACTAGTCTATCACGATTCAAAAGATTATAAAAGAGCAATACGAATTTTCAGATATGGGATTACTCTCAATGAAGAAAAGGAAATTAATTTGGGAAGTCTTGAAGTAAATCTAGCTATTTCACTACTAAAGGATAAGCAAGTTAAAGTAGCAATAGACTTATGCAATAAGTTGATAAATAATCCTAATCTTAGTTTATACAATAGGAGTATTATATATTCTACTATTGCGGATGCTTACTTTGAGAATAAGCAAATTGTAAAGGCAGAGCAAAATTTACACCTCTCTCAAAATGTTATTAATCAAATGGGAGGTAATAATGATCTTGCTTTAGTTTTAGTAGAGCCTGCAATGAAAATTTATAAGGAATTAAATAACAAAAGTAAAGAATTGGAATATGTTAAAAAGTATCACGAACTTAATTATTTAAGAATTGCTGAAAATTCAGAAAAGAGAATCCAGTCTTTACAATTTGAATACGAGAATAAGAATCATAAGAATTCAATTGAAAATTTAAAAAAGAATAGAGTTTATCTTTTTGGGGTTTTATCGATTTTTCTAATCTTGGGAATAATACTATTTTGGGTTAATAGAAAACTCAAATTTCAGAAAATAGAGATTGAAAACCAAGCTTTCAATTTAGACCTGATGAATAAAACATTAGAGGATAAAGTTTCAGAGCGAACAAAAGAGCTCATGGAAACTAATACTAAACTTAAGCAGAAAAACAATGAAATAATAGAAGCTCTTTATAAAGGACAATCAATTGAACGAAAAAGGGTGGCAGCTGAACTTCATGATAATTTAGGAGCTATATTATCAGCATTAAAATGGCGTTTGGAAGCATTAGATTTACAGATATTAAATGAAAAAGAGCAAAAAATATACTTAAGCATTAAGAATATGATGAGCTCTGCTTATAACGAAGTTAGATACATCTCGCATAATCTACTACCTGCTGAGTTCGAGAAATACGGCTTAATAGGAGCAATAAAAAAACTAGTTTTGGAAATAAACGAAAACAATTCCATAAGAATTAAACTAGATATAGAAGAATATAGTGGTAAAAATCTGAGTAAAAAGATAGAACTTGAGTTATACTCTGTTGTTCTCGAGTTGATAAATAATATTCTAAAACATTCTGAGGCAAAACATGCATTATTAAAAATTTCATGTACTCAGCAAAAAACTATGATTGCAGTTGGAGATGATGGCGTTGGTTTAGATAAAATGAACTTAAAAGGAAAAGGAATCACCAACATAAGAGAACGTCTTAGAAACATCAATGGCAATTTAGTTATCGGAAGTAATGATAAATGGAATGCACTTTTTACTGTGGAATATTTTTTTTAAGGTTCAAAGTTGGACAATACGTATATAACATCCATTCTGCAATTTTTAAGCTCCCCATGAAAGTTGGGCAATACTCATAGTTAGAAAACTGATTTGGGATAGGATATTGTTTATCTATTAACACAAACAAACCCTTTGCTATCTCTTTAGCTTCTTTGGATTCATAGTTAATGTTATCAGCATATAAATCCGCATAGTTGATTCTAGGAAAAGGATCATTAAGAAACTTATACCAGCTCTTTTTGCTTTTGGACAGATTTTCCATATCTCTTTTTTCAAATTGGGTCACGAGTTTTTCGATCGAAGATTCAAAATCTTTATTGAAATTAGTAAAAGAAGAACTTTTTTCTAAAAGAAATGTTTTCAGAAATTCTCTTGAATTATCAAGTAACAATTCCCTGAGACGAGATGGCTCATATGAGATTTTAGAGAACTTATTTTCAATAACATTTATTACATTGCTTGAGAAGTAAGTTCGATTTCTCTTTATTCTTAAAACTTGAAATAAAAACCAATAAATCTTAATACCTTCATTTTCATCATTAAGAATTTCGTAAAAACCCCTGCCTTCTTTTTCAGCATAAGAAGCCCAAAAAAAATTATTATTTGAATCCCACATAGCATTTTCAAGTAAGTCTAAACTATATTGTAATGCTATTTTGTTATAATTCTCGTATGCATAATAGCCTGAAGAAAGTACTCTAAAAGTTGAATTTTTCTCATGTGCCTTTACCTCTTTAAAATTATAATCAAAATTGGTAAATGGGCTTCTGAAAAGTCCATTTGAAAAACCTTTTTCCTGAAATATCGCCAAACAACGTTCTATTGAGACAGTTTTACTAGTTTGGGCATCCAGAATTTCACAAACTAGTTTACAGCGAGACTTTCCAAAACTTTCGAGAGTCATAGGATCTTCAGCAAGACTAATCCCACTAAACAATTCCTTTGTAAATAAGGGAATCCCTTTCATGATAATGTCATTTTCTCCACTATATTTTTCATGAACATCTCTAATGATGTCATAGATTAAAAAAAAATGGCTTTGATATACATACAGAACTAAAGTGTCTCTTCTTCCAAAATCCTTAAGTTCAAAAGGAAGTTTAAAAGTAAATGGGATTTGTCGACTATTTAATTTATTCCTGAGATCATTAATAAGTTCTTTCACGTTTGAAGCCACAGGTCTCAAATGAAAATAGAACCGAATTACTTGTCTCTCCGTATTGTTTAAAATTGAATCCCCATTATAAAAGATAAATCTTGTATTTTCATTAGAGCTATATCTTGTAGGGTTTACTAAATAAACAAGACTTTTTAATGATTGATTTTTATCTTTTGAAACCTGAGTCAATATATCTTCATTACTTATTCTTCCAGCCTCTAAATAAGAGCCCTTTTCTACTACTATATTTATACCATTCTTAAAAGCAACAACCTGGGAGTCACGAAGATTTGTTGAAACAAGTAAATCATTTAGAAACCAAAGTCTTTTTTTACTATATTTTACAATTACAGGAATTGTACTGTCAATTGTTTCGTCCGGATGGTATTGTAAAACCCTGTAATCGATGTAAGTATTGTACAAGTCTTCCCACAGATTAGTTCTTTTTTCTAGAGCGACTTTAAATGCCTCTATGCTAATTTGGTCATCAGAAAGTACGCCATCAATTTTACTAAGTAATTCTACTAAATCTGATTTCATTTTTTAGGTAATAGGATGTCTATATTTCGTTCATAAAAATCATTTTTCATAAGATTGATATTTGAAAACTTCATAAAAAGATTAAGCTTTTCAAAGTTTAAAGTAGGGTCATAGAATTCTATAAAATCACCAATTGAGAGTTGTATCATTGATTTCGACGGCGTTAACTCTCTCTCGAAAATAAAATTATCAGAAATGCTAAGCATAATAAGTTTTATTGCCCTAGCTAAATCAAAATACAAATCACCTTCTCCCGACATTTCCCAGTCAATACACCTTAACTCAGAACCTTGTAAAAAAACATTCCCTTTCTTTATATCTCCATGAATAAATGTCGAGTTATCTATATAGCAAAGAAACTTCGGCAATTCTTTATAAATAGCTTCTTGTCCGTAAATTATTTCAAAATCCTGAAAAACAACACTTAATTTAGTGTCGTCTACTGACTTTCTATGAATTTCTTTCAGGTACTCTGCCAAAACCTTTAAGTACCTCCTCCTCTCCTTGGCTTTGCCTAATGATCTCCTAAATAAAACTTCCCAGTTTTGGTAGTTTGTAAGATCCTTGTAGATAATTATTTGATATTCTAAGTCAATAAATACAACTTCAGGAAGCTTGTTTTCTTCTGCTTGTCTTTTTTCGATTAGGAAAAAATTCTTTTTTTCCTTTACACCAAAACTAAACTGCTTAAAATAGTATACATCTAATCCTACAACAATTCTAAATACCATGTTTCGGGTATCAGAAACGTCATAAATCAAAATTTCCTTAAAGTGAATATCTAGTAACTCAACAAAAGAACCATAAAGGTGAATGTTTTTTCTATTCACCTTTAAATAATTCAGATAGTTTATTAAAGAATACTTTGATAGTATTTGCATTATTACTCTTTAGTCCTTGCAAAGCGGTCTGATTCTGGAAGAAGAACAATTTACTTGTTGAAAATCATTGTTAGGTAATAATTCTAACACATCCTCTCTTTTTAATCTGTAAGAGTCAACAGATACTTTATCTTTAAAGTCGTAAGAGCCTTTAGTATTTTTAGTTTTCAAAACAAGATAGGTTTCAGAAAAGTCCGTAATGATTACCCTACTTAATAAAACTTCATAAAAAATACCACCGGAATCTTCGAATCGAATGTTGTCCAATGGTTTAATAAATTCGATATCTTCAATATTTACTTCTGCTAATACGAACTTATCTATCTCATCTTCCTTGACCTCTCTTACATCTTTGTCAAAAATAACTGTCAAAGTTGTATATGTTTGGTTTTTTTCAGAATCTGTTAAATGATTTTGATAATCAGAGAGTTCGCCATTATAAACTGCAAATAATTCCATCTTTTAATCCTTTTAGTTATTGTTAAATTTAAAAAGTTTCCAAAATTCCATTTTTCACACCCCACTTAACCAGTCCCACTGCCGTACTTACACCTATTTTTTTCAAAAGGTTTCGGCGATGAGTTTCTACAGTGGCAGGGCTTATACTTAACCTTTCGGCTATCTGTATATTACTTAGATCTTCCGCTACTAACCTCACAATCTCTATTTCTCGTTTAGTAAGCGATTGTATGTTTTCTAACTCTGTTTTGCCGGTTGGAGAGTTGGCATCCGGTATTTCTGCCAATTTCTTTATGACTTTAGCTCCAAAGTACTTTTCGCCATCATAAACTGTTTTGATTGCTTTTACCAACTCCGGCTTATCGGCACTCTTCATCACATAGCCATCTACTCCCACCTGTATACTTTCCTTTATAAAGCTGGCTTCTTCGTTCATGGTAAGCATTATGGTCTTTACACTTGGAGAGAGTTCCTTTACTCTAGAAATTACCTCTATACCGTTAAAAATAGGCATATGATAGTCTACAAGCAACACATCTGTTTCGTTTTTTTGTACAAAGTCTAATGCTTGAAGCCCGTTGTGAACCGTACCTATCACTTCAAACCCTGGATTTGAACCCAATAACATGGAGAGGCTATCAGCCACCAAGGGATGGTCATCGGCTATGAGAATCCGAATAGCGTTCATAATGGAAGGGTTTGGTTTACGTATAAAATTCTTTTAATAAATTGACTAAAGCAATTTTTTCTTCACAAAAGTGAAAAAGTCTTTTGTCCTTTAAAATACCGTCTAGACAGTATTTTTTGCCTCTAACCAGCGGGAGCTATTTTTTTACTTCAACTTATACTAAGTAGCACGTACAATAGAAGAAGAGCAAACCAATGGAAAATCGAATATTTACATTGTATTTGACGAATAAACCGACAAAAGCGTTCTACAAGAGATGTCTGTACGTTAAAATTATTGGGTCTGTTAATGGATTAAGAGGATACGTTTGCAAATATTAGCTTGGGGCTAATCCTAAAACAGCATTATGCTTCTCAAATTTTGCTTCCTATGTTCTTAACAAAAAAGAGGGTGCCCAATTAGTTGAGCACCCTTTAATAATTATATATAAGTAGTAGAAAAAGATGCTTTTCCATTTACTCTTCGTAAAAGTCCAGTTCTGCTATAGAAAGGCTATTACCAACACCCTGCACTTTTATGTACCTAAAAGCATCTTGGTTTTCAAAAAATACTGTACGCTTAGAAGGGTCATTTATGAGGTTTCCGAGTTGTATATTCGTAATAGCAACCCAATCTTTACCATCTTTACTTCCCAGAAGATTTCCCTTATCTAACATGCCTTTGCTATGATACGTCTGAGGAGTATAAGCAAAACCTTTCAAGCGGTATTGCTTACCTAAATCTAAGGTGATAAAAGGGTTATTCTGAGTGGTATCAGACATCCAGAAAGAGCTGCTGTTGGCATCGATAGTATTAGCTGCCTTATATCTACCCATTTCACTGCTGGCTTCTACTACCTTGAAGTCCTTCTTAGAAATAGCCACCGGTTCGCTAGTAACACTCCCTACCAATCCCGAAACAAAAGCAGCGGTTTTAATCACACCTTTTCCCGCAGGGAAAGGCCCCTCATAAACTTTTGATTCTGCATTTGGTACAGAACCGTCGGTTGTGTAGCGTATGGTTACACCGCTGTTTATATTAGCTGATGCATTTTCACCATGAGGATTCCAATTAAAAACATGTTGCTTTGGAGCTATAGACACCAAGCCTTCTTTGTCTGCTTTAACCTCTAAAACAGGAGGTTTCGGCTTATAATAATGGGCACTAACAGTGCTTATAGCCGGGAAGTATCGGGCTTTTGTTACTCTCACCCTAAACTTATTAGAAACTACCTCAGGAAAACGCAAAATTCTTTTGTATCCAATATTAGTGGCTGCGGCTACTTCTACCCATTTACCACCAAGCCACGCATCTAGAGCATGTTCTTCTACCCGCTCACCATGCGAGGTAATAGCTTCTTGTAAAACCAAGCGGTTTATACGAACAGCCTTAGGTGTAGTAAACTCTAAGCTACCTCCATTTTGGTCTAATAAAACAAAACTCTTAGCGTCTGCATCCAAGACTTTTGCATTACCTTTTGCTCCTGTAAATAAATTTGTATTATATGTATCCCGTATCCTCTTACCTGATTCCGCTAAAGCAGCCACATCCCTATCAGAAAATTTACCTTCACGGTTTGGTGGGATGTTTAGCAAGAATATAGAATTGCCTCCTACGGCTCGTTCATACATATCAAACACATCATCTGCACTGCGTACTTTTTGGTTGGTGTCATCCCTATAAAACCATCCTTCACGAATAGAAGTATTGGTTTCGGCAGGTTGGTAATGTAAGTATTTTCCTTTAGGCAGATCTGCTCTTTCGCCCAACGTCTTACCCATTAAATCCGGGAAGTAATTTGCCGTATCCGGGTTAAAACTATAAGGAATCACATTCCACTCCGATTCTCGTGTACCACCGTCCTCATTTCCGCACCACCGTATGTCTTCTTTACCAAAAACTACCGCTTTAGGAGCAAGTTTATTGATAAGTTCTTTCCATGCGATATAGTTATACTTTTGTCCGCCTTTGGTTTTAGGATGGGCCCCGTCAAACCACACCTCATGTATGGGTCCATATTCTGTAAGGAGTTCGAAAAGTTGGTTTAAGAAATATTCATTATAGTCATCTACCAAAAACTTAAACTTGGTTTGGTTTTTAAAAGGGCGTCCCGGAACATCCCTTGGTATAGAACGTTCTGTATATTTGCTCAAATTACCGTATAGTCCTGTCGGACTTTCTATTTGAAACAAGTCGGCAGGAGAAAGATACACACCTAATTTCAAGCCGTATTTTTGGCACGAAGCCGAAAGCTCTTTAATTATATCTCCTTGATAGGAGGAGGACATTACCCCATGCTCTGTATAACGACTCTTCCAAAGTACAAATCCATCGTGATGTTTTGCCGTAATTATTACCATTTTCATGCCTGCATCTTTCATTGAACGGCACCACTGGTCTGTGTCTAGGTTACGTAAATCGAAAGTTTTAGGATCCTCCATGCCACTACCCCATTCTAAGCGAGTAAAAGAATTTGGCCCAAAATGTATAAAGGCTATATATCCTTCCTTTAACGCTTCATATTGATTGGCTGTAGGTATTACATGTGCCGCTTTAAGTACTACATCATCTCCTGCAGACACAGGGTACGTAGATTTTAAAGGAAGTGTATTTCCGGAAGATTGTGCAAAAAGGTAAACGGGAAATAAAAGGGACAGAATTAAGGCTTTTAACGCAGTGCTAATTCGCATGTGGAAGATCATTTTTAGTTAAGGTTAAAAAAACATTGACGAAGTAAAATTAGAAAAAAATACTGCATAAAAAAAGGCTGCTTTTTAACAAACAGCCTTTCTCTTTCGGGGATTACTTTGCGTAGTTTACGCTTCGCATCTCTCGTATCACACAGACCTTAATCTGACCCGGATACTGCATCTCTTTTTCTATCTTTTGTGATATATTGAATGACAACATATTCGCTTCGTCATCTGTAATATTTTCTGAGTCTACAATCACCCGAAGCTCTCTACCTGCCTGGATAGCATAACACTTCTCTACTCCTTTAAAAGACAGTGCTAAATCCTCCAGATCACGCAACCTGCGTGCATAAGACTCCATCATCTCACGTCTAGCACCAGGTCTGGATCCAGATATAGCATCACATACCTGTACAATCGGCGAAATAATCGATGTCATCTCTATCTCATCGTGGTGAGCTCCAATAGCGTTTATAACTTCCGGATGTTCCTTATATTTTTTTGCCAGCTCCATACCTATAAGTGCATGCGGCAATTCAGACTCCTCATTAAACACTTTACCAATGTCATGTAGTAAACCTGCACGCTTAGCAAACTTAACGTTCAAGCCCATTTCCGATGCCATAGCCGCACATAATTTAGCTACTTCTCTTGAGTGCTGCAATAGGTTTTGTCCATACGAAGAACGGAATCTCATACGGCCTACCATCTTAATTAGCTCAGGATGTAAACCATGTATACCTAGATCTATCACCGTACGCTCACCAATTTCTATGATTTCGTTATCTATATCTTTTCGTGTCTTGTTTACCACTTCCTCAATACGGGCAGGGTGGATACGACCATCCTGTACCAGACGGTGCATAGACAAGCGAGCAACCTCACGTCTTACCGGGTCAAAACTAGAAATAACAATAGCTTCTGGTGTATCATCAACTATTACTTCTACACCTGTAGCTGCCTCCAAAGCACGAATGTTACGCCCTTCACGTCCAATGATTTTACCTTTTATCTCATCACTTTCTATATTGAACACAGACACACAGTTCTCTATGGCTTGTTCAGCAGCTGTACGCTGTATAGTTTCAATTACAATTTTCTTGGCTTCTTTTGTGGCTGAAAGTTTGGCTTCTTCTATCGTTTGCTTAATATAACTAGATGCCTTGGTTTCTGCTTCCTGCTTAAGTGCATCTACTAATTCTTTACGGGCTTGGTCTGCTGTAAGGTTAGCTATTTTCTCCAGTTGGTCTACTTGCTGCTTATGCAGTTTCTCTGCGTCTTCCCTTTTCTTACCTGCTATTTCCAGCTGTTCGCCAACCTTAGTTGTTTTCTGGTTAAGTTCGTTTTCCAGTCGTTTGTTTTGCTCTATTTGCTGCGAAACCTGCTGCTGCATTTGTTTCACTTTCTGCTCGTTCTGGATAATCTGGTTTTTTTTGTTGTTAGACTCGTCGTCGAAGGTAGATTTAAGCTTCAAGAAATGCTCTTTGGCTTCTAACATCTTATCTTTCTTGATGTTTTCTGCACTACTTTTCGCATTTCTAAGAATATCCTCGGCTTTCTTGTTGGCCTCTTCTTCCAGGTTGGCAGTGTTCTTTTTCATCAAAACATTGCCTATATAAAAGCCTATGGCAACACCTGCCACAACTCCTACAATGATAATTAAATAATCTGACATCTTTAATGCTCTTTTTTATGGACAAAAAATGAAACTTTGTGTTTCACTTGATATCAAAAAAAGAAGAAGTGTATTTGGAGGAAATCAATCTGTATGTGCTTCTTTTATGGTATCTAACCGCTGGTTAATCTCTTCTTTCAGGCTATTATACCTTCTTTCGAGTTTTAGGGCATCCACTGTCACTTCGGCCAGTAACGCTATCAAAACTTGTTCTTTCGTAGCGGATGTGGCGTATTGCTTTTGTAAAGCAGCATATCTCTCACGCAACTGGCCTCTAGCTTCCACAAATAAAGCTTCCTCATAGTCTGGGATTATAAGCGGAGTAATTTCACCTATGAATTCATAAACTACTTTTACATCTTTACTAGCCATCCCGCACTTATTTAGGATATATTATTCAGACAGTTGACTTATACAAATATCTATTTCTTCAATCAGGGAGTCAATAAGTTCTCTCAACTCTACCTCCTCTCCCGACTCTCTTTCTTCAATATCGGATACAATTTTAACTAATTTATTTCTTATTTTAAAGTTTTGGGGAACTAAACTAGAATCTTCCTTCACATTCTTTTCCAAAATTCCTAATTTCTCCCTCAGCTGGCCATTTGTTTTCCGAAGTCTTCTTACCTCTTCTTCCAGAGCGGCTTTGTCATAACTAAGTCCATCTATCTGAGACTTTTGGCTTTTCGTGAGGCTCTTTAATTGAAGGAAAAGACCTGTTACTTCCTCGAATTTCGAGAATAACATGCCATTTTCCTTATTAAAGTCCTCCTCCATCTTCCTATTTACGGATGATTGCTTCTATTTCCTTCTCAAAAACATCCATCAGCCTGCTCATAGTCTTATCTATTTGCTGATCTGTAAGTGTTTTTTCTGCATCCTGAAGTGTAAAACTTATAGAGTATGACTTTTGGTCTTTCTCCAGCTTATCTCCTTTGTATACATCAAAAACGTTTACATCTTTCAATAACTTACGTTCTGTTTTAAACGCCAATTTCTGTATAGTATCAAACTTTACATTAGCTCCTAAAACCAAAGATAAGTCTCTCCTCACTTCTGGGAACTTCGAGATCTCTACATACTTAAAGCCCGGGCTATACGCTTTCACCAACGCGTCCCAGTCAAACTCTGCGTAATACACCGGCTGCTTAATATCTGCATTTTTCAGATGCTGGTTTGCTACCAAACCAAGAGATACTAGAGCTTTGCTTTTCACCAAATAGTCTAATCCATAAGCAAAGTACGGAGATCCACTATCTTGCAAGTCTACATTCTTTATCTTAAGGAAATCCAAAATATATTTTACTACTTGATGTATATGCTGGTAACCTACATTGCCCGACTTATTTGCCCAAGACTCTGCCGTAACTTTACCAGTAACCACCACACCCAGTACTTTCCTTTCCTTAACTTTCGTTTTGCCCTCCTCATTTACAGATTTGGTGTACACCCGCCCAAACTCAAAGAACTTAAGGTCACGCTGGCGGCGATTTACATTATACACCACCGAATTAAGCATAGAGTAAACCAAAGATTGCCTCATCTCAGAGAGCTCGTCACTCAACGGATTAAGTAATTTCACCGACTTATCTGATAAACCCAACCACTCGTTTTCCTTTGGATTAACGATAGACAAACTTTGGATTTCGTTCATACCCATACCCACCAGAGCTTCTGACAACTGCACACGAAGTGTTTCCTCATCTATAAGCGGAAAATCTGATAGGTAATCCGAACTCAGGTTTTCAGAAAGCTCTACATTCTCAAATCCATAAATCCTCAGGATTTCCTCTACTACATCCGCTTCACGGGTTACATCTACCCTATATGGCGGCACGGATACTGAATAAACACCTTCGTTTTCTGACTTTATTTCAATGTCTAGTTTTTGAAGAATATCTTTAATCCTCTCCTCTCCTATTTCTTTTCCAATAAGACGGTTGATGTTTTTCAATTTCACATCGAAATCGAAATTCTGGACGGGCGACGGGTAAATGTCATACATTTTATCTGCTACAGTTCCGCCTGCTAATTCCAAAACCAGGTTTGCCGCAAATTGTATAGCAAATGGCGGCATATTAGGGTCTGTTCCACGCTCATAACGAAAAGAAGCATCCGTCTTCAATCCAAAATACGTAGAAGTCTTCCGGATATGGGCTGCATCAAAGTAGGCCACTTCCAAAAAGACGTTCTTAGTGCTGTCTTTCACACCCGAGTTTTTCCCACCAAATACTCCGGCAATAGCCATTGGATTTTCTCCGTTACAAATGGCCAAGTCGTTACCTGAGAATTTCCTCTTTGTTCCATCAAGAGTTTCTATTTCTGTATCCTTCGCTGGCTTTTTTACAACTACTTTCTGGCCAGCAATTTCGTCTGCATCAAAAATATGCATGGGTTGCCCCAAGAAATGACAAACAAAGTTGGTTATATCTACTAAGTTATTAATGGGATTTAAACCAAGAGTAATTAAGAAAGTCTTTAACCATTCTGGCGATTCCTTCACCTCCACACCTTGAATTTCCAAACCACAAAACCTTGGACAAGCCTCGGCGTCTTCTACTTCAAGAGCGATTGTAGATTTAGCTGTACCTAATGAGAAGCTACTCACATCAGGCAAAGTAAGCGGCAATCCTGTTACAGCCTTAATGTCACGAGCTACACCATAATGAGATGCCGCGTCGGCACGGTTAGGCGTAAGACCGATTTCGAAAACATAATCCGATTCCAGATTAAAATATTTAGCAGCAGGGGTTCCCAAGGGTAAATCTGTATCTAGAACCATGATACCGGCATGAGATTGTCCAAGACCAATTTCGTCTTCTGCACATAGCATTCCTTCAGAAACTGCACCACGAATCTTAGACTTTTTTATTGTAAAAGAATCCCCTTCAGAAGGATACAAAGTAGTACCCACCAAGGCCACAACCACCTTTTGTCCGGCTGCCACATTAGGTGCTCCACAAACTATATCAAGCAGCTCACCAGCCCCTACATCTACTTTGGTTACTTTTAATTTATCGGCATCGGGGTGCTTTTCACAGGTTTTTACTTCTCCAATTACCAGGCCTTCTAGTCCGCCCTTTACCGGTTCTACTTTATCTATCCCCTCTACTTCTAAGCCAGTAGAGGTAAGCAAAGCCCCCAATTCTTCAGGAGAATGCCCAAAATCTATAAACTTCTTTAGGTTTTTATACGATACCTTCATTCAAATACAAAAATTTTACAAAGATAAGAAAATGTAAGTTTACTTTTTGCGAAGCAGTAAACCACAGCCTATTAATTTCCTGATACGTGTTTATTTTTTTTCAAAAGTCTGTAACATTTCACTCCCACTTTGTCTCTAAAGGCAAAAACATTAAAAATGAGACATCTCCTTTTATTACTCTTGCTTACATCAAACTCCGCATTCTCACAAGATTTCTATCTTAAAACCTTTGGGAATGAAAAAGACCAAGCCATTATATTTTTACACGGCGGCCCGGGAGGCAGCACCTTGGACTTTGAACTTACCACTGCCCAGAAACTAGCAGACGGTGGCTTTTTCGTTATACTTTATGATAGGCGTGGCGAAGGTCGCACAGAAAACGATTCAGCAAAATTCACCTACAATGAAACTTTTGCAGACCTCTTATCCATTTACCAGAAGCACAAATTGGACAAAGCTTCACTTATTGGCCACAGTTTTGGTGGTATAGTAGCTACACTTTTTGCAGAAAAACACCCTAAAAAGGTAAAAGACATTGTTTTGGTGGCAAGTCCGGTTGCTTTGCAACAATCTTTTAAGAACATTCTGAAGATAACCAAACCCATGATAGAAGCAAAGAACGACAGTACTGCCATGGCTCAATACAATTTTGTTACCAAGCAAGACACCTCTTCTATCTATTACAGTTCGGGCTGCTTTATGCTGGCCATGAACAACGGTTTATATACCGCAAAGAACCTGTCGGATAAGGCAAAAGAACTCCAGAGTCTTTTCATGACTTCTCCAGAGATGAAGGCTTATCAGGATTTTTTGGTAAAAACCAACTACAAAACCATGTTTAAGGCCACTATGGGGTTTCTAAACAATGAAAAATACACCAATGTAGATATACGAAACACTATAAAGAACTTAGAAAGCATTAAATTATATGGTATTTACGGTAAAGAAGACGGCCTTTTTGGCTCAGAACAACTCCAAACTATAAAGAACAGTGTGCTTGATTTCCAACTTTTGGATGACTGCTCACATGGAGTATTTATAGACCAACAAGAAAAGTTCTTAAATTTGGTTAAACAATGGCTCAAATAGTGGATTTCGAAAGCCTGTATTATCAATATAAAGATAAGGTTTACCGCCTCTGCATGGGCTATCTTAATGATACGGAGGCCGCCAAAGACCTTATGCAGGAAATCTTTGTGGCTGTTTGGGAGAACTTACCCTCTTTCCGCAATGAGGCTTCTGTAGGGACCTGGATATACCGCATTGCCAGTAATGCTTGTCTCCGCCAAATACAAAAAAACAAGAAAGTTATATTACCTGAAGTATCAGAAACAGAAGACGAGGCCACTTTTGAACCCGAAATACAAAAACTCTACGACTTTATAGCTGCACTGCCTGAAATAGAAAGAATTATCATAACCCTTGAACTGGAAGAAACTCCACAGAGCCAAATTGCTGAAATAACCGGCTTATCTGAGGGGAATGTACGTGTAAAAATACATAGAATTAAAGAAAAACTGACCAAGAAATTCCATGGAAGATAAATTAAAATCGCTTTGGCAGAAGCAGGCTTCGCCAAACATAAATGCTGCAGAAATAATACATAAAGCAAAAAAGTTTAAACAAAAAAAGTTTAGAAACACGGTATTGGTAAACCTTACTTTTCTGGCTACCAGTATTTTCATATTCTGCATTTGGATCTTTTTAAAGCCACAGTTAATGTCCACCAAAATCGGTATGGTGTTCTTCTTCTTGGCTATGGGTCTTTTTATGGTAAATTCCCTGAAAGGCATTAAACTCTTACTAAAAAACCCTGACAATGTAAATAACCATCAATACCTACACCAACTCCTAAAAATCCAACAGCAGGAACGGTACTTACAGAGTCGTATTATGACTTGGTATTTTATATTTCTCGGACTTGGTTTTTTACTTTATTTATTTGAGTATACCCAAATGATGCCCGTTCTATTTGGAGTATTGGCTTACATCTTTACACTAAGTTGGATAGCATTTAACTGGTTTTACATCCGTCCTAAAATACAAAAAAAACAACAAAAAGAAATGGATGTGACTATTGAAGAACTTAGGAGAATTGTAGCAGAATAAAACAGATCTATGAAAACTGTATATCCTTTCTATCAAGCAAAAACCGAACAAAAGGACTTAGCACACAGTGTAATCTTCTAGCCAGCGAACAGCCGATACATCTACCCAATCTCCTTGAATACATACTCCTAGCAAAAAAAGAATGTTACAATTTGCACAATTACGAAATTTTCGTATATTTACGAAAAAAAAGTAACTTATGGAGAAACTTACAGCACAAGAAGAAGAAGCTATGCAAGCCATTTGGAAAATAAATGGCGGCTTTGTAAAAGATATCCTGGAGCAGTTAGAAACCTCTGTACCCTATACCACTTTGGCATCCACTGTAAAAAATCTTGAGAAAAAGAACTTCGTAAAACCAGAAAGGTATGCCAATGCAAACAAATATGTACCCATAATATCCCAAGAAGAGTACAAAAGCCTTTTCATGAATTCTTTCGTAGACGAGTACTTCGGGAAGTCTTACAAAGAAATGGTCAGCTTTTTTGCTAAAGAAAGAAAACTAGACGAAAATGAATTGAAGGAAATCATTAAACTTATAGAAGATGGAAACGCTTGACCTTCGTGTATTTCTAATAGAATTTAATGTAATCCTGTCGCTGGTAGTATCCTGCTATTTCCTTTTCTTAAGGAAACTCACCCACTTTCGTTGGGTACGAGCCTACTTTCTAGCGGGAATGCTTGCAGCCATTTTTGTACCTCTGGCCAAAAATTATCAAGCAGTTACCCCTTTACAAAACAGTAGCCTACATATTGTACTTCCGGTAAGTACCTTTGTATCTACCCCACAAAATAATGTGGATTATGGAGCATACCTCATCACTTTCTTACTACTTGTAGGTTTAGCTTTTTTACTGAAAATATTCTTGGAGCTATTTGTATTGGGCAGAATCCACAGGACATCAAAAAAGGATAAGTTTGGTAATGACGAATTTCAGAATGTAAACCGCCCCATTGCTCCATTTTCTTTTATGAAGTGGATTTACCTGCACAAAAACTCTCATTCCGATGCTCAACTATATCAAATAATTGGCCACGAGAAAGTACATGTAAAAGAACTCCATACTATAGATGTAATCCTTGGGCAGCTTTGTAAAGCACTGGCTTGGTATAATCCACTGGTTTGGTTTCTTAACCTATACATAAAACAAAATCTGGAATATATCACAGATCAGAAACTTATACAGGGCGGGATAGATAAAAAAATGTACCAATACAGCTTACTCCATGTGGCTACACTGCTTCCGTCTACTGGCTTAAGCAACAATTTCAATCTTAACTCTCTTAAAAACAGAATAGTTATGATGAATAAACGTAAGTCAGCGAGATACAAGTTATTTTCTTTCCTCCTCATTACCCCATTAATTCTGGGCCTCGGGAGTGTTATTACTTTTTCGTGCCAAAAAGAAAAAACGGATCCTAAAAACGAAGTTCCCTCTAATAAGATTACAGATGCACAATTATCCGTTTTAGAAGACCAAAAGTTGATTCTGAACACAGAGACTGAAGGTGCCAATAGCGGAGATAGCTCATTAAGCTCCAACAAACCTTCACTTTTTTTATCAAACCAAGAAGAAAAACCTCCCTATTTCCTACTTGATGACAAGGAAGTCGCAAACATTAATTCTCTGGACGCAAACACCATTGAGACCTTAGAGGTTTACAAAGAGTCATCGGCAATAGAAAAGTTCGGAGAGAAAGGAAAAAATGGGGCCGTGGTAGTAACGTCTAAAAAGAGTGCTTCCAATTCGTCTGTAATTGTTCCATTACAAGACAAGAAATTAGAGGGAAAAGTTATTGGCTATGGGACAGGAACGCCAAACAAAGTAATAGTAAGAGGAACCAGTTCAATCAACGCGAACCCACTTTTCATAGTAGATGGAAAAGCACTTGATGCGGGATCTATGCAACATCTTAATCCCGACGAGATAGAAAGTATCACTGTTTTAAAAGATGACGCTTCCAAAGTTATATATGGCAAAGCTGCTGAAAATGGTGTAGTACTTATTACCACAAAACTAGGATCATCTAACACTAAACTAGGCAAAACTCCCTCAAAAGAGCAAAACAAACTTAGTTTTAAACTAAGAGGCAGTTTTAAAATGGAAAATGGCAAAAGCCCCTTAGTAGTATTAAATGGTGTGCCAGTAGCAGACGACCTCACGGAATTAAACCATGATGATATTGAAGTAATGACCATTCTAAAAGACGAAGCCTCCCGTGCATTGTATGGAAAAGCAGGTGAGCATGGCGTTATATTGATTACAACAAAAAAGTAAATTTCCATTTAGTCCACTCTTTCAATAATGGGCTGAATTAACCTTAAACAATTACAAATTATGAAAAGCTATTACATCATTATTGCCCTAGCAGTTGCCACATTTTCTTGCCGCTCTGCTATGGAAAAACAAGAAGTAAACCCTATACTTGCCGCTACTCAATCTGAGCTCAGGGCTGTTGTAACTTTTAAGGACGGCACCCAAAAAGAGT
Source organism: uncultured Lacihabitans sp. (assembly GCA_964489955.1). GTDB lineage: Bacteria > Bacteroidota > Bacteroidia > Cytophagales > Spirosomataceae > Leadbetterella. Next base: position 47,457 of record CAZBAV010000008.1, on the reverse strand, counting down.
TTACAGGTACGCTACCTAACATAAAAAAAGACGATATCTTAAAAGTAGATGCCATTACTCCCAATACAAGTCATATTATTTTCTTCAATAGGAAAGACAACACGCGGGGAAACATTATTTTAGAAGACAATTCGAAACGGAAAAAAGCAGATTTATCTAAAGTACTTATCGTCCTTAATGGAGTAACGAAAGATAAAGGTTTTGACTTAGATAGCGTATCTCCCGATGATATTGAGGCTTTGACTGTACTAAAAGGTGACTCCTTTAAAGCTCTTTACAACTTTCCCGAATTCGAATCGGCAATACTAATAACTACAAAGAGCGGGAAATAATTAAGAAATGTCTAGTCTAGCCTAAGTTTACTTTGAGATTGAGCATTATCTCTGAAGAGAGCTGAAAGTTCGACTAGACAAATCTCATTATCGCTCATTAAAGACCACAAAACAGACATAACTCTAGCCTTCCAAGCCAATTTCGCTTGATCTGGATATGAAATCTCTATTAGTTGTCTCAAATCCACAATTCGGTTTTAATCTACACAAACCTCCATTTCGTTACCTTTTACAGAAGTTCCGCTAAAATATTTGTACCTTAGAGTTTTAACCCAAACTCATTTTATGCGGAAGATATTATTACTCTTATTCATAGGGATACAGGCTTTTGCCCAAAAAGCACCCCTAAATCATAGCGTGTATGACGGCTGGAAAAACATCTCTAACTCCGGAATTACCCAAAAAGGAGACAAGTTCTACTTCGTAATTTCCCCACAGGAAGGAGATAACCAACTGATTCTAAAAACAGCCCAAAACCAAACTATTTTTAGTTTAGCACGGGTGTCCAATCCCAGATTCACTTCTGATGAACGTTTCTTCGTAACTACAGTAAATCCGCTGTACAAAGATCTACGTCAAGCCAAAATTGACAAGAAAAAAAGGGATGAAATGCCGAAAGATTCCTTGGCTATCTACAATTTTGAGAAGAAAACATGGATTAAAATCCCCAATGTAAAATCTTATTTCCTACCCGAAGAGAATAGCCAATTCCTTTCTTATCTGTATGACGAAGTTCCTGAAAAGAAAAAGCCGACAACCAAAAAAGATACGGCAGCCAAAAAAGAAACTCCAGCAGCAAGATCTAAAAAACCAACTACCAATCTGATTGTGTATAAACTAGGCTCTGGTGTAGATACCACATTTATTAACGTAGATAGTTACCAAATGGACAAATGGGGGCAATACGTGGTATTTTCTAAGAAAGCAGACGAGAAAGACAGCCTTGGTAATACCGCAGGAGTTTTCAAATACCACATCGCGTCCAAAACCCTTATCCCTTTACTAACAGGAAAAGGCGATTACAAAGAACTTACTTTTGACGATGCAGGAAAACAGTTTGCATTCCTTGCTGATAAAAGTCCTGAAAAGTCACTTCTGAAGGATTTTAAAGTGTATTACCACCAAGAAAACCAAGGAAGCCTAGCCAAAAATATTGCCACATCGGGTATTCCAGAAAAGTGGTATGTAAGTGGAGACGGACGTTTGCAGTTTAGCAAAAACGGAGATAAACTTTTTTTAGGTATTGCTCCAATTCCTAGAGTAAAAGACACCACGTTGGTAGACTTCGAAAACGCAAAACTAGACATTTGGCATTGGCAGGACGACTACCTACAAACTCAGCAATTAGTAAACCTAAGAAGGGATTTGGCCAAAAATTATCTGTCAGTAGTTCATACTTCTGCTCCAGAATGGGTAGTGCCCTTGGCAGATGAAAACCTACCTGACACCAGAGGTACATTTCACATGGATAACGAGTATATTCTAGCCACCACAGACGTGGGCCGCAGGATAGAAACCCAATGGCAAACTGGAAGTTTCCAAGATTTGTACTTAGTAAGTACAAAAGACGGTTCACGTAAGAAAGTTAAAGAAAACCTCCGTGGAAACGCCAGCCTGAGCAACGATGGCAAATATGTGCTTTGGTACGACAGAGAAAATGGCTCTTGGAATTCTTACAACATTGCCACTGGTAAAGCCGTACATCTAAACAAGGACTTAAAAGTAAGTTTTGCCGACGAAGAAAACGACTCTCCTGACACGCCTGGTTCTTACGGATCAGCAGGCTGGGCAGATGGCAAAGTATACCTGTATGACAGATATGATATTTGGTCTTTTAACCTAGATGGAAGTGGAAGTACTAAACTTACCAACGGTCGTGATAAAAAAGTAACCTATCGCTACCAAGAGTGGAAAGAGAAAAAGAACCGTATGGAACCCACTATTATAGATGAAAGCCAAAATCTTATCCTAACCGCTTTTGATAATGTAAGTAAGAAAAATGGCTTCCAGGCTTTGAAGAAAGGGGATGCTCTTTGGGCTGAAAACGCTTATTCACAAATCAAAGAAAGCCAAATAGGAAACACCTACATTTATACAAAAGAGAACTACCAAAACTCTCCGGATTTATATGTCTCCAAAGATTTCAAAGCCGAAACAAAGGTATCTGACATCAATCCGCAGCAGAAGTATTACAACTGGGGTACAGCTGAGCACTTCAAATGGACTACTCCTAGCGGAAAACCAGCCGAAGGTATACTTTACAAACCTGAGGATTTTGACCCAAGCAAAACGTATCCGGTGATAGCCTATTTCTATGAATTACTTTCTGATGGACTTTACCGTTACCAAGCCCCTGCTCCTACGCCTTCACGTTTAAACATTAGCTTCTTTGTAAGTAATGGCTATGTGGTGCTTGCACCAGATATTCGTTATGACATCGGTTATCCTGGCAAATCTGCTGAAGAGTATATTAACTCTGGTATGGCAGAACTAAAAAAGAATTCTTGGGCAGGAAAACTGGGTATCCAGGGACAGAGTTGGGGTGGTTACCAAGTAGCACACCTTATCACAGCTACCAATATGTACGATGCAGCCTGGAGTGGTGCTCCTGTGGTAAACATGACCTCAGCTTATGGAGGAATTCGCTGGCAAACGGGTATGAACCGTCAGTTCCAATACGAGCGTACACAAAGCCGTATCGGAGCCACTCTTTGGGAAAAACCAGAGCTTTATATAGAAAACTCTCCGCTTTTCCACTTCCCGAAAGTAACAACTCCTGTAGTAATTATGCACAACGATGAAGACGGAGCGGTGCCTTGGTACCAGGGAATAGAAATGTTTACAGCACTAAGAAGATTACAAAAACCAGTTTGGATGCTTAATTACAATGGCGATGCTCATAATTTGGTGCAAAGACAAAACCGTAAAGATATTCAAAGAAGACAACTACAATTCTTTGACCATTACCTAAAAGGAAAACGAGCAGCACCGTGGATAGAGAAAGGTGTACCGGCTACATTAAAAGGTATTGATTGGGGTTTTGGAGATTGATTTCAGCTAGAATCTGATTTTTTATATCATATAGGAACACCCTTCAAGGCGTGTTCCTATTTTTTTTGTACGCTTCCTTCTTCTAAAGTGAGATTATGTTTTTACCGAAAAGAAATATCACAAAATAGAAGTAAAATACGGAGAAAAGCATAGTAAATTATAGTTTTGAAGGTATTACTGCTTACAAAAAATAGCATTTTGATACTTCAGATAAGTTGATGTATAATCCGGGTTAAAATTTTGGGCTTATTTAGTTAGCCCCTCTTTTTTTCTTTCAAGTGTACACCATAAAAGTAAAGAATATAAAACTTTATGTAAAAAATACTTTACATTTAGAAAAATACACTTTACTTTTGAAACAAAATACAAATTCTCTATTCTAGATGAAAAATACTCTCCTCCTCCCTAATAAATTTAAAAAACTTGGCTGGACTCTTCTAGCGGCAAGTATAGTCCTTTGGATCATCATTCTTTTTAGTAAGGAAGGAGGCGTCCCTTGGTTAGAACTGAACTTTTTCACCGTTGTAAACAAAGAACCTTTGGGTCCCCAAACTTTTTTCGGGTTTAGTGAAGTAAACTTAGGATTTACGTTGATAGGCGGCTTATTTATTTCAGGTGGCCTAATCGTAGCTTTCTCACGAGAAAAGCAAGAAGACGAGTTTATCAATAGCCTGAGATTATCTGCCTTTCAATGGGCAGTTCTGCTCAACTACCTTATTCTATTTATCGCTTTCATTCTTATTTTCGGCACAGACTTCTTTACCGTCCTCATGTATAACATGTTCACCACGCTTGCTTTCTTCATTCTTAGATTTCACTACCTTCTAAAGAAAACAACCAAATGAGTACATCCTATTTACTAAATAACAAGTTCAAAAACGTTGGTTGGATAACATTATCAGCGGGAATTGTCCTTTTCTTTCTCCTTGTAATATGCATCGCGTTTTTTGCACCTTGGAAAGAAATACTTCAAATCTCTCCCGGACAATCATCAATGAGCTATGCAGCAAAAACGTTCTTCATAAACACACCCATTTGGCTTAGCACACTAGGGATTCTACTTACAGGAGGAATGCTCGTGATTGCTCTTTCCCAAGAAAAAATAGAAGATGAATTTATTAAAAAGCTACGAAAAAGTGCATTTCTACATGCCGTATTGTATAACTACATTCTGCTTATGCTCTTGTATTTTTGGCTTCCAGAACCGAGTTTTCTAAAATTCTTCGGATTTAGTATCTTCAATGTATTGCTGATGTACATTTTCGACTTCCATCTCAGGCTAAACTATCAAGACCTGATTGATGACCTGGAAAATAAATTTAAACGCTCACGGAATGCAAAATAACCTTAAAGTGCAACGAGCCATAAAAGACATCACGCAGGAAGATCTGGCCAATGCTATCTCAGTAAGCAGACAAACCATTAATGCCATGGAGAAAGGGAAGTACGTTCCATCCACTGTTTTGGCACTAAAAATTGCTCGCTACTTCGGTAAATCTGTTGAAGAAATATTTACCCTAGAAGATGAGGATTAATTTTATATGTAGAACTCCTTATAGAGTTAAATTCTAAAAACGAAACGTAGGAACACACCATAAGGTATGTTCCTACCAATATTTTACAGGGATGTATTTATCAACTATCAATACAGTTCCTCCAAAATGACTTCCATTCTTTCGCTACGTGAAAAACGGATAAGAAGCTCTTTCTTCGGAATATCATCATCACCTTCAAACCACTTCCAGTCTTCGCAAGTTGCCTCCAAAATATCCAGTAGGGTAAGAATTTTAGTATCGTTACGTTCGGCTACCAAAAAGGACTCCGAGTTGTCGAAATACATAACAATTTTATCGTTTTCTATCCACGATAAATCGTTAAGCATTTCATCAAACGAATCCATATTAAATCCGAAATAATCTGGAAACTCAAAAACCTTGGCCATGGTTTCATAAAAAGCACGTAGGGTCGTGCATTTCTTAGAGTCTATCACGGCTATGTCATAACCTTCAGGAAGAGAATCTTTCTCTTCTATGTCCAAATTGTACATTGTTCTGTATTACCTTATTTGTTTAAATGAATTATAATGATCTTTTGTATAATAGGCTGACTTATTACTTCCTGTTACTAAACGCTCAGCCCCTCTATTTTTCCCTTTCACTTTCGGATTAACATCCCACTCTCTATACTTTATTCTTTTGTTGTTCTTATTATCGTTTATTGGCAGAAGTTTCTCATAATTACCAAAGTGACGTCCACCCACATAGCCTTCCGGTGCTTTTTCGTATTTATCTATATGCTCCAAAACCTCATAAACTTTGGCAGGAATGCCATCTACTCTTTCTCCTAGATTCTTTTCATCACCAGTACTTCCATTTTGGTACCAAAAGAATCCCAAAAGTGCCGCTGCAGCCAAAAAACCTAAAATCTTCTTCATATTACATAGCTCTTCCCCACAAAAATATAAAGCATCTCTGTATTCCCACTTTCCCAAAGCGATAAACTTGTATTTTTGTAAAAAAAAGATTGCATGAGAGTCTTCCTTACCGGAATAACAGGACTATTAGGACATGAAGTAGCCCAACAGCTAATTGCCAAAGGCTACAGCATAAGGGCATTAGTACGTACCAAGGTTACCTCTCCCCTTCCTAATACAGAATATGTGGAAGGAGATATCCTGGATGTAACTTGTCTCCATGAACACTTAAAAGACATTGATTACGTGATACATGCGGCAGCTACTGTTTCCTTTGCCCCGAAAGACAGGGAGAACATGTACAAAGTAAATGTAGAAGGCACAGCCAATGTAGTTAATGCCTGTTTGGAGAATAAAATCAAAAAGCTTTGTCATGTAAGCTCTATAGCGGCATTTGGCCGTCCTCCTCTTAGCAAAATGCGAAAGATGGATAAAGTAGAAATAGACGAAAACCAAAAGTGGGTTTCATCAGAAACCAACTCTCATTATGCCATTAGCAAATATCTGGGAGAATGTGAAGCTTGGCGTGGAGCAGCAGAAGGGCTAGACGTGGTCATAGTAAACCCGTCCATTATCTTGGGAGGTGGCGACTGGAACCAAAGCAGCACCCAGCTTTTTAAGTACGTTTATCAAGAAAAGCCATTCTACACAGCTGGTTACCTAAACTACGTAGATGTTCAGGATGTGGCCAAAGCCATGATACAGCTTACAGAATCTGACATAAAAGATGAACGGTTTTGTCTTTCAGCAGGCATGATATCTTACGAAGAATTTTTCGGAAAAATTGCTCACAGATTTAAAAAGAAAAAACCAAGGATAAAAGTAGGCCCATCCGTTTTAGGTCTGATTTGGCGTTTAGAAGCTATAAAATCATTCTTAACAGGTAAAGCTCCCCTCATTACAAAAGAAACTGCGAAGACAGCTCAACTAAAGATATTACAGGTAAATAATAAGATAAAAAAGCAGCTAGATTTCACTTTTACAGAGCTAGATACGTCCTTAGATAGGATTTGTACTGAATTAATAGAGAAAAAGTAATGTTCATTCAGTTAGGATAAAGTATATTTATATAACAATAAGTAAGATTAGATGAGCCAGGAATTTAGTTTTGAACCTTTTGATGAATTTAACCAGACCTCAATGGAAGAGGTAGCTTCGAGGTTCGAAAACCTACTTAAAAGGAAAGAAACACCTACTTTCAGTGAGGAAATATTCGAATCTCTATCAGACTATTACATATCCAAAGAGGACTTCGAACTAGCCCATAAAGCCTGTAAATATGGTCTCCTCATGTATCCGAATTCACTAGATTTGATGCTAAACAAGGTACAAATCCTGATAAATTGGTTTGAGCTTACAGAAGCCACAGAGATTTTAGACCAAGCGGCCATTTTCTACCCATCCGACATAGAAATCCAGTATTTCCGCGGTGTAGTTTGTATTTATTCAGGAGAGTACGAAAGAGCTATAGAGTACTTCGAAACAATTCTTGATGAATCAGAGGACAAAGAAAATGTTTACTTCCAACTGGGAATGGCGAACTCTAGTTTAGGCAAACTAGATACTGCAATAGCCTCTTTTAAAAAGTCTCTTAGTATCAATCCTAAAATAGAAATCACATATCTGGAACTACTTTTCTGTTACGAAACGCAAAATGCAGGAAACGAAGCAATAAAATACTTCAGTTCTTTAACTGACACAGATCCATACAATTATCTGGCTTGGTTTGCACTGGGCCAAAGTTATAATAATCTGGATCAGTATCAAGACGCCAAAAAGGCTTTAGAATTCGCCACAGTTATAAACGAAAAATCAGCAAGCTCTTGGTTTAACTTAGGAGTATCGTACCTTAACCTTGATGAATATAGTAAAGCTGTAGAAGCATTTAAACATACGCTAGAACTAGAAGCACAAACCGCAGAAACCCTTACTTATTTAGGTAATGCACACGAGAAACTTGAGGAATACACAGAAGCATTTAAATACTATAAAACTGCCACAGAACTAGACCCCTTTTGGGATGACGCATGGTATGGCATGGCTTTAGTGCTTTTTGAGCAAGAACGCTATATAGAGTCTATCCATTTTATTAAAAAGGCAATAAAAAACAATGACCTAAATGCCGAATATTGGCTATTACTAGCCGATAATGAGTCTAAACTAGGAAACACTGTATCAGCAGAGGAGGCGTATGTACAAGCCTGCGAATTGGACCCTATTAATCCCGATATTTGGTTAAATTGGTCTATGATGTATTTTGAAGCCGAAATGTACACCCGTGCTTACGAAATAATTTCTGATGGACTAGAAGAGCTCCCTGAAGATGCCGACTTATATTATCGTGCAGCAGTATATCTACTTTATGACGGAAAGCTTAATCTTGCTTATAAGTTCTTACAAGAAGGCTTGCTACTGGATTATGACAAACACGTGCAGATATACGATTTCTTTAGTAATCTGGAAACATTAAAAACCCTCCAAAGGATAATAGACCAATTTAAGAACTAATGTTCCAGCCATATTTACTTGTGGGTCTTGGTGGGGCACTGGGAAGTATGCTACGCTATGGAATTTCGACATTGCTACCATCCAAAGACTCGACAAGTTTTCCATACGGTACATTTGTCGTAAATATCGTGGGCTGTCTCATTTTTGGCCTTTTAATAGGCTATTTCCAAAAAACAGGCTTAACCAGCAACAATGTAAGATTTTTTTTAACCACAGGCTTTTGTGGTGGATTCACCACGTTCTCGGCCTTTTCAGGAGAAACTCTGACCTTAGTACAAAACCAACAGTTTACCATTGCAGCAGTATATGTTTTGGCAAGCCTGATTCTAGGTTTGACTATTCTCTATCTGGGTACGCTTCTTATAAAATAAAAAAGAGCCCGAGGCTCTTTTTCTATCAAACTTAGTATTCAAAAAACAAACCACATAATTAGCTCTAAATAATAGCAGCTAACATAAACTTAAAAATGGTTCTCTCCTTTCTCTCTTTTACCAAGAAGGATTGCACCTACTGTAGCCACTAGAAACAGTACTGAAACCAGCTCAAAGGCCAAAAGATACTCTTTAAACAAGACTGTTCCTAAGTTCTCTATCAAACCCGTGTCACTCTTAAATGTCTCCGGATTTACAGGTCTTAATTGTGCCTTTCTTAAAACTGCTACCAGAAGTAATGCAAGTGATCCACCAGAAATTACTGCCGCCAAAAGCATAGACTTATTAGCCAAGAAATTAGAATCTTGCCTTAAATTCAGGAACATGAGCACAAATAAGAAAAGAACCATAATGGCTCCTGCATACACAATAATGTTCACCACTGCCACAAATTGTGCATTAAGCAAAACATAAATTCCTGAAAGCGAAAAGAAAGTAAGTATCAGGAACATGACACTATGCATTGGTTTTTTAGACAATATTGTTCCTAAAGCACCTACCAATACAAGTGTAGCAAATAAATTATATGCTATTTCAACTCCCGTTACGCTTTTTATAGTTTCTAACATCTTCTTATACTTTTTGTTTTTCCCACAGCTTAGCCGTCTCCTCCTTTGTCCAAGCTTCTCTGTTATAGCGGTTGTTCATATCTTCTACCAACTGGTCCTTCCCATAAACAACCTGGTCTCTATCTGTAAATACAGGTACAAACTCATCATGACGCAAATATATCGCTTGTTTAGGACAAGCCTCCTCGCATAGTCCACAAAAAATACACCTGAGCATATTTATCTCATAATTAGCAGCATATTTCTCTTCTCTGTACAGATGTTCCTCTCCCTTCACACGTTCCGCAGCTACCATAGAAATAGCTTCTGCTGGGCAGGCAACAGCACAAAGCCCACAAGCTGTACACCTTTCACGTCCTTGTTCGTCACGCTTTAGAATATGGTGTCCTCTAAAAACAGGACCTAAATACCTCTTTTGCTCTGGATACCGTATGGTTGGCTTCTTCTTAAAAAAGTGCTTTAAGGTAATAGTCATACCACTAAACACACCTGGAAGGTACGTTTTTTCTATTACGCTTAAATCAGATTTATCTGTTTGTTTCGCTCTATTGGTAAGTTGCATAACCTCTTAATTTGTTCTTTTTTCGTAAATCGTCCTTCCTCCATAGTACACAAGCAAAAACGCTCCCATACCAATCCAACTTACTAAAAGTGGATATCCCGATAGTGTAGCCACTGTCATAACCAAAAGGTTTACCACGGCCAAAGGTAACATCCACTGCCAACCCAACTTCATTAACTGGTCATATCTGAAACGAGGAAGTGTCCAACGAATCCACATAATCACAAATATGAAGAAAAATATCTTCAAGAAGAAAATTCCCGTTCCTAATAGGGTAGCCACGTTATGGCCTGTAACATCTCCCATAGCACCTACCATCCATTCTCTCACCGCGTCCATACCAGGATAGTTATATCCTCCAAAATATAAACAAGCAATAATAGCAGAAGACACAAACATGTTCACATATTCGCCAAACATAAACAAGCCCATTTTCATAGAGCCAAATTCCGTCAAATATCCTGTAACCAATTCACTTTCTGTCTCCGGTAAGTCAAAAGGAACCCTGTTTAACTCTGCCAATGAACAGGTCATAAAAAGAATAAAACCGACAGGCTGATAAAATATATTCCAGTTTATCCCGTGCTGCTGATCTACTATCTCTCTTAGTGACAATGAACCCGTAACCACAATAATCGCCACCAGACATACGCCAAGTGCCAATTCATAAGAGATATTTTGCGAGGCCGCTCTTAAAGCACCATAAAGTGAGTACTTATTGTTAGAAGCCCAGCCACCAATCAAAATCCCGTAAACACCAAGAGCCACAATACCAAACACATACAAAACACCGATGTTAACATCCATCCCTTGTATAGGCACTAATAAATCTCCTATCTTAAGCGTCTCACCAAACGGAATCACAGCACTACTTAACAAGGAAGTAAACATAGCTATACCTGGTCCTATGATAAAGAGCCACTTGTCTGCCATGGCAGGAATAAAATCTTCTTTAAAGAAAAGCTTTCCCGCATCTGCCAAAGGCTGGAACATACCATGCCATCCAGCCCTATCTGGTCCTACCCTATCTTGAATCCAGGCAGCCACTACACGCTCAAAGTAAGTCTCATAAGCAGCTATTCCTAAGCTTAGTGCGAAAATCACTAAGATGATAATTCCTTTTATTAATAAAATTGAATCCATTCGTTAACTATTTTTTAGAAAAGTAAGCATCATTTTTCTCCATCAGAGCTTTGTAATCCTCCGATTGCTTAATTTCCTTTAAGTTCTTGTCGTAAGGTCTAGCGTCTCCTATTTGCTTAAAATTATGTGCGGCATGATTCAAACCAAACTCTGTCTTCTTGACCGTATTTCCAGTGTACTTGTTGGCCGAAATTACAGAGGCACGCTTCACTTTGGTAGGTCCTTCTATAACCCAGTCAGAGGTCTCTTTCTTATCAAACCTACATGTATTGCAAATAAAACTTTCTACCTCTCCCCATTGGTTCTTACGAGCAGTAACGCGTATCACTTCATCTCCTTTATACCATAGGTTAACTTCCCCCTTACAATTCTCATGGTCGCAATCTCTGTGTGCATCTACTGGCTTAGAGAACCAAACACGGCTTTTGAAACGATATGTCTTATCTGTTAATGCACCTACAGGACAAACGTCTATTACATTACCAGAGAAATCGTTATCTATAGCTTTAGTAATATATGTACTGATTTCAGAATGATCTCCGCGATACATCACACCATGAACACGCTCATTTGTAATTTGGTTTGCAGTATATACACAGCGATAGCAAAGTACACAACGGTTCATGTGCAACTGTATCTTATCGCCAATATCCTCTTTTTCGAAAGTCCTTCTTTCTTCTTCGAATCTTGTGGTGGCTAGCCCGTTTTCAAACGCAAAGTCTTGCAAATGACATTCCCCTGCCTGATCACAAACCGGACAATCTAATGGATGGTTTATCAATAAAAACTCTACAATTCCTTTACGGGCATCTACTACCTCTGGACTAGTAAAGTTTTCCACCACCATACCGTCCTGTGCCCCCGTTATGCACGACGCCACTAACTTTGGCATAGGTCTTGGATCTTTCTCAGACCCTTGGGTTACTTTCACCAAACAAGCCCTACATTTTCCTCCTGAACCTTCCAACGGCTTATAATAGCACATAGCAGGCGGTGCCACCTCGGGCCCTATTTGTCGGGCCGCTTCCATAATGGTAGTTCCTACTGGCACTTGCACCTCTCTACCGTCAATGGTTACTTTTATCATTTGGGGAGCATCCATAACTCAATCTTTTTAAACTAATACTTCATTTGGCATAAAAACAGCACCTTTCTTAGTGGCTTCTGCTGGATTCTTAACATGCCATTCAAATTCTTCCCTAAAATGCCTAATAGCACTACCTACTGGCCATGCCGCAGCGTCACCTAGCGGACAGATGGTGTTACCTTCTATCCTTTTTGCAACATCTACAAGCAAATCAATATCTCTTTCATTACCGTGACCATACTCTATCCTGTGTAGTACTTTTTCTAACCAACCTGTCCCTTCTCTACATGGCGAACACTGTCCGCATGACTCATGATGATAAAACCGCGAGAAATTCCATGTATTACGAACAATACAAGTGGTTTCGTCCATAGCTATAAAACCTCCGGATCCCATCATTGTACCAGTAGCAAAACCACCATCAGACAAGGACTCATAAGACATCAACCTATCTTCGCCAGTAGCTGTCTTAAGTAGTAAGTGAGCCGGTAAAATAGGCACAGAAGAACCTCCTGCTACTACAGCTTTCAGTCTGTGTCCGTCTCTAATCCCACCCAAAAACTCATCAGAATAAATAAATTCCTGTACCGGAAGTCCTAATTCAATCTCATACACACCCGGGTTCTTAATATGACCAGAAGCCGAAATAAGCTTAGTTCCTGTACTTCTGCCAATCCCGATAGCCGCATACGCATCTCCACCGTTATTCACAATCCAAGGCGTATTTGCAATAGACTCTACATTGTTTACCACAGTTGGGCATTGGTAAAGTCCTTTAACCGCAGGAAAAGGCGGCTTATTTCTTGGGTTTCCTCTCTTTCCTTCAAGAGATTCCAGTAAAGCAGTTTCTTCACCACAGATATAGGCACCACCACCCGGCTGCACTACAAGCTCCAGATCATAACCTGTACCCAAAATATTTTTACCTAAAAATCCTGCTGCTTTAGCCTCTGCTATGGCTTTTTCTAAAATACGTATTACGTACATTAGCTCACCACGCACATATATAAATGACTTATTGGCACCTAAAGCAAAACTAGATATAATCATCCCCTCAATTAAAATGTGGGGAATATTCTTCATTAAATAATGGTCTTTAAACGTGCCCGGCTCAGACTCATCTGCATTACAAACCAAGTATCTTGGCACACCTTCTGGTTTTGCCAAAAAACTCCATTTCATACCCATCGGGAAACCAGCACCTCCTCTTCCTCTCACACCTGACTTTTTCACTTCTTCTACCACTTCGTCTGGCGTCATGGTCTTCAAAGCCTTTTCTAAACCAGTATATCCACCGTGTTTTCTATAAACCTCAAAGGTCTCTATACCTGGCTTATCTGCGTGTTCTGTTAATATCTTTACTCTCTGGGCCATAGTCTATTTACTCAGTTCGTCAATGATTTCGTCCACCTTTGCATTGTCTAAATGCATATAAAACTTCTCCCTAATCTGGAAACAAGGTCCCCAGCCACATGCCGCCAAACATTCTACCTCTTTAAGGGTAAACATCCCATCCGATGTAGTTTGGTTTGACTCAACACCTAATCTGTTTTTGAGGTGATCATATACGTCCTCCGCTCCCATTGTACAGCAAGGGCCGGTTCTACAATATTCTATCACATGCTTACCTACAGGCTCCAGATGGAACATTGTATAAAAAGTAGCTACCTCATACACCTCCACAGCCTGTATGCTTAGTAGTTCTGCCACATAGTCCATAGACTTGGCACTTACCCAGCCATGCTGCTCCTGCACTAAGTGCAAAAGAGGCAAAAGTGCTGACTTTTGTTTTCCTTCAGGATAGCGGGCTATAATCTCTTTTGCCTGCTCTAATCTTTCCTCTGTAAATATTGTCATCTTTTTACTAAGCGTCTAATTCTCCAGCAATAACATTTAAGCTACTCAAAATAGGAACAGCCTCAGAAACTGTACCTCCTTTTATCATTTCGCTAAATGCCTGGTAATATATAAAACATGGCCTGCGGAAATGCAATCTATAAGGAGCCCTGCCGCCATCACTTATTAAGTGGAAACCAACTTCTCCGTTTCCTCCTTCTACAGCGTGGTATACCTCACCTACAGGAGCATCTATTTCCCCCATAATAATCTTGAAATGATATATTAGAGCCTCCATATTACCATAAACGGCTTGCTTTGGAGGGAGATAATAATGATTTTCGTTTGCGTAATATGGTCCCTCAGGTAGGTTTTCCAATGCTTGCTTAACAATTTTAATACTCTCCCAAACCTCGGCATTACGCACTCTGAATCGGTCAAAAGTATCTCCATTGTGGCCCACAGGAATTTCAAAATCAAAATCCTCATACGACGAGTATGGCTCTATCACCCTTACGTCATAGTCAATCCCGGTGGCTCTTAAGTTTGGTCCTGTAAAACCGTAGTTCATAGCCATTTCCTGACTTACAGGCCCTACATTAATGGTTCTATCTCTAAAAATCCTGTTTCTGTCTAGCAGTTTCTCAAATTCGGCAAAAGCCTTAGGCAATGAACCGTAAATTAAATCTTTTATTTTTTTGATGGCCGTAGGAGATAAATCACGCTCCATACCACCTACCCTACCCATATTAGTTGTAAGGCGTGCTCCACACATTTCTTCGTAAATCTCGTATATCTTCTCCCTTTCTTGCATTACATACAAGAAAACAGACAAGGCTCCCGTATCTACACCCATTACAGACGAGCAGATAAGGTGATCTGCAATACGAGCAAGTTCCATCATAATTACCCTAATGTATTGGGCACGCTTAGGAACTTCTACACCTAGAAGTTTTTCTACTGTCATGTGCCATCCCATATTGTTTATAGGAGCAGAACAGTAGTTCATACGGTCTGTAAGAGTTGTGATTTGATAAAAAGGTCTCCTTTCTGCAATTTTCTCAAATGCTCTGTGGATATACCCTACTGTCATTTCACTCGACACAATCTTCTCTCCATCCATAGTAAGGATGTTCTGAAAAATCCCGTGCGTTGCGGGGTGCGTTGGCCCTAGATTTAGAGTGGTGTAGTGATTTTCCACCTCCATAGGGATGTTCAAGGCAAGAGCCTCTTCCAGCGTTTTGGCTACAAGTATCTTATTCTCTGTCATCGTCCAAACAAATCATCTATTTTATCTCTACGTGTAGGATCTTCCAACGCATATTCTTTCCTCATTGGGTGATAGTCCATATCTTCCATATTAAGAATCCTCATAAGGTTAGGATGTCCTGTATAGATAATCCCAAAGAAATCAAAGGCCTCACGTTCCATCCAGTTAGCTCCTTTAAAAAGTGGCGTTAGAGATGGCACTTCTGGTTTATCTTTTGGCAAGAAAACTTTAATCCTTACCCTAATCCTGTTTTCCCAACTATGTAGCAAATAAGTAGAGCAAAACTCCGCTCCCTCATTATCTGGAAAATGAATACCTGTTATATCCGTCAGGAAATTAAATTTCAAAACAGGATGGTTATTCAAGTATTTTACTACCTCTAGTAAATCTCCTGCAGAAGTAGCAAAATGGAGTAATCCGTGATGCTCTTCAAAATGGGATACCTTCTCCCCAAACTGCCCACCTATCTCCTCTACAAGGCGTTGATTATCTACCATCTTCAACTTCTAGTTTATAGGATTCTAATAAAGCTTTATATTCAGGAGTGTAACGTCTACGTAAGGACTCAGACTTAGCCAATTCTTGTACTTGCATAATTCCTTCTAATATCTGTTCTGGTCTTGGAGGGCAGCCTGGCACGTACACATCTACAGGTATGACCCTGTCTATTCCTTGCAAAACAGAATAGGTATCAAATACACCTCCAGAAGCAGCACAAGCACCAACAGCCATTACCCACTTAGGCTCGGCCATTTGCGAATACACCTGTTTAACTATCGGAGCCATCTTCTTTGAAATTGTACCCATAACCATAAGTACATCAGACTGTCTTGGAGAGTAACTTAGCCTTTCGGATCCAAACCTAGATAGGTCATAGTGCGGAGCCATGGTTGCCATAAATTCTATACCGCAGCATGATGTAGCAAACGGCAAAGGCCACAAAGAGTTACCCCTTGCTAGACCAATAATTTTATCAAATGAAGTTGCGAAAAAACCTTGTCCCTCATATCCTTCGGGGGCTTCCACCATTTTTACAGAACTCATAATTATTCTTTTTCCCAGTCTAATACACCTTTCTTAACCTCATAATAAAACCCGGCCATAAAGAATCCTAAAAAGATAAGCATGGCATAAAATGCCTCCCAGCCTAACTCTTTTACTTTCACAGCCCAAGGATACATGAAGATCACTTCCACGTCAAACAAAACGAATAAAATAGCTGTCAGGAAATACCTCACATTAAGAGGCATACGAGCATCACCAACACTTTCTACACCACACTCAAAAGGTGAGTCTTTCCTCTTACTTTTTAGATTTGGCCCAAGAAGGTGCGTAACTACCAAAGTCATCACCACAAAGCCCAATGCAAGTCCAAATTGTATTAAAAGTGGCAAATAATCCTGAGGCACACTTGTATTCATCCGTTCATTTTTTAACAAACAAAAATACAATCCCCTACACAGAAAAAAAACAAATCAGCCGTTATAATACCGTTAGAAGCAATTGTTTGAAATAATTCTAAATAAATTACTCCATACAAAAAGGGTGAAAGATTTTTCGAAAAAAAAGTTCAACCAATAAAGAAAAAAACCGTCAGTTTTTTTTCTTTAACTGACGGTTTTTCATTATTTACAGAGATAAACTACGCTTCTTGTCCCTCATTCAAGTTCTCCCATATCAAGTCTTTCAATTCTGAAATTCCCTGCCCGGTCTGTGCAGAAATAAACACGTATGGAATACCCACTGGAAGTTTTTTAATGACTTTCTTCTTATCTGCCTCAGAAATCATATCGGCTTTAGAAAGTGCCAGAAGACGATTCTTGTCCAAAAGCTCTGGATTGTACTTTTCCAATTCGGAGAGCAGCGTCCTATATTCTTTACCCGGGTCTTTTGCTGTAGCATCCACCAGAAACAAAAGGTTACTATTTCTTTCTATATGTCTTAAAAATCTTAGACCCAGACCTTTTCCTTCTGAGGCTCCTTCGATAATCCCGGGAATATCAGCCATAACAAACGACTGAAAGTCCCTGTATTTCACTACCCCTAGATTTGGCACCAAAGTCGTAAAGGGATAATCTGCAATTTCAGGTTTAGCGGCAGAAACTGCCGACAGTAAGGTAGACTTACCAGCATTTGGAAAACCTACTAACCCCACATCAGCTAACAATTTAAGTTCTAATATAGCCCAAATTTCTTGCCCTCCAATCCCTGGCTGCGAATAGTCCGGAGCTTGGTTAGTACTAGTCTTAAAGTGATAGTTCCCTAAACCACCCATACCTCCCGGTACCAAAACCACTTCCTGACCATCCTCTACGATCTCCGCCAAACGCTCTTGGGTCTCGGCATTACGTGCTATTGTACCCAAAGGCACATCTAGGATTACATCTTTACCCCTTTTCCCTGTACTACGGCTTTTTCCACCGGTTTCACCATGGTCAGCTTTAATATGTTTCTGATATTTAAGATGTATTAAAGTCCAAAATTGCTTATTCCCTCGCAGAATCACATGTCCGCCACGACCTCCATCGCCTCCATCCGGTCCACCTTTATCTACGAACTTTTCTCTCCTGAAATGCGTAAATCCCCTTCCTCCATTACCAGATTTAAGGTTAATTTTTACGTAATCTATAAAATTTGATGTCATTTTTATCTACCTAGTTTTTAATGGCTACCAACAAGCCATGAGATATAAAAGCAAAGTTAACAGCAATAAAGTTTCTTATAACAAAAAAAACTCCCCTTTCTAGGGGAGCTTTTACGAAATCACAAAACAACAAAATCAATATTTTTCGTCAATCACTTCGCATATTTCGTCAAAAATATCTTCTATCCGCCCTACTCCGTGTATTTTAGCCACCTTACTTTGGTTCTGGTAGTATGGCAATACATGTATGGTTTTACCAAAATACTCGTCTATTCTTTTTATAAGCTTTTCCGCATCATCATCTACCCTACCGCTTATCTTTTGTCTTTCAGCTATACGCTCTTTAATCACATCTTGTTCTACATCTAGCTGCAGCACCACCTGTATAAACTCACCTTTACCTGCTAGAAATGCATCCAATGCTTCTGCTTGTGGTACTGTACGTGGAAACCCGTCAAAAATAAAACCTTTCGCATCCGGATTCTTAGACACCTCTTCTTCCAACATATCTATAGTTATAGAATCCGGCACCAAAAGACCGTCGGCTAAAATCTGCTTTACCCTTTTGCCTAATTCGGTATCGTTAGAAATATGAGCCCTAAACATATCTCCAGTAGATATATGGACCAACTTGTACTTTTCAATGATTTTTGCGGACTGAGTCCCTTTACCGGCACCCGGAGGGCCAAATATCACTAGATTAAACATTAATAAACTATAAGAAATGGTATAATGAATGCAATATAAAATAATAGCACAATAATCAATAAAAAAATGCCTGGATTTCAGGCATTTTTATAAAAATTCCAAATAATGTTTTCTTTTAATTCCCTCCGTTAGTAGTACTATCTACTGCTGCTGCAGTTTTTCTAGGTATTACATAGTTAGGATCAATCAATTTTTTGGCACTATGCAAAAGAGTCTTCGCATCCTCATTATCTGGATTAAGCTTCAATATTTGCTCTAACCATTTTTGAGCTGCGTTTCCGTCTTTAGTTAAGAACAAATCTCTTAAAGCCAAAAGTTGCAAAGCATAACCTACATAAGTACTGTTCACCTCATCTTCAATACCTGCTTGTCCAAGTAACTGCAGATATTTTTCATAATCGGCGGCACCCAAATATTGTGCATTCTTAACGGTGTCATTCATATCCCTGTAAGTCTTAGCAAGACCAGCTAAGGCATAACCTACCGGCCATTGATCTACATATCCCTGATTTGCCTTATCCAAATACTCACTTGCTTTATCCCATTTAGCTGCTTGTAAAAAAGCAGTAGCGGTATTGGCATAATCTGAGGCATGTGGCTTTTTGTTAGCTAAAAGACGTAATTCAGACAAATCTGCGGCAGTACCCACATTCTTCTTTTCTGTAAGAATTGCTATAGCATCACCATAATAATCTGTACTAGTATCATTAGTATCTTTCAAAGAAACCGCTTTCTTTACATTTAACAATCCTAAAGCATCATTTTTAGCTTGCGTTTCTTCATCCCCATCCATTTTAAAATAAGAATTGGCAATATACCCATAGTCTAGTGCAAAGTTCTCATCTTCCGGATTAGCTTTTATAAACCCTTCGAAGTCCTTAATTGCTTGCGTATATTTCCCTTCCTCGTAATTAACTATACCTTCCATCCTTAGGATATATGGATCATTTGTACTACCCTTAATCTCGCTCAAAATTCTCTTTAGACGAGGATAATCTTTAGCAACGAAAGCCAATTTAGCATAACGTAATTTTGCTTTTACATCACCATCAGAATACTTCAAATAGTTAGCAGCAGCATCTGCAGATTTCGTAAACTCAGCAAAAGTCTGAAAATAGGAACTCTGATAACGATAAAGGGGTGCATGAGTAGGATCCGCAGCAATTCCTTTATTAATGACTTCATCTGCTAATGGGTAGTTGCGGCTTTGTAACCAAACCCTTGCCATATTCGCATAAGCCTTTCCTAACTTTTTACCTAATCTCTCAACATTACCAAGAGCGTTCATAGCTTCTCCACCCTCATTTTGTAACATATAAGCATCAGCTTTAACAAAGTAATACTCCGGATTATCTTTGGTTTTAGATTTCTCCAAAGCTAAATCTATGTTAAGAATTGCTTCTGCTGGGTCGTTTGCCTCAGTAAACATAGTGTAAGCTTCCGCAATACGATAAAAAACATCTGCGTTTTTAGAACGTGTTTCCTTTTTTACTTCTTCAAAAGTAGCTTTTGCCCCTACAACATCCTTTGACACAAGTTTAACCATACCAAGTCCGATAGTGTTTAAAGGATCTCCCTTTTTCTCTAGTGCATTACCCGCAGTAAATGCGTCCACAGCCGCTTTCAAATTCTCAGGATTTGCGTAACCTGGGCTTTTAAGGATAGTATAACCTTTTAGAAAGTAAGTATCTACACTAGGCGATGAAACTACTAGCTTATTTGCTCCATCTAATGCCGCAGTGTATCTCTCCGCATCCAAATCCTTAATTACCTGCTCTACGGTTTGCCCGTAAGACCAAAATGTAGCCATTACCAGGCCAATTATGGCCATAATCTTAGTTCTTTTCATCATCATTTCTAAATAAGCTAAAGGTTCCAAATTTAGGTTAAAAATTATAAATAGGTTTGCAATTTAAAAAAATTAATAATTATACAAAAACCATTCTCTGTTAATTATCACTTAGACACGGTTTTACTTTAAAATTTTACTAATAAATTGTTAATTAGTTATCCAAATCTTCTTTACTCAACACAAACTGTTTAGGAACAGCATAATACGGAATCAGACCCATTTTCTCAGCAACTAGTTGTCCTGTCTTTGTGCAGGCAAAACGGATAAAACCGTTCTCTACTCCCCAAGCTGAGCCCAAAGTATGTAGGTAAACTATCCTGTTTAAGGGGTACGTCTGGTGCAAAATAGTTTTCTTATCTGGTCTAACTGCCTCCCCAGTAGAGCGAACGCCTAAAATCTTTATAGAGTTTCTTAAATCACGGGTTGCTTGACTTTTTATTTCACTAATATGATTGTAACCGATGAAGCCTATAGCATTCTTATCCTTTTTAACCCATTCTATAACGTTCTCTGTGCCACCAGCAGAAACCACATTTTTTTTGTCAAAATCCGTAATACCAAGAGAACTCAACACATAATTTAAATTACTTGAATTACCTCTATCAAAAACCAACTTGGCACCAGTATCCCCACCTTGAAAATACTCTTTCAGCTCCTCAAAACTTACGACATCACCAGAATACTCCCGATTAACCACTAAAACAACAGCATCCAATGCCATAGGAGCAGGCCTGTACTTAATCTTACGCTCCTCTAAAATTTTCATTTCAGACTCATTCAGTAATCGGGTAATACAGATTACATCCATAGAGTCTTCCAATAAAAGCTTTACCGCCTCATTTTCTGGAATCACGTAGTTATTAAACTTTGCTCCAGGATAGTGCGACCTGTATGATTCTGTCTGAGCCTCTACCAATTGAGAAACAGCTTCATCTATACCTACATTTATCTCCCCATGGTATATACTGGGCTTCTCATTTTTCTTGCAAGAAAACGAAACCAGCAAAACACCCAATAAAAAGAAATATTTCATAATTTGTTCTCTTTTAACATAGCCCAAGCCCTGTAAATACGAAACAGCCCATATAAAACAAGTACAATACCTAGTGGATAGGCAAACTCCGGCTTGATCTTCACAACAAAAATCTTCTCAACTGCCACGTATACTCCCATAAAAATATAACACAAAGGCACTATCACACTTAACACTACTCGTAACTTAACAAAAAGATTATCCATAAACGACATTAATCATGTAGCCAAAATTAAAAAAATATATCCATAGTACTTCAGATATGTATGAGAAAGTAAAAAGCCCCACTTGCAAAAAAACAAAAGAGTTCACCCCATCCTACCGTAACACTTCACCACCTCAAGAATCTTTAAAATTTAAACTAAATTAATAGTTAATTTAATTTGTTCCAAATTTATTACAGAAAAAAGTACAAAAAAAAGAGAGCCGAAGCTCCCTTTTTCTTATACTCATAATGAAACACTAATCGCTAAGTGTATACATAATAGGTAATGTAAAGTGTACTCTCACAGCTTTACCGTTTTGCTTTCCTGGATTCCACTTCGGCATTGCTTTAACAACACGTATTGCTTCTTCATCACAGCCAAAACCAATTCCTTTCAAAATTGAAACATCACTAATGCTTCCGTCCTTCTCTACTACGAATTTTACAGTAACTCTTCCTGAGATATTTGCTCTAGAAGCTGCACCAGGATAATTAATGTTATTCTTTAGAAATTTATTTCTAGCTGCATCACCTCCTGGGAATTCAGGTTGCTGTTCTACCGCTGTAAAGATTTCCTCCTCTTTAGGTTTTTCAATCCTTACCACAGCAGTTTCTTTAGGAGCTGGAGGAGGAACAAAAGCACTTGTGACTTTCACACCTTCTACAGTCTTACTTGAAATAACAGCCGTCTCCAACTTTTCTGCTGGCGGTGGTGGCTCTTCGAACTTCACCTCTTCATCCTTTTTAGGCTCGGGAGGTAAGAACTTTTCTTGTGCTACCTCTTCAGGTGGCTCTTCCATTGGAGGAGGAGGCAACTCTTCAGGAATCTCTAATTCTTCCTCTTCAGGTAGCTCTTCTTCTAAGTTCATCAAAGAAAGATCTACATTAGTTTCTTTAAAATTCTCATCTAAACCTAGTTTTTTAAATGCTAAAGCACCACCTAGTATAGAAGAAAACAATACAGAACCGATAATTGTAGCTCTGGTTAAGTTTTTACCAAAGGTCTTTCTCAAATAGTATGATCCGTATTCCTTGTTACGGTTCTCAAATACTATATCATCTAAGGTTTGCTTCTCTGCCATAATTTTCCTTAGTTATTTTTTTGTTACTTTTGGAGTACTCACTTTCTCTTCGTAAGCAGTTAACTCTTTAGGATCTAGATCCACAATAGCAAACCGCTTATTACCTGTAATCTCCATTTCGTCCAGGATATCCACAGTATTCTCAAACGTAGCCTTGTCGGTTGGTTTAATAACCACTGTAAACTTAGCCGTATCTAAAGCTGTAGCACGTTTTGCATTAATTGCAGCACGTATTCCAGATGACGAATAATCAGACTCAGTAAAGTCTGCTGCTGTTACGTCAGCCAAAGCTTGCTGGTACCAAAATATCCTATCTTCTTCACCCATTACAATCGTAATGGTGTTTGATAGTTTACTTTCAGATTTCTCTGGCTTCTTCTCATCCGTTTTCTCTGGCATATTTAACTTCATCATATTAGGCTTGATGAAGGTAGTAGTGAAGATAAAGAACGTAAGAAGCAAGAAACCCAAATCCACCATCGGTGTCATATCTGGTTTACCACCACTTTTTTTCGATCTTACCTTACCGCCTTTTTTACCACCGGATTCTTTTACTTGTACTTCTGCCATTTAAATTAAATCATTTTATGGGTTATTCGCCTTTGGTGATTAGTCTAAACTTGTAGAACTTCACTTTAGCCAACTCATCAAACAATATTTTCACTGCAGGGTACTGGGTTTTTACATCACCACGAATAGCCAGCTGTCCACCCGGATTAGCCGCAGCGTATGCACTTATCCAGTCAATTAGTTCAATATTGGTTGAATCCAACGGAATTCCAGGTAAGGTAGCTTTTTCTCTATCTCCATCTGGCAAAGCCAAATATGATTTTAAACCTCCTTTACCTATACCCACCTCAGAAACTTTGTTAAATATCACTTTCTCGTCACTACTCAAGTTTAACTTAAGTCTTTCGTCTAGAGCATTAACAAACTTCCTCCTTTCAATCGGGTCAGTTACCCCAAAATAGTATTTACCATCAGGAGTAATAGACACCGTACCTATACCAGTCTCTTCAACCTTCAGGGCCGAAACCGAAGAAGGTGTATTAATTGCTACGGTCTCCTCACTTCTAAAAGAAGAAGTCATGATGAAGAACGTTAATAAGAGAAAGGCCACATCACACATCGCCGTCATATCTAATGACGGACCACGTCTTGTAGGTTTAACTGCTGCCATCTATCTCCTTGAATTAAAATTTATAAAAAATTAGTTATTTTCAGCAAACGTCTGCTGTAATGTAAGACCAATCTCGTCAATTTTATAAGTCAAGGTATCAATAGATGATGTAAAGTAATTATAAACGATGATTGCAATCGCTGACGTACCGATACCTAAACCTGTATTAATTAGGGCTTCTGCAATACCTTTAGAAAGAGCAGCTGCATCCGGAGAGCCACCACCATCACCAAGG
Organism: uncultured Lacihabitans sp.; assembly: GCA_964489955.1. Taxonomy (GTDB): domain Bacteria; phylum Bacteroidota; class Bacteroidia; order Cytophagales; family Spirosomataceae; genus Leadbetterella. Next base: position 23,256 of record CAZBAV010000008.1, on the reverse strand, counting down.
GCAAAGAACGCTCTAATCATACCAAGTACCGTACCTAGTAGAGCTACAAGAGTAGCAACTGATCCTAAAGTAGAAAGGATAACTAAGTTTTTCTCTAGGATAGGAAGCTCAAGAGACGTAGCTTCTTCTACTTCTTTCTGTAGAGCAGATAATTTTTGCTCTTTGTTAAGGGCACCGTCTCCTTGTAGTTGCTCATATTTATCAAGAGCTGTCTTAATAACGTTACCTACTGTACCTTTTTGTCTTTCACACTCTTTCTTTGCTTCTGCAATGTTGTTGTTTCTTACATGAGTTCTGATTTTAGAAACAAATGCATCAAGATTTCCAGCACCATTAGCTTTGCTAATTGTAAGGAATCTCTCAATACCAAACACAATTACCATCAATAAGAAAGTTAAAAGGAATGGTACAATAATACCTCCAGCATAAATAATACCCATAACTCCTACCGGATCGTGTTTTGTTTCTGGATCCTTAAAGTTGGATGAATCTCCTAGTACAAAGAAGTAAAATAAAAAAGATAAAGCTAAAAGAATAAGAATAACTATCCCAGGTGAATTGATACCTGAAGATTTTTTTGTTGTCTTAGCAACAGGAGCATTAGCTGTTTTTGCCATTTGGAAAAAAAATATTAGGGTTAAAAAAAATGTTTTTTGTTTTGCCCAAAAGGGCTCACTTTGAAATTTTTGTATTTGTTTTTACTAATTTAGAATGTAATTCTTTGGCAATTCTAAAGAAAAACATTCAAAACAAAAATTATTTAGTGAAATAATTTAGTAAAATTTAATTGCTATTTGTGTTAGAGACACACATGTACACCTGTATTCAAACTAAATTTATAATTATAGTATTGATTACGATACACTTATAAAAAGAACACTATTTAACATTAAATTAATACAAGAATCAAGGCTTGTTACTATCTACGACTATTCGTCCCTCACGGTTCACTAGTTCCCAAGCTGTATTATAAACTAATTTCACAATTTTCGCATAACGTGGAAAAAGTATCTTTTCTACGTCATCAGTAGGTTTGTGGTAATCATCATGTACACCCGTAAAGTAAAACGCAATCGGAATTTTGTTCTTTGCAAAATTATAATGATCACTACGGTAATAAAACTTGTTTTTATCTTCAGGGTCATTAAACTCATAATCTAATTCTAAATTTACAGACTCCCTATTAGCTGCTTCTGAAATAGCGTGTAACTCAGACGACAACTTATCACTACCTATTATATATGTGTAATCCGGATTATTCTCATGCTTTTTATCAACACGGCCAATCATATCTATATTAAGGTTAGCTATTATTTGTTTTAGTGGAATAACAGGATCTTTATCTGCAAAGTACTCGGAACCTAAGAGTCCCTTCTCTTCTCCTGTAACCCATAAAAATAAAATACTCCTTCTAGGTCCATGCCCGGCAGCCTTAGCTTTAGAGAATGCCTGAGCTATCTCCATAACTCCACATGTACCAGAACCATCGTCATCTGCACCATTGTATATCTGTCCTTTCTCGTCTATTCCCACATGGTCATAATGAGCTGTGATTACCAAAACTTCATCTTTCTTGTCAGTACCTTCTAAGAAGCCCATTACGTTTGATGTTTCTACTGGCTTCTCTATCCTGTCAGACTTTAGGGTTAACGTTTTTGGTTTACTTTTAAAACCTGCTGTATTTCCAGCCAAATATTGATCAAACTTCTTAGCCTTCACTCCTATCAGTTCTGCACCTACTGCTTTAGAAACCATAATACTTGGCAAAGCAGACGGCGTAGCTGCTGGATTCTTTTCAATACTCATCCTGGCATTACGTGTAAGGATCGCCTTTCTTGCTGCCACAGCCGTTTTAAATGCCTCAGCATCAAGCGAAGAAATTTCTACTACAGCAGCGGCTCCTAAATCAGATGCTAACTTAAGCTTTCTTCTTACGCCCGTATTACCGTCCCAAACAGATTTTTCACTTTTAGAATATCTATAGGTACCGTCTGCAGATTTTGGTTCACCACTAATATAAGCTATAGCTTTACCTTTTACATCTAAACCTTTATAATCATCAAAATCTCCCTCTTGAATACCGTATCCTACAAAAACTACATCGTATTTCTTCTCAGTTGGTACATATATAAATCCAGAAGGGATATAATCTTTAAAAAAAGATTTCTGCTTTCCTCCTACTTTAATATACGCCTCGCCCCATTCACTTTGGTACAAATTAAATGTCTGTAAGTAGCTATTTCCCTTATCTGTTTTAACAATAGGAGCTAAATTCCATTCTTGTAGGTGCTTGATAATATATTCAGCAGCCTTTCTTTGTCCTTCCGAACCTGTGTCCCTCCCCTCCAATTCATCCGAAGCTATGTAGGTAAGATATTTTCTGAGGTCTTCTTCTGTAATACTGCCCTCAAATTGTTTCTTAGGAGTCTGAGCTACACTAGTAGATAGTATAAAGACACCAAAGAATAAATAAAATATGTTTTTCATTTCTGGTAAGTTTATGAAAGCAAATAACTTTAAAACTTTTTATTAAAAAAAACTTTAAAAGCACTAAATTTGCATTCATTTTTAATAGCTTCATCACAATCATGTTGATAAATTTAGAGTCCTCCGAAAAATTCGAAAACCGTCATCACGGAAAATCCCAAAATGAAATAGACCTTATGTGTAAGTCCATAGGTGTGTCTTCTTTAGACGAACTTATTGGACAAACTATACCAGAAAACATAAGAAGAAAAACCTCATTGGATATACCAGCAGGATTGTCAGAAATAGAGCTTCAAAATAAAACTAATTTCCTGGCCTCTAAGAATAAGGTATACAAGTCTTTTATTGGTACAGGTTACTACGATACGATTACGCCTAAGGTTATCTTAAGAAATATCTTAGAGAATCCAGCATGGTATACAGCTTATACTCCCTACCAAGCGGAGATAGCCCAAGGAAGGTTAGAGATGCTATTGAGTTTCCAAACTGTGGTTTCTGAACTAACAGGAATGGAGCTTGCCAATGCATCCTTACTGGATGAAGCCACAGCAGCTGGCGAAGCAATGTCTATGCTAGCAGCTGTAAAAAAAGGCTCTAAAAAGAATGCAGGTACATTCTTCATATCAGAAAACTGCCATCCGCAAGTTATTGATGTAGTCATAGGTCGTGCAAAAGGTATCGGTATTGAGGTTATTGTAGGAAATGAAGAAACATACGATTTCGCATCAGATACAAATATTTACGGAGTACTAATCCAAAACCCGGGCACAACAGGTGAGGTAAAGGATTTCTCTTCTTTGATTGCTTCTTTGCATGACTTAGATATAAAAGTATGTGTGGGTACTGATTTGTTATCCTTAACCATATTTAAAAGCCCGGGTGAAATGGGTGCAGATGTGGCTATAGGGACTGCCCAAAGATTAGGTGTACCAATGGGTTTTGGTGGGCCACACGCAGGATTTTTTGCTACTAAAGATGAATACAAAAGACAGATTCCCGGTCGTATAATTGGAGTTTCTGTAGATGCTCAAGGAGAAAGAGCACTAAGAATGGCTCTACAAACCAGAGAACAACATATAAGGAGAGAGAAAGCCACTTCTAATATTTGTACTGCACAGGTACTTCTTTCTGTAATGTCTGCGGCATACTGTGTATACCATGGACCAGCAGGATTAAAAACCATAGCTTCTAAAGTTCATGGATTGGCTACGCTTTTTGCAAATTCTGTACAGGGCTTAGACTACAGGGTTTTAAATGAAACCTTCTTTGATACTGTTACACTTGATGTGGTAGACAATACCAAAATAAGGGAATTGGCCGAAGCTAAAGGTATAAACTTAAGATACCATGGTACAGAAGACATCAGTATTTCTTTTGACGAAGCAAAAACACTGGAAGATGTAGTTTCTCTACTAGAGATTTTCTCTGAAGGACGTGGAGAGGATTTGGTGATCAAACTAAAATCCGAGATTGAAATAAGCATCCCTGAAAATCTAGTTAGAACTAGTACGTATTTAACTCACCCTATATTTAACAGCTACCACACAGAGCACGAAATGCTCCGATACTTAAAGAGCTTGGAGAATAAAGACTTGTCTTTGGTTCATTCTATGATTTCTTTGGGTAGCTGTACTATGAAGCTTAATGCAACATCAGAGATGTTGCCTATAACGCTTCCAGGTTTTGCGGGAATTCACCCGTTTGCTCCTGCTGACCAAACGCTAGGTTACCAGCAACTATTTACAGAATTAGAAGCTTGGTTAGCAGAAATTACAGGTTTTGCCAAAACCTCTTTACAGCCAAATTCAGGTGCACAAGGAGAATTGGCAGGCTTATTGGTGATTAATGCTCTTTTCCAAAGCAAAGGCGAAGGTCACAGGAATATTGCCCTAATACCTTCTTCGGCTCATGGAACCAATCCTGCCTCTGCGGTGATGGCCGGCTTAAAAGTGATTGTGGTAAAATGTGATGAAAAAGGAAATATAGAAGTAGAAGATTTAAGAGCTAAGGCAGAACAGCATGCTGATAACTTAGCTTGTTTAATGGTTACGTACCCTTCTACCCACGGAGTTTTTGAAGAGTCCATTGTGGAGATTTGCGAAATCATACACAAAAATGGTGGTCGCGTATATATGGATGGAGCCAATATGAATGCACAGGTAGGCCTTACTTCTCCTGGTGGCATTGGTGCCGACGTATGTCATCTTAACTTACACAAGACTTTTGCTATTCCTCACGGAGGCGGTGGCCCGGGAATCGGACCGATATGCTGTACAGAGGAACTAGCAGCTTTCTTACCAGGAAATGCGATGGTGAAAACAGGCGGCGAAAAAGCTATCCATGGTATTTCGGCAGCCCCTTGGGGTAGTGCTGGAGTGCTTCCTATCTCTTACTCATTTATAGCAATGATGGGAGCAGAAGGCTTAACGAAAGCTACCAAGTACGCCATTTTTAACGCCAATTATATCAAATCTAGATTAGAGAAGCATTTTAACATTCTTTATACTGGAGCGAACGGACGTTGTGCACACGAAATGATAGTAGATTGCCGTCCGTTTAAACAAGCCACAGGTGTAGAAGTAGAAGATATAGCAAAACGCTTAATGGACTACGGTTTCCACGCACCTACGGTTTCATTCCCTGTGGCCGGTACACTAATGATAGAGCCTACAGAGTCTGAGTCAAAAGCGGAGTTAGACCGCTTCTGTGATGCCTTGATTTCTATAAAAGAAGAGATTGATGAGATTGCAGCTGGCATCTACCCACAAGATAACAACGTACTGGTAAATGCACCACATACCCAGAAAGTAGTTTTGGCTAATGAGTGGACCTTACCGTACAGCAGGGAAAAAGCAGCTTTCCCACAAGAAAGAATTAAAGCCAATAAGTTTTGGCCGTCCGTAAGTCGTATAGACTCTGCTTATGGAGACAGAAACTTGGTATGTGCTTGTGAGCCAATAGAGGCCTACGCTTAACCAGGTGAACAATATTTTTTGGCAAATTCTATATCACTGATAGCATTTGAAAAGGTATAACCAAATAGAGGCTATAGAAATTATGGATAAATTAGGGCAGGATAACCGCCCTTTTTTATTTATAATCCCCTATGGTCAAAATCAGAATATTGTTGTGCCTCTTGACGAACTCGACGAATCTGTACTAAGATACGATTTTTCAAACTCCACATCCGGAGGTTCTAACCAAGCCCTAGTAGCCGAAAAAATAAAGTACGAGGTCTATGAACATGCTTTTTTGTATGTAAAAGAAAATATACTAAAAGGAAATAGTTTCTTATCTAATCTTACAGCCTCTACCCCTTTAATTGGTGAAATAGATTTATTAGAAGTGTATAAACACACCAGAGCAAAGTACAAAGTTTGGTTGAAAGATAATTTTGTATGCTTCTCACCTGAACCATTTGTTACGGTTTCACAAGACGGGCATATTTCTTCTTTTCCTATGAAAGGAACGATAGACTCTGCACTTCCCGATGCCGAACAGACCTTAAAATCTGATTTAAAGGAAAAATACGAACACACTACGATAGTAGATCTCATCAGGAATGACCTGAGTAAAGTGGCTATCAAAATATGGGTAGAAAGATTCCAATACATAGAGCGGATCCAGAAAAATAAGGATGCCGAGATACTACAAATGAGTTCGGAGATTAAAGGTATACTTCCTATTAACTGGAGAGAAACTTTAGGTACATGGTTTTTTAAATTGTTACCTGCTGGTTCTATTTCTGGAGCTCCCAAACCCAGTACCGTCAAAATCCTGTCCGAAGCAGAACAAAGTTTACACCTAAATGGTGAAAGAGGATTTTACACAGGTGTGGCGGGAGTATTTGATGGCCATACACTCAATTCGGGTGTATTAATACGTTTCTTGGAAAAAACTCCAGAAGGATTTGTTTTTAAAAGTGGAGGAGGGATAACCTCACGATCTGATTGCCAAAAAGAATACGAGGAAATTTACCAAAAACTGTTTATTCCGGGATGATGCTACATTTCGAAACCATAAAACTCCTAGATGGTACATTGCAAAATATGCCGTACCATAATGCCCGATTCCATCGGACATTGGAAGCTCTTTATGGAGTCCACGATACTGCTCCAAACCTGGAAGATGCAATTCTAATTCCGACCGAATGCAGCAATGGTATATTTAAAGTAAAAGTCATATACAATAATAAAAATGTGGCCACGAAGATAAATCCGTAAAAAATAAGTCTACACAAAAAGGTACTTATTGAGGAAAGTCCCGTGCTAGTCTATAATTATAAAAATGCAGACAGAAGTATCTTTGCTATACCAGACGGGTTTGATGACGTAATCTACACCCAAAATGGATTGCTTACAGATAGTACTTTTTGCAATCTAGCTCTATTTGATGGCCAACACTGGTACACACCAAGCACCTATTTACTGGAAGGCACAAAACGTACAGCCTGCATTTCGCAAGAAATACTAAGACCTAAGAAAATACATATAAAAGACATAGCTAGCTACCAGAAAATAGCTTTTATAAACGCTATGCGTGACTTCGAACTGGTCTATCACTTTTCTATAGAAGGACACACCCTGTACTTAGAGCTTATTAGTTAAAGCTTAGAATACGCTCATTAGGCGTAAACTTAGGTTTCTTTTCTCTAAACAACTTAATGTTGGAAACATAACTCATTCTGAAGGTAGAATTATCTTCACGTACGGTATTAGGGTGATTCCATATATTCTGTAAAATATATGCGAACTGTATTTGATTACTCCCGTTAAGTCTATATCCAAGCCCCGCTATAGCCCTATTTTGGTTAAATAGGGTTGCTCCTGCATTTTCTCCGATATTCAAGAAAACCTCATTACCCACAAAACCGTTTATAGATTGATCCTCCTTTAATTTCACTATCGGTAAGCTCGCAAGAAGCATATATCTCATCCGGTTTCTATATGCATAATCATCTACTTCAAACCCATTTTCGGTAGCTGATGCCAAACCCACAAATCGGTTTTCGTTCCTAATCCTATTATTTAGAGACACCTTCCCTATTTTTCCCTGGAACGCCCCTTGCACCCAAACATGATTTTCAGGCATAGTGGTCTTGTTAAGAGGAATTTCACCATAAACACCCGTAGTTACATATGTATAACCCAAAGAAGCGGTGAAGTTCTTTTTTACTTTATAATCAACTGAAGGCCTTATAAAAAACTGCTGAAAATCCTTCCCCATCTCCGCCGAACGGAAAGACGACTCTAGAGAAATAGAAGATTTTGGGGTAACCATAAAAGTACCCATATAATGTAACCAAGCATTGGTATTGGAGCTAATCAGCTGTGCTTGAACACTTGTTTGTGTGAACAATGCACACAAGATTATTAAACGAAAAAACTTTACAGATGTCATATTAATCAAATAACATCTGTAAAGCCTTTTTAAGTGCACTAAGCCTCGCTTTCTAATCGTTTTTTAATCACTTTCTAATATCTATACCCAGCTCATTCAACTGTAAGCCAGAAATAGGAGCTGGAGCATCTATCATCACGTCACGTCCACTATTATTTTTAGGGAATGCTATGAAATCACGTATAGAGTCTACGCCGCCAAAAATGGAACAAAGGCGGTCGAAACCAAAAGCCAAACCTGCATGCGGTGGTGCACCGTACTCAAAAGCCTCCATTAAGAAACCGAACTGGTTTTGTGCTTCTTCTGGCGTAAAACCTAATATGCCAAACATCTGGCTTTGTAATGGTTTTTGGAAAATCCTTACCGATCCTCCCCCAACTTCTGTTCCGTTAATAACCATATCGTACGCATTGGCACGTACACTTCCTAAATCCGTTTCCAAAAGAGGTATATCTTCTGGTTTTGGAGCTGTAAACGGATGGTGCATTGCAAACCAGCGGTTTTCTTCTTCACCAAACTCTAAAAGAGGGAAATCTACCACCCAAAGTACCTTAAATTCATTTGGATTACGTAACCCTAGTCTAGAACCCATTTCTAGCCTAAGTTCATTTAGTTGCTTCCGAGCTTTATTTTTAGCTCCGGAAATTAGAAGAACCATATCGCCTGGTTTTGCATCAAAACGCTCACCAATAGCCTTTAAATCATCTTCCGAATAAAATTTATCTACAGAAGACTTAACCGTACCGTCTTCGTTAAAACGAATATATACTAATCCTTTTGCACCTATTTGTGGTCTTTTAACCCATTCTATAAGTTCGTCTACCTGCTTACGAGTGTATGAAGCACACCCTTCAGCATTAATACCTACCACCAACTCCGCATCATCAAAAACCTGGAATCCTTTATTCTGTACTAAATCATTTAGCTCCACAAACTGCATCCCAAAACGTACATCTGGTTTATCTGAACCATACAACCTCATGGCATCTGCAAATGTCATCCTCGGAACTTCTGGAAGTTCGATTCCTTTTACTTCCCTAAACAAGTGCCTTATGAGTCCTTCGAAAGTATCCAAAACGTCCTCTTGCTCCACATAAGACATCTCGCAGTCTATTTGGGTAAACTCTGGCTGGCGATCCGCTCTTAAGTCTTCGTCCCTGAAACATTTTACAATTTGGTAATACCGATCAAATCCGGATACCATCAACAACTGCTTAAATGTCTGGGGTGACTGCGGCAATGCGTAAAACTCTCCTTGGTTCATACGACTAGGCACCACAAAATCCCTCGCTCCTTCTGGCGTTGATTTAATAAGTACAGGAGTTTCTACTTCAATGAAATCTTTTGAATCTAAGTAATTACGTGTATGCTGGGCTACTTTATGTCTTAGCATTAAGCTGTTCCTCACTGGCGTTCTACGTAAGTCTAAGTAACGAAATTTCATTCTTAGATCATCCCCCCCATCCGTTTCATCTTCAATCAAAAATGGAGGTAACTTGGCCGGATTAAGGATTTCTAAGGATTCCACCCATATCTCCACGTCTCCTGTAACGATTTTATCATTTTTCGCCAAACGCTCAGACACTTTTCCAGAAGCCTTTATCACAAACTCCCTACCCAAAGTTCGGGCCTTCTGAATTACCTCTGCTGAAGATTTCCCATCTTCAAAAATTAATTGGGTAATACCGTAACGGTCACGGAGGTCAATCCATATCATTCCGCCCTTGTCACGTACTTTTTGTACCCAACCACAAACAGTGGCATTTGTATTCACATCAGACAACCTCAGCTGTCCACAAGTATGAGTCCTTAACATCTATAGATCCATTAAAAATGAGCGGCAAATTTAGCAAAATCTAAATCAAAAACCCCTATTTACACCAAACTAACTTCCTGAAAAAGAAACACGCACCTCAACAAAACAAATTGGGGTAGATTTACGTACTATATAAATACCATATTTTGCCGAAAAACAAAATAAAATAGATTACTAAAAGCGGCTCTTTAGAGGGCTATAAACACAAATGTGCAGTATAATTTATAGAGTAGTTTTTTAATAGCCGCTATTTTTATATTTTTGCAGTCCCTTTTTAAGCATAAAGCATTGAAAGAAATAGACATAAACAATTTACCCAAGCATATTGCCGTTATAATGGACGGAAATGGAAGATGGGCTAAGAAGAGAGGTGCCATGCGGATTTTTGGACACCAACATGGAATAAAAGCTGTAAGAGAAACCGTAGAGGCATGTGCAGAGCTTAAAATAGGATACCTAACATTATATACTTTTTCTACCGAAAACTGGGAAAGACCTAAAGATGAGGTAGATGGAATTATGAACCTGCTTGTAAAAACCATTGGTGATGAGGTACCAAGTTTACATAAGAATAATGTAAGACTTGGTTGTATTGGCGATTTGGACTCGCTTCCGGATTCTGCCCGTAAGAATATGCTCAAAGGCATTGAAACCACAAAAGATAACACCGGTTTACAACTTAACATAGCTTTGAGCTACAGTGGAAAATGGGATATCACCCAGGCCACTAAAGCTGTAGCCAAAAAAGTATTAGATGGCAATCTAGCTGTCTCCGAAATTACGGAAGATACAATCAACCAGCACTTAAACACCTACCCAATGCCGGATGTAGACCTGCTCATACGCACAGGTGGTGACCATAGGATTAGTAACTACCTGCTGTGGCAAACTGCCTATGCGGAATTTTTGTTTCTAGATGTTTTATGGCCAGATTTTAGAAAAGAACACCTTCACGATTCTGTGAGAATATTCCAAGGGAGAGAGAGGCGTTTTGGTAAAACCAATGATTAGAATTAATTGACAGAATGAAATATATTTTCAGAATACTAAGTGCGTGTATCCTATTTTTTTGGAGCATAAATGTAAACGCCCAAAGAATTGGTGTTGGCCGCACTCCTACCAATGATACCCCTTCTAAACTGGTAGATTATGCAAACCCTAAGGAATACATAATAGGAGGAATAACTGTAACAGGTGTTAAATTTTTAGATGCCAATACACTTATTTCCATTTCGGGTTTAAATGTAAATGACAAGGTAGAAATCCCCGGTGAAAAGATCTCTTCGGCCATAAAACGTTTAATGGACAACGGACTATTGGAGGAAGCTGCCATAAACATTACCAAAGTAGAGGATAATAAAGTCTTTCTGGAATTAGATCTCAAAGAAAGGCCTCGTTTAAACAAATTAGTTTTAAACGGTATAAAAAGTGGTCAGCGGGAAACTTTGGAGGAGAAAATAAATACCTTTAAAGGCAAGGTAATTACCGAAGCTATGGTAAAAAACATCCAGCATATTATCAAAAGGTTTTACCTAGACAAAGGGTACCTGAACACAACTGTACAGGTGCAGCAGGTAGTTGATTCTCTTAGACCTAATACAGCCCAATTACTTTTTAATATAGATAGAAACAATAAAGTTAAGATAGACGAAATCCAACTAAACGGCTTGGTGGAGATACCTCGCTGGAGGGCTCTGTCAAAAATGAAAGGTACTAAGCAAAGAGCCCCTCTTCGTGTATTCACTCCATCTAAGTTTAGAGAAAAGAAATACAAAGAAGACAAAGAAAGTCTTATTGGATTCTTGAACAAGAATGGGTACCGTGATGCTCAGATTACAAAAGACTCGGTGTATAAAAAACCGAACGGTAATGTGGGTATTGTACTGGATGTTACTGAAGGAAACCGCTTTTACTACCGGAACATAACCTGGACAGGTAACTATGTACGCAGTACCGACTCCCTTAACATGGTTCTAGGTATAGAAAAAGGTGACGTTTATAACCAGGAAGACCTACTAAAACGCCTAAATGGAGGAAATCCGCAAAGAGGAGACGTAAGTTCCTTTTATCAGGATGATGGCTATTTGTATTTCAATGTAGATCCTATTGAAATTGCTGTTGTAGGGGACTCAATAGACATTGAGCTACGTATTAGAGAAGGTAGACAAGCTACTATCTCCAAAATAATTCTTAACGGAAATACCCGTACAAGTGACCATGTGGTAATGCGTGAAATACTGACCAAACCAGGACAGAAGTTTAGTCGTACCGATTTAATGGAATCTGTGCAGCAATTACAACGTCTCGGATATTTTGACCCTCAATCTATCAATCCTAAACCCATTCCGAACCAAAGCGACGGAACAGTTAATATTGAATACACAGTAGAAGAAAAGTCAAATGATAACATAGAACTCTCCGGTGGATACTCGGCTCTACAGGGTATAATTGGTACTTTTGGTGTAGTCTTTAATAATTTCTCAGCTAGGAAATTGTTAAATTTCAAAGAATATAAACCGCTACCTAAAGGCGACGGGCAAAAACTATCTTTGAGGTTCCAAGCTAATGCCGGATTCCAGAATTACTCTGTGTCATTCTCCGAGCCATGGTTAGGTGGCAAAAAGCCAAACTCCCTATCCGTGTCTATCTGGCACTCGCTACAAGATTTAAGAAAAGTACGTGACCGTATGATGAAAGCTTATGGAAATAACAGCTTCTACGGTTCTCAAATGTTTGACAGCCCTTATTACCAAGGATACTTCAAGAACACAGGTTTGTCTTTATCATACGGAAAGAGATTAAACTGGCCAGACAGGAACTTTAACTTTAGCACAGTATTATCATACCAGTTCTACGACGTTAAGGATAGTTATTATCTAAGAGGTTTCCAAAATGGTTTAGCACATGACCTATCATTAGGCTTTAACTTGTCCAGATACAGTTTAGATAACCCGCAATTCACAAGGACTGGTTCAAACGTTTCATTGAACGCCACGTTTAACCCTCCATACTCTTTACTAGGTATGGAGAACAAAACAGAAAAGCTCTTTATAGAGGGCCATAAGTGGATGTTTGACCTTAACTGGTACACTCCGTTAATAGGCAAACTAGTATTCCATGCCAAAGCAAATATGGGCTTTGTGGGAAGATATGGAACCAAAGTTGACTATAGCCCGTTTGGCCGCTTTGTATTAGGTGGTGCAGGTATGGGTATGCAAAACAGTAATAGTATAGGTATAGAACTTATAGGTATGAGAGGTTATGAGGAAGGTATTATTTATGAAACTCCTTATAATGAAACCCCAACTGCCAATACATTTACGCGTCAAGGTGGTATAATATACAATAAGTATGCTGCAGAGTTACGTTATCCTGTATCATTGAACCCGCAAGCTACCATTTATGTTTTGGCCTTTGCAGAGGCAGGAAACAACTGGGGTAGTTACAGAGATTTTAATCCGTTTAAAGTGAGAAGATCTGCCGGTGTAGGTGCACGTGTATTTATGGCTGCCTTTGGTTTATTAGGTATAGATTATGGTTATGCGTTTGACCCTATACCAGGATTTGCAAATGGTGGACGAAAAGCATTTACCTTTAGTATAGGACAGCAGATAAGGTAATGTTAAATAGATGTTAAGGAGTTTATCATTTTAAACCTTGCTTTTGTTTTTCTGTCTTATTGGCATTAAAACCTGAAGTGAAAATGAAATAAAAAAATGAAAAAAAGTATTATCCTCTTAGCCCTACTATTGCAAGGTCTTGTATCTTTTGGACAAAAGTTTGGTTACATAGATAGTGAGTATATTCTTGATAAGCTCCCTGAATACAAAAAAGCACAGGAAGCCATGAACAGCCTTACGGAACAATGGACCAAGGATGTCTCAGGAAAATATCAACAAGTCTCTACTTTGAGGGTAAAATACCAGCAGGAAGAGATTTTGCTTACAGCCGAGATGAAGAAAGAGCGAATGAAAGAAATAGAGAAGGCTGAAGAGGATCTAAAAAACTTGAACAACAGTATTTTCGGTATAAATGGGGCTTTGTTCCAGAAAAAAAAAGAGATTTTGAAGCCAATTTTGGAAGAAATTTATAAAACATCGGAAAAAGTTGCCCGTAAACATAATCTTAGCTTTATATTTGACAAAGCATCTGACATAAACATATTTTATGCAGACCCGAAACATGATTATACTGACTTCATGTTAGAAGAGTTAGGAATAAAACAGTAAACCAAATTAATTTTAATTTTAGAGCAAAATGAGAATCAAATTTTTAGTAGTGGCAGCCATCCTTTTGGGAAGTCTATCTATGCAAGCCCAGTCTAGTTTTAAACTTGGATGGACTAATATAGACTATCTGCTACAAAACATGCCAGAGGCGAAAGAAATCCAGGCTAAGCTACAAACAGAAAGTGCCCAATACGAAAAACTGTTAAGTGAAAAGTATGCCGATTACCAAAAGCAATTCGAGGATTACCAAAAAAATCAAGCTACAATGTCTTCTGTAATTAAGGCCGATAAAGAGAAAAGCCTAATGAACAAGCAAAATGAGATTGAAGAGTTAAACAAAAACTCTCAAGCCCAGATACAAGCAAAACAACAAGAGCTTGTAGATCCTGTGATGACCAAAATACAAAAAGCAATAGATGATGTTGCAAAAGAAAACGGTTATACATACATCATCAATTCCGATGCAGGTATGGGTACTAATGCAGTTATTCTAGTAGCTCCTGAGTCAGACAATATTTCTGCCTTAGTTTTCAAGAAATTAGGAGTTACTCCTCCGCCTGCGGATAAGAAATAAGCAGATCCGAAGTCATAAAAAAACACCCAGTGACACTGGGTGTTTTTTTATGACACAAGGCCAAACCTTACCCAAAAAATTATACTTTTTTCTTGCTTAATCCATAAGTTAACAGTAACTTCATACTTGAGGAAAGACCTCAAATTAAATATATGTTTAACCTAAATTTGTAAAGGTTATGAAAGTACTTATTAACGCGGTTGGCTTTACTGCAGACAGCTCTCTGAACGATTTTCTACAGAAGAAATTAGACAAACTTGACACCTTCTACGATAGAATAATAGACAGTGAAGTACACCTTAAACTAGACAAGGGCGAGAAATTAAATACACACAAGAAAAGAATAGAAGTAAAAGTAAACCTGCCGGGAAATTCCATTGTAGTAAAAGAATCTGGTACTACATTCGAAGAGGCTACGGATATTGCTATGGACACCCTCACCCGAAAAGTTAAACAATTTAAAGAAAAGACTCACGGAATAGACAGGCGAAGGCCTGCAGAAATGTAAGATAAAATAAAAGAGGGCAATGCCCTCTTTTTACTTTTTAAACATATAATCTTTTAGATAAAAAGGCTCAAAGCCCACTAAATCTTCAAAATCTTTGGTATCAAACTTCTGTGACACCAAACCGCAAGCATAGCGTACAGAAGGCCTAATAACTAAACTGCTAAAATAGGCATTGGGACTTTCTATTACTTCCTGGCACTTATGACTGCCTTCCCCAAAAAACAAAACTCTCTTATCCGATAACACACCTCCAAAAGTAGAGCTGTCAACTATTAAAGCCTCTACATCGGAAAACACTTCTTTTGTTTGTGCATGATACAAGCCACAAAACACTTCCATCCGTCTGGCATCTATCATCGGACACAATAAGTCTATACCTTCCACAAAAGGAATCTGCCGGCACATCCCTTCTAAAGTTCCGTAAGAGATGAGCGGTATCTCTAATCCGAAGGCTAAACCTTTTGCGGTAGAAACTGCAATTCTTAAGCCTGTATAAGAGCCTGGCCCTTTTGCTACGGCCACAGCCTGTAAATCTGCAAATCTTATACCTCCCAATCTAAGCAGTTCCTCTATCATGAGAGTAAGGTTTTCAGCAGACGACCTCTCTACTTCACTCTCTATACTGGCAAGCACTCTACCTTTATTAAATAAGGCTACAGAACATCCTGTAGTTGACGCATCTATAGCTACTATCATTTTTTACTTAATACCGTTTTGTATTTAGCAGGATTCTTAAACAGAGCCAGAGCTTCCTGTATATCCTTATCTTTATCAAAAGCTGCAAACTTCATAGCTTTTTGGTAATAATAGCGGCTTAAAATCTCTAACTCTAAAAGATTCCTTATTTCGTACTCATTCTCTTGGAATAACTTTGCAGCATTTGCATCTACCGCTTTCCCTATCTTAGACAACTCGTCTTTTACAGTGCCTGTATTCTTGATGTTCTTAGTCAGCTCATCAAGACTCTTTTGTTCCGGCGTCTTGTACTGAAAATCTTGTTTTTTAAGCCAATCCCCGAACTTATTAAATTGCTCTTCTGTCAAAGAAAAACCTTCACCAGGCTTATTGGATGTGTTCTCAGAGTAGTAGAGATTTGCATAGGAGAAAATCATTTTTTGATTCACCATGGCCTTCACATATTCACTACTCTCACTTTTACCTGTAACCACATCGGGGTCAATCCCCGCACCGTCCCAAACTGGTCTCCCAGCCTTTGTCTTAAATGCTGTGCGCAGCGAATCAGGGAGCTTAGGGAAAGTGCCATCCGGATTCCTGTGCCCATAATCAATGCCTTGTACACAGCGGCCTGATGGTATATAATATTTGGCAGTAGTAACCTTTATTTGAGTATTATAGGCAGTATTTCGTGTAATTTGCACTAAACCCTTACCAAAGGTTCTTTGCCCTACTATAACCGCTCTATCCAGGTCTTGCAAAGCACCGCTTACAATCTCTGAAGCCGAAGCACTCTTAGAATCAATCAAAATCACTATAGGTATATCGGTATCTAGAGGTTGCTTGGTTGTTGCAAACTTGTGGTTTTGATCTGCAGCACGACCCTTCATCTCCACCACTAAAACATCTTTAGGTAAGAAAAAATTAGAAATCTCTACTGCCATATGTAACAATCCTCCCGGATTTCCCCTAAGATCAATAATAAGGTTTTTCATTCCCTTCTCCTTCAAGTCTGTAAAGGCCTTTTGGATTTCTCTTGCCGCTGTAGGATTAATAAATGTAGTTAACTGCACATAGCCCACATCCTCATTTACCATACCGAAATGCGGCACAATATTAACTTTTACGTCTCCTCTTTCTACTTGTAGGTCTGCCGGCTTGTTCTGCCCATATTTTAGAACAGAAAGCTTAACATTGGTACCTTTCTGCCCTTTAAGTAATCGACCAAATTCATCTGCAGGTTTATTCTTTACATCTACGCCATTTATCTTTAGTATTTCATCTCCTACTTTTATTCCATTCTTATCGGCAGGAGAGCCCTCATAAACCAAAACGACCATATGCTTCCCTCCGAACAGTTCAATATCTGCACCAATGCCATTGTAAGAACCAGCAGACATGGTAAAATACTCTTCTATCTTATCTTCCGGATAAAAGACGGTGTACGGATCCAAATCCTTTAGCATAGCCTCAAGACCCACCCTCATAGCACGTGTAGGGTTAACCTCGTCTACATACAAGGAGTTTAACTCCTTATAAACATCAACAAAAATTTCTATATTTTTTGCAATCTGAAATAGTCGATCGTCATACTTAAAAGCCAAACTGCCCATACCTAAGAGCAGCAAAGCTAGTATAGTTTTTTTCTTAGTAAATCTCATATCAATACTATAACGGGTAAATCTGTAACCAGATTATAAAACGTAAATATAAGCAGGAAAATAAATCTACTCCTCTTATTCTATATTTCTATCAAATGGGATGCCATATTTGGCTTGTACCTTTCCGAGGCCGGATTCCATGATGCCACTAACTTGAGTAAAAGTGGGCAATTCCTTCGATAAATAAAGAAACCCGATGGCATGTACACCATTAAGTTGCACTTTTCGTTTACGGTACGCTTCTCTCACCAATCTTTTTATACGGTTACGGTCTACGGCTCTCTTAAAATTCTTTTTAGAAACAGTAACCAACACTTGGGGATAAGAACCTGCAATCGCCTGATCTTCGAGGACAAAAAAGCGTATAGGAAATATTGCGAATGAGGGGCTGTCCCTCCGAAAAAGCTTCGAGATAGCAATTTGGCTTTTCAACCTCTCACTTTTCGGAAATTTGGAATCTTTGTGCATAAAAAAAGCCACTAATGTGGCTAATATCTAAACTTTAGAAAAAACTTACAAGCTTACTTGTGTGTTTTTTCGTCAGAAACTGTAAGCTTCCATCTACCTCTAGCACGACGGGCTCTTACAACCCTTTTGCCGCCTGGAGTAGACATACGCTCACGAAAACCGTGCTTATTAGCTCTCTTTCTGTTCGACGGTTGGAATGTACGCTTCATATCTCTTAAATTTGTTCTGTATTTCTAAATTCGGAGTGCAAAAATACAAAAAAATTATGATTAACCAAAAGTAAGACAAATGATTCAATACTTTTTTTCCTTTTCGCCTATAAATCACCTCGTTTGGATAGAAATACAATACCCTCCAACACCTGCCAATACTATGCATTTGCAGCTGCCAGCTTGGCGACCGGGAAGGTACCAACTACAAAATTTTGCAAAAAACATTGTAAATTTTGGAGCCTCAGACCAAAACAACAATACACTTACTTGGAAAAAAACAAGCAAAAATACATGGTCAGTAAATACCACTCCTAATTTACCTACAAAAGTACGGTACAGCTATTATGCAAATGAACTAAATGCGGGAAGTAGTTTTGTAAACCATGAGCTTGTTTACATAAACCCTGTAAACCTATGCATGTACTTGGTAGCGGATATAAACAAACCTGTATCTCTACTCTTAGACAGTAACATACCTGTAGCAGGAGCAGATTTTGAACGAAAAAATGGATACCTGAAACGTACTTTCTCTTCGTACTATGAACTTTTTGACACCCCGTTTATTATTAGTGCAGATATCCAGTTATATACTTATACATCTCACGGGGTTCCTTTCCACATATGGATTTGGGGAAATCATAATCTCAATACTCAGAAACTAATTGCCGATTTTTCGCAATTCACCAATTACCAGATAGAACGGTTCGGAAAATTTCCAGAAAAAGAATATCACTTCCTGTGGATTATTCCTTACCACAGTTATTATCATGGAGTAGAGCACGCTACCTCCACAGTTATGATACTTGGTAACAATGGGACTTTTGATAACGATAGTTATATGGACTTACTCTCATTGGCATCGCATGAACTATACCATGCCTGGAACATAGCTAAGATAAGACCCAAAGAGCTGCTTCCCTACGACTACACACAGGAGAACTATTTTGAGACCTGTTTTGTGGCGGAAGGTGTAACCACTTACATGGGAGATCTAGTGCTACTAGAATCGGGCACAATAAGCACGAATCAATACTTATACGAGCTTGAAACTACCTTTAGACGGCATTTCGATGAGGCGGATAATGCAAGCCAGTCACTTCTGGAGTCTAGTTTTGACCTCTGGGTAGATGGATATGAAAAAGGGGTACCAAACAAAAAAGTGAGTGTTTACCAAAAAGGAGCTGTAGCTGCTTTAATACTAGATTATCTCCTACGGAACAAAAACGGGAAAACCTTGCATGATGTAATGCTTCTCATGTATCAACGTTTTGGCAACTTAACAATTGGCTACACCTATCAAGACTATATAGACACAGCCGAAGAAGTTTACGGCGGCACCTTACATCATTACTTCAAAAAAATCATTGCTGGAACAGCATCACCATTTGCCGAAACACAGGAAGCTCTACTTTATTTTGGTTACCAACTTAACCGCACAGACAATAGTATTTCAATTACCCTAAATGAGGTTTAGTATGGTCTTTTTTGCCTAAAACCAAGGTAGATGCAAATACCGTTTAATTTATTTGTTTCGGAAAAGTTGGTAATTAATCAATTTTTTTATAGTATCTTTGTGTCCGAGTTTTTACAAAAAGTCCGGCCACCTTGGCTGGGTTAGACAAAGTATATGAGTAAATTACGAATTTTGTATATCTCTAGCGAGATAGACCCTTTCCTTGAAACTTCCAAAATAGCGTCACTTTTAAGAAAACTACCTCAGGAAATGCAGGAAAGAGGTATGGAAATCAGAATATTGATTCCGAGATTTGGCTTAATAAACGAAAGGAAGCACCGCTTACACGAAGTGGTGAGGTTATCGGGGATAAACATTAGTATTGGTGAAGACGAAAAACCACTAATCATAAAAGTGGCTTCTATTCCTGCCGCAAAACTCCAAGTATACTTTTTAGATAACGAAGACTATTTCCACAGAAAAACTGTTTTTACGGACAAAGAAGGTGGATTTTATGACGACAATGACGAGAGAGCTATATTTTTCTGCAAAGGGGCTTTAGAAACTGTAAAAAAATTAGGTTGGGCACCAGATATAGTACATTGTACAGACTGGATGACATCTCTGATTCCATTGTACTTAAAAACGACCTACAAAAACGACCCCATTTTCAAAAATACCAAAAGTATATTCACCGTATATAATAACTCTTTTGATTACACGTTTTCAGATGACATGTTTCCGAAAGTGAAGATGATGGATGTAAGTGACGAAAACTTAGCAAATTTAAGGTCACGTGATTTTTATGGGTTTATTAAAATAGGTTGCCAGTACGCTGATGTTGTAGCAAAAGCCAACCCATCATTGAACCAAGACATCATTTCGGCACTAGATGCTACAGCTGAGAGACAAATTGACTCCTTTGTAGACGACGAAAACACTACGGAAACTTTCTATAACCTTTATACAGAATTAGCTGATTAAGCTAGTATATGAAAACAATAACAATTGGGATACAGAGGCTGATTCTTGCTGCCTCGTGCTTTTGGATAGTGGGTTGTCACCCTAGTACTGATATAGGATTTGGATTAGGCGGAGATGGAGACTTACAAGCGATCTATACCGACACCCTTACTCTTGGTTTTTCTACGGTGGTCTCAGACTCTGCCGTTACCGGAAATTCTACTTATATTTTATCGGGAAAGACAATTGATCCAGAATTTGGGACAATAGAGGCTGCATCGTACTTTCAGATTACTTTGTCACCTTTATTTAACACATCAGGTGGCTTTCTAACTGATTCTGACGGAGCATTAAGGTTCGATACTTTAACGCTAAAAGCTAATCCTATCATAGACTCCTTAAACCTACGCTTGTTTACAACAGGCATACATTACGGAGATCCAGACCATGTGAACAAGTTCACAATACATAGGCTTACGGAAAATTTCCAAAAGAAAAACTACGATAAAACAGAAAAACTGGCTTACAATCCTACTCCTTTAGGAACTTTCCAATTAAAATCCAGTGATTTTATCAATAGTACTTCAGGAACACCACAGGCACACTTTGTGAAATTACCTGTTGAGTTAGCTACTGAGCTTGTACACGCTGGCAATGCGGCAATAGTAAACAATAATGAACTTCTTGAAAAAGTGAGAGGGTTTGCTATAGTACCGGATAAAAGCAACAAAACAATTTTTGGTTTCGCTACAGGTCTGTTGGATATTTCGGGTTACAATAGTTCCTTAATACCGTATTGGCACTACAATGGAGACACCACGGCGAGTGTTTATGCATTCAACATAAATGGACCTAGACATACTTCATTAGACTTAAATCGTGCTGGAACATCAATAGCAAGCCTATCAAAAACTAAAAACGAGTTAAGTATAGCAGAAACTGGTGGTAAACTATATGTACAAGGTGGCACGGGAATATCTACCAAGATAGATTTGTCCCCATTGAAAAAGCTAGGGAAGATAAAAATTTCTAAAGCTGTATTGGAGTTTCGCTTAGACCCCTCCACAATTAACACTTCGTTCCGAAAGAATTTTTACAATGTGCTAGCAGAAGTAGGAAGTAATAACCAGCAAAAAAGGTTATCTAATAATACTTTATCATATATCTATAGTGCAGACTCAAATAGCCCTGCTGGACTTGCAAGTATCTTAAATGACTCTACTAATTATCTTAATGTAGATATAACTCACTATTTACAGTCTATGGTTTTAGATGAGAATTTTAGCAAACAAGTACTTTTACTACCAGCATCTTATAGCAGTACCACCCAAACTGGGATCTTGGCAAATGACATTCTGGGCCGCTCGGTTTTTCTTAAACCCAGATTGTTGCTGTACTACATGAAATAACATTCTAAAGAGGACACTTAGTCCTCTTTTTTTTGCCAAAAACTCAGCCTCATCCACAAGAAAATGGCTGTTTGTGTGTAATTTGCTTTATATATCATTTACAATACACAATGAAATACATATTAACAATCTTACTATTTTTTCCGATACTTCTATCAGCCCAACTATCCGATGAGCAACTCCTTGAAGAAGTTCAAAAGCAAACATTTAAGTATTTTTGGGACTTTGCACATCCGGTAAGCGGTTTAGCTCGGGAGCGTAGTAACCACTCATTTGGTTATGGAGATGAAACCTGCACCACTGGTGGAACGGGCTTTGGCATTATGTCTATAGTTGTTGCTGCAGAGAGAGGCTGGATTACACGTTCGGAAGGGGCAGAAAGGATAAACAAAATAGCCCGATTTCTCAGCAAAGCCCCCGTGTATCATGGTGTCTTCCCGCACTGGATAAACGGAAGCACCGGACAAACCATCCCTTTTAGCCGAAAAGATGATGGTGGCGACTTAGTAGAAACAGCCTTTCTTTTCCAAGGATTACTTACTGCCAGAGAATACTTTGACCAGAACACCCCAGCTGAAAATAGTCTAAGAGGGGTAATTACATGGATGTGGAACGAGATAGAGTGGGATTGGTATACACAAGGTTCTAAAAATCAACTTTATTGGCACTGGAGCCCAAATAATGGCTGGGCCATGAACTTCGAACTACGGGGGTATAACGAAACACTAATAACATACATACTTGCCGCCTCATCTAAAAGATATCCCATTAATCCAGAAATATACCATAAATGCTATGCCAAGAATGACCATTTTTTTAATGGCAAAGAATTCTATGGAACCAAACTACCGTTAGGATATGACTACGGCGGACCACTTTTCTTTGCACATTACTCTTTTATGGGTTTGGATCCAAGAGGCTTAAAAGATAAATATGCCGACTATTGGGAACAAAATGTGGCACACTCGCTCATAAACTATAAATACTGCGTAGATAACCCGAAGAACTTTAAAGGTTACAGCGAAAAGTGCTGGGGACTTACTGCCTCCGATAACCACGAGGGCTACAACGCCCATTCTCCTACCAACGATTTGGGCGTGATAACACCTACAGCGGCGTTGTCATCTTTCCCCTATACGCCAAAGGAATCCATGGCAGCCCTGAAGTATTTTTATAACGAGAGGAAAACAGATCTTTGGGGTAAATATGGTTTTTACGATTCATTTAACGATTCCAAAAACTGGGTAGCTCCATCCTATCTGGCAATAGACCAAGGCCCCATTATTATAATGATAGAAAATTACAGAACCGGTTTACTGTGGAGTTTATTTACCGGTGCGCCGGAAATAAAAGAGGGAATGAGACAGTTAGGGTTTAGTGCTTCGTATTTGTAAGAGGAGG
>CAZBAV010000007.1:68431-99363 GCA_964489955.1 uncultured Lacihabitans sp. | reverse complement strand
CCAAACATTATTTCCACGAGTAATGGTGTAATCTGTGTATCCGTCAGAGTGCCAGCCATTGGTGGCTCCCGGGCCCATTCCGGCGGGTAAAAAACGGTTGTAAGGATTGGTTACAATAGTGCGTGGTCCATGGATCGGGCTTTCTGTTGGGATATCGAAAACTTGGTAACTATTCGGGGCAAAGGTGGAATTATTATTTGCCGTATGCTCATGGGTTGCTTTGCAGACATGTGGAGCTAGGCCAAAATTACATCGCGTCACCAAGTCCTGGTTTTTTAGAATAAGGCCGGAGCTTGCCTGGATATGTACTAGAAAGTGTGTATTCTCTTTCGGAGAGTCTATATTCATCCTCCAACACAAAGCCAAACTTACATTTTCCTTAGGTTCCTTTCCAAAATCCTTTCTCGGAAGCCACTCTAACTGGGCTGTTATCGTATCAGACTGGCTGTTCACCATTTTAACTTTTGTAATATAGTTTTGCAGGTTGGTATTTTTCTGCACTATGGTGGCATTACCAGAAATTCCCAGTGATCTGGCTACAATAGTATATGCATCTGCGGGAGAGATGACTTTGGTGTAATCTATTTTTTCTTTTTGATTTATGTTATTCTCAAACGAATGTACACTATGTAAAATCTTGTCTTTAGACCCAACTACAACATTATATATAGCATTGTAAACAGGGATACCATCTACTTCTTGGTTAAAGTAAACGTAATTGTTACCCGACTTTTGGGGTTGGTAGCTGGCAGAGACAGAAAGTTCTAGATTTTGTACGCCATTTAATAAGGCATTGCTCTTATTTTGTAAGATAAAGTTTCTTGCGGTAGTAATAGGGTCTTGGGCGTAAACAGCCAATGGTAATACAAAAGCAAACCAAATTAATCTTTTCATCTCAAAGCGGGCTTAGTTGTGGTCTCAAAATTAGACAAATAAAGTAATGAGTTAGGTATGTTTGTGTAAATTATGATAAAACACTAAGAGGAGTGTTTGTTCTTTGCCAATGATAAGGATATGGTAATTTCTTCGAATTTAGATTGATTCTAAAACAATAAACTCCTAGCTTTGGGTCGCTATATCAAAATAGGATTTTTCTAAGTATTTAAGCTAAACATCTGCTATGTCTTGGTTAACCAAAACCCTAACGAGTTCTATCGGTAAAAAAGTGTTGATGGCACTCACAGGTTTGTTTCTTTGTCTTTTCTTGGTCGTACACTTAATAGGTAATTTACAGCTTTTTAATGATGACGGAGGCTATTCTTTCAATACCTACGCCGTTTTCATGACCACTTTTGCTCCTATTAAAGTTGTATCCTATGGAAACTACTTCTTTATCCTTTTCCATGCATTTTGGGGGATTTATATTACCTACAAGAACCGTCAGGCACGTCCGGAAGGTTATGTGGTAAATAAGAACCAATCTAGTGGTTATAGCCGGAATATGGCTATTTTGGGTACTATCCTATTAGTTTACATTGTAGTACACATGGGAGATTTTTGGTACAAATACCATAATGTAAGTCTACCTTATGTAAAATATACTGAAGAGTTGGCTACAGGAAAAATCACTACAGCGTATATGCCGGAAGGTTATACACAAGATGTGAAACAAGTAGAAAGTTTTGATAACGAAGCTGGTACAAAATCTATTGTAGTTAAAGATTTATATGAGACCGTTTCTGCAGCGTTCCAGCAGTGGTGGTTGGTGTTATTTTATGTGATTTCAATGGGAGTTTTGGCGTTCCACCTTATTCATGGTTTCCAGAGTGCATTCCAATCTTTGGGTTTACGTCATGCTAAATACACTCCTCTAATAAAAGGAATTAGCACTTGGTTTTTTGGTGTACTTATCCCTATAGGATATGCAGCTATGCCACTTTATTTTTACTTTTTGAAATAATTTATAGATATGACTAAGCTAGATTCTAAGATTCCTGAAGGGCCAATAGCCGAAAAGTGGATAAAGTATAAGTCTACCATTCCGTTGGTAAACCCGGCTAACAAAAGAAATCTGGAAATAATAGTAGTAGGTACTGGACTTGCTGGGGCTTCTGCCGCTGCATCCCTTGCCGAAATGGGTTATAAAGTAAAGGCATTTTGCTTTCAAGACTCACCCCGTAGGGCTCACTCTATTGCAGCCCAAGGAGGTATAAATGCGGCAAAGAATTACCAAAATGATGGTGACTCTACTTACCGTTTGTTTTACGATACAATTAAAGGCGGTGACTACCGTGCCAGGGAAGCCAACGTGCACCGTTTGGCAGAGGTGTCAGCCAATATTATAGATCAATGTGTAGCTCAGGGTGTTCCTTTTGCCCGTGATTACGGCGGAATGCTCCGTAACCGTTCGTTCGGTGGTACGCAGGTACAGCGTACATTTTATGCAGCCGGGCAAACAGGACAGCAGCTTTTATTGGGTGCTTACTCCGCATTAGAGCGTCAGGTAGGAAAAGGGGCTGTAGAGATGTTCTCTCGTCATGAAATGCTGGAAGTGGTAATGGTAGACGGCAAAGCACGTGGTATCATTGCCCGTAACTTAATAACAGGTAAGCTAGAAAGACATTTCGGGCATGCTGTACTTTTGTGTACAGGTGGATACGGAAACGTATTCTATCTATCTACCAATGCTATGGGTTCTAACGTAACCGCAGCATGGAAAGCCCACAGAGTAGGGGCGTATTTTGGAAACCCTTGCTTCACGCAAATTCACCCTACATGTATCCCGGTATCGGGTGACCACCAGTCTAAGCTTACGCTAATGTCTGAGTCACTACGTAACGATGGACGTATTTGGGTACCGAAGAAAAAAGACGATACAAGAGCTGCAAACGATATTCCGGAAGAGGAGCGTGATTATTACCTAGAAAGAAGATACCCTGCTTTTGGTAACCTTGTACCTAGGGATATTGCTTCACGTGCCGCAAAAGAGCGTTGTGATGCAGGTTACGGTGTAGGTATAACCAAGCAAGCCGTTTATCTTGACTTTAAATTTAACCTTATCAATAAATACGGTCGTGCCGAAGCTACCAAGTTAGGTATAGAGAATCCAGATATTGAGACCTTAACAAGACTGGGTAAAGAGGTTGTAAAAGAAGAATATGGTAACCTGTTTGACATGTACAAGCAGATTACTGGAGAAAACCCGTACGAAGTGCCAATGATGATTTACCCTGCGGTACACTATACTATGGGTGGCCTTTGGGTAGATTATAACCTTATGACTACGGTTCCAGGTTTATATGCACTAGGAGAAGCCAACTTCTCAGATCACGGAGCCAACCGTTTGGGGGCTTCGGCATTGATGCAGGGTCTTTCTGATGGATATTTTGTGATACCTTATACTATTGGAGCCTATCTTTCGCAAGAAATTAGAGTGAAAGCCATACCTACGGATCACGAAGCGTTTGTGGCTGCTGAGAAACATGTTCAAGACACCTTGAATAAACTTACAGGCATAAAAGGCAAGCAAAGTCCAGAGTCTTTCCACAAGAAATTAGGAAAGATTATGTGGGAAAAATGTGGTATGGCCCGTAACGAGCAAGGCTTGAAAGAGGCAATTGAGGAGATACAGCAATTGAAAAAGGATTTCTGGTCTGACCTAAGAGTTATGGGAGATGTAGACGGGTTTAATCCAGAGTTGGATAAGGCCGGTAGGGTAGCAGACTTCATAGA
The DNA here is from genome assembly GCA_964489955.1 of uncultured Lacihabitans sp. Lineage (GTDB taxonomy): Bacteria > Bacteroidota > Bacteroidia > Cytophagales > Spirosomataceae > Leadbetterella. The sequence goes on along the minus strand of CAZBAV010000007.1, from coordinate 95,691 downwards.
ACTAGGGGAATTGATGTGTAAAGATGCTCTTGAAAGGAAAGAGTCATGTGGTGGACACTTCCGTGAAGAATACCAAGAAGACGGAGGCGAAGCCCTGCGGGACGACGAAAACTTCATGTTTGTATCTGCTTGGGAGTACAATGGTGACAGTGCCTGGACGCTGCACAAAGAAGAATTGGTGTATGAAAACATCAAAATAGCTCAAAGAAATTATAAATAATCTTAAACTACAGATAGATAATGAGTAGTGAACATATGACCATAAACCTGAGAGTTTGGAAGCAGAAAAACGCTGAAACCAAAGGGCATCTTGAAGACTTTGTTGTAAAAGATGTGTCTCCAGATATGTCATTCCTTGAGATGTTTGATGTATTAAACGAACAGCTTATACACGAAAGTAAAGAACCTATAGCTTTTGACCATGACTGCCGTGAGGGTATTTGTGGTATGTGCTCTATGTATATAAATGGTCGTCCGCACGGACCGCTAGAAGGCGTTACCACTTGTCAGCTGCACATGAGAAGCTTTAAAGATGGTGATACTGTGGTAGTAGAACCTTGGCGTGCAAGGGCTTTTCCTGTAATTAAAGATTTAGTAGTAGACCGTACTGCTTTTGACCGTATAATAGCTTCTGGTGGATACGTATCTGTAAACACGGGTAACGCTCAAGATGCAAACAATCTGCCTATAGGTAAAGATAAGGCCGATTTGGCTTTTGCAGCGGCGGCTTGTATCGGATGTGGAGCTTGTGTGGCAGCTTGTAAGAATGCCTCAGCCATGCTTTTTGTTTCGGCAAAAGTAAGCCAATTGGCTCTTTTACCACAAGGACAGCCGGAAAGAGAAAAGCGTGCTCTAAACATGGTAGCCCATATGGATGCAGAAGGTTTTGGAGCATGTACCAATACCGGAGCGTGTGCGGCAGAATGTCCTAAAGAAATATCATTAGATAATATTGCGAGGTTAAACAGGGAGTTCTTGTCTGCAAGTATTTCTAATCCAGAGGTTTAATCTCAGGTATTTATATTATTTTTGTGCCATAAAGAGTACCCGTTAGTTACTAATGGGTATTTTTTATTAGAAACTAACTGAATTATAATTTTACAATCATCGTTCTCTATCCGTATTAGTAGAACTATAAATTTTAAGTATGGAAGGATTGGTACTGGCAGCCCAGCTACTTTTGGCATTGACCATTTTGGTAGGTTTGCATGAGTTTGGACACTTTATTTTTGCCAGGATATTTAAGATACGTGTCAATAAGTTTTATATATTTTTCGATTTTCTTTTCCCTTTACCCAATGTTCTAAACTTCTCTCTTTGGAAGAAGAAAGTTGGTGATACAGAGTATGGTTTGGGTTGGTTTCCGCTTGGTGGCTATGTAGATATAGCCGGGATGGTAGATGAAACCAAAGATGCTTCGCAATTGGCTTCTGAGCCACAGCCATGGGAGTTTAGGTCTAAACCAGCTTGGCAGCGTCTTTTTGTGATGCTTGGAGGTATTATTGTCAACGTGATTTTGGGGATGATGATTTTTTCTGGCGTAAAATACGTATGGGGAGAAACAGACTACTCAAAAGAAGAAATAAATAAGGCCGGGATTTATGCCTTTCCTTTGGCTCAAAGTATAGGACTACAAACAGGAGACAGAATTATCAAGATTAACGGACAGGATTATAAAAAATTCTCGGAAGTTTATGCCGCTGTAGCAAATGAAAATACAACTTATACGGTTTTAAGAGACAGTGCAGAAGTAGAAGTAATAGTACCTAATGAATTTATTGATGGTGTAGCAAGCAAGAAGGCTTTTATAGCACCTCTTTTCCCGTTTAAAGTAGCCAAAGTACAGCCGGCCAGTCCCGCTGAAAAGGCGGGTTTAAGAGAAGGAGATCAAATTACGGCATTAAACGGTACACCTATAAAGTATTTCCAAGACTTACAGGAAGAGATAAAAAAGAATGCTGGCAAGAAAGTAAAGCTTGAGCTTATTAGGGAAAATACAGCAGTTACTATTAACCCTGTGGTGGGTATAGATTCTACTATAGGTTTTAACCCGGGTTCATTATTAAAAGAGACACGGAAAGAATTTGGTTTCGGTGAGTCTATATTGAAAGGCTCTATGGAAGCCCTAAATGTGATTCCGCAGCAGATAAATGGCTTTGCTCGGATTTTTAAAGGACACATTTCCCCTCGCAATGCATTGTCTAGTCCGATAGGTATTGCCCAAATGTTTTCTCCAACCTGGGACTGGGAAGTTTTCTGGAGACTTACAGGGCTAATTTCTATGGCTTTGGCTTTTATGAATGCACTACCCATCCCGGCACTTGATGGAGGGCATGTTGTACTAATTGTATTTGAAATGATTACAGGAAGACAGCCGTCCGAGAAGTTTGTAGAGAGAACGCAACAGATAGGGACATTTATTCTTTTGGGCTTGATGATTTTTGTTTTTGGGAATGATATCTTGAAGTTTTTCCAGTAGAAACTATTTTTTAGACATTTTAAGGCAAACTGCCATCGGTGGTTTGCCTTAATTTTTTAATATGTGCTTGGTATGCTTGCATACTATTTTTTAATTATTAGCTTTGGGAGAAATTGTTTGTATGAAGAGAGATAAAACCATAGACTTTTACATAAAGTGGGTGTGGCATGGGATATCACGCATGTATAACATATATGCTGCCAATGAAGACATGACCATGTCTATGGGATATGTATTGCTAAACATTGATATTGAAAACGGTACTCCGGCTACTAAAATAGGCCCCAAAATAGGTATGGAGCCACGTAGCCTTACCCGCATGCTTAAGGCTTTAGAAGAGAAAGGCTGGATATACCGTGAGACAGACCCTACAGACAAAAGATTTGTAAAGGTCTTTTTGACTACACTTGGTAAAGAAAAGCGTAACTTTGCCAGAGCGGGAGTATTAGAGTTTAATGAGCGTGTAAACCAGGCCATTTCAAAGGAAGAGCTGGATATATTCCTGAACGTAGTTGATAAAATAAATAACCTCATTGAGACAAATGAACAAAATCCCATCTCTGTATCAAATAAGTAAGATTACAGGATTGTTTCTCGCATTTTCCATTTTATTTTCGCATAAAGCACAGAGCCAAAACGTCACCTACTTTCCATTCAATTCTATGGTTTCGGTTAGTACAAACCCTAACAATGTTTTCTGGATGGATTTGAGATTTCAGACCAATTCTTATTTTTCTACTTTAGCCTCTGAAATATCTCCCCAAGTAAATGTAAAGTCTACTGAAAGAGCTGATTTTTATGTAGGGGGGGGCGTAAGAGTAAACTACGGAAACCTTTTTAATAGCTATAATCCTTTGGAGGGCTATTTTCTTAATGGAGGAGTGCGGGCCAGACCTTTCGACAAGTTTAAGGCGATACATGTTGTTTTCGAGATATCGCCATACGCTGTCCGTCAAATGGATGCGGGTTTATTCCGGGCGAACTTAGGCATAGGTTATAACTTTAACCAGTGGAAATGAGAATAAGACCATCGGCCTTAATAATCCAAGAACAGCAACTTTTAACGCTCAAGTATACATATCCGGGAGGAGTAATCTACGCCCTCCCTGGAGGAAATCTGGAGTTTGGAGAGAATCTTAAAGACGCATTAGAAAGAGAGCTGCAGGAAGAACTAGGTATTGAAGCAGCAATTTCCGATTTACACACAATTGCCGAAGTTCTTTTTGAAGGAAAAAATACAATACATATTGTGTTTCATTGTTCGGGTTTCAAAGGCGATATAGTTCTGAACCCGTCCGAGACTACTGCAGAAGCGTATGAATGGTTAGCTTTGGAAGAGCTTCATAAATATACTTTATATCCCAACATCGGATTTAATATTACTGCCAGCCAGCCACAGACCTTCTTAGGGCTGGTGGAGCAACCGCATTACTGATAGATTTTTAGGATTTTCACTTTGTGTTTTTCTTTTATTGGTTACATTTGTACCAAACTTATAGATGAATTGGTAAGGACAGAATTAATATTGGTTTCTTCATATAGCCACCGACGATAGGCCTTGTCGTACTTTATCTCCTTTCTGTTTTTTTAATTTTTACTTCCTTTTTTAATGAAATCCATAAAAGTTGGAATTGTTGGAGCGGCTGGTTATACCGGTGGCGAGCTCCTCAGGATTTTGGTACACCACCCACAAGCAGAGGTAGTTTTTGCCAACTCCCAAAGTCAAGCTACGAAACCTGTGTATGATACCCACACCGATTTGTTGGGCGACACAGACTTGGTTTTTACTTCGGAACTCCCTTTTGATAAGGTCGATGTTATATTTCTTTGTTCGGGACATGGAAAATCCCGACAGTTTCTGGCCGAAACACAGGTGCCGGAACATGTGAAAATCATAGATTTAAGTGCAGATTACCGAGATGAGTCAGAGGGCTTTGTTTATGGGCTTCCGGAACTCAACTATGATAGGATAAAGGATGCTCAAAAGATAGCTAACCCGGGTTGTTTTGCCACGGCCATTCAACTGGCTTTGTTACCTTTGGCCTCGGCGGGAAAGCTCAATGGAGAAGTACATATTTCGGCAGTTACCGGTTCTACCGGAGCGGGACAGGCTTTGAGTCCTTCGACCCATTTTTCGTGGAGGAACAATAATATTTCTATTTATAAAGCTTTTACCCATCAGCACCTGGCTGAAATCGGGCAAAGTTTAAGACAACTACAAACAGGTTTTGATCAGGAGCTAAACTTTATTCCTTACCGTGGAAATTTCACACGTGGAATTATGGCAAACGTTTATCTTGATTTTGATGGTAATCTGGAGGACGCCAAAGAGCTTTTTGCAGACTATTACAAGGAACACGTATTTACACACATTTCTAACAAACCTATTGACGTAAAACAGGTGGTGAATACCAATAAATGTATAATAGAGTTACAAAAAGAGGGGAATAAGTTGTTGGTGACTTCCATTGTAGATAACCTGGTTAAAGGAGCATCCGGGCAGGCTATACATAACATGAACCTGGCGTTTGGCTTAGATGAAAGGATTGGTCTAGGGCTGAAGTCTGTTGGTTTTTGACCATCGTTTTTTGTCTGAATTAAATAGAAATAACATTAATAACATACCCGTAAAAAAGCGGGATTTATAATACACAAAAATGAAATTATTTGATGTATATCCAATAAATGATATTGAGCCGGTGAAGGCTCTTGGTAGTACAATTTGGGACAATGAAGGCAAAGAATACCTGGACCTTTACGGTGGACATGCCGTGATTTCTATTGGACATGCACATCCTCACTATGTGAGTAAAGTAAGTGGGCAGTTAGCAAACCTTGGCTTTTATTCAAACTCTGTACGGATTCCTATACAGGACGAACTGGCAATTAAATTAGGTGAGATTTCTGGATTAGAAGATTACCAATTGTTTTTGGTGAATTCGGGTGCAGAGGCAAACGAAAACGCATTGAAGTTAGCGTCTTTTTACAATGGACGTAAGAAAGTGGTGGCTTTTACCAAGGCGTTCCATGGGCGTACATCGGCAGCTGTGGCGGTTACAGATAATCCAAAAATCAAGGCTCCTTTGAACTTTGCAGAACATGTGGTTTTTGTGCCATTTAACGATGTAGAAGCTACAAAAGCGGCAATAGATGAAGATACTTGTGCTGTAATTGTGGAAGGAATACAAGGGGTGGGCGGTATACAAGTAGCTACAGAAGAGTTTCTAAAGACCATTCGGGAAGCTTGTGATGCCACAGGAGCTGTGTTTATCCATGACTCGGTACAGTGCGGATATGGACGGAGTGGGAAATTCTTTTCTTTCCAGCATTATGATGTACAACCCGATGTGATTTCTATGGCCAAAGGCATGGGAAATGGTTTCCCTATTGGCGGGATTCTGATTGCTCCTAAGTTCAAACCTCAACACGGAATGTTAGGCACTACTTTTGGAGGTAACCATCTGGCTTGTGCTGCGGCAATTGCCGTTTTAGATGTGTTGAAGGATGAAAACCTGGTAAATAATGCAAAAGAGGTAGGGGAGTACCTTATCCAAGAATTAAAGGCATTGCCTAAGATTAAGGAGGTTCGTGGTGAAGGTTTAATGATCGGAATTGAACTGGAAGGTTCTGTATCTGAGATTAGAAACAAACTACTTACCGAAGATCATATTTTCACCGGAGTGGCAGGGAGTAATATTATCCGTTTGTTACCATCTTTGGCTCTTACCAAAGCTGATGCAGACCGTTTCTTAGAGAGTTTTAGAAAATATTTGAACTGATTTTCGTATTATTAAAAAAATGAGGCTGCCTAAAAAGTGTAAACAACTTTTTAGGCAGTTTGTGTATTGAAATCACATAGAATCGTTCATTTTTGTCTGGCTTTCAAATTTCTCTGAAGATTCGTGTAACTTTTTTTACTTATGTTGAGGCAGAGACATGATTCTGCCCCTTCCTACTACGTAGGCAAGTTTAGAGCTATTGCTCTTGATTGTGACTGAAGAGGAGGAAGAGCGGGGAATGTGAGCTAAAATAAGGAAGGACTTATATTTTCTTAAAAACAAGTCTTTGCCTGTCGGCTCGGTTTACATTCTTAAGAAACTCTAGCCATTCGCTGTAGAGCTCTTTGGGATATAAACCTGGAGAAATTCTGACTTTTCTTACATAAAGAATTTTGTTGTCAGGTAAATCAGATACACTTACCTCAAACGTTCCAAATTCTTTTTCGATTTTCTGATTTTTGATTTTGTTTTCAATTACAAACTCTTTTGGAACAAAAAGAACAGTGCTGTCAATGTCTACAAAAGAATAGTAGTTTGGATCAAGATAGAAGTCTGATTTTCTTTCGTTGCTTTCTTCCTTAATTTCAGAAAAGAAAGAGTTGAGTATATTGGGATTTACAAACAAACGTTCACCTGAAATGCTACCAATTCGAGGTGCACTTAAGGCGGTGTTTTCTGATACTTTGGCTTTGTTTACGGTAAAATTGATTTTCTCAACAGTTATATCAGAAACTTTAACTTTGTTTTTAATCCACTCCTTTTGGCGGTTATCATTTTTTGCCAAAACTAAAGGTTTTATGTTCTCATGCTGAATTCCAGAGTAGTCTGACGTGTAGTTCACAGTACCAGAACCATCATTTTTTAGTATAATTTCAACTTTTGAAACTAAGGAATTATCTTCCGGAGAATATGATTTAGTGTTTACCAATTCAGATTTTTCGTCTTTGATAAGCAAAGCCTTTCTGTTTCCGGTAAAAGAGCCCAAATAACCAAACGGATTTGTTTGACTCGTGCATTCCAGCCAAATGGTGTCTTTCGGTGTAGGAACACTGGCAATTATGTGATTAAATGAATTTTTAGGAAAATCAGCCTGCTCCAAATTAGTAATATTACCGGCACTTATTAAAGCTGGATATGCCTTTACTCCGGCAGCTTTCAGCAAAGCAATAGTGTAATTGGTAAGAGCTTTACAGTCTCCATAACCCTTTTCAGCCACAAAAGATGCCGGTAAAGATTGCCAACCTCCCAGTCTGAAAGAAACTGAAAAGTAACGGGTATGCGACTGCATGTATTCGTATATCAGCTTCGTTTTTTTATAGATATCGGTTTCTTTACCCACTATTTCCTTAACTTTTTTGATGGTGGCTTCCGGAAGAGCATCGCGGCCTTTATTGAGGTCTTTGTAAAAATTACCTAGGTCGGTCCAAGTATTGACTTGTCCGGAATATTTATCAATTAGATAGTTTGTAGGTTCTATAAAAACCGACGGGAGGCTTTTAGGGGGAGAGTATTTTTCGAGATTACCAATTTTGTAGTTTTTCAATGTCCAGGTTTCTACCTTATAGCCTGTCTCGGTGGACTTTTGTGAACTATTAGTAAGATTAAGCTCTCGTTTTCTATAGTTTATCCCTTCAATACATTTAAGGGTAAACTTACTTTCTACAATGGCTATATTTGGAGCTTGTACCGGATTCCAATCATCGAGAAAAAAAGTCTCATTTCCTTCGTCTTCTACGTTAAACTCTATGATGTAAGGGTAACTGAAGCTCTTTTTATCTAATGAAATAGTTTTTACTCTTCCGTCAGATACTCCCATATTAAAGGGATCAGTAGCTACATCACTAATGTCTGAATTTTTACTTTTTAAAAGAACAGCTCCGCCAAAGTCATAAGCTGTGGCCTCAAGTTTTTTTATCTTATTAAACTTATCGTAGTAAACACTAAATTGACTAAAGTTTTCTTCTCCTTTGCTATTAAAAATAGCTACCGCTTGGGTGCGTTTTTTTACAACCTTATTTAATTTTTCTATGGTAATTAGTATGTCATCTTTTAGAATTACGGCATCAGAACCATTTTTCAAATCAGAAGGAATGCCCGCTATTATGTAGCCTTGCCCAAAAGAGGAAAGGCAAACTAAACTTAATAATACAATAAGTCTGCTTATCATTTCTTTTTCAAAACAATTTGTTCATTATTTTTCTTTACCATGTAAGAAAACAATTCTTTTAAATCATGATAGCTATCGGCATAATAAAGAGGCTGTTTTAACGATAGTTTAGAAACCACACTGATGGTATCCTTGGCTTCATTTAATAAAAACTGGCAAGAATAAGTTGCTGATTTATCAAGTAAAGAAATACCTTCAGACTTTGGCAGTGTTTCTATTTCGTAGCCCGACGGTACTTTAATGGTGTTTGAGAAGATATCTTCGTGAGCTACTCCTAAGTCAACCGGGTATTGTCTTTCTTCTAAAGTAAAAGGGTTTTTCTCTTCTCCGAAAGTTAAAAAAGGATTGAAGTATATAAAATCGGCGTCTTTAAAATCGTCTTCTTCAGTACTAAAATCATACTTAATAGTTAGCGGCATTGCATTAGCCTCTACATTAATAATCTCAAAATTGCTAATCACTTGTCCTGTTAGTTTATTAGTATATTCTGTCTGAAATTTATCTCCTTTTTCAAAATACTCTTCTCTTAATCCTTGTCCTTTATAACCGATGTTACTACTTTCTACTTTGCCTCTGGTGAATCCTTTGGCTAGATCAAGTTCAGTTTCTACTTTAACCGTACTCCAATATTTAGCTTTGGGTATGATTTCTACAAACTCACCTCCGCTTTGTTTAATCTCAAACCCTTTCCGGTTTAAACACTGAAAGGGTAAAATCCCTAGCGGCAATGATTTATCAGTAATATCTACAAAGTAGGTTTCACCATCTATGTTAACCTTTCCTATAATGTAATCAAACTTATCTAGAAGCGGATTGGACTCGTTAATAAAACCGTTTTTTCTTCTACTCAAAATAACCGGATTTACATCGTAGTTCAGTTCTTTGAGTAAACTTATGAATAAAGCATTTACTTGGTTTGCTGTACCTTTCTTGTTGTCAAGAACCTTTTTTTGTTCATCTTGTAAGAAAACACTCCATTGTTTTGTATCAATTTCAAAACTTCCGTTGAGTTTATTGTATACTTCCTTAAGCTGTTCTTTTTTGTCTTTAACAGGTCCTAATTGTTTAACTAAATCTTTTAAATAACCCGTTTTTCTTAAGATTATCTTGCCGAAGGCCTCGCTGTCTAATAAGGTGGAGTTTATTGCTTTCCAGTTGGTAGAGTACTTCTCAAGATTTTTGCCCGGTAGCCATACACTGTTTAATTCAAAAGAAATCTTAGAGATATAGTCTTCTTTTGAGGCTATAAAAGGCTCATCTTTAAAAGGAGGTATATTATTCAACACATATTTGTGCTGTACACCTTTTCCGTTGTAATTGCTATGTCCAAGAATTAGGTCTTGTTCCTCTTGTGTGTTTTTATCTAGCGAAAGATATCCTGACATAATCATGGAGTAACCCAAGAAAGCTGGAATCCCGATATTATACTCACTGTATAACACAGGGTATTTTCCCTGAAAATACCAAGAATAAGGCTTGTCTCTAACGCTCATTGGGCTTCGTAAAGTGTAAGAATACTCAATGATACAGCCCGCTTTTACGTTAGGGAAAGTGATTTTTTTGTTATAGAACTTATCTTCTACTTTAGTGTCAAAAATATCTTTAGAAGTAACCTCTGACGACTTTACCAAACCATTTTCTAACCAATAAGTTCTAGCTTTAAGATCATAAATATTCTGGCTGCTGCTGTGTTGGTTAACGTAATAAACGATATCTAAAATACCCAGAGAAGTAGCTTCATTTGTGAGGATTCTTTTTCTTATGTGGTACTCTGTATTTATAACAAAACCTATATTGTCTTCATAAGTAAAATAGGTATTACCATGGTCATACAGAATTACAGCCGCTGCACTGGTATCTATCTCAAATACATTTTTCGAAAAATCGGCTGTGGTTATACCTCCAAATTTTAGTTTAGATGACTGAGCATAGGTAGTAGAGGATACTAGGAGTAAAACGAAAAGCAGTCTCATTAGAGTGGTTCAGTTTATTGATTTAAGCAAGAACGATTATTCAGTACTTTTAATGCGTTTGGTTTGCAAAATAGTGTTTAAGGATTCAAAAACATAAATAACTCATTAAAACGTTTACAATTGTATTAAATACTTTTTGTTTGAAACTAGGTTTCCAGGAAAATTACGTGATAACTCTTTTGACATCAGGCAACAAAATATAGTGTTTCCAGAGAGAGGCGTTACGTTAGGCGTGGAAATACTGAATGCTAAGAAAGTAAAATTTACTGACAATCTATTCCCTGTTTTTGGCTTCAAGCTGGTGAAAGGAGGAAATGTTCTCGAAAGAAGTGAAGGCAGTGGAGGATGGGAAAAGAAGACGGATTCTAATGCCATGTTGTTTTCTATGAATGTTAAGTATTAATCGTATTTGGGCGGAGTATGACAAAGCCCAACGCTATAGGCAAAATCTCAGTTAACCCTAATAACTAAGAACTTTCTTAAATAGCTATTTCTTAGATGCCAATAGGGGGAGAGCTTCGTAAGAAGCCCTCAACTTCATTATTATCGTTATTTCACATCCGTCAAACTACTAATCTTAATAGCTTTTCCGGATTCAATACTTCTTCGAGCCGCAATGCCCACCATTATAGACATCACGCCATCACGTAAACCGGCTGAATGACTAAGTGGATCCGGAGCATTAGGTGTCAGAAATATTTTATCATGAAGACGACGGTCGCCACCTCCGTGTCCCGACTTTTCACTTACTACATTAATGGTCTGGAAATCCTCCCAGTTTTTGTGTAAGATAAGCGGCTCTATGATGCTGTCTTTATCCAAGCCTTGGCTCATTTCTAAAGCATGGCGTTTTTCTTGGTCAACCTGCTCATTGTTTACATAAGGAATATCTAGCCAAGCCTCAATGCGGCCCTCTGTTCCATTAAAAGCAATTCTCCAACCTTCAAATGGCGAATAGGTAGTCAAGGAATAGTTGGCAATAACTCCACTTTGGTACTTTATTTGTGCCGACATCTTATCATAGATGTCAATTTCGTCCCTAAAGAGACATTTATCTCGTATGTAGCCATCGTATTTCTCATTTTCTACATATAGCTTCATGTAGTGTTGGTTGGTAGTAATATCCCAAAAATACTTGCAGTCTTTTTTATGCGTACAAGTACGGCAGTTTTCGCCCTTAAACTTACTGTTATTACCATAGTGTTCCAGAGCACCATATGCAAAAACCTCATCTGGGGTGTCATTTAACCACCAGTTTAGTAGATCGAAATGGTGGGTTGCTTTGTGTATCCATAGTGAGCCGCCGCCGTCCATAAGTCCATGCCAACGTCTAAAATAGGATGCTCCATGGTGATTATTGAGATACCAGTTAAAGTCTACAGAAGTTACTTTTCCTATAGTGTTGTTGTGTAAAAGCTCCTTTATTTTTGTCATGTATGGACTCCAACGGTAGTTAAAGCCTACAATTAGGTTTCGCTTAGACTTCCTTTCGGCTTCTACAATTTGTCGGCACTTATCTTCATCAATAGTCAAAGGCTTTTCTGTGAGTACATCTGCTCCAAAGCCCAGGCCTTTTACTATGAATTCGTGGTGGTTAGAATCTTTTGTACATACAATCACGAGGTCGGGTTGGGTATCACGGAGCATTTTGTCAAAGTCGGTAAAAATATTACAGTTTACACCCATAAACTCTTTGGCGTATTTAACCCGGCCAGGATTGTGGTCACATAAACCTACAAACTCCAGTTTCTCAGGGTATTGCTCTACCAAGCGTTTTCCCCAAAAGGAAATTCCCCGAACACCCGTGCCAACCAAAACCACTTTTAACTTTTTGTTTGCTCCAAATCCTTCCAACGGACTAGAGATTGCAGCTCCAGCGGCAAGCATTGCCACCGAGTGCAAGAAAGACCTTCTTGTACTGTTCATTCTGTTTTAAGTTTTATAACTGCCCATGTTTAATACACAACACCTTTACTAAAGTACTATTTGTTTTATAGGTTTTTCTATAAAAACTTGGATTTTTCTACGGGAACGTTTGCGGAATTATTGACAGTGGTTGGATTTTTTGGTGGCATAGAGATACATTTTCAAGAAAAGATAGAATTAAATAAAAAATATTAGTCTACTTATTTGGTAGACTAATAGAATGATTTAATTTTGCCTCATAATAGTTCTAGGGAAGAACACATAAGAAACCTTTTAAAAACTATAAAATGAGTGTAAAACAGCAGCAAACAGCTCTTGGAGATGTAGCAGCCAGACATTTGGCTATTGCCACTAGAACGGTTCCACAACTAGAAAGTATTTCGCCCAGGTGGTTAGTACATTTACTCAACTGGGTACCGGTAGAGTCAGGAGTGTTCAGATTAAATAAGGTAGTGGGAGAGGAAGGTATACAGGTAGACTGCTCACGTAGGGACGAGAGCGTTTTGCCCCATACCTTTGTAGATTATGATGAAAATCCACGGGAATACAATCTCAGTGCAGTAAATACCTTTATAGATATCCATACTAGGGTATCAGATCTTTACAGTAAACCTTATAACCAAATTAGTGAGCAGCTCCGTTTGGCAATAGAAAAGATAAAAGAACGCCAGGAGAGCGAGCTCATTAATAATGCCGACTACGGTCTGCTAAAGAGTGTGGCTCCTAAACAAATCATAAAAACCCGTGGAGGGACACCCACACCCGATGACTTAGATGAGTTAATTACCAAAGTATGGAAACAGCCGGGCTTTTTTCTTTTACATCCTTTGGCTGTAGCTGCTTTTGGCCGTGAATGTACCCGCAGGGGTGTACCACCTCCAACAGTATCACTTTTTGGTTCGCAGTTTCTAACCTGGAGGGGTATTCCGCTTATACCAAGTGATAAGGTACCTGTAGAAAATGGTAAATCTAAGATATTATTAATACGTACAGGTGAAGCCAGACAAGGCGTGATTGGTTTATACCAACCCAACCTGCCGGGTGAGCAAACCCCAGGGCTGTCTGTTAAGTTTACCGGAATAAACGACAAGGCCATTGCTTCGTACCTTATTTCATTATACTGCTCTTTGGTAGTTTTGGTAGACGATGCCATAGCTGTACTGGAAGACGTAGATGTAACAAAGTACCACGAATACAAATACTAAACCATGGAAAAAGAATTGGAAGCCTTGGCCAACCAGCTTTTTAAGACTTTGCCCAACGGTAGTGTATCGGACAATAGAGTCCTTGATTCCGGTGATTTTAGTTTAGATAAGCCCCAGACAAGTCTCAATGACCCTTTGTTTGTTCAGGGACAGACCGGGGGTAACAATACGTTAGGAAGGGACTTTACGGAGAATTATATTTTTGAAAACGTGAACCGGGGTTCATCTGCTGTGCCAGACTTTATAGAGAAGTCTGAAAAGGATTACGCCCAAATCTATTCCAATTTCGATATACAAAACCCGCAGACAAGCTATCAGGATACGGCATTTTATGACGGGAAAATTCCAGTTTCGGTAGCAGGAAGTGGGAAACAGCCAGGCATTTCTAATTCGCTTTTTTATTCTCAGGAAAATGTAGTGCCGTTTCAAGAGACCTATGATGATCACCTTGGAGGGCTATCTGGGTTACTGGGTCAAATAACCCAGTTTAAGCATTTACCCCAAATCCCTTTAGATGCGGGAGCTCTGCCTTACTACTTTCTGGAAGGAGGTTTTGATTTTTCCCAAGTTCAAACAGGCTATCCCGGTCAGGAGGCGGTAAATGGTCGTTTAACAAGTTTTTCTGGGAAAGCATTTGATGTGGCAGCTGTACGAAGGGATTTTCCGATACTTAATGAGCAGGTAAATGGCCGTAAGTTGGTGTGGTTTGATAACGCCGCCACTACTCAAAAACCCCAGTCTGTGATAGATCGTATTAGCTATTTTTACCAGCACGAAAACTCTAACATACACCGTGCAGCACATGAATTGGCAGCACGAGCTACCGATGCGTATGAAGAAGCCCGGCAGATTATCCGTGGCTTTCTTAATGCAACCTCAGTAAATGAAATAATATTCACTAGAGGCACTACTGAATCGATTAATCTCGTAGCCCATAGTTGGGGCGGGCAAAATCTCAAGGAGGGCGACGAGATTATCATCAGCCATTTGGAACACCATGCCAACATAGTGCCCTGGCAGCAGTTGGCTAAGAAGATAGGTTTTACAATAAAGGTAATTCCCGTAGATGATGAGGGGAACCTTCTGCTAGACGAGTACGTAAAACTGCTTAATCCCAAAACCAAATTGGTAGCTTTTACACATGTGAGTAATGCTCTGGGTACAGTTACACCAGCCAAAACAATAATAGACTTGGCCCATGCGGTTGGAGCTAAGGTTTTGCTTGATGGAGCCCAGTCTGTATCCCACATAAAAGTAGATTTACAGTATCTTAATCCCGATTTCTTTGTGTTTTCTGGGCATAAGATTTTTGGTCCCACGGGCATTGGCGTATTATATGGAAAAGAAGAAATACTCAATAATACCCAACCTTACCAAAGTGGAGGGAACATGATACAGGATGTGACTTTTGAAAAAACAGTTTTCCATAATGCTCCCAACCGTTTTGAGGCGGGTACGGGTAATATAGCGGATGCAGTTGGATTAGCCGCGGCCATACAGTATGTCCAAAAAATAGGTATAGATAATATATACCAATATGAACATGACTTGCTTACTTACGCTACGCATTGCTTTAAACAAATACCTGGAGTGCGGCTAATAGGTACTGCCCGTGATAAAACCAGTGTGATGTCATTTACACTAAAAGGCTATAATAATGAGGAAGTGGGAAAAGCCCTAAATGAGGTAGGAATAGCTGTGAGAACAGGACATCATTGTGCTCAGCCTATACTCAGGAGATTGGGTGTGGAATCATCTGTGCGGCCGTCTTTTGCATTTTATAATACACGACAAGAGGTGGATTTATTGGCACAAACCGTATATGCATTAAGTAAGAAAAAGAACTAATATTATGGCAAAAACACATGTAGACGAATACGTAGTGAGGCTGGTTGCAGGCCAAGTAGTGGTTTTAACCGTTTTGTCCCTATTTACCCAATGGAAATTCCTGATATTCTTTTTGGCGGCAGATTTTGCCATCAGAGCGTTTACGGAGCAAACATCTCCTCTGGCGGCTATTGGGAAAGTCATAGCTGATTTACTTAAGCTAGAGCTGAAACCTATTTTTGCTCCACCCAAAAGGTTTGCGGCATTGTTAGGTTTCGTTTTTTCACTCGCTGTTTTTCTCCTATTTGTGTTTGATGCCCGCTATCCGGCTTTGGTGGTGGGTGGCATATTGGTTTTTTGTGCGGTTTTGGAGTCGGTTTTTAAGGTCTGTTTGGGTTGTTATGCCTATAACTGGATTGTAGCTCCAATTATCAACAAATTACACAAATGATTGAACAAAGAATCTTATAGAAAACAAGGAGTTCTTCTTTTAAGGTTTTTCTCGCTCAAAGTATTTAATAATTTGGCATTCTCACTTGAATTGGGCTATTGGCTAAAAGTAAAAATAGTCAACATACTACTTATCACTGAATATCAGAAATATGTGCATATCACAAATCATACACACCCGTTTGCAGTCGGAACAGCGTGAAGGGCTTTATCCGCTAATAGAGCTGCACCTAAATGGCAATATTGCATTTGAGAGGATACTTTCTGTTGTCCACAATGATTATAAGATTCCTTATAAAGTGTTGAAAGCAGATGTAGAATATCTGGGAAATGCCACGTTTGGCAAGCTCCTGCTGCATCTACAGGGTAATAAGGAGGATAACCTAAAGGCATTAAAGTATTTTGAACAGCATAAAATCCCAAACTCTATCAAAGGTTATGTGTGATGGCAATCATTACTCTTGATTAAGTTACGGGAGAGGGACTTTTTTGACAAGCTTTTAGGATTATGAAATGAATAAAGCCACAAATTTATTGTGGCTTTATCATATTCTCTGAGATTCACATAATTGGGCAAAGTTTACTTTACACGACTTGGTCTTACCTCTATTTTACTTGGGAGGGTTCTTGGGTTCATTTCCAATAAATCTACCACCATCTGGCCAATATCTTCAGGCTGGATTTTCCATGCATCGGTGTCAGATGGAATATGTCCATTAAAATGTGTGGCCACGGAGCCGGGCATAATGGTACTCACTTTTACGTCATGCTCGCGTACATCAAGCATCAAAGCCTGGCTGAAGCCCACCAATCCAAATTTGCTGGCATTGTAAGCTGTGCCTTTGGCAAAGAAGTTCGTACCGGCTAAGCTAGCAATAGTTATGATGTATCCTTTTTGTTTTATGATTTCGTCTAAGGTAGCTTTTACCGAATAAAAAACGCCTGTAAGGTTGGTATCCATGGTGTCGTTCCAGTCGTCGGCTGTGAGTTCGCTAATCTCCTTGAAAACACCTACTCCGGCATTTGCCACCAATACATCTATTTGGCCAAAAGCCGCAAGAGTTTCGCTGGTGGCTTTGTTTAAGCTTCCCAGTTCACGGACATCAGCTACAATACCTAATATATTATTGCCGTATTTGCTTTCTAATTCTTTTTGGGCCTCTGAGACGCCTTCGGCAGTCCTACCTGTAAAGGCCACTTTATAACCCTTTTCTAAAAGGCTTTCGGTTACGCCATATCCTATACCCTTGGTTCCGCCTGTAATGAACGCTACTTTACTCATCTGTTTCAATTTGGTTTTGTATATTCATTTAACAGATATTTGTAAGAAAATATTCATCTATGGACATATCTATATTGGTAGCGGCAGCAAGAAACGGAGTAATTGGTAAGGATAATCAGCTTTTATGGAGGTTAAGTGATGACCTAAAGCTATTTAAGAAAAGAACACTTGGGCACGTAATTATAATGGGTCGGAAGACTTTTGACTCAATAGGTAAAGCATTACCGGGAAGAACCAATATAGTTATTACAAGAAATAAGGCTTTCACTGCCGAAAACGTTACCGTATCTCACTCGCTAGAGGAGGCTGTGGAATTGGGTAAAAAATTGAGCGAAAAGGAGGAAATATTTATCATTGGAGGGGATAATATTTACAGGCAATCTGCCGAAATAGCTACAAAATTATACTTTACAGATGTGGATGTCGAAGTGGAGGGTGATGCATTCTTTGATATTGCTCCGTATAGCAATTGGAGGATTGAAGAAAGAGATAATTTTACAAAATCAGAAAAAAACGAATATAATTTTGCAATATTAGAATATGTCAAGTGAGATTTATATTGCTTAGATTGAAATATTAGTGAAAATTTCGTGAAAGCATCCGTTTTGTTTATAAATTTGGATTAAACTATAAAAACCAAAACTAATTATGAAGAGAAAATTACTCTTTCTACTGTTTATGCTAGTGGTAAGCTTGGCTCATGCCCAGTCTACTATTACGGGTAAAGTTGTAGATGAAAAAAATGATCCCCTCCCAGGAGTTACGGTGGCTTTGAAGGGGTCTACGAAAGGTGTTTCTACCAATGCAGATGGTATTTTTACTTTTGCTGACGTACCAAGAAACTCGGTCCTGGTATTTTCATTTCTGGGTTATCTTAAGGAAGAAGTGGAAGTAGGTGCCCAAACAACAATTAACGTTACTCTAAAATCTACAGCTGAGTCTCTAGATGAGGTAGTAGTTACAGCACTAAACCAATCGGTAAATAAGAAGTCGCTTGGTTATTCACTACAAAGCCTAAAAGCCTCAGATATAATAGACTCCGGACAGCAGAACATTGTAGGTGCTATGCAAGGTAAAATTGCGGGTGCTATTATCACCAGCTCAGGAGGAGATCCAGGTGGTGGAATCAACATTATCCTCAGAGGAATAACATCCATCAGTGGTACGGCAGATAACCAACCTCTGTTTGTTATCGATGGAATAATTATCTCCAATAGTACATCCGGAGGTACCATGACGCCGAGTACAGGTTCTAATGCTGTGAACTCATCGGAGCAGTTTAGTAATACTAACCGTGCAGCGGATATAAACCCAGATGATATTGAGAGCCTTTCTGTACTCAAAGGACCTGCTGCCACTGCGTTGTATGGTTTAAGAGCCTCAAACGGAGCAGTAATTATTACGACCAAAAGAGCAAAATCTGGACGTTTGAATCTTTCGTTTGGTTCAACCTTCGGTATCTCAAATGTTGGGAAATCCCCGTCTTTGCAAACAACTTACTTACAAGGAAGGTCGGGCGAGTTTATCCCTGTGGAAGGTAGTAGAACTCCTTACCAATCTTTGGGGCCTGTTTTAGAAGACCAAAATGACACAGATAAATTGTACGATAACTTTAGGGGCTTTTTCAGGACAGGATTTTCTAATAATACCAATCTAAGCATCTCTAAAGGCGGTGAGAAAGGGAACATATACTTTTCTTTGGGGCGGAATTACAATGCAGGTATCGTGCCTAATACAGACTTTGAAAGAAACTCCTTTAAGTTGGCTGGTACCTATAATGTAACACCTAAATTTTCGGTTTCGGGCTCACTTAATTATATTAATTCTGGAGGAAAAAGAGCACCGTCGGGAGATAAATCTATTTTCTCTGCTTTGGCCTATTGGCCTAATACATACGATGTAAATGATTACAAAAATGCAGACGGAACGTATAAAAACATCCTTCCGGGCTTTACAGATAACCCAAGATATCTGGTAGAAGCAAGTCCACGACATGATAAGGTAAACCGCTATATAGGTGATATAACCCTTAACTATAAAATAAACGACTGGTTAACGGCTAAGTATCAGCTTACTATGGATACGTTTAACGAACGCCGTAACAGGCAAGTAGACAGTACTTTAGATGTAGGTATTGGTGTGAAAGGGTTCTTGGTTAAGGACTTTATTAACTACAGAGAAGTTAACTCTAACCTTTACTTAACGGCTACAAAACAGCTGAGTACCAACTGGTCTAGCAGTTACATGGTTGGTAACTCAATTGTTGATTCTAAACGTCCAGACAGTTATTGGGAAAGAGGCGAAGGGCACATAGCTCCGTTCTCAGACCAAATGTCTAGTTACCGTAATTATTTTACAAGACCGTATTCAGAGCTTAATTACAGGATTGTGAGTTTCTTTGGAGACGCCAAATTTAGCTACAAAGATTACTTATTTATAAACGTTACCGGAAGGAATGACATCGTTTCTACGCTTCCAAAATCAAACAATTCGTTCTTTTATCCTTCCGTGAACGTGGGGTATGTGTTCACAGAAAATATACTTAAGTCTAATGACATCTTATCTTTTGGTAAACTAAGAGCATCTTGGGCACAAGTAGGAAAAGGTACAGACCCTTATGTGACGGGTGTGTATTTTGATGTTACACCTAATTTTCCATATGGTAATACTGTAGACGGCTTTATCAGGAGGTCTACTACGGCAGATCCTAACCTGAAGCCAGAAAGGACCACATCCATAGAATTAGGGACAGAATTACGTTTTGCTAAAGATAAGTACTCTCTGGATTTTACGTGGTTTAGTATGGATTCCAAAAACCAAATTGTTAGGGCTCCGGTATCTAACGTGTCCGGATACTCATTCTATTACACCAATATTGGTTTAATCCGTAACAAAGGGGTAGAGTTATTGGCATCTGCCAGGTGGGTAAAAACCAAAAACTTTACGTGGGACATGAGCCTTAACTGGTCTAAACTTAACGGAAGAGTGCTTGAGATGCCAGACGAGCTTAAAGAAGTGTCTTACTATGATAACGTGGTGGGAAGTTTGAAAATCCGTGAGGGAGGTAAAGTAGGAGAGCTTTGGGGTTATGATTTCAGACGTAATGAGGCTGGTGACGTAATTATCAATGGTACTACAGGCTTGCCTACAGTAGACATGGCACTAAAACCGTATGGAAACGCCTTGCCGGACTGGACGGCCGGTTTAGTAAACTCATTTAATTACAAAGGGTTTAACTTATCTGCTCTTTTAGAATGGAGACATGGTGGTGATGTGATTGACCTTGGAGATAGGCTCGCTCTAAGAAGCGGTTCAATTAAGATTACTGAAAGAAGATATGAACAAGTAATATACAAAGGAGTTGTAGAAAGTGTTGGAGCAGACGGAACCACCACTTATACTCCTAACACCAAGGCAGTTTACTGGAACGATGCCATGTATAACCCATCGGCGGTAGCCTCTTCAAGATTCAATGCCTTAGACAAAGTGAACATCCAGGACGGTTCTTGGTTCAGGTTACGCTCAGTGAGTTTAGGATATGCTTTACCACGTAAGATGCTAGAAAACACAGTATTCAAACATGGAGTTAGATTCTCATTTACAGGTACAAACTTGTTTGTGAATACACCATTCAGAGGCTACGATCCAGAATCATTGGCCTTTGGTTCGGGAAGCAACCTTATCGGTTTTGTGGGAAGGAATACCCCGGCAACCCGTACTTTCCAGTTTGGTTTTGTAGCTAACTTCTAAAACAATTGTCTTAATGAAAAGTATAAAATATATAACCACCTTATTTTTCGTACTTGTACTCCTTTCTGGATGCGAAAAATTTCTGGATGTCAATACGGATAAAACCCTGTATGCTGACGCCAAACCTTCTGAGCTTTTACCCACTGCCCAGTTTTACACCGGACAGGCAAATTATAACCAGTCACGCTTTGCGGCATCCATGTATTCACACCAAATAGTAAGTGTTTTTGGAGTGGCTGGAGAAGACGCCTATTACGAGTCGGACAATGGGAGCGGTTGGACAACATTCTATATCAATGTTTTACCGCAGTTAAACGAGATATTTAAACTGGGCCAAACACAAACTATTCCTGCCTATACTGGTATAGCAAAGGTTCTTTTAGCTTATAATTTGGGCACAGCTACTACTGTTTGGGAAAATATTCCATATGCAGAGGCTGATCAGCTGAAGTTTTCTCCAAAGTATGACTCGCAGCAGAGCATTTACGAAGTTATCCAAAAGCTCCTTGACGAAGCAACAGTGGAACTAGGTCAAAACTCGGTTACAAAGCCAGCTGCAGATGACCTTATTTATGGTGGGGATTTAACCAAATGGATAAAGACAGCCTATACCTTAAAAGCACGCTATGCGATGCATTTAACCAAAAAAGGTGCTCCAAATGCAGCTCAAACGGCTTTAGCAGCCCTACAAAATGGTTTCACTAGCAATGCAGATGATTTTGATATGAAGTATAACACCAGAAACCTAAATCCATGGTATAGTGGTGTGGCTTTGCCAAACAACACAAATAACCTTTCGGTTACCTTCGGAAGCCCATTGGTAGATTTGTTTAATGGCAAAAAACACGATGGTGTGGTAGACCCACGTACGCCTATTGTTTTTGCACTTAAGAATAACCAAACCGTTTATAATGGCAGTGTACCGGGAACAGCCTCAGGTTCTAGCACTGACCTTAGGATTACAGCTTGGCATTCAAACATAGGAGCGGTATTGCCAATGTCTAGCTATGCCGAAGCTAAAGCTTTGGAGGCCGAAGCTCGTTTTATTACGAACGGCGGCACAATATCATCTGTAGGAACTAATGCCCAAGCATATGCTGCGTATTTGGGCTTAATAAGGGCAAACATGCAGAAAGTGGGTGTAACTACTGCCAATATAGATGCTTATCTTTCTAATCCTGTAATAGCCATAGGTGCAGATAAGCTTACACTTACCCATATTATTAAAGAGAAATATAAGGCTATGATGTTAAATGGCGATGTTTGGACTGACCTTAGAAGGTATGACTACCTTGATTTTGCAATGCCTGAAAACGTGAACCCGGATTTAGGAGCAGGAAGGATCCAAAGAAACAATTATCCGTCTAGCGAGTTAATAAGAAACAGGGAAAATGCTCAGGCCAATACAAAAAGGGCTAATGTGCCTATGTGGGCTTTTACTAATTGATAAAATAGAAATACAAATGAAGAGATATATCAGACTTATTGCTTTGGGCTTGTCAACTGTATTTTTTACAGCTTGTTACGAAGAGCCAGATATTGTAGGAGAATATGTAGACAGTGTAGGTAATGTACCCCAATTGTCTATGGTATGGTTAGGTACAGTAAGGACACTACAAGCTAGCTTAGCTGTAGCTCCTAACCAAACGGTTCCTGTAAATACAAATACATTTCTTAATTTAGAGTTTACAGGTTTAGAGGCAGCAAAAGAGTTTAAAGTGTACTGGGCTCCCACAGCGGCAGGCACCAAGACTCTGGTAGCAACAGTGCCGGCAGGTGGCCAAACCTACGATGCCACTATCCGGCAGTACAAAGTGGCTGTGCCTATTCAAGCCCCCAGTACTACGGGTACAAGGGTTTATTTTGGAGAGATTATAGGTCAAAACGGTCTGAGCTCGGAGTTTAGGTCGGCCACCTTGACTACTACAGCACAATAGTATAAAAGCTAACAACAGTAAATGCCATTTCCCGGATTGACCCGGGAAATGGCATTTTTTGTTTAGAAATTTTACAACAGAAAGCCATAATTACATAAGGCCTAGGCTTTTTGTTTACAGTAATTTTGTATTATAAAATTCTAGTGAGATGGCAGCAAATCCCCAAATGAAAATCTATTTACCCTTGGAAGGGGTAGAAAGTGAACATTGTGCAGTAATAGTAGGAAAGGGCCTTGCAAAGGTAGAGGGTGTGGATAATGTACAGGTGGAGGTGAATAACCGTAGGGCAGTAATTGTAGCCAAGAGCCATGCCGTGATAGAGAAAGCAAAAAAGACCGTTGAGGATTTAGGTTATGGAGTGCCTGTAGTAAAGGCCAGCTTTCCCGTATTAGAAATGTCTTGTGCGGCTTGTGCCACTAGTGTAGAATCTACCTTACAGCACCAGATTGGTGTGGTGGAAGCCGGAGTTAATTTTGCTAACAACACGGCTACTGTACAGTATATACCCGGTCTTACCAGTCCGGAAATGCTAAAAGCTGCAATCCAGGCAGCTGGATATGATTTATTAATTTCAGAAACCAGTGCTGAGACCCTAGAGGATATAAGGGAGGGTTCGTATCAGAGATTAAAGAAAAGAGTTATTTGGGCTCTACTGTTTGCCATTCCGCTTTTTGTGGTGGGTATGTTTTTCATGGAAATGCCCTATGCCAACTACATTATGTGGGCTTTATCCACGCCTATGTTGTTCTATTTCGGACAGCAGTTTTTTGTGGGGGCCTGGAAACAGCTAAAACATCGCTCTGCCAATATGGACACTCTGGTGGCGGTAAGCACAGGCATGGCATATTTCTATAGTGTGGTGGTAACCTTGTTTACGGAAGCGTTTCATAGCAAAGGGATACATCCCCATGTTTATTTTGAGGCAGCAGGAATTGTCATTGCTTTTATCTTATTAGGCAAGTTGCTGGAAGAAAAGGCTAAAGCAGGGACATCTTCTGCTATAAAAAAACTCATGGGGTTACAGCCGCAAACTGTAACACTGGTTGGTGCAAATGGAGAACAAAAAGAAGTAAAAATACAAGAAGTAAACAAAGGCGATACCATTTTGGTTAAGCCAGGTGAGAGGCTTGCTGTAGATGGACGAGTGGTTTCTGGCAGTTCGTTTGTGGATGAAAGTATGATTAGTGGAGAACCTATCCCGGTAGAAAAGAAAGAAGGCTCTCACGTGTTTTCTGGAACCATAAATCAGAAGGGAAGTTTCCTTTTTGTGGCAGAGAAGGTAGGTAGTGAAACTGTTTTGGCTCAAATCATACAAATGGTAGGACAAGCACAAGGTAGCAAAGCTCCTGTGCAAAAAACGGTAGACAAAGTAGCGGCAGTTTTTGTACCTGTAGTGATAGGCATTGCCATTTTGGCTTTTGTGGCCTGGCTGATTTTTGGTCATTCTTTTTCTCAAGCAATGGTGGCCTTTGTAACGGTTTTGGTAATAGCCTGTCCTTGTGCATTGGGCTTGGCTACTCCTACTGCCATTATGGTGGGAATGGGTAAAGGAGCTGAAAATGGAATCCTCATTAAGGATGCGGCTAATCTGGAAACCGCCCGCAAAGTATCGGCAGTAGTGGTAGATAAAACAGGAACTATTACCGTGGGTAAGCCTGCGGTTTCAGAGGTTTTATGGATTGTTCAAGATAGCTCAAAAGATATTTTATACAGTATAGAGAAATCATCCAGCCATCCTTTAGCTGCCGCAGTAGTAGATCATTTGGGTTCAAAAACTGCTCTTGTCGAAAATATTAAGATAGAAAACCTGGAAGGGCAAGGAATAAAAGGAGGGTTGGACGGCAGTACATATTGGGTGGGAAACCGTACTCTGCTAGATACTAATGGAGTGGAATTTTCGGCGGAAACAGAAAGCTGGATAAACAGTCAACTTGAGAAAGCCCAAACGTTGGTGTTCTTTGCACGAGATAAAACTTTACTTGCCTGTATTGCCATTAGCGACCAAATAAAGAGCAGTTCTGCGGAAGCTGTGGCTAGTTTGCACAAAATAGGAGTGGAGGTATATATGCTCACGGGTGACAATGCTTATAGTGCTAAAGCTGTAGCAGACCAAGTGGGAATTAAGAATTATAAAGCAGGGGTTTTACCGGCAGAAAAGGCGGCATTTATAAAGGAGTTACAAAACCAGGGTAAAGTGGTAGCTATGGTGGGTGACGGCATTAATGATTCTAATGCACTGGCTCAAGCAGATGTTGGCATAGCTATGGGAAAAGGAAGTGATATAGCTATGGATGTGGCTGGGATAACTTTAATGTCTTCGGATCTGACAAAAATAAAGGATGCTATACAGTTATCTAAGTATACATCTCGAGCCATAAATCAAAACCTATTTTGGGCTTTTATTTATAATATAATTGGTATTCCTGTGGCAGCCGGAGTTTTGTATCCAATAAATGGTTTCTTGCTGGATCCCATGTGGGCAGGAGCAGCCATGGCCTTTAGTTCGGTAAGTGTGGTGCTAAACAGTTTAAGACAGAAATGGCGTTAAGAGTTGGGTAGATATTTCTCTACCCAACTCCAACATTTACTTGAGTTTCTTTAATAAGGTATTACCCATGCGGATGTAGTCTTTGTTTCCTACCTGGTTAGCTAGTTCTAGGCTTTTTGTTACAGATTCTAGTGCTTCTTTGTTCTTACCCAAACCGTGTTCTACTGCGGCTTTCCAGTAATAGATATAAGGCATATCCTTGGTTTCTTCTTCGGCCTTTTGCATCCAACCCAAGGCTTTGTTAAGGTCTTTCCCATTATTTAGATAAAAAATAGAAGCCTGCACATATGGTTTCTGTCCGGCAGCAATGGCTTGCTCTATAGCTTCTTCCACTTCCTGATCTTGGTTTATCGTGATAGGGAATTGTATCAGGGTCTTGTCCCATTTTAATTGGAAATCAACACTAAAAGCAGAAACATTCTCAAAGCCTATAGCAAGGGTTTCTTGACGGTCTTTTAATTTTTTAGGAACAATCTTAAAACGAAATACATCGTTTTCTGGTTTGTGCGTAGCAGCTCCCCAAAGGTCGGGTTCGGTGTTAAAAATTACTGTCCACTCTTTTTCTCCGGGGATAGTTATTATAGAATAGCGGCCTGGTTTAAGGATGTTTCCTGATACAGAAACTTCTTTTTCAACAGTAATGTCTGTGAGCTTATCGGCCCCTGTACGCCACATTTCGCCGTAAGGAACCAGCTTACCAAATACTTCACGGCCTTTTGTGCTAGGTCTTGAGTACGAGATCTTTACCGAACTAGTCCCCAAATCCTGGGCTACGGTCTGCTTACTGCTTGAGCTAGGTAGCTTTAATCCCTGGGCAACAAGATTTGTAGATAATAAAAGAGAAACAAAAAGGAGGATGTATGTACTTTTCATACTAAAATGTAAATTGTTTTGTTACAATAAAAAGCAAATCTGCCCACAAATGGTTTCGCAGGCAGATGATTTTAATGAAATTGTAACATTGTGGATGTGTGTTAAGATTGGATGATTGCGGCGGATAACACCGCCGCAATTTACAGACTTACGCTAAAGCGTTTTTTACTTCCACTGTAAATGGAGTAGTAGCATGACCTATTAGTTTGGATAGTGTTTTGCTATCATCAAATAAGTCACCTTTAGATGTACTAACATCCCAGCCAGCAATTACGTGCGAGAAATCCTCCGGAACTCCCAATGATGCTAAAATACCGGCATATTCACCTTCTGGAAGGTTATTGTAAGGGATGTCTTTTCCTGTTTGCTTAGAGATCTCAGCAGCAAGACCAGAAAGGGTATAGGCTTCGTCGCCAGCTAGTTCGTAGGTTTGGTTCTCGTGTCCCCCTGTGGTTAAAACCACTGCCGCTGCTTCTGCAAAATCGGCTCTGGACGCCGAAGATATTTTGCCTTCACCCGCACTTCCCACAAATGCACCAGCGGTAACAGAACCAGCTATTGAGCCAGCGTAGTTTTCTGTATACCAGCCATTACGTAAGATAGTAAAAGGTAAACCAGATTCTTTAAGGGCAATCTCAGTCTCTACATGCTCCTGAGCTAAAGTAAGGCTAGAAGTATCGGCATGGAGCAAGCTTGTGTACACAATCCTTTTTACACCTGCTTTTTGAGCAGCCTTAATTACGTTTTTGTGTTGCACGCTACGTTGTCCAATTTCATTGCTAGAAATAAGTAATAGCTCATCTATTCCTGTAAGGCTATTGGCAAGTTCTTCTGGTTTGGTATAATCAAAAGCACGTGCTTCTACACCAAGATCTGCAGCTTTTTCTGGTGTACGTACTAATGCCACCACGTTTTCTGCTGCTGTTTTTTCTTTAAGTTTTGCCACTGCCAATTGTCCTAATTGTCCTGTAGCTCCTGTTACTCCTATTTTCATTTGTTATATATATTTAAATTGTAATATTTTTTATTACGTTTTTAACAGTAGTTTATATAGTTTTGTATTA
>CAZBAV010000007.1:62595-68421 GCA_964489955.1 uncultured Lacihabitans sp. | reverse complement strand
GCTTAAATTTTTTTATTCATAAATGTAATAAAAAAAATTAAGCGAACTGTTTTGAAAAATCTTTTAGGGATTTTTTCTGTAGATGGGTAGTCACCACAAGGTCGGTTTCTGTAAATAAGTCTTCAAGTTTGGCATTTATTTCCTTGCCTACAGGGCATTGTGGGTTGGTTTGTTGGTTTTTTTTACCTAATACATCAGAGTTTTTTACCGCTTGATAAATTTCTGCTAAGCTTATGTCCTCGCTCTTTACATTGAGTTTGGAACCGCCTTCTTTTCCTTTCCTACTGATTACCCAACCCAAGTTCTGTAGCAAACCCAACTCTTTTCGCACTATTACGGGGTTGGTATTAATGCTACCGGCAATCCAGTCAGAATTCATCCATTCTTCTGGATTTTCTGCCAATAAAGACAGGATGTGTATCACCGTTGCAAATCTCGTGTTGTTCATTGTGATACAAATGTACGGCGATTTTTTAATGTAACAAATTTTATTACAATTAATTTCTAAAAAAATGTTCTAGTTGATAGCTAGAACATTTTTTTATGATTATCTCTTATGCCGAATTCCTACTGGCGTTAATGTTTCCGAACAGTGAGCGGGTTACCATTTTTTCATAGGCTAAACGGAGTTCTTCGTCTTCCGTTTCCTCTATCATTTGCAAGGCGTACTGCTGAATAGCTAAAAGTGGCAATACGATTTGTTCACGGTAGTTTACAGACAGGGAACTTACAACATCTGTCTCCATTAGCTCTTTTTGGCCTGAAATAGTAAGCATGGTAGATACACTTTTGTCGTGTTCATCTTTCATAATGCTCCAGATTTCGCCATAAACAGGGTCATTTTGCATATAAGAGGTAAGCGGAAAATAACTTTTAGAAAGTGCCATCATACTGTTTTGTATCAATGTCTTGAAATACAGCGAATTGGCATACAGACTCTTCAAGTCTTTTATTTTTCCTTCGTCTATTAATGTTTGCAAAGCAGAACCAACCCCATAAAAACCAGGGATATTTTGCTTCAGCTGGCTCCAGGCACCCACAAAAGGTATGGCCCGAAGGTCTGATAGCTTCAGTTGCCCACCGCTACTCCTTTTACTTGGTCGGCTACCAATTTTGGTTAAACCATAATATTTAAGCGGACTCTTGTTTTCCAGATAAGGAACAAAAAGCGAATGGTTTTTGAGATCTAAATATTTTTGTCCGCCAATATCTGACAAACGCTCAATAAGTTCACGTTCTTTATCTGAAAGTACCGCTTTCTTATCTGCAAAAACATCATTCAAAACACCAGCCGAGATTAATTGTTCGAAGTTAAACTGGGCTTGAGGTTTAGAACCATACATAGAGGTTATGGTTTGTCCCTGTATGGTTAATTGAATTTCATTATTGGCAATACCCGGTCCTTGCGAAGCATAGAATTGGTGAGTTTTACCACCACCTCTGGCAGGAGGACCACCACGGCCGTCAAAGAAAACGACACTTATTTCGTTTTGTTCAGAGACTTCAGTTAGTTGCTCTTTTGCGTTAAAAATCTCCCAGTTGGCTTTTATGTAACCGCCATCTTTGGTACCGTCTGAGAAGCCCAACATGATGGTTTGGTGGTTTCCTCGTAATCTTAGGTGCTTACGGTAAGGCAAAAGGTTATAAAGCTCCTCCATAGTGGCTCTAGCAGAGTCTAGCCCTTCTATAGTCTCAAAAAGCGGAATAATATCTACCGTAACATCTTGCTGCTTCACACCACAAAAACGGAACAAGGCTTGTACTTCTAGTACCGAACAAGCTGATGTGGAGTTTGAAATAATATAACGATTACAGGCCTTTTCGCCATTATGGGCCTGGATTTCCTTAATGGTCTTAATGGTCTTGAAGGTGTCACGGATAAGCGGATCTGTGAAGTCCTCATCCCATACTTCTATGGTACTGGTGGTGAGGAATTCTACTTTTTCTTCATGCGACCACTCTTCATAAGGCTTTGGAGATATTTTAAATTTCTCATTTATAGTCTGCATGGCTCTTTCATGGATACTGCTGTCTTGCCTGATGTCTAAAGTGGCAAAATACAATCCAAAAAGACGGACACGTAGGATAAAATTATCCAGTTCATCCAGAAACATGCTGTTATGTTTGGTAACCATTATCTCACGCACTTCTTGCAAATGGCTCATAAGAGCATTGTAAGAAAGGTCATTGTTAAGCCCAAACATGTTGGTATACAACTTGTTGTTTATCTTGTCCAGAAGTGGGATAACTCCTTTGAAAGTAAACCTACGTCTTATGTACTTAAATTGGTTATAGTAACATTTAAGAATGTTTGAGCGTAATTCCTGAGCTACTTTGCGGGTAATTTCTGCTGTAACAAATGGGTTTCCATCACGGTCTCCACCCGGCCAAAAACCTAGTTCAATTACAGGATTGACCTCACCGCCATCAAATATTTCTTTCGATACGATCTCTTGAATTTGGCTCAGAGCCTCGTAATATACATGTCTAAGATAAAAAATAATACTCTGGGCTTCTTGTACAGGGGTCGGCTGCTCGGCATTGAAGAAAGGAGTTTTGCCTAACTGCTGTAGAAGCTCATCTATAGCATTGATATCATTTACCTTTATATTTTCTTCTAAGTCCTGGATAATACGTAGCACCGAACTTGGGTAAAATTGAGTAGGGTGGGCAGTAAATACTATCCTTACCTTAAAGTTTTCTAACTTTTCTTTAACCTGGTCAAGCTTATTATTTTGTTTAGCTAAAGCCAAAATGGCTTTTAAAGTACCAGGAGCATCGGTAGGAGTAAGTTTTTCAAAAGCTGCATCTTCTACACTGTCAAATAATACTACTTGACGTTCTACATATGTTATAAGACGGAACAGTAAGTCTACACGCTCTTTTTCGGTAGTAAGTACGGTGAATCTTTCAAAAAAGCTATCTATGATTTCTTTGGGTTGTTTTCCAGCTTCGAAACCCTCTTTGGCATTGTCGTATAAAAAAGGCATAATGGAGCCAATTTTGGACATTTTATCGTAAGGTAAGCGGGAAAATAGTGTATTGAAAACCAAATACTTATTGTGTACCTCTTGGGTAAACACGTTTTCTATTTTTTGTCTTGACATTGTTAGGTAATAGGTTGATTCCTTTCCAAACAAATATAGAAAAGACAAACTGAAAAACAGTGTTATCCTAATTAAGATTGACCCCAAAAACCTTATATAGTGTTATTTTTGTTTAGAATAGTTTAATTTTCTCTCAATAGAAGACTACCAAAGCAATAGTTTTTAACCGATATGGACTGCGTTTACTGTTCCAGATTAATCTTTTCTTCAAAATCATAGGTCATATATGCTAATGCGTAATCTAGGTTGCACTGTTATATTATTCTTCATATGTCGGTAAATACAATTTATCATTCAAAGAAACTGTAATTCGGCTTTAAGAATGTTTAGTAAAACCTTTAAGGGTATAGTTTAGGTTTAAAGTCACATTGCTTTCTCTCAGGGTATGGTGATTGTTTAGACGGACAATGTGCATAAAACCCAAGTCTAGTTTTACATTTCGAAGGAGTTTATACTCCAAGTTTACTCCAAGCCTATCGTGGTCAAAGAAGTGGTCATAGGTTCTTCCGTAGACATTTAGCAGGATTTCATCATAAACACTCAAGTTTACCTTCTCTGATAATTCATATCTTAGTCCAAGCCTGTTTCTTAGTCGCACTACATCCTCAGGGTTTCCTTGGTGAATCCGATATTCCAATGCATTTCTATCCGTAATATAAAATTTCGAGAAAAGCTCATGTTGTAAATCTACTGCTGCCGCAAAACGGAGTTCATTGCTTGGTTTAGCGTCTTTGTCGCTCTGATTCTGTATAATCTTATAATGATTAAAGTACGCCAGAGGGGAGATAGAGAATTTAATATCCGGTCCATGTTGGTATTGTACCCATATTCGGAAAGTATTCATAAGGTTATTTTTTAGCTGATTATCTGTTCCTAGTCCGTCTTGACGTCTATGCTGTAGCTCAAAATCTGTTTTAAGTTTTCTCCCTAAAGGAACTCCAAGCGTACCTCTAAACCAAGTATTGTTATGGTGCTGTGCCAGTACAGAATGGGCAAAGAAAATCCATACTACTGCAAGCAGAAGTTTTTTTGTGGTTAACATCTTTATCCTTTTTTAGTGGGGAAGCTTTTCTCTCAATAAACCATATACCCAAGTTCCTGCTATGGCACTGAGTAGTGTCACTAAAATTACTGTGGCACCTGTTCCTATTTGGGCAAATAAGGGACCAGGGCAAGCTCCCGTAATAGCCCATCCAAAGCCAAAAAGTAAGCCCCCGTAGATTTGCCCTTTGTTAAAAGTCTTATCCGTAAAGGTGATAGGTTCGCCGTGAATAGTTTTGATATTAAACTTTTTGATTAAAAGTACAGAAATTAAACCTACCGCCACAGCACTGCCTATAACTCCATACATATGGAAAGATTGAAGTCTGAACATCTCTTGTATTCGAAACCAACTCACGATTTCTGCCTTCACGAAGACCACACCGAACAGGATCCCTACAGCAAGGTATTTTAAGTTATGGTACCACCGGTGCGTAAGTTTACTTTGGTTTACGCAAATGGCGTCTTGGGTGCGTACATCTATATTTTTTTGTGCCATGATTAAATTAAAGTGAAAGGATGAAAGGAAGAATAAGATTAGCCATAATAAAGCCGCCTAACATAAAGCAACACGTAGCTACCAATGAGGGCCATTGTAAGGTAGACAAGCCCATTATGGCATGCCCGCTGGTACAACCTCCAGCGTAACGTGTTCCAAAACCCACCAAGAAACCACCAACTACTATCAGTATAAAGCCACGCAGGGTAAGTAAACTTGGCCAGTTCATAATGTCTTCTGGTACAAGATTATTGTAGTTGGTTATTCCGTAGCCGGCCAGTTCACTTGCTAAGGCGGGATTTACCTCTATAGGATCGGAATTAAGCAGCAAAGTGGCTGCAACGACTCCTCCAAAGAAAATACCTAAAACAAAAAAGAGATTCCATACTTCTTTTTTCCAGTCGTATTGAAAAAACGGGATTTTGGCGGGAATGCAGGCTGCACACATGTGCCTGAGCGATGAACTAATACCAAAAGATTTATTGCCTAAAATTAAAAGGGCGGGTACCGTAAGACCGATTAGCGGGCCAGCAATATACCAAGGCCAGGGTTGTTTAAGAAGCTCTAACATATCTTGAAATTAAATTTTACATTCTTTTGTGCAAAGTTCTAGTAATTCTTGCCAATCTAAAGTTACAAAGGTTACATAGATTATAAAATGGTACAACCCGAATAAAAAAATGGGCTGTACCAATCTGGCTATAGGTTTATTAGGCTAGACCAAGTGGCTCCGCTAATATCATGTAGCTCCAAAATGTATTTGCCTGCATGTATCTCCAAACTTTCAAACATCAAATTGGCTTTTGCTCCTAAAGGCAGGATAAGGCTGTGCTTACCTGGTTTTACTTTTGCTACATAAAAGTTTTTTATTTGCTCGGAATCCAACTGTGACAATTGCTCTTGATTTTGGGCAAAAATGGTTTTTCCATGTATATCTGTTAGTTTAATACCAATAAGAAAAGAACCGTATACGTCTGCACCTTCATTACGGAAAACGGTGAAAGATAATCGGCCATTTTTAATTGTAGCATCCGAAATAGTAACATGAGGCTTAACAGATTTGTTGTGTAGCGTGCCATAGACTCCGCCATGGAAATGTTGATTGGTGTATAAGGTTAAGCCTAAAATAAAGACTGAGCCGATTAGAACAATCTTATGTAAAGTGTTTTCAGTAAGAGG
>CAZBAV010000007.1:0-62585 GCA_964489955.1 uncultured Lacihabitans sp. | reverse complement strand
GTAAGAGGTAAGGGACAAGAAACCAACCACTTGCTAAAAGGAAGCTTTTCCGCTAAATAATTATCCAGAGCATATTTTCCGCCTCCGGACAGAAAGACCGTAAAACCCGATGCTACACCCAATACACCAATTTGCCATTCATCCAAACAAGTAGTACCCAACCAGCCCGAACCCAGAAGTATACCAAAAGCTAGCATGAAAACCCCAATACTCATTAAACGGGTATACAAGCCCAGCATAAAAAGAAGACCTACCACGCCTTCTACAATTGTAAAAATAGCCATGGCCCACCATAGACTTTCAGGATTGGATACCAGATATTCTATAATAGGTTTTATCCCCAAAGCATGAGGAAGAAAATGGTTGAATTTTTCTCCAATGTACCCGGCTTCATCAGGGTTAAGTTTATTTTCTAGGATTAAGCGACGCCAAAAAGCAGAAAAGTATGTCCAGCCGGCTACCCAGCGGAGTGCCGTGGTAAATACCCCGGCATAAGAATATGTGTTCATGATTTCTTTGTTTTTATTTGATTAATACGACAAGCCAGAAATGTGTCGGTATCAAATAAGGAGCTGCCTGTTTAGTAGAAAGAGTGGTACAGGCTGTGTGATATCTGCAAGTTCTAAATAACTACTTTCTAAACTAGAAAAAGTAGAGATTAGTGAAACAGGAAAAGCTGGCTCTACGGTCTTAGCCTTTGTTATGTTTATAGAAACACTTTTGGACTGCTCTGCACTTTGGCAGGTAAGCGACTTTACCCCTGTTTGTACAGGTATATCGAAGCTCTGTTTCAGCTCCCTTTTAACTGTACATGGAACAGCCAAGTGTATAAGCATGAGAGCAATACACAAGCGAGAAACTATATTTTTAACAGCTAGTATCAAGAGTTTGGGTTTTCTTGTTTCTTTGCAGAAATTTTATCAAAAATAAACAATGAAAGCCACATTAACCGTCTCATTATTGGTTTTATCAAACATATTCATGACCATTGCCTGGTATGGTCATTTAAAGCTAAAAGAGTATTCATGGTTTTCGGGCTTAAGTCTTTTCAAGGTTATACTTTTCAGCTGGTTGATAGCTTTTTTTGAGTATCTGGTAATGGTCCCTGCTAATAAAATAGGATTTGACGGTAATGGTGGTCCTTTTTCTCTTTGGCAGCTTAAGGTAATACAGGAAGTGATTACACTCATAGTTTTCACGGTTTTTACCTTGGTAGCTTTTAAAACAGAGACCCTACGTACAAATCACATGATAGGTTTTGTCTTCTTGGTGCTGGCAGTTTATTTTATTTTCAAGAAATAAGACCTATTTCTTGAAAATAGAAATTAGTAAACCGCCCATTAAACTTCCATACAATGTGCTGTTTATTGGTTTGGCAGTGATGGGGCAAGAGCCCGTGGTACAACCCACGAACTTCCAGTATAAAAACCCTCCGAAAGCTCCTAATAGTACACCCACTATTGTTAAGATATTTTGTGTTATAAAATTTTTCATAATCATTTTTAATAGTTAGAACAGTGGAGAAGGATTCACATAATTGTTAATCTCCGACCAGAGATGACCGTTTTTTCATTTTACTTCCTCAAAGGTAGTTTCTTTCTCCTCAGGAACATATTTACTAAGAGGTCTTCTGCACCCTGCGGTACTACAGCAGCCCAAATTAAGGAGAGGCATAAGACAGAAAATACTGCCCAAGATTACAAACATCCATTCCCTTGCTTCGAAGCCCTGATACACTATTGCAAGACCGAATAGGAGGTAAATAACACGTACTATGCTCCATTTTTTTAAGTAATTCTTCATATTTTTTTTGTTTTAGACCACTGTTTTACCAGTGGTCTAGATTTTCATTTCCTTTTACGAGTACTAATCCCAAAAGGTAAGTACAACGGGCAAAAACTGATGAAGGAGGTAAAGACAAAAACAATAGCCAGTACTCCAAAAATTATAGCCCAAGTACCTGTAATTACCTTTGTGAAGTATAGCACAGCAATAACCAAAGCGATGATTATGCGTGCAGCTTTGTCTACAGTTCCCATATTTGCTTTCATGTCAATTTATTTTGATTTTGGCAAAGTTGGTTATTATCTAAGACAAGTTTTGCAACAAAAGTTACATAAGCTACCAGTCTCTACACCCCTTTTAAGCTATCTCTTTTTTTTAGTCTCTTTCAGCTATTTATTTAGCAGCTTCTCTCACATTCTGCCAAGTTCCTCCGTTTACTACATTGGTAAAGCCACTACGCTCCAAAATACTTTTAGCTTGACTGCTACGATTACCGCTGCGACAAAAAACTACTATGATTTCCTTGTTTTTTAACTGGTTAAGCTGGCTTTGTACTTTGTCTAAAGGAATGTTTACAGCCCCTTTTACACTTCCTCCTGCAAACTCAGCCGGGGTGCGTACATCCATTAAAAAAGCTCCCTTTTCAATGGCTTCTTGTAGTTTGGCGTTGTCTACTCCGCCCAATAAACTTTTGAATAATCCGAACATAATAATTGCTATTATTATTAACCTAAAACTTTGCTTTGACATACGAAATCCGTTTTGGGAACCTCTGTCTTGCTTATCGCATTAAAGCCTCCTTCTATTTCCGAGAAATTCCTGTAACCTCTACCTAGCAAAATACTTGCTGCCATCATGCTTCTATAACCGCCTGCACAATGCAGGTAAAAATGCTCTTGAGGATTAATATCCTTTATCCAATCATTCATATAAGCCAATGGTTTACTATATGCGTCTTCTACATGTTCTGCTGCGTATTCGCTTTCTTTTCGTACATCCACTATTACACTTTCCCCGATTTTAATTTCCAAAGAGAACTGTTCTGCAGTAATGCGGTTTACAGAGTCAGTTTCTTTGTCCCAAGCAGCAAACCCACCTTTTAAGTGGCCCAGCACGTTATCAAAACCCACTCGACTGAGACGAGTCACCGTTTCTTCTTCACTGCCAGGTTCAGAGACCAAAAGAATAGGTTGTTTTACATCTACTATCAAAGCTCCTACCCAAGGTGCAAAATCTCCATTTAAACCAATGTTTACCGACTGTGGGATAAAGCCTTTTGCAAATTCTTTATCACTACGGGTGTCCAATATCAAAGCACCGCTGGCTTCAGCTGCCAGTTCAAATTCTTCAGGTGTAAGTGCGGCCATGCCTTGGTTTAAAACCCTCTCGAAACTATCGTAGCCTTTCTTGTTCATAGCTACGTTCATCCCAAAATACATTGGCGGAGGCAATAGGCCGTCTGTAACTGCCTTAATAAAGTCTTCTTTTGTCTTTTGGTTTAAAGCGTAGTTTACCTTTTTTTGGTTACCCAGACTGTCTAAGGTTTCTTTCATCATATTTTTACCACAAGCCGAACCCGCTCCGTGAGCAGGATAAACTGTTATGTCATCTGATAAAGGCAGAATTTTGTGATAGAGGCTATCATATAATAAGCCTGCCAGCTGCTCCTGAGTAAGATTAGCCGCTTTTTGTGCTAAATCCGGCCTGCCCACATCTCCTAGGAACAGAGTATCTCCACTAAACAAGGCTGTTTCTTTGCCGTTTTCATCAATAAGTAAGAAACAGGAGCTTTCCATGGTGTGTCCAGGCGTATGTAAAACTTTAATTCTTACATTTCCTATTTCAAAGATTTGGTTGTCTTCCGCCATAATAGACTCAAACTCCGGTTTGGCGGTTGGTCCGTACACAATCGGAGCTCCTGTAGACTTGCTAAGATCTACGTGGCCGCTCACGAAATCGGCATGGAAATGTGTTTCAAAAATGAACTTTAATGTTACTCCGTCTTTAGCCAATCTGTCTAGATAAGGTTGGGTCTCGCGAAGCGGATCTATAATGGCAGCCTCTCCATTAGATGTAATGTAATATGCCCCTTGAGCTAAACAGCCCGTATAAATTTGTTCTATTTTCATTGTTATTTTATTAATTCTTATGCAAAGTTCGGATTCAGAAAGGACAAGTACAGCTACTTTTGTTACAGAGGAAAAGAACTTCTAAGAACAGGTAGCTAATTGTTGATGAAGAGATTTTCCATGTTGCCACAAATAGTATAAGACTCTGATTTTTATATATTTGTATTGAATTATAGATAGAGAAAGTAGAGATGCAAATTCCTGTATTCTATAAAATTCAAGGCTGATTTTCAGCTGCTTATCAATTACAATTGGCTGTAGTTTACTTAAGCGAATATTTTTAAACCACATAGATGAAAATTAAAAAAGAGAAAAATTGATTTTTAACACAATAGCTATGTGAAGCATGTTTGCATGTCTTATGTCACCTTAATCTATTGTCTATATGTGGTTTAATATTAGCTATTTATATTCTAGGTACACTTTTACTTGCTGAAGCAAACTACAGCTGTTACTATTCTATAGCACGGTCTCTTTTAGAATAATATAAATGCCCATAATAAGCACAAACCAACCGAACGCTGGCTTAAGCTTGTCGCCATCAATCTTTTTCGAAAGTTTCATACCCAAGAAGATTCCCAATATGGCAAATGCTGTGACTTTCGCTAAGAACAGCCAGTCTATGATGGTATCGTTACTTTCGCCAAAGAAACCTATTAACGATTTTGCTGCAATAATTACTAAAGATGTACCTACCGCCTCTTTCATGGGCAGTTTACTTAGTATTACCAAAGCTGGGATAATCAAAAATCCACCTCCGGCTCCAACCAAGCCGGTAAGGATACCGACGACTGTTCCTTCCAATAAAATCAAGGGATAGTTGAAGACTTGTTTTTCTTTGGGCGATTCCTCTGGTTTCATCTCTTTCTTTATCATGCTATAAGAAGCAAAAACCATAAGCAGTGCAAAAAGTAGCATTAAAAGCATACTTTTGGAAACCTCAAAGCTACCAATACTAAAAATGTGTTCCGGTATAGCGGGTACCAGGTAGGCACGGGTAAGAAAAACAGCCACTATAGAAGGGATACCAAAAATTACGGCAGTCTTTATATTTACCAGACCTTGTTTGAAATAAGAAGCAGAGCCCACCATACTGGTAGTACCCACAATAGATAACGAATAAGCGGTAGCCAGAACCGGATTAATACCAAACAGGTAAACCAAAACCGGAACCGTAAGAATGCTCCCGCCACCACCAATAAGCCCTAGTGCTATGCCAATAAAAATGGATGAAATATACCCTGCTACGTCCATAAGAGTTGAAAATTAGTTTCAACTACAAATTTCACGGTTAACAGGAAGGCCTACAGTTACTTTTGTTACACTAAAGAAATTTACTGGTAAAGTC
The DNA here is from genome assembly GCA_964489955.1 of uncultured Lacihabitans sp. Classification (GTDB taxonomy): domain Bacteria; phylum Bacteroidota; class Bacteroidia; order Cytophagales; family Spirosomataceae; genus Leadbetterella. The sequence continues at coordinate 57,323 of CAZBAV010000007.1, read as the reverse complement.
CACCATCTTCCCTGGCTTTTAGTAGAAGGCTATAAATTTCATTTACCTCTCCATGGAAAAGTTCATAGTGTTCCATGGCTAAATAAGAAGTGTCTTTGAGGAGGTTTATCCAGTAGCCAACTTCGTGTACTTCTTTAATTGCCTCATGCATTTTTGCATCAAAATCATGGCTATCTTTCGCAAAACCTGCTTCAGTAACCAGTGCTCCCACTGAGGTTCCACACCGCAGGAGTTTTTTTGACATAATGTACTCTCTTCGGTTGGTTGTTAATTCTTTGTAAAGTTCTATCACAGAAACCGACAAGTCGTACGATTTCTCATAGATTAGTTTGTTTTTCATGGCTTGTTAGCTTCAATTGTTTATTACAATCTTATTTCTACCAAGTTGTACTTCATTATTTTCTTCTAACTTTTTTAATAGTCGTGAGATGACCACCCGAGCTGTACCTAGTTCATTGGCAAGTTGTTCGTGAGTGGTGAGAATGGTGTTTGATTGGGTTAAATCCCTTTTTTTATACAAGAGTTCTAAGAGTCTTTCATCTACTTTTTTAAAAGCTATATCATTCACTATTTCTAAAAGCTCCTCAAATCGTTTGTGGTATAGCCTGAAAATATAATCGAGCCATTCTGGGTGTTCCTTAATGAAAAGGGAAACCTTGTCCATGGGCAGAAAAAGGATTTCGGCATCTTCTTCTACCTCTGCTTTTACCTTGCTGGTGTCGTTATGCATTCCGCCAAGGAAGGACATAATACAACTTTCACCGGCTTTAATATAATATAGTAGTATTTCCCGTCCGTCTTCCTCGGTGCGTATGACACGCATTACGCCTTTGGTTACTATGGGTATAGACCTAATGTGGGCATTCTCATCCAATACCACCCTTCCTGCCTCATACTTCTTTATGATGCTATACTTATATAATTTCTCCCTTAATTCTGCAGAGGATTTAAACTCAGATATTTGCTCCAACCCGTCCATAAAACCTGTTAAATGTATCTCTTCCCAAACTCCTCTGCCTTAGCCACAAACTGTTTTACCATCTGTTCGTCGTCCTTTGGGCAAATCATCAGTACATTATCATATTCTGCCACAATGTAACCTTTTAAATCTTTTACCACCACCAACTTGTCTTTGCTAGCTTTTATAATACTATCTTCTACGTTTATTAAGAGCGATTGGCAAGCTACTACATTGTCTGATTCATCTTTTGGGGAGTTTTCATATAAAGATTTCCATGTACCTAAATCAGACCAACCAATATCAGATAAAACCACAAAGACATTTTCGGCCTTTTCCATTATGCCGTTATCAATTGAAATCGCACGGCATCTTTGGTAGGCCATTGCTAAAGTATCCTTTTCTTTATCTGTAAAGAAACTATCCTGTGATTCCCGGAATGCATCTGCAATTTCGGGTAAAAAGGTATCAAATGCATTGGTGATAGTTTGCAAATTCCATACAAAAATGCCACCGTTCCAGACATAATCACCACTGGAAATAAACATTTTTGCAAACTCCAGATTAGGTTTTTCTGTAAAGGTCTTTACTTTTTTAACTTCACCTTCTTCTGTATCATTAAACTGGATGTAGCCATATCCTGTGTCTGGTCTAGTGGGTTTTATACCTAAAGTTACAAGCACATCCTGCGTTTTGGAGTAGTCTAGAGCCAGGCTAATTCTACTTTTAAATTCTTCTTCTTTAAGGATTATGTGGTCGGCTGGAGCTACCACAATGTTGGCTTCCGGGTTAATTTTTTCAATCTTATAACAAGCGTAAGCAATACACGGAGCGGTGTTCCTCCTGCTTGGTTCTAGTAAGATTTGATCATCAGATAAAAAAGGTAGTTGCTCTTTGGTGATATCATAATACTCCTCAGAAGTAACAATATATATGTTCTCAGGCGGACAGATACCATCAAAGCGTTCTGCTGTTTGCTGTAAAAGGGTCCTGCCAGTACCCAAAATATCATGGAACTGTTTAGGGTAAGATTGTCTGCTAAATGGCCAAAAACGTGTGCCCACTCCTCCGGCCATGATAACCAGAAAATTATTCGAAATACTCATTCTTTATTTTTTTTTGCCATTGGTCTCTTAAACTTCTTCTGTTTATTCTGCGGTTTTTTGTTCTTCACAAAAGGCCTCCATTCCGGAGCAGCCCCTAAGCCCAATTCCTCGGTAACCTGTCGCAGTTCAACGGTTTTTTCCAATAGCGTCTCAATAGCTTTTATTTGTTTTCCATCCTTGCCAGAAACCAATGTCACAGAAACCCCATCTGTATCGGCTCTCGCCGTACGTCCTATTCTATGTATATAGTCTTCCGCATCTCGTGGTATATCATAATTAACCACCAAATTTAGGTTTGTAATATCAATTCCCCTAGATAATACGTCTGTAGCTACTAAAACATTATATTTTCCGGCTTTAAAATCCCTTAGGGCTTCCTCGCGTTGGTCTTGTTCAACATCTGACGAAACCCCCATGGCTTTTATATGATTTCTTGCCAAACCTCTAATGATTTTAGGTATTTGGGTTTTTTGTGAAGAAAATATAATTGCAGTTTGGGTTTTAAAAGGTTTCAGTAATTCTAGTAGTAAAGGTAGCTTTTGTTCATCACTAGCAAGGTAGAATCTTTGGTCTATTTTTTCGGCTGGTTTAGAAATAGAAAGACTTATTTCTTCTGGTGCTGTAAGAATACGTTTTGCGAAATTTCTTATCTTTTCGGGCATAGTAGCAGAAAACAAGAGGTTTTGCCTGTTCTCAGGCAAATGTTTAATCACGAACATGATGTCATCCATAAAACCCATGTCCAACATTTTGTCTGCCTCATCCAGCACCAATCTCTTTAGGAAATTAAAATTTATCTTGCCAGAATTCATGTGAGCCATTAGCCTACCCGGTGTAGCAATGATAATATCGGCACCATCAGTGAGTGCGGTACGTTGTTGATCCCAATTCTCGCCTTTTCCGCCTCCATATATTGCTAAGCTGGTAGCACCTACATAATAGCCAAGTCCTTCTATCTGCTCATCAATTTGTTTTGCCAACTCACGTGTGGGAACTAAGATTAAGGTAGAAACGCCCTCATTATTTTCCTGGGAAAGTAAACTCAAAATTGGAATAAGGAAGGCCGCTGTTTTTCCGGTACCCGTTTGGGCACATGCCAGCAGATCTTTTCCTTCTAATATAGCAGGGATGGATTTTTCTTGTACAGGAGTGGCGTTTTCATAATTCATAGCCTCTATGGCTTCAATTATGTCTTTATTTAAGTTAAAATCTCTGAATTTCAATATGGTAGTCTCTGTTTTTGTGTAATATCCATAGGCTATGATTTTCAAATATAGGCATTATACAAGTCTTTTTTTTGTTCTGACAGAGAACCTTGCCAAAAAAAATCATATTTATGGAATAAGCGGGTAAAAAAAACTGTTATGTGATTAACATAATTTTTTCTGAGAAAATTTTCTTTTAGGAGGAAAAGAATAATCGGGTAAGAATTACTTGTGGCAGGAATTAATTATTAAGAACTTTGTACAGTTTATTTTTAATTACATGAGCGATCCAATAAAACATGAGTGCGGTATAGCGATGATACGTCTTCGTAAGCCATTAGAATACTATATTGAAAAATACGGCTCACCGCTGTATGCTGTGAATAAAATGTATGTTTTGATGGAAAAACAAACTAACCGTGGGCAGGACGGGGTTGGTGTTGCCAATGTGAAACTCAAGGTTCCGCCAGGGAAGAGGTATATTAGTAGATACAGGTCTGTAGAGGACCGCCCGGTTGTGGATATTTTCAAGAAAGTAAACGACAAGTTTATTGAGATACAAAAAAACAACCCGACAAAGCTGAAAGATGCGGATTGGTTAATGGAAAATGCCGCTTTTACAGGTGAAGTTTGGTTAGGTCACCTACGTTACGGGACACACGGTAAGAATGAGATAGAAAACTGCCATCCTATGTTACGCCAAAGTAACTGGAGGAGTCGTAATCTGGTCGTAGCGGGGAACTTTAACATGACCAATGCGGAAGAGCTTTTTAATAAACTTGTGCAACTCGGTCAACATCCAAAAGACTCGGGAGATACCATAACGGTTTTAGAGAAAATTGGACATTTCCTTGATGAAGAAAACCAAAGGATTTTTGAGCAGTTTAAGGGACAATACGAAAATCCGGAACTGAGTGATGTCATAGAAAACAACATGGATATGCAGCGGGTACTTTATCGCTCATGCCGTGATTTTGATGGAGGCTACGCCATGGCTGGTATTACCGGTTTCGGGGCTGCTTTTGTGGTTAGAGACCCTGCGGGTATCCGACCAGCATACTATTGGTATGATGATGAAGTGGTAGTGGTGGCATCAGAAAGAGTAGCTATCAAGGCGGCTTTTGGTGCTAAATATACTGACATATTAGAGGTTACGCCAGGTAATGCTTTGATTATTAATAAGAAAGGGGATTTTGCTGAACATACCATTTTACCAAGAATAGCAAAAAAATCATGTAGTTTCGAGCGAATTTATTTCTCAAGAGGCTCAGATCCTGCTATTTATGCAGAAAGGAAAGAACTGGGTAAAAGACTTATCCCCCAGATTTTAAAAGAAATAAATTACGATCTGGAAAATACCGTTTTTTCGTACATTCCTAATACCGCCGAAGTGGCATTTTATGGAATGGTAGAAGGGGTAGAACAATATCTTTCTACTTGGCGAAAAGAAAGAATTCTTTCGGGTAGTTTGAGCGAAGAGGAACTGGCAAAAGTTCTTGACTTTAAGCCGAGATTCGAAAAGTTGGTTTCAAAAGATGTGAAACTACGTACTTTCATAGCTAACGATGCCGACAGACAAGAAATGGTGTCACATGTATATGAAATGACCCATAGCGTTATCCGTCGTGATATTGACACCTTGGTTATTATAGATGATTCTATAGTAAGAGGAACTACGCTAGAAAAAAGTATCTTACGCCTACTAGACAAACTGGGGCCAAAGAAGATAGTCATTGTTTCTTCCGCACCGCAAATTCGCTACCCAGACTGTTATGGCATAGATATGTCTAAGGTTAAAGAGTTTGTTGCTTTCAGGGCTATGTTGGAATTGCTTAAAGAGCGTGGTTTAGATCATAAGAAAGATGAGGTTTATAACCGAATTATAGAAATACAGGACACGGAAGAAATCAAAAAGAAAAATTTAGTTAAAGAGCTCTTTGATTTATTTACGGATGATGAGTTGTCTGACAAAGTTGCCGAAATTATATCGCCAGTAGGTATACAGGCAGAGGTAGCGGTGGTGTTTCAGTCTGTAGAGAACCTAAATGCCGCCAGCCCGAACCATTTAGGAGATTGGTACTTTACAGGAAATTACCCGACTCCGGGAGGTAACAAAGTGGTAAACAAAGCCTTTGTGAACTTTATGGAGGGTAAACTGGTAAGAGCATACTAAGCTACACACAGATAAAAAAAGCCGACAGTAGTGTTTAGAGGACTTTTTAGAGGTTCTTTCACACTTTTGTCGGCATTATTGTTACATTATGCGTGGTTTAGAGACACGCCAAGAATAGTTAAAGAATGATTGGAGTACTTTTAGTAAATTTGGGCACACCAGATTCCCCGAATACACCCGATGTGAGAAAATATTTGAGGGAGTTTCTAATGGACGAAAGAGTTTTAGATATACCCCTATGGAACCGGTGGCCATTAGTAAATTTGATTATTGCCCCATTTAGGTCGCCGAAATCGGCAAAAGTTTATAAAGAACTTTGGACTCCGGAGGGGTCTCCGCTTAAGATTTATGGCGAAAGTAATACCAAAGCATTACAAGAAAGACTTGGAAGTGGGTATGTGGTGAAGCTTGCTATGAGATACCAAAGTCCTTCGATTAAAAAGGCTATTGATGAGTTTGAAGCCCTAAAAGTGAAAAAGTTAATAGTTATTCCACTTTTTCCTCAATATGCCTCGGCTTCTACTGGGTCTGTTTATCAGGAAGTTGCGAAGCAAATGGGTTCTTGGTTGACTTTTCCCAAACTGTCTGTCATTGACTATTTTTATGACCATCCTCTTTTGGCTCAAGGTTTTGCGGAAAAAGCCCAGTTACACCTAAGTAAGAAGAGTTACGATCATGTGGTTTTCAGTTATCACGGTTTACCAGAACGTCAGTTGCATAAAGCACATTTTGGGAAAACCTGTGTTGAAGAAAACTGCGATCATACCATTACGCAATCAAATCATGCCTGTTACAGGGCACAGTGTTTTGCTACTACACGGCTTCTGGTAGAAAAGTTAGGCCTTAAAGAGGGTGAATATACAACGTGTTTTCAAAGCAGGTTAGGTAGGGCAGAGTGGATAAAGCCTTATACAGACGTTGTTATTCCGGATTTGGCAGCCAAAGGAGTCAAACGGGTTTTGGCATTCAGTCCAGCATTTATAGCCGACTGTTTAGAGACCACTATTGAGGTGGGAGAGGAGTACAAAGAACTTTTCTTAGAACATGGAGGAGAAGAATGGGATTTGGTGGAGTCTCTGAATGATTCAGAAACATGGATAAGTTTATTGGAGAATTTAGTAAAAGAAAACTAATATAGACCTAAGTTGTTCGTTTTTAAGTACATATTTAATCCTATTCTATTGCGTTTTTTAATTTATATACCCCTTGTCCTTCTTCTACAGTCATGTTGTTGGTTGGGAGACTGTAATGACGGACCCAAAGAAGAGCCTCTTCCTTCTTTTAATACAGCTCCTGTTGTTCATCCTATGACAGTGAGCCATTTAGAGGAGGTTTCTGGTATAGTTCCTTCATATAACACACCAGGGCATCTTTGGATGATGGAGGATAGTGATACCCAGCCAAAGTTAGACTTAGTAAGGACGGATGGTTTGTATGTAAAGAAGGTTGATTTTGCCGGGGTAAACAGGGACTGGGAAGATATAGCCATTGGTGTAGGGCCAGAACAAGGAAAGAAATACATTTATCTTGGTGAAATTGGTGATAATCTGGAGGTGTATAAAGATTATTATATCTACAGGTTTGAGGAGCCCACTACTAACCAAACCGTTATTGATAATTATGACGTTATCCATTTTCGGTACTCTGATGGGAAATCCTATAATTCGGAAACTTTGTTACTGGACCCAGACACGAAGGATCTGTATGTTATAACCAAAGACCAGATAAACGTTTTGGTTTTCAAGCTTCCTTATCCGCAAAGTACTAACTCACTTAATACTGCACAGTTTGTGGGGACGCTTCCTTTTTGGGGTTTAGTAGCTGGCGATATTTCTGCCAATGGCAAGGAGCTACTTCTAAAATCATATAGCTCAATTTTTTATTGGAGAAGGAAGGATACTGAAAGTATTTATGAGGCCTTTACCCGACCTTATGATTTGGTGTTACCATATGTGCTAGAGCCTCAGGGCGAATCAGTTTGTTGGGATTTGGTAAACGGAGGATACTATACTATTAGTGAACAGGGCAATAACTCCAAGATTCCACCATTGTATTTCTATTCTAGAAAGTAATTGTAAGGATAATAGATAAAAAAAGGTCTCAAATGAGACCTTAAAATTTTATCCAAACATTCTTGCTTTTCCTCCAGGAGACATCTTGTTGAACTTCTTCATCATTTTTTTCATCTGTTCAAACTGCTTAAGGAGGTTATTTACCTCTTGTATAGTTCTACCGGCACCTGTGGCAATCCTTTTCCTTCGGCTTCCGTCTATGATATCGGGTTGTGTACGCTCTTTAGGAGTCATACTTTTTATGATAGATTCTATAGGTTTAAAGGAATCATTACTGATATCGGCATCTTTGATGGCAGACCCCATTCCTGGTATCATGGCCATTACATCTTTTAAGTTACCCATTTTTTTGATTTGTTCTAGCTGCCCAAGGAAGTCGTTCAAATCAAAATTGTTTTCCCGCATTTTCTTATTGAGCTTGCGGGCTTCGTCTTCGTCAAAAGCCTGTTGAGCACGTTCCACTAGGGATATAACGTCACCCATACCCAAAATACGGGAAGCCATACGGTCTGGGTGGAAGACATCCAGATCCTCCATTTTCTCGCCCGTACTCATAAACTTAATAGGTTTATCTACTACAGAGCGAATAGAAAGGGCCGCACCACCACGTGAGTCACCATCTAGTTTTGTAAGAACTACTCCATCAAAATTTAACCTATCGTTAAAAGCTTTGGCAGTATTTACGGCATCTTGTCCCGTCATGGAGTCTACCACAAACAATATCTCAGATGGACTGATAGCTTTTTTGATATTTTCTACCTCTTCCATCATCACCTCATCCACAGCTAAACGACCGGCGGTATCCACAATTACCACACTTTTGCCTTTAGTTTTGGCAGCAGCAAGTGCATTTCTGGCAATACTTACAGCATCTTTATTCTCGGGTTCAGCAAAAACGTCTACGCCAATCTGTTCTCCCAATACTTGTAGCTGGGTTATGGCCGCAGGACGGTACACGTCAGCAGCTACCAGCATAACTTGTTTGCCTTGTTTTTTTAAGTAAGAAGCAAACTTTCCGGAGAAAGTAGTTTTACCAGAACCTTGCAAACCTGCTATTAAAACCACAGCTGGTGAGCCTTTTATGTTAATGCTTTCGGCTTTTCCACCCATTAAGGCGGTAAGTTCTTCCTGCACAATTTTTACAAAAAGTTGCCCAGGCTCTACAGCTATCATCACCTTACGGTCAAGGGCCTCTTGTTTTACCTTGTCGGTTACTTCTTTGGCCACCTTGTAGTTAACATCGGCGTCCATTAAAGCCTTACGGATTTCCTTTACCGTACTGGCAATATTTATATCGGTGATTTTACCTTTCCCTTTTAGGGTCTTAAAAGCACTATTTAACTTATCCTGAAGATTTTCAAACATATATTTCAAAGAATATGGATTGCAAAAATAATTAAAAAATTTAAGTGGACTTCTATAGTTATATAAAACAAAAATGCCAGAGTAAAACTCTGGCATTTTCATTCGGCCTAATTTCTAACTTTTACTTTTGCGAAACTGTTCTTTTTACAGATGTTCCGATAGTAAACGAATGGATTGTAGACTTTCCGTGCTGTCTAACCTCGAAAGTGTAATCACCATCCGGAAGGTTCTTTAAATCAAAAACTTTAACGTAAGAACCCGTTTCGTTTAAGTAGTCTTTGTGTAAAGTCTCTCCTTCATTGTTTTTCAGGCTTACTGTACCTTTTACTAATTCAGAACCAACTTTCACTTTGAAGTATAGGTTGTCTAAAACCTCAACTTCCAATTTTGGAGCTGTAGCTACATTGTCTTTAGCGGTAACATTTAAAGAAACCAAAAGAGCGGAGATAAATGATAATAATAGATTTTTCATGATTTTTATTTAGTTTAATGTTTGTATTTAATTCCTAATTGACAATGCAAAGTTACGTAACATGCTAATATGTTGTTACTTGTAAAATGGTCAAAAGTAAAAGTTCTTTATAGGATGCCATGAAAAAATAAGAATAGTCCTATCATTGTTAGAAAAGTACAAGCATTCGTTCTAAAAGCCATAAAAAATTATTATCTATTGATTTTCAGTCAATTGTATCGAACTCAGAAAATGATATGAACCTGTTTTAAAGATGTCCAAAAAAATCATAGAATTCTTAAATCGGGAAAAATACGGGGTTTGCATTTTTCTTAGTAAATTTCCTCCGCAAACCTTATTTCTGTTATGACAAAGAAACCTAACCTATCTTTTTGGCAAATCTGGAACATGAGTTTCGGCTTTTTAGGAATCCAGTTTGGGTTTGCCCTACAAAATGCCAACACCTCAAGAATTTTCGAAACTTTAGGTGCCGAAGTAGATAAGATAGGTTTGTATTGGTTGGCGGCACCTGTGACGGGTTTACTTATTCAGCCTATTGTGGGATACTTTTCGGATAAAACATGGACTCGGTTTGGCCGCAGGAAACCATATTTTATGGTTGGTGCCATTTTGTCTTCCCTTGCTTTACTTGTAATGCCCAACTCACCTACGCTTTGGATAGCTATAGGTACACTATGGATTATGGATAGCTCTATAAATATAACCATGGAGCCTTTTAGGGCTTTTGTGGGTGATAACCTAAACGAAGAGCAAAGACCACTAGGTTTTTTTACCCAAAGTTTTTTCATCGGTTTTGGTGCTGTAGTTGGTTCGGCTTTGCCGTATATTTTTAGTCACTGGTTGGGTATTTCTAATGTGGCAGAAGCAGGCGTAATACCAGACTCAGTACGGTGGTCATTTTATTGTGGCGGAGCTGCGTTCTTTTTAGCTGTGATGTGGACAATATATAAAGCCAAGGAATATTCGCCGCAGGAGCTGGAAGAGTTTGACGGCATGCATGAAGAAAGCCAAGCAGATCAAAACGTGCCTACAAGCAAACAGCTGGTTTATGGTTTGGTGTTTATGGCGGTAGGAGCTCTGTTTTATGGGTTAATATCAGCCAATTCATTAGATAAGGAATTGAATATTCTATCGGTCGGTATAATCCTGGTTGGGGCTTTGTTTACTATGGTGTCATTTCTTAGAAAGAATAACACCCAAAACGGATTTACAGAAATCATTACCGGTCTATTGGATATGCCCAAAACTATGCGTCAGCTTGCTTGGGTGCAGTTTTTCTCTTGGTTTGGGCTTTTTGCTATGTGGATTTACACCACCAAAGCCGTAACAGGGCACGTTTTTGGAACAACAGACCCTACCACCAAACTCTATAATGATTCAGCTGACTGGGTTTCCGTGATGTTTGCGGCATATAACCTTGTTTGTGCGTTTGCGGCATTTCTCTTACCTAAAGTGGCCAAAGCCATAGGTACAAAGAAAGTACATTTGCTTGCACTTACTTTAGGAGGTTTGGGGCTCATATCAATCTATTTTGCCCAAAACAATACACACCTTATCTTGGCCATGGTAGGTGTGGGTATAGCTTGGGCTAGTATTCTTTCGGTCCCGTATACCTTATTGGCCAACTCGCTACCGGCTAGTAAAATGGGGTATTATATGGGAGTGTTTAACTTTTTTGTGGTGCTACCGCAGATAGTGGCAGGAACTATCATAGGTTTCATCCTCAAATCCTGCTTTAATAACGAACCCGTTTATGCTCTTATAATTGGGGGCTGTTCTATGATTTTATCGGGGATATTGACGCTGTTTGTGAGTGCAAAGGACAAGTAGTATAGAGAGTTTTAGGAACGTGATTCGTATTGTCCCATGTTTTTGGTCACCTTGGCCTTGTCGAAGGTTCTTTGTCTTCACTGCTTTGGGACGACCAGTTACCATGATGAGACTTTATTGCCTATATCAAATCTCAATTGAAGGACATTCTTAAGAAACAAATGTTAAGGAGTTTGATAACTTTAGTCATGAAACCAAAAGAATTTAAGGGGGCTTTCTTGTACAAGAAATGAAGTACATTGATACCCAATGATCAACTTTTTGCAAGTTTTCGTACTTCATCGTAGGTTTTTAGTTCTACAATCACTGTATTCTCACCATAGTAGGCAAAGTATTCGGCATAGAGAATACTTCAGAAGAATAGGTGTCTTGTTTTAAGACTTTGTATATGTTCTTAAAAAATAGCTCCTCACATTGTTTCTCCCATATCTGAAAATCGTCAGATTTAGAAGCATTATCATTGATAAATTCCAAGAATTTCGAAATCCGGAAGTCATTTCCCGTAATACCTGCTCCCGCATTTACAGCATCCAAAGCATTACATGTTTGCTCGTAATGGTTTGGCATAGGAATCATATGTACGGGTTTATTCAAATACATGGCTTCGCATATAGACTCAAAGCCAGCAGTAGAAAGCAAGCCTTTGCAATCTTTCATCATGGCTAAAAAGTGCGGGCCATTTATCTTATGGAAGAAGAGATTTTCCCTGTTTTCAAAGTTTTTATCGGTAAAACAATGTACCACCTCGGTGGGGTTTTGTGCTTGCCAGTTTATTATATCTTCCAGCATAGAACTTTGGGTAGTATATGCCAGTAAATAGCCCTTCTGTGAAGGTTTTAGGTCTTTTACTTCTTTCCTAAGCAGTGGTGGGATAATTTCTATGTTTCCGTCTGCATGGGTAGGGTAAAAAGATAGTGCCAATTTCTTTTTTGCTCCCAAAGCAGTAACTCGGGTTATAAAGTTTACGATAGACCCTTGTAGCCAAAAGCCTTTGGGTTGGGTAAAATCTTTGTGTAGTAAAAGATACTGGTGAGCTACGCAAAACATAGGAGTTTTTTCGCGGTAGAAGAACTGGTGCATCCCGCACATAGTATCATAAAAATTGATGATTACGTCTGGTTTCTTCTCTTTTATAACTTTGTGAATAAAATGTATGCTTCTTAGAAAAGGGATAGTTTTACCAACTCCTCTTCTAAAGGTTTTTAATAAGCTAAGTTTTTTGGTTTTGGAGGAATAAACCAAAGAAGGGCTAGTGAAAGGCAAAACTTCTGAACCAAAAGAGTCAGTGAAGAAAGGTTGGGCAGCTTCTCCGTTTGGGGAGCCTACAAGTGCGGCTAACACTGTATGTCCTCTCTTTTTTATCATCTGCTCCAGAGAAAGTGCTTGAGTAAGATGCCCTCTGCCTTCTCCTTGTATGACAAAAAGGAATTTCATAGATTTTCATTTTCTACACCCAACCTATAAAAAGGTAATAAAAGTGTTTATAGAAAGGGTGGTGTTTTAAAGTTCTAAATGGCTACAGGAGTTAAAGTTACAGATTCAGGAAGGGGAATCCACTTTTTTTCTGAAAAATATATCAACTGCCAATTCCCTTCAAAATCCTCAACAAGAGCAGATAGAGATTCTACCCAGTCGCCGGAGTTGAGATAAAGCACGCCATCTATTTCCCGCATAGCAGGCTGGTGTATATGTCCACAAATTATGCCATCACATCCTTTCGCCTTGGCCATTTCTGCCAGCTTTTCCTCGAAATCTGTGATATAGTTTACTGCACTCTTAACAGAATTTTTAACCTTTTGGGATAAGGAATAATAAGGCAGTCCCCTGCGGGTACGGTATTTATTGTATTGCTTATTAAGCCATAGTAAGAAGGTATAGCCGATGTCTCCCATATAGGCTAGCCATTTCATATGCGAGGTTATACTATCAAAAACATCTCCGTGGGTTACATAAAATTTCCTGTCACCGGAGCTAAGTATATAATCCCTTCTTATCTGGAAGTTTCGTCCTATAGCAAGTGGAAGTACATTGTCTAAGAAATCATCATGGTTACCTCTGATGTATATCACACGGGTATCGTGCTTGTCTATCATTTTTAACACGACCCTAAAAAAAGAAGTATGTTTCTTCTTCCAGGAGCCATACTTTTTTAGCTGCCATCCGTCTATTATGTCTCCATTTAAAATTAAACGTTCGCAATAATTAGACTTTAAAAAATCTGTAACCTCTTTGGCCTTAGACCCACTTGTGCCTAGGTGCAAATCGGAGATGACTATGGTACGGTACCTGTTATTCATAATAGCAAATATCCATACCTAATTTAACCTATTGGTTAAGAGAACGTTAAGGAATTATTAAACTGCAGACTGCTTTTTGGGAGCTGGAGAGGAATAATATGGATAAAAGAGGAGATAACTGTCTTAGAAACTTAGCGTAGATAAAACAGTTATTCTTTTAGTTTGTATAAAAAAAATGACGGTTTTTAAACCGTCATCAATCTTAAGTCGTTGGTTCTGTGTGCTTTACCTATCGGGTAGCTAGACATGTTAATAAATTTGTCCCCTTTGTTTAATAAGCCTTTGTCTTCCAGGTATTTATTGGCACTGTCTAGTAGATCAGCCTCTGTCATATCTTTCAATTCATCAAAAGATATAAGGTTTACGCCCCAATAAAGACTCAGCTGGTTAAGCAGCTTGTTATTTGGAGTGAAAATATAAATATTAGACTTAGGTCTATGGTGCGATAGCCTCATAGCAGTGTAGCCAGAACTTGTAATGCCTACAATAGCCTGTACCCTTAAATCACGAGCAAGACGACATCCCATCATAATCACATTGTCGTTGTCTTTTTCTTTTGATACGTATTCTGGTAAGGTTACACGCGTATGGTGACGGAAATACAATACCGAAGGGTCTCCGAACTCTTCTATATGTTTGATGGTCTTAGCCATAGTCTCTACTGCCAATAAAGGAAACTTACCAGAAGCACTTTCTGCACTTAGCATTACCGCATCTGCTCCGTCTAATACAGCATTAGCCACATCACCAACTTCAGCACGGGTAGGCATAGGGCTGTCAATCATACTTTCTAGCATCTGTGTAGCTACTATTACCGGTTTCACGGCCAGTTGGCACATACTTACCAATTGCTTTTGGATAATTGGCACCTCTTCCGATGGCATCTCTACGCCCAAGTCGCCCCTGGCTACCATAACACCATCAGCGGCATCTATGATTTGCTTCATATTAGCAATAGCTTCTGGTTTTTCCATTTTTGCTATTACTTTGGCTTCAGAGCCCTTAGACTCTATATATTTCTTTATTTCAATAATCTCGTCTGCTGTACGCACAAAGGAAAGTGCCACCCAGTCTACATCGTTTTCTATACCAAACTCAAGGTCTTTTCTGTCTTTGTCTGTTACCGATGGTTGAGAGATATTGGTATTAGGTAAATTTACCCCTTTCTTTTGTTTTAATAATCCGCCGTGTAATACTTCTGTAATTACTTCGCCTTTTTCTGGGTCAATACCAACCACCTTTACGGCTAGTTTACCATCATCCATAAGGATTTTATCACCGATTTTTACATCGTTATACATCCCATCGTATGGTGTGCTGGCTCTATCGGCATTCCCTATAATGTTCTCATTTGTGAAAACAAACTTATTTCCTTCTTGAAGTAGAACGCCGTCATTTCCTCCTTCCATTTGGCCCACGCGTATTTTAGGACCTTGCAAATCTTGTAAGATGGCACAATGGAATCCATGTTCTGCGTTTATTTTCCGGATACGGTCTATTCTTACTTTATGGTCTTCGTGGGTTCCGTGTGAGAAGTTCAGCCTAAACACGTTTACTCCTGCTTGGGCAAGGGCAATAAGCATCTCTTCACTTTCTGAGGCAGGTCCTACTGTTGCTACAATTTTGGTTTTTTTGTTCATTTCAATGGAGATTTTTAGGCCACAAAAGTGATTTTTTCGTGTAAAGCCCGATTTCAAGGTGCAAAATTAGGTATTATGTCGATAGATACAGAATAAAATTATAGATACTTTAATCATACTTGGAATATTATTCTTAATTATGGTACTCTAGGGTATATAGTCTGCAATACTAAGGCGGAAAATTCCTATTTTTGTAAAGATGATGTCATATTTAGTAATCTTTTAACATTCAAATCTGGTTTATTAATGAGTGAAAGAATTTATGTTTTTGATACAACCCTCCGTGATGGAGAGCAGGTGCCGGGGTGCCAGTTGAACATCGATGAGAAGATAATGATAGCCAAAGAGCTAGACCGATTAGGGGTTGATATCATTGAGGCTGGGTTTCCTGTTTCTAGTCCTGGTGACTTTAAATCTGTAGAAGCAATTTCTAAAGCAGTGGAAAATGCTACTGTATGTGGTCTTACCCGCTCTGTAAAGGGGGATATAGAGGTTGCCGCACAAGCACTGAAACATGCCAGAAGACCCAGGATACACACAGGTATTGGGGCATCAGACACACATATAAAATATAAATTTAATAGTACTCGTGAGGACATCTTGGCTAGAGGTGTAGAAGCCGTGAAATATGCACGGACCTTTGTAGAAGATGTAGAATTTTATGCAGAAGATGCTGGCCGGGCAGATTTGGAGTTTCTTGCAAGACTTACTGAAGAGGTGATAAAGGCGGGAGCTACTGTCGTTAACCTTCCTGATACTACAGGGTATCTTATGCCGCATATTATGCATGAGCGTATTACCTACCTTATGAACAATGTTCCGAACGTGGACAAAGCCATTTTATCTATGCATAACCATAATGATTTGGGTTTAGCTACTGCTAATACCATTGCAGGTATACGTGCGGGTGCAAGACAGGTAGAGGTAACTATTAACGGTATAGGAGAGCGTGCAGGAAATACTTCACTAGAAGAGGTAGCCATGATTTTAAAGCTGCATAAAGACCTTAGCTTGCATACTAACATTAAATCCGAAATGTTGGCTCCGCTAAGTAATTTGGTTTCTAAAACTATGCGTATGCCTGTACAGGCAAATAAAGCCATCGTGGGAAGGAACGCCTTTGCCCATTCGTCGGGCATACACCAAGATGGATTCTTGAAGCACTCAGAAACCTACGAAATCATGACTCCTCAAGAAGTGGGCGTAGATAAATCGGATATTATTCTTACTGCCAGGAGCGGAAGACATGCTCTTAAACACCGCTTAGGTTTGCTTGGGTTTGAACTACCAAAAGAAGAGTTGGACATAACTTACCAGAAATTCCTGGAGCTAGCAGACCGGTTAAAAGAGGTAAATGATGGGAATTTGGTAGACCTTATGCGTTCATAAAAATATGGGCTTCATTTGTTAGACTTTGTAGATATTCTGTAACCTGTTTGATTTCAGGTATATCTATAGGGAAACCTAATGAAGCCCGATCCCAATCCTTTTTTTGTAGCTTTATTAACGGACAAAATTTTAACTTTCCTGCATTTAAGTGTTACTTTTGTCCGAATTTTTTTGAACCCCTTTTATGGTTATATATTATGCTTTAGCATTTCTAGCAGGTGCTATCCCTACTGCCTATTGGTATGCTAAGCTCTTTCATGGAATGGATATCCGCCAACACGGTAGTGGTAATATTGGAGCTACAAACTCCATGCGGGTGATAGGGAAAAAAGCTGGAGCTATAGTTCTCTTGTTTGATTTCATGAAAGGTTTCCTTCCTGTATTTATCATGAATAAAATGGGTTACACTATAGAAGAGTCTTTTATAGTAGGTATTTTTAGTATTTTAGGACATATTTTTTCACCTTTCGTTGGCTTTAAAGGAGGGAAAGGTATAGCTTCTGCGTTTGGTGTAATAACAGGCGTCTTCCCTGTGGGTGCTTTGGTATGTTTGGCCGTTTTTGTAATAACGGTATATGTATCCAAATACGTTTCTTTAGGCTCGATAATAGGTTCGCTTGCCTTTGCGGTTTATTGTATAATAGAAAATCCAAACTCTACATCTCTACAAATGCTCTCCGTGGCATTGTGTGTGATTTTAGTCTACACGCATAGGCTAAATATCAAAAGGATTCTAAATAAAACCGAAAGTAAAGTAGGTAAAAAGAAGGAATAGGTTTTAGCAAACATGCATTTTGCTAAAAATGTGCAATTCTCTAAGAAAAAACGGCTAAAATCGGGTGTTAGCAGCGGGGATGAGATGAGTTGAAAGACCTAATTGTCAATTTTATATATTCAGGACTGTATATATTATTGTCCATTTAAAATTTCTTTCCATTTTTTTGTCTCGGCAAATTCTTTTATTATTTGGTTTCGCTTTGTTAATAGTCTTTTTAAGTAGGTGGTTAGAATAAGTTTATTGAATATTTTTCCGAAAAGACCGAAAGGAGAATGGAATTCAAAAACGTCCCTCATTATGACTTTATCTCCAACTTTTTCAAAGTTATGTTCGTGGATTATCGATTTGAAAATCCCTTTTGTTTGTTCGTTTATAAAATAGTTTGGTCTGTCAAATGCCGTAATTTTTGAAGTCAGTTTCTGTCTAACTCCAAAATGTGTCGCTTGCCAAGTTACAATTTCGTGTAAATTTATTAATCCTCTTGTTCTGCCTGCAATTGCTTGTTCGTTTGTTTGTGCAGTAGAAATTTTGTGCAAGTCAATACTTCTTGAGAGGTCAAAACAAATTTCAAGTGTCGAATTTATTTCTGTTACAAGTTCAATTTTTGGCATTTGTTTTTGGTTTAGGTCTGCAAGCCTTGCCATCAACAGAGTAATCTGCGGACCATCAGGAAGATACGATAAATTTTCCAGCCTAATAATAGTCTTTAACGTAGTACTAAAAACAGTAACTCCGAACTCCAACTTCAACCTTCAAAAAACTACTCAGCACTAATCCAATATCTCAGAAAGTACGGGTAGTGAACGTACTCCTGTAAAATCCTCAATATTCAATTTATAATAGTCTATTAATAGGTAAAGGCAATCCATTCTCTGTTGTTTACTTATATCTAGAGGCTCTCCAAAGCTTAAGTTTAAGGCTTTTCTTATTACATCTGCATTACCCTTAGCAATTATAATCCCGTAGTCTTTCATAAAGTCCGACAGCTTATCGGCATCTTCTATCCCAAAACCCAAATGGGCACTTAACTCCAGAAGAAAGTATATATGGAAATTCTCTACTTGGTCTTTACAGTTTTCCAAGAAAAGTAGGGCATCCCATAAGAACCCAAAAAGGCTCGGGTTTTCTGTGTGTTCCCTTAAAGTAAGGTTAAGAACTTCTGAGACAAAAATACCGAGGGTAGTTTTTTTTATGTCGGTAGGAATATTATAAAAAGGCACATTACAGCGTATTTCCGATATTCGCTGTAGCGAGGTCTGGCTTTTGTGGTATACCACCAGGTCTAATAAAGTTAGAGGTTGGAACAAGGCAATTTTATTCCTACCCTTGCTACTACGCACCCCGTTTTCTATATAAGATTGAACCCCAAAGGATTCCGTATAAACCTTTACTATGATGGAGGTTTCTTTGTAGGGAATAAATCCCATAATAAGTCCTTTGGTTTTATGCAGCATAAAAATACAAAAATGATAAAACAACTCCCCAAAGTGCTGTGGTCGACAAAATATACACCATTAGGAGCTTTAAGTGTAAGACATTGGGCGGATTAACGTGGAATATGAAAGAATCTACGTAGCTTACTTTTTTTAAAATTTTGGCAATTGCCACACTGTGTGCTGCCACACCTAATAATATAAAAAGGGTGTAAACATAAAACATAAATGTAACATAAAGTAGCCCGGAGTTAGTGCCTTCTGTCGCATGCAATTCTATAGGACGAGGTAAGAAAAAGACCTGGACAAAAACCACTCCCAATGCAAAAGCGAAGGAAGCACTAAGAAACGTGCGTGACGCTTCATATCGCTGTTTAGAACTTAGTTTTCGGGATATCCACAAGCTGGTAGTCCAGGCTACCATTAACAAAAAGCCCAGAGCCCAATGAGCTTGTACCTTAGGAGGTGAAATCAACTCTTCCTGTATTTGGTTATAAAACCGATACAAAGTAACCCCAGTTACTACACTGATAGAAAAAATACCTAGTAGTAACAAAAAAAATAGAGGTTCGTATCTTTTTATTTGGCTTTCATTTTGCATTAGGCTTATAACGCTTTATTTTACATCCAAATTTACAGTTTGTGGGGGATTTACAACAAAAGTTAAGGAAAGAAGTAGGTTTTATGGGTATACGTGCAGCATATTGTTTGTTTATATTTTGTTTGGCCTTTCCTAAACTTTATGCACAGGGGATTTGCGGTAGTGCAGAGTTCGAGAAGGGGGGATTTGAACTGGCTAGTTATGATATTTGCCATACAGAGCCCTTGAATGTAAAAGATATTTCCGGAGCCAATAAAGTACTTTACTACCATGACTATAGAGGTCAGAGTTATGACGAGCTTCTTTCCCTAGGTATAGCCGCACCAACTTATGATGCGGTAACACGCCCGGGAGTATATACTTTAATACAAATAGGGGAGAAAAACGGGCAGCGTACCGTAGACTGTAAAGAGGTAAAAGTACGGCATAGTAACTCGGCAGTATTTTCCTATAGTTTTTGTGGGGATTCTAAATACACCATTGAAATTAACATTCCAGAGGGTGGCGTAAATACATATGACAAATATGAAGTGCATTTGAATAAAGCGGTTACAGAAGTTGTTACATTGCCTTACACGCAAGCCTTTGAAGGAGTAGGTGGTATTAACGAGGTGAAGGTTATAGGTGTAGGCGGAGCAAAAGAATGTACTGGTTCTCCTGCTGTGGTTCAGATACCTGGTTATAACCCGGCGGGGAGAGACTACGAGTATTTTCCGGCTTTAAAGGAACTAAGAATAGAGAAAACTGGGGCTGTGGTTGACCTGAAGGGAGAGTATAACAAAACATACAACTTGTTTATGTATGAGAGTGGTCTTCCATACAGTAGCAGCAAGTTGCATAAATCTGGTTTGGCTGTGGGACTCAATGATATTGAACTACCTAGTTTAGATAAGTCTTATTGTTTTTATGTAGAACCCACCACAGAGATTGGAGGTTGTATGGGTTTGATAGGGAAGAGAAGTGCTGAATTGTGTTCGGTACCACTAAAAGGAGCAGTTTTTTCGCCTTATAAAACTAATGTGTCTTGGCAGAGATATGAGTGGGCAAGGTCTGGTTATCCTCAGGCTATTGGGACCAACATAAACACACCAAGTATGGAGGTGGTGCGTTCTGCAGGCTCAAGTACTATGGCTTTTTCTACTCCAATTTCTGGTATTACCTATACAGACGAAACCATAGACTGTTCTCTTCGTAACTGTTACCGTGTGAAAGTAACCACAAGTGGCAGGGTAGGCTCTGTAAATTACCGAGGGGTTAGCTACTCTAATGAAATTTGTGTAGACAGAAGTAAAGAAGAACCACCAGCACCCACAGCCTTATGGGCTTCACATGAGGCTCCACATAATGTTGTTAACCTAAATCCTGCTACGGGTTGGGAAATAGAAACTAAAAAATGGCTACTTTACAGACATACTGAAGGAACAAGTTACGCTTTAGTTGATAGTGTGGATGCTCCTTCTCAATTTGTTACAGATCACCATGAGGTGCGAAAGCCAGAAAGTTATAGGGTTGCATTTGTGGATCGCTGTGGAAGTATCTCAGACCAATCTCAAAGTATGGCAGCTATTTACGCAGAGGAAGATTTTGGTAAAGTGTCATGGAATATTGCTGCCCCCTTTATAGATAGTGATATTGTAAAAATGGAAGTCATTTATCTTAATGAAGATACCAATACACCTAATTTGGTGAAGGATGTAGGCATGGCTAGTACCTATACACCTAATCTTGGGAGCTATATTGCCAATGCTCCTTTCCAGGTTCGAGCCACTGCGGCAGATGGTAAAGTATCTTATTCTAATATAGTGCGTATACCCGTAAACACGTCAGTATATTTACCCAATGTTTTTACCCCTAATGGAGATAATCTTAATGATGTGCTTCTGGCAAAGGGAGATTTTTCCAAAATAAAAGATTTTAGTTTAGAGCTTTTTACCTACAAAGGTCAAATGGTATTTAAAAGTGCGGAGAGTACTGAGGGATGGGATGGCCTGTTACCAAACAAAACTAAAGCTGCTCCCGGAGTTTACTTCTATAAGTTAAGTTTTACACTTATTAATGGCGAAGTAACTCAAAAAGCTGGAAATTTTACTGTAATGTATTAGACAATTTACACACTATAAGTGGTTTTCTCGTAAATTAGTCCGACCTTTGCACCCCAAAACGGCACAGGATGAAGACGAAAGGCAACAAAAACTCAAAAATCAATATTGTGACACTTGGTTGTTCCAAAAACCTAGTGGACTCAGAACAACTTTTTACTCAATTAAAGGGTAATGGTATGGATGTGAGCCATGAGTCTGCAACCGACGATGCCCAAATTGTGGTCATAAATACCTGTGGATTTATAGACAATGCCAAGCAAGAGAGTATAGATACCATCTTAAGGTATGTAGATGCCAAAGAAGCAGGATATGTAGACAAGGTTTTTGTAACTGGCTGTTTATCTCATAGATATAAAGATGAGTTGCAGGTAGAGATTCCGCAAGTAGACTCTTGGTTCGGAACCAACGAGTTACCGCGTCTTCTTAAAACCTTAAAGGCCAATTATAAACATGAGTTGGTAGGAGAGCGTCTTCTTACCACACCAAGTCATTATGCATACCTGAAAATAGCCGAAGGGTGTGATCGTCCCTGTAGTTTTTGTGCTATACCACTTATGAGGGGTAAACACGAGTCCCGGCCGATGGACGAGCTAGTGTTAACAGCCAAAAATATGGCTGCCAAAGGCACAAAAGAGCTTATTCTTATAGCACAAGATCTTACCTATTACGGTTTAGATATATACAAAAAAAGGAATCTATCGGAGCTTATGGCTCGCCTTTCTGATGTGGAAGGAATAGACTGGATACGTCTGCAATATGCTTATCCGTCGGGTTTTCCTATGGATATATTAGATGTAATGGCAGAAAGGTCGAATATCTGCAAATACTTAGATATGCCCCTACAACATGGTTCGTCGGAGATGTTGAAGAAGATGCGTAGAGGTATAGATCGCCCTAAAACTGAAAGGCTATTAGATGAAATTAGGAATAAAGTGCCGGATATTCATCTTCGTACTACCCTGATAGTAGGACATCCGGGCGAAACCGAAGCCATGTTTGAAGAAATGTACCATTTTGTAGAGTCACAAAGGTTTGAGCGGATGGGTGTATTCCAATATTCACATGAAGAAAATACACATGCTTATTCGTTTGAGGATGATGTACCTGCGGAAATTAAGCAAGAGCGTACTGATATACTCATGGAGCTGCAACAAGGTATTTCTGAAGAGAAAAACAAAGAGAAGGTGGGCAAAGTATTTAAAACACTCATAGACAAGAAGGAGAGTGGCTACTTTGTGGGACGTACAGAGTTCGACTCCCCAGAGGTAGACAATGAAGTATTAATACCAGCCGAAAACTATGTGCGTTTAGGAGACTTTGCAGAAATACAAATTACGTCTTCTACAGAGTTCGATTTATACGGGGTGCCAGTAGAATCACTTAAGTGATCGAGGGAATTTTGTAAAGCGTAAACCTACCGAAAAGTCAAGGCGGTTAAGCCCGTTAGAAAGTAGGGAGTAGTTTGGGTTTACAATTTGTCCGTCTCTATTTGTAATCTTTTTGATTTGACCGTAGTTGTATCCGCATTCAATGCTCAGTATTACATCTCTTCCATAAAAGTCATTACCAATTAAAAAATCTAAGCCTAAGGTAGCGGCTGCACCAAAACTATTGCCTTTGTTTTTGTAAGCTAAGTCATTGGTTATACCCTTTTCCTGGAAAAAGTTTATACCGGGGCTAACTGTAGCTATTAAGAATGTTTTAAAATCCAGTCCGGTTCTATACAACATAGTAGGCCCTACAAACCGGTGTGTTACTTTGGTGTCCAAAGAGCCCGTACGGGTAGCTCCACCTGCATTTTCATGAGGAAAATCAATTGTGTTCTTCTTGTTTTTAGAATTGAAACTGTGGAAAGTAACACCTACTCCTATATTGTCTGTAACAAAGTACGCTGCATCAGCACCAAATACCCAGCCTCTGCGGAGTTTCTCTTTGTATAAATCATAGTCGGTTTTATTTGTTGTAGTTTCCATTAAGTTGGCCAAGCCTGCCTTTAGACCAAAACGGTACTTTAAAAAATTCTTAAACTCGGAGCGTCCTGGCAAAGGCTTAGGAGCAAGATACATTTTATCGGGACTTTGGTCTTTTTCTGCCTTAGTCACGATTTCTGTTTTTAAAGGGCTGTTAGATGTAGATTGCGTTTCTTTGTCCAGGCTTGAAACCTGTTGATTGCTATTTTCGAGTGGTGCAGAGGGAGTCTCTTTCTTGCTTGTTGGGTTGCTGTTTTCAGCTACTGCTTTTTCAGGAGTACTTGATTTCTTCTCTTTTTTAGTGCTGGCATCTGTCACTTCAGGATGGTCTTCTGCTGGGGTAGAGTCGTTTTTGGTACTACTAGGAGTTTTTTTTACAGAATCGCTTTTCTTCTTTTCGCTTTCAGAACTTGCCTTTTTTTGAGGAGTCTTCTCATTTTTCTGTATGGGTTTTCCTGTCCCCTTAAATAATTTTTCGTTGGGTAGGATATCGCTGGGATAGTAGTCGAATTTAAAGGACGAAACCAAAGTCTTAAAAATTTCAGTTTGTACTACTTGTTGTTTCTCATTTATGTAGGCATACGAAAACCGCATAGAGGTTTCCTCTAGAATTTTACATCTTATTTCCTTTCCTGCTTGGGTGATAATTAGATCCTTTTGTGCAGCAGAACCTAATGCAAAAAGTAATAAAAATAGTATAAGGAGATGTCGTACCATAATCTTATATGTACAATAGTATTAGGAAAACAATTTGTTTCGTACGTATAAATGTATTAAATTCAAAAACCGTACCAGCTTGAGAAGTCGGGCTTGCATAAAGATATTTTGTTGGGGTATATGATACCTTGGTATAAAAATTGATGGGATAATCTATTGGTAAGCAGCCCAAGGTTGTTTAGTAATTACGTAAGTATTGGTAGGTACTTATTTATTAAAGTGGCATTAGTTTTTGTGTTAGATTAAAAAATGTATTAAAAATTTGTCCGTATAGCATTAATGCCATATTTTAGCAAAAAATTAATTTTCCAATCATAAGCCCAAAATATACAATATGATATAAAACCTCTACGTTAACTAATGTGAAAATATAATGGAAAGGAACAAAGTTAACGAAAGTGAGCTTATATCGGCTTATATTCGGGGAGATGAAAACGCATTTGCGATCCTCGTTAATCGTTACAAATCTAAAGTTTATACCACCATTTATCTAGTAGTGAAGGACAGCTATGTGGCTGAAGACCTTACGCAAGATACGTTTATCAAAGCCATACGGACTTTGAAAGACGGTAGATATAATGAAGAAGGCAAGTTTTTGCCGTGGATTCTGCGGATTGCACATAATTTGGCCATTGACTATTTTCGGAGAGCTAAACGTTATCCAAACGTAGTATTTGAAGATGGGAGCAGTGTTTTTAATTCCTTGAACTTTGCCGAAGACTCAGTAGAATCTTCACAAATAAAAAGGGAATCACACGAACACCTGAGAAGCTTAATTAAAATGCTGCCACAGCAGCAGAGAGAAGTCTTGGTTATGAGGCATTATGAGGATTTGAGTTTCCAAGAAATAGCCGAAGCCACCGGGGTAAGCATTAATACTGCATTAGGACGTATGCGTTATGCTCTTATCAATCTCAGAAAATTGATGAGTAAAACAAAATATGCCTATGATACAAACCTGTACATCGACTCAAAATGAAATCATACGTTATGTGTATAACGAGACTTCAGCTTTTGAAAACCTGCTTATTGAAAGATTAATTTCCTCAGATGATGAGAATCTGGAATTCTATCTAGACTGTTTAGATATTAAAAATGGTTTAAACAAGATTAGTCTATCCCCAAAGCAGTTCACATTAGACCGTATTATGGATTTTTCCAGAATGTATAAGTCGGCGTAAACGCCGACTTATCTTTGTCTTACATTAAGCCTAAAAGCTTAGCGTATTTCATCATGGCTGCAGGGTTAGAAATCTTTAGCTTACCCATCATCATAGCCATCATGGGATTGCTGTCTCCCTTTATTATAGATAGAAGGTCATCTTCCTTGGCTGTAATGTTTACTTCTGCGTTTTCGGCAGAGCCTTCCTGTACGCCAATTTGGCCGTCTTTAACTACTACATGGACTTCCCGTCCTTTTAAATCGAAATTAATTACAGTGTCTACACCTTCCAAATCTGATGGTTTCACCCTTTCTTGCAAACCTCCGAAATAGTCATTCAATGTCATTTTTGTAAGTTTTAATTATTATGCAAGCATACTATATTTCTGTGTAATTTCCTAGTTTTTAAGATAATAAGGAAATTTTTTCAGGGAGTTTTAAGAGGGTATTTTAATATAACCAGAGGCTTCCTCGTAAACTAAGCCACTAATTCTTAGTTGCTTATTGCCAAATGTAAAAAAATACATAACTTTGCGGTAGACGGGAAAAAGCCCTTTTAAGTAAAAAAGGTCGCTTGTTTGTAGAAGGAAAACCATTAAGGAATTGAGATCCTCTAGAATCGGACATCTGAAAGACGAAGAATTGGTTAGTTTGTATATAACAAGCCAAAGAAATGACTATTTTGAGGAAATATATGAAAGGTATGCAAACAAAGTGTACCGCAAATGCTATTCCTTTGTTTTGAGCCGGGAGAAAGCCGAAGATTTTACGCACGATATCTTCCTTAAACTTATGGTGAAAATCGGTACGTATAAGGAAACTTCCAAGTTTTCTACTTGGCTATATTCTATAACCTACAACTTCTGTATGGACCAAATACGGACATCTAAGAAGAAATCTGAGACATTTATGGGTGATGAATACGATGTAGAAGACGATACGGAAGAAGCAGAGTCTATGGATTTCCAAAGTACGAGTCTCAAAACGAGTATGAGCCGAATGCCATCAGATGAGCGGGCTCTACTACAGATGAAGTATCAAGAAGACTTTAGTATCAAGGAAATTGCCGAAACATTAGAGATATCCGAAAGTGCAGTTAAGATGCGTTTACTGCGTAGCAAAGATAAGCTTAAGAAGATCTACATGGAGTATATTTCTTTAGCAGTACTCATTTTGGTTAAGATCATAGCCTTTATAGGAATAAAATAGATATGGAAGAAGAAGAAGAATTGGAGATTTCACCTGAATTAAAGAAAATGTTAGTTTCAGAACTGGATCTAATAAGGGATACTATATCTATAGCTATGTTATTTATAGAAGGGCCAGTGAAAACTGGTTTGGAGTTTTTGGATGGAATACAAAACGAAGAAGAAAAATAAAAATATTACCCGAACATGCAAGAAATTTTTGGAAGTACATTTAGGAAGCTGTTAGAGCAGTCAAGCACTTTTGTGTCAAACTTTATCAGTGCCGCCTTGATTTTAATTATAGGCTGGATTGTGGCTAGAGTAGCGGCTTGGATACTAAAATCTTTTTTAGGGAAGCTTGGATTTGACAGAATAGGGGAAAAAATCCAAAATATAGAAGTTATAAAAAAGTATAAGTTCGAGTTTGAGCTAAGTAAGATTGTCTCCCAAGTTGTTTTTATATTAATAATGTTGTTTTTGTCGGTTTCTGCAGCCGACACCCTAGGCGTACCTGCTATTTCCAACATGTTCCTTATGTTGGTAACATTTATACCCAAGCTTATTGTAGCTATCCTAATGACTTTGTTGGGTTTGTTTCTCTCTGATTTAGCCCGGAAGTTTGTGGAAGGTCTTTGTGCGTCTTTTAACGTGTCTTCAGGGAAAATAATAGGGCTAGCAGTGTTTTTCTTTTGTGCCTTTATTTCTATCATTTTGGCTCTTGGTCAGGCTGGAATAAATACCGCATTATTGGAGAGTAGTTTCAATATTATTATTGCTGGATTTGTATTGGCATTTGCCATTGGCTATGGTTTTGCTTCAAAAGATATCTTAGGTAACATTCTTAGCTATATCTATTCACGCAACAAATATAGGGAAGGCGATGTGATAGAAATACAGGGAGTTAAGGGCACAGTGAAGAAAATAGATAACACTACGATTACAATTGAATCCGAAAAAAAAGAGGTAGTATTTCCTATAAAAGTGTTACAAAACGAGAAAATCACCGTATATAAGTAAGTAACAATTAATTTTTTTAGAACACGATGAGAAGAATATCATTATTATCAGTCTTATTAGCTTTAACATATAGTTTAACCTTTGGTCAGGAAGTTCCAAATAAGGGGACCGCAGAAAAGAAAGTAGCAGAAGCCCTTTCGCAAAAAGATTTAAAGGGAGAGTTTAAAGAAGGATGGAATAAAAGTACCCAGTTTGGAGTAAACTTTAACTGGTCTGGTTTTAATGATAATTGGAGAGCTATTAACACTGGGGTTGTGGGTAATACAAGTTTGAACATTGTAGCTAATCATCAAAATGCTAAGGTTTGGGGGAAAAATATCTGGATTAATGATTTACAAGGTAACGTAGGTTTCTTAAATCAGGGAGGAACAGGTTTTAACCGCAATGTAGATAAACTTTTTATCAACTCTTTGTACGGGAGAAAGTTGTCTGATAAGCTCCAGTATTATGCAGAAGCTAACTTTATTTCTCAATTCTTATCAGTAAAAAAAGATTTGGTAAATGATTTAGGTGAAGTGACTCAAGCAAATGCGTTCAGGTCTGGATTCTTTAATCCTGCTTATCTTACATTTGCTACAGGGGTTGAGTATAAGCCTATGAGCTTTATTAGTTTTAAATTAGCTCCTATAGCAAACAGAAGCACTTTTGTGACAAATAAAAATATAGTGACAGACGAGAATGGTTTTGCCTATGGTGTAGATGTGGCAGGAGGTAAGAAAGCCCTTAATGAATTTGGTTCTCAGTTAACTGTTGGCTTTAATAAAGAGGTTGTAAAAAATGTTAATTTAGGTTTCAGGTATAACTTTTTTCAGTCTTGGAAGAATGAAATTAAGGCAGACGGAAAAAATGGTTTGAAAAGTTTGGATCACAGATTGGATTTAGTAGCAACAGCTACTGTAAACAAGTATCTTAGTGTTAACTTCACCACTATCCTTATCCGCGACTTGGATATCACTCCGGGATGGCAGTATGCTGGTGGCTTAGGAATAGGTCTTCAAGCCAGTTTATAATATAAAGAACCTTACATTTTTTAACTTAAACTATATAATAACTATGTTAAAAGAATTCAGAGACTTTATAGCCACAGGCAATGTAATTGACCTTGCTGTCGGTGTAATTTTAGGAGCTGCAGTAGGCAGCGTTGTAAATGGTTTTGTAGAAGATATAGCTATGCCGTTGGTTGGACACTTCACAGGTGGAGCAGATTTTTCTAATCTTAAATATGTACTTTCAGCCGCTTCTGTAGACGCCGCAGGCGTAGCGATTCCGGAAAATGCAATCCGTTACGGTGCTTGGATTAATACTTTAATAAGTTTATTTTCAGTAGGTTTAGTTCTTTTCTTTATTGTTAAGTCTTACAATAAAGTTAGAAAGCCAGTTGTGAAAGCTCCAGCTGGACCATCTGAGGTAGACCTACTTACAGAAATAAGAGATGCTTTGAAGAAGTAATATTAGGTAATATATTAAAAAGGGGAAATCTAGAAGATTTCCCCTTTTTTTATTCAAGCCTAAAATTTTATGGGGGACTTTTTTTTTTGTCTCTAAATTTCACATAAATTTGTCGTAAGCATTAGCTCGAAAATTGAGCAGGCATTCCTAATAATCTAAAAGAAAAATAATGAAACTAAGTGTACTTAGAAACCATCTGCGTGGTGACAAGCAGATATGGTGGATAGTGTTGCTCTTGTCACTGATTAGCATTGTGGTGGTGTATAGCAGTATTGGTTCATTGGCCTACCGTAGAGCAGGTGGAGATACCGAGAAAGTCTTTTTCATGCATACATTTTATATTGTCTTAGGTTTTGTGGTTATGTTTTTGGTGCATAAAATAGATATAACACGTTATGCACATATAGCAAGGGTGTTACTGGTACTTTCTCCTATTTTGCTTATAATCACAATGTTTTGGGGAGTAAGTGTAGACAATGCTAAACGCTGGTTAAATGTATTTGGGGTATCTGTACAGACTTCCGACGTGGTGAGGCTCATACTTATCATTAACCTTTGTGCTATGCTTGCCAACAAGGTGCATATAGAGTATAAGAGAAAAGACCTTATACAGATGATTACCTGGACTGGGCTGATTGTCATCCTAATCTCTATTAATAGTTTCTCTACGGCAGCCATATTGGGTATTACGTGTGTACTCATCATGTGGGTAGGAAAAGTGCCCGGGAAATATATTGGGATGCTGGCTCTTTATATGTTGGTGGGAGTAAGTTTTCTTTTACTAATGGGCTTTTTTATACAGCGTAATACAGATTATGAATTCGGTCGTTTCTCTACCGTAATGGATCGTACGGAAAGTTTTGTCGGAGCGGATTGGGATGGTGACGGGTTTGTTGGAGGCAGAAGGGGAGTAGGAAGTGAACAAAAAAACCATGCCTTTGTGGCAATAGCCAATGGTGGTTTAATTGGTGTTGGCCCAGGAAATAGTGTACAAAAAAATATCTTACCTGAGGCATATTCTGACTACGTATATGCTGTACTGGTTGAGGAATATGGTCTTTTAGGAGGTTTAGTTGTTTTAGGTCTTTACCTCTGGTTATTGTACCGTGGTATTGTGAATATAAATAATACAGAGAGGGCCTTTGGAGGGTTGTTGTGTGTAGGTTTTTCCCTCACTATAGTACTGCAGGCGGTTGCCCATATTGCGGTAAATGTTGGTTTAGGGCCCGTAACAGGGCAGACTTTACCTTTGGTAAGTCGTGGGGGCTCGTCAGCACTTTTTACCTTTGCAGCTATAGGTATTGTTTTGGGAGTAATAAAAAGACAAGAGGTTGATAAAGAGATACATTCTTAAAAATTAAGGGTTTATATTTGTAAAACTATCCAAAATAAGATGAGAGTTATTATTTCTGGCGGAGGTACAGGAGGGCATATTTATCCTGCCGTGGCCATTGCAAATGAGATTAAGCGGCAAAAACCTGCCACTGAGATTTTGTTTGTAGGAGCCTTAGGGAAGATGGAAATGGTAAAAGTGCCCAAGGAAGGTTATGAGATAGTAGGCTTACCAGTAGTAGGGTTTAACCGATCCAATCTCTTATCTAATATATGGTTTCCTTTTAAGCTAATTAGGAGCCTGTATTTGGCCAAAAAAGTAGTAAAGGATTTCAAACCCAACATAGCAGTGGGAGTGGGGGGATTTGCCAGTGGCCCAACTCTAAAGATGGCCAATGCTTTGGGTATTAAAACACTCATTCAGGAGCAGAATTCTTATGCAGGGGTTACCAACAAGCTTTTATCAAAAAAAGCGGAAAAGGTATGTGTAGCATATCCAGATATGGAAGCCTATTTTCCGCAAGAAAAAATAGTGTTTACCGGCAATCCTGTACGTAACGAGATGCTTCTTTCGGGTATAGAAAAGAACCATGCCCGAGAGTTTTTTGGACTAGATGCTCAGAAACCTACTTTGTTGGTAATTGGAGGAAGTTTGGGAGCATTAAGCATTAACCGGGCTATAGCTGCTGGTTTAGACCAAATTCTTGCTGCTGGTATACAGGTTATTTGGCAAACCGGAAAAAGTTATGCCGCAGAGGGTAAACAATTGGCGGCTTCCAGAAAAGGGGTGTTTGTTTCTGAGTTTATCTATGAAATGGATAAGGCTTATTCAGCAGCAGATCTCTTAGTTTCTCGTGCAGGGGCTATGTCTGTTTCAGAGATTTCCTTGCTGGGCAAAGCCTCTATCTTAGTGCCGTTCCCATTTGCTGCTGAGGATCACCAGACCAAGAATGCCCAAAGCCTGAGCAAGAATGGTGCAGCGTTTTTGGTTCCAGATAGTGAAATAGCAGAAGTATTAGTACAAACAGTTTTAGGTTTGATAGTAGATAAAGACCGTATCCATCAAATGGAGCAAGCCGTAAAGGGATTTGCCAAACCCAATGCAGCTAAAGAAATAGTGGACGAAATTTTTAAAATAGCTGGTAAATGAAAGTTTTTGTAGTCGAGAATTCGGTAGATTATAATTCGTACACATTCAATTATGTGAAGTATGCTGTAAAAGAAAGTCAAGAAGAATTAGATGTCGTATATAATGGCGGATTTTTACCGTATACAGGCAATACCCAGTTAAATAGAGAGGTGTTTTACTTTGCACGCAGTCTAAGAGTAGATTTGAGCCGATTT
The DNA here is from genome assembly GCA_964489955.1 of uncultured Lacihabitans sp. Lineage (GTDB taxonomy): Bacteria > Bacteroidota > Bacteroidia > Cytophagales > Spirosomataceae > Leadbetterella. The sequence continues at coordinate 25,724 of CAZBAV010000007.1, read as the reverse complement.
GAAGACACCTCAGAAAACAGGAGGGTAAACCGTATGGTAGAACCTCTAAATGTAGAAGTGCAGGTACACGAGAAAGAGGGTTTTGCGGAAGCGAACCCTGGCTTTATGGAGTTTTGCGAAGCGTATATAAGCGAGCGTATTGGAGATGACAATATGAGTGCAGAGCGGTGGGAGTATATATTAAAGCAAGAAACGGGTACCCATATTTTTGAGTTTAAAAAAGAGGGTAAAGCCATCGGTTATGTATTGGCAGCCATTACTGATGAGTTGGTTCACTACTGGTTTGCTTTCTTTGATGTAGAATATATGCGTACCCACTCTTTGGGCAAATGGATGATGTGGAGGGTAATAACATGGGCCAAGGAGAATGGTAAAAAATATGCGTACTTGGGTACGGCGTATAAACCAGCGGCTTTATATAAGATTAGAGACCACAAAGGACTGGAGTTTTGGGACGGTAGCAAATGGAATACTGATGCCAAAATCCTTAAGGAATGGTGCCAAACAGATCTTGAACCTAAAGCCGCCGACCGATTTAAGCTTATGGATGATCCTAATGGATTTATAGAGGGACTTTGAACATAATGTGCTTGAAAAATGAAAAAAATCTTTACAACAAATAACTTAAACGCAATAGTAGGATGCGTCTTAGGAGGCATCACTATATTCCTAATGCTATCATCGGCAAAAAGCGATACAGACAGGCGGTGTCCGGAGGTTATCGTAAAGCTTGATGGTAATTCAGAGCAACTTTTAGTAAAAGAAAGTGACGTAGAAAAATGGGCTACGATAGATGGCAGGCAACCAATAAAAGGCAAACTAATACACTCAGTAGACCTCAAAACTATAGAAGACCGAGTAGAGAAAAGTGGTATGGTTAAATCTTGCGAGGCCTTTTTCGATTTAAAGGGGAATCTAATCCTAGATACCAAAGTTTGGATGCCAGTAGCACGTATTTTGGGGACAAGGGTAGACCGGTATTTGGATAAAACAGGACAGGTTTTTCCTAAAGCAGATAACTTTACACCTACTGTGCTGCTTATTAGCGGAGACTTCTTTAGCAAGCGTAAGAGTTTACAATCTGATAAGAACAAAGATTTGTTGGACTTTATTAACCTAATTACCAGTGACCCTTTCTGGAATGCTCAAATTACCCAGTTAGATATAAACAGAGCAAAGGACATTAAGATTGTACCCATGTATGGAGATAATACCATAGAGTTTGGTAAACCAGAAAATGTAGATTCTAAACTAAAAAATTTAAAAGCGTTTTATAAATATATCCTACCACAAGAACAGTGGGGGCATTTTAGAGAAGTAAGTGTGAAGTATGATGGGCAAATTGTTTGTAAATAAGTAAATTATGGAGGAAGAAAAATGTACAGTAGCACTAGAAGTATCCAACTCAAAAATTGCAGCTTTAGCCTGTGTGCCGCATGGTATTAAAGGGATAAAAATAGTAGGCTTTAGTGAAAGGCAAATTACTCCAAAAGATGAGGTAATGAGCTTTGGAAATGTGATAAACGGTCAAGTGGCAAGTGAACTTATTAGTGAGGTTATTAGTGAATTGGCCAGCGGTATAGAGAGCAAAGAGTTTGAGTTTGAGTTGGATTCACTGAACATTAATATTGCCAACCGTGAAATAGTTTCTAAGAAACAGAGAATCCAAACACTTACCTCCGGAGATTCTACTAAGGTAGAACAGGGAGACATGGATAATTTGGTAGATGATGCCATTAAGGCCAATCAAGCCACACCTGGAAATTCTGTTTTACACTGTCTTCCACGTGAGTTTTATGTAAATGAATCTATAGCAACAGAAAAGATTGTTGGGAAGTTTGGCGGTAATATTTCTGGTGAATTTAACATTTTCACCACCAAGTCAGAGAATATACAAAGGCTGGTAGAATGCGTAAACGCCACTTATACAAAAGGGAAAGCCAATACGGTAAGTAACTACATTAAGGTTGATAATATTGTAGTAAATGGTATAGCGGATAGTTTTTCCCTTTTATATGACAAAGATGATAAGCGAGAGGGAGTGGCAGTGGTAAACATTGGAGCAGAGCTTACAGACATCAGTATTTATTTAAACAATACCTTACGTTACCATAAAATTATCCCAATTGGAGGTAATACAATAAACAAAGATTTAGAAAGCACTTTTGGGATTTATTTTCAAGATGCAGAGCAGATTAAGATACTTTGTGGAAGTATTCCTAAGTTATCTTTTGAAGCCTCACCCGTTTTGTTAATCGAACGGAAAAATGGTTTGCAGCCTATAGAGGTGTTTTTTAATAATGCCCAAAAGGTTGTAGAGTCTCGGTTAAAAGAAATGGCAGCCCTTATCACAGCGGAGATTTCCCTTTCGGGCTACAAAAAAGATATCACCAATGGTATAATTCTCACTGGTGGAACTACCATGTACGAAGGGATTGAGCACCTGTTTTCTAAAGTATCCGGTATCAAAAGTATCAGGAGGGCTAACTATGGTTCCAAGGTGTATTTTAAAGATTTTGAGGTGTTAGACAATCCTAAATACAGCACTCTGCTTGGTTTAGCTTTTGCTTCTAATATCCCTTATGACGAAAGAGTAAGTGCACGCGTAATAACTCCCAAGGCCATATCAAATAAGGCACCTATTGTACCCAAAAGTCATGCGGCAGCGGCCCCTAGCCAGGAGAAGAAAAGCAAATGGTCATGGTCTTATGTAACCAATGTACTCCAAAATGGCGGCAGATTAAATGATGATTACTACCATAGCGACGAAAAATGATATATCCATCTAAATATAAACTAGACGTGAACTCTAAGCACGATAAAATTATTAAAGTAATTGGAGTAGGTGGTGCGGGAGGCAACGCCGTCCTAAATCTTTTTAACCAAGGAATGGCAGATGTAGACTATGTGGTCTGCAATACAGACCTTCAGGTTTTAGACCGTTTCCCAGAAGAAATGGTGAAAATACAGTTAGGAGCTAAGCTAACCAAGGGACTGGGTGCGGGGACAGATTGGGAAGTAGGCCGTGATGCTGCCAAGGAAAGTGAAAGTACCATTAAGGAGGTCTTAGAGAATCCAACGGAAATGGTATTCATTACCGCCGGGATGGGTGGAGGCACCGGTACGGGAGCAGCTCCGGAAATTGCCAAGTATGCCAGAGAACTGGGCAGGCTTACTATTGGTATAGTTACAGATCCTTTTAGTCATGAAGGAAGAGATAAGATAGATCAGGCTTTAGCAGGTATAGAACAGTTGCAAAAAGTTTGTGATACCGTTCTGGTAATTAAGAATGACCGGCTAGGCGAGATGTTTGGGGATTTTGACATTGATGAAGCTTACCAAAAAGCCGATGAGGTATTGGCTAATGCTGTAAAAAGTATTGCGGAGCTTATTACCCGTGAAGGAAAGATAAATCTAGACTTTGCTGATGTTAAAAAAGTGCTTGGTGATGCGGGGCATGCGGTAATGGGCTCGGCGGAAGTAGCTGGTGAAGACCGTGCCTACAGGGCTATTGAGGAGGCTTTAAACTCACCATTGTTAGAAAATAGTGACATAAAGGGAGCAAAAAGGATTCTTCTATCTATAGCTTATTCCGACGAAAAGCCTGAATATAAGTTGAAATTTAAAGACCAAGCAAGGATTACCAACTTTATAGAGACCAAAATCCGGTCGCAAGCACAAATTTTTAAACATGGATATGCCAAAGACCGTACCCTTAACGATAAAGTGCGGGTAACGATTGTGGCAGCTAAGTTTGATTATGATGGAGGAACGGCCTATCCACCATCTTATGAACAACCGGCCGCTACCATACCAGAACCAGCAGCGGAGCCTGTGGTAGTAACAAAACAGAAGCCAATAAAGCCGAGTAAAGGAGACCCGAATCAAGGGGACCTGTTTGGTGAAGATAACAGATTCCAGAATCAAGTTACTGTTTTTGTAGATAGAGGCATTAATTATGACGAACTTCGGGAGGAACCAACCCATGAGCGTTTAGGGGTTAGTTTATATACCGATGCCGAAATTAAGAGTGTAAAACGAGAAGTGGTAGACTTTAAGAAGTTCTATAACGAATTACTCGGATAAGTTTTTCAAACAAATTTCCCCTTAAGTTCTTCAAAAGCCTTGAGGGGTTTTTTGTGGTTATACAGCACCTCGTATGCAAATTTCACAATAGGTAAATCCACCTTTAAATCTTTATTGAGTGTATGTATACACTGTGTAGCGTAGTATCCTTCTGCAATCATTTTTAGCTCTACTTGGGCTGCCTTTACAGAATAACCTCGGCCAATCATGTTTCCAAAAGTACGGTTACGGCTAAACTGGCTGTAAGAAGTAACTAAGAGGTCCCCTAAATAGGCAGATACATTGACATTTCTAACCTTTGGACTTATGGTGTCCAAAAAGCGTTCTATTTCAATAATAGCATTAGAAACCATCACCGCCTGGAAGTTATCTCCGGCTCCAGTACCATGTGCTATACCACAAGACATTGCCACTATGTTCTTCATAACCGCTGCATATTCTACTCCTTCTATATCCTCCAGATAGGAAGTTTTGACAAAGCGACCTGCTAGCAACTGTGCAAATTTTTGGCCCGTTTCTGCTCCTGAGGAGGCTATAGTAATGTAAGAATATTTTTCCAATGCTATTTCTTCTGCATGGCAAGGGCCAGCAATAGCAGCAAGGTTTTTTGGGTCAAAAGAATACTTTTGGGCAAACCAGTCGGTTATAAGCTGGCCTGTAGAAGATATTATACCTTTTACACCCGATACCACTTTTTTGCCCTCGAACCATTCGCTGGGTACACCCTCCAATGCACTTTCTATGAAAGCAGAAGGAATAGCCAAGATTACCCAGTTGGTTCCTTTTAGTGCCTCTTTCAGATTAGTATAAGGTTTTACTTTAGATGGGTGTAATTCTACACTACTCAAATATTGCGGGTTGTGTCTATACTTCTTTATGTGGGCAACAGAAACAGCATCCCTCATCCACCATTTTACCTTTACTTGGTTTTCGGTAAGAATCTTTATCAAAGCTGTTGCCCAACTGCCTCCACCAATTACCGTTACCTGCTCTGTGTTTATCATAAATATCAATAAGCCAATTGTTTAGAAATATAGGCTTCGAATTTTTATCCAAATCTAAAGCATTAACACTTTGTTAGCAAAACCTTTTGGCTTAATATCTATCTAAATACCAAAACCTAAACAGTTACAGTTATGAAAAAGTGGATGTTAGTAATCGCAATGTTTTTCTTCGGTGGATTTGTTGCTAATGCACAATACGGAGGTTACAATGGTCCTGATAGATATTTCTACGAGGACGAGTTCGATTGGAGGTGGGACATCCGCGTTAGAATATCCGATGGATATAATGCCGGATACCTCACTAGGAGAGAAGCCAACAGACTATACAATAGGCTGGAGGAAATAGAGAGGAGAGAGTGGGCTTTCCAAGCAGATGGCTATTATAGTCCATGGGAGCAAGATGAAATCTGGTATGATATAGTGGATCTAAACCGTTGGATAGGAATTGAGCTTAGCGACTGGGACCGTAGGTACTATGGATATACTGGAGTGGCATTAACTGGAGGAATAAGATTTTATTTTGGTAATACGTATGATTTCTACAGGTTCGATAGATTAGGATATGGTACCATGCGTGTAGGATATGCTCCAAGGATTTATGTACCAACCCGCGTGCATGTTTATTATAACCACAGGAATAACTATCACGTTAACTGGAATAATACCACGGTGATAAATAATGCTCGCTCTGGAAGAACAGTAAGTGCTAGGAATAGTGTGAATAACTCTTCGAGAGTGGTAGATTCCAGAGCATCTAGTGGGGTGCGTGGAAACACAAATAGCAGAGTTAATACTCCGTCAAGAAATAGTAATGTGGAAAGTTCTTCGAGAGGTTCTGGATTTGAGAACTCTTCAAGAAACAATAGCGTAGGAACGACCTCTAGAGGTTCGGGTTTTGAAAGCTCTTCGAGAAGCGGTAGTGTAGGGGAGTCTTCTAGGGGTTCTAGCTATGAGAGTTCTTCTAGAAACAATAGCGTAGGTACTTCTTCAAGAAATAGTAGTATGGAGAATTCTTCCAGGAATACTAGAACAAGTACCTCTTCCGGGAGTGTAGGTGCTGGAAACAGCAGGGTAGAAACTCCTAGGAGTAACAATGCAGGTAGCCAACGAGTTACTACTAGTAGCTCCGATAGCAGAGGAACCGTATCAAGAAGCAGCACGCCGGCTTCTACCCGGAGCTCAAACTCTACTTCAGGAACTAGCTCTTCGAGCAGAAGTTCAAGTACTTCTTCCCGTGGAGGAAGCAGCAGAGGATAATAGATTTTAGAATAGGTTTTTTATTGGGAGATGGCTAAACAGCCGTCTCCTTTTTTATTACAAATATTGGTTGGCTGTATCTGAACCGAAATGCTTTTTAAATTCCTTTACAAAGTACTTGGCGTCTTTGAAGCCAATGGCATCCGCCACCTCTTGTATGCTCATTTTTTTTGTAGAGAGCAGGGTTGCGGCTTTATTCATCTTTTGGGTTTTGATAAATCCATTTACAGTTTGTCCTGTTAATGCCGATAGTTTTTTATAGAGTATTGGTGCACTCATTCCTACTTCTTTGCTAAGCATAGTAACCCCAAAGTCTTCCTTATACATGTTTTTGTTTACTATACTGATGAGCTCATTAATAAAGCTTTTGTCAATATCCTGTAAGCCAGAGTCTATTTCTGACTCCTCCAATGGGTCTATAATTGTACCATTAAGAGATCTGAAAATATGCTGTCTGAGAGTTTCATTGGAATTTAAAAGATTTCTAATACTCAGTTGCAGGACTTTTAAGCTGAATGGTTTAGTAATGTAAAGGTTAGCTTCATTTTCCAAACTAGTCATGTAGTTCTTTTGTGTGTTTAGAGCTGTCAATAAAATCACAGGTATGTGGCTCGTTCTTTTGTCGGTTTTTAATTTTTTACAAAGAGAATGGCCATCCATTTCTGGCATCATTACGTCGCTTACAATTATGTCCGGGATATTATTCTGTGCAAAGTCCAGCCCATCCAGTCCATTTTCGGCTTCAAAAATATGGTATTTTCCAACTAAACTACTCTTGATAAGTTGTCTTATATCCCTGTTGTCATCAACAATTAATACGGATTGTAGATGTTTTTTTTCGTGTTTTACAGCCCCTTGCTCTTTTTGTGGCTGGTCTTGGGTAAGAACACTATTATAGGTTACATGGGTGTTTATAAATTCGCCTAGATGTGAGGTGCCTTTTTTGAAAGTTACTTTAAACTCGGTTTTTTTATTTTCGCCCTCATTGTAGGATTTAGCAGTGATTTTTCCATCATGTAAATCGACAATACTTTTAGACAGAGCCAGTCCGATACCGTAACCTGTATTTTGTTTCTCGAAAGAGTTTATATGGAAAAAATTACTAAAAATCTTTTCAATATGTTTATCTTCTATGCCAACTCCTATGTCTGTTACTTTTACAAGTACTTCTTGTGCTGTTTCTTCTATTGTTACAGAAATATCCGTTTTTTCATGACCGAACTTTATGGCATTCCCAATAAGGTTGGTAAAAACTTTGGATACTTGGTAGTTATCTATATAGACATTATATGGTTTATTATCATGTAAGAAATGTATCTTCATCTGTTTAGCTTTGGCTGCGTTTTCGAAGCTAAGCACAATATTCCCCAATAGTTTTTTTAGAGATCCTTCACCTATTTTTAGTTTTAGGTTTCCTGTTTCGGCTTGCCGGAACTCCAATAGCTCTTCCACCAGATTTTGCAGCCGACCGGTGTTATTGCGGATTAGTTTTAGGTTTTCCGAAATGGGTTGTTTAGATTCCTCTATCAGTTGCTCAAGTGGAAGGGTCAAGAGGGTTAAATGAGTTCGTATTTCGTGGGAAATGTTGGTGAAAAAATTTATTTTGTTCTGATAGAGGGCATTTTCCTTCTTAACTACTTCTTTTAAGTAAAAGAAACGAGTTATAAAGAAGATCAAAGTTGCTATAATAATAATGTAAGCAAAGTATGCCAACCAACTTTTCCAAAATGATGGCGAGATTTTTATAGTCATAGATATGGGCTGACTCCAAATGCCGTCGTTATTTGCTCCTCTAACCAGTAATTTATACGTACCTGGTGGCACATTAGTAAATGTAGCAAAAGGCGAGCCTGTGTTTATCCAGTCTTGATTATATCCTTCTAATATATATTGGTATCTATTTTTGTGAGATCTGATGTAATTGGTGAGAGCGAAGTAAATAGTAAATACATTTTGGTTATGAGATAACGCTATATGATCCGTGTCGGAAATATTTTTACTTAGAATCTTAGTATTGTCTCCTACTTCCACAAGGTCTTCAAACAGCTTGAAGCTGGTGAAATATAGAGGTGGAGTACTCTTGTTGTAATCTATATCTGAAGGGTTGAATACCGAAACCCCTTTGAGACCTCCAAAAAGCAAAGTTCCATTTTCTAGCTTAAGGACAGATTTAATATTGAAATTCTCTATTGGCAGACCATCACTCTTTAAGAAGAATCTCATCGAGTAGTCTTTTGTATTCAGTTGTATGAGTCCTTTATCTGTGCCAGCCCAAAGAGACTCGGGGGAATTCCCAGCTACTAGGCTTTTTACGGTCCTATTATAGTTTTTTTGATGAGGAATTTGAAGGGTTAGTTCTTTACTACTTTCTTCATATTTTGCAAATCCCTTATTTATTACAGATACCCAAACCGTACCGGAGCTGGTTTCAGATATATCATTCGCATTAAAGTCGCTTACCTTTTCTAATGAAGAATTTCTATATAGATAAACACCAACCGTAGATGCAATCCAGATTCTATCTTTTTTGTCTTTGAATATTGCTGAAATTTTACTCCAATCAAATGGCTTAGAGATGTCTTGTAGTACGGAATGCAATTCTCTTCCCTCTCTTTTAAAAAGGAGTAAACCCACGTTAGTCCCTACCCATAGTATTTTATTTTTGTCTTCTTGAATAGTGTAAACCTCTACAGCCTCAGTGATTAAGCCTTGTTTGTCTAATATTATTCGTGTAATTCCGTCCTTACTGTTATAAACATTGAGTCCCCCGCCATGTGTTCCTATCCAGATGTTGCCGTCACTGTCTCTAAAAACTGTCTTTACATTGTTGCTGCTGATTGTACGGTTGTTGTCTGCATTGGTTTTAAAGTTTTCTGTTTGTCCCGTTGTCCTATTAATTTTAAATAGTCCGGCGTCTTCTGTCCCTATCCATAGGTATTCGGGGCTGTCTACTACCATACCGCTTACCACGAAACTGTTTAAGCTTTCGGGAGTCTTAAAAATATCCTTTAGTGAGGAAAAAGGAGTTTTGTACGTGTTATATTGATTTAAACCTCCAAAATAAGTGCCAATCCAGATGTTGTTGTCCTTATCCTGGTAAATACAGTAAACAGAGTTTTGGCTTAGACTTTTTGGGTTACTACTACTATGGATGTATCGCTTTTCTTTTCTTGTGGAGGGAGTGTAAATTAGTATTCCATTTAGAGTTCCTATCCATATATCACCGTTTTTATCCAAAAAAAATGAACGGACATGCTCATCTTCAGGGACAGAATTAAGGCGTGACAGCTGTTTTGTTTCAGTGTTTATCTCAAACATACCATTATGGTGAGTGCCTATATGTAAAATACCAGAGTGGTCTTCTATTACAGATGTCACCAAGACATTCTTAAGAGGAGGCTTAAATGAGTAATATGTCGGCTTTTTTTCTTTATTTTTAAGTAGAATAGACGCTAAACCATAGCGGTAACCTAACCATAAACTTCCATTTTTATCTTCATATATGGTTTTTATCTCAGTTTTATCGAGATCGCTAGAAAGTGTAATTTTTTCTATTTTGCTATCCTTTATCCGATGTAAACCCACTTCTGTTCCCAAAAGTATTTCTCCACCGGAGGATTCAGAAAGACAATGTATTTTACGAGGAGAATTTTTCCCGAGACTTTCTATCTGCTTAAACGAATCAAGTTTTTCATCATATAAAAAGAGACCAGAGGATGAGCCCACCCAGAGGTTTCCAGACCTGTCAACTAGGAGAGATAAGATATAATTACTTGGAAGATCCTTTTTTAGCGAATATGGTTTAAAAAAACGCCCGTCGTATCTGTTTAATCCGTTGGATGTACCCACCCATAAAAAACCTTTCTTGTCCTGAATTATTGCAAGTACGGAGTTATCAGAAAGACCATGTTCCGCATTGAAAGAAGTAAAGTTTACTTCTTGAGCAGTACTAGCGGGACTGTACAATTTGAATAAAAATGTAAATAATATGATTGAGTAAATCTTTACAATATTCATATAGTTATCTCTACTCAATTTCATTTTGAGAATCTACTCATTAAATAAATTTCCTATTTGTTAATTATGACGATGTGTGAATAATAAAATGAGAGAAGGTTTAAAGTTTTCTTTGAGAACCTGCTGGACACTAAGTTACGAAAAAACAGGAAATGAACCTTCTGTCTAGCAAATGAAAAGCTGAAAAGAAAGTAAAACTAAGGATTGATAATATTTCTATTTGTTAGAGCTAAATAACTTATGTCTGCATACACGGTAATTTGCATTTTTCAAAATATAAATTATTAAATAATTAATAATAAACGTTTTGTGATATTTTTTCCAATGTTCAGGATTGAAAAAATTTAAGAATTTCTTTGTTTTATTTAAGATTTTCCTCAGGGCAAGGGGTGACATGGGTCTATGTTTATGCTCAGATTTAAACCCAATTTAAGATGAAGTTTAAATGCTAGAAAAGTCAATAAACTTATCAATTCAACGAAAACCTATGAGAAAAAAAATTACCCAAAAAATTATTCTGAAGTGTGGCAGGTTTGCTGTCCTGCTCTTAGTTCTTCTGCCTCTGATAGGGCTTGGGCAAACTAGGACAATTACAGGTACTGTTATTGAAAGTAACGGAGACCCAGTAGTTGGAGCATCTGTTATGGTCCTTAATACGACTATCGGGGCGATGACAAATGCAGATGGGAAATTTTCAATTGCCTCGGCACCTGCTACAGGCGTCCTTGAGATATCCTCTATCGGCCTGGAAACGAAACAAGTACCATTGCACGCTGGAACAAGTGATTACAAAATTACTCTGGATCCCAGTACTTCTAGTCTAGATGAATTTGTTGTGGTTGGTTATGGTGCTGTAAAGAAAGCTAATCTTACAGGTTCTGTGTCAACAATAGGGTCAGATCAAATTGCGAACAGACCGGTAATGAACCTAGCCACAGCTCTTGCCGGTACAGCTCCGGGGGTTTCGGTTACCCAGGGAAGTGGTAACCCCGGTAGTGAAGGTGTTTCTATCCGCATTAGGGGTGCCGGATCTTTTAATAACAGTGCACCACTAATATTGGTAGATGGGGTTATTGCTGATATGGTACCGGTAAATACGGATGATATTGAAAGCGTATCTGTACTAAAAGATGCGGCCTCTGCGGCCATTTATGGTTCAAGAGCTGCCAATGGAGTTATTTTGGTAACGACAAAGAAAGGGAAAATAGGGCAAGCCCCCAGAATCCAGTTTAATACGCTATTTGCCAGCTCCAAGCCTGTGACAGATCTTAAATTTATGTCCAGTACCGCAGACTTTATGGAATTACACAATATAGCTAAGTTAAATGCAAACCCTACTTCTACTGCTCCAGACTATGATCTTTCCACTATAGCCCAATGGAGAGCCGCGGATGTTAATCCTAATGGAACATATACCAATCCGGTGACCGGACAAACGATTCCTAACTGGCTGGCTTTTCCAAATACCGACTGGGCTCAGATTCTGTTCCAGCCTGATGTTTATCAGCGTTATGGTGTGTCTCTTACAGGTGGTAGCAGCAATACTAAATATATGATGTCTCTGGCTTACCAAAATAATCCAGGAACTTTAAAAAACACGGGTATGGAAAGATACAATGCCCGCGTAAACCTGGAGACTAAGATAAGTGATCGAATAAACTTTGGAACGCAAACCTTCTTTACCAAAGAATACAAAGATCCGGGTAGCACATCCATGACTTATTTGTTACAGGCATTCCCGGGAATTACACCTATTCATAATGGATTGTATGGTGCTAGTGAGGACCCAAATACTACTCAGAAAGATAACATCTTACAACAAGTAGCTGCTGCAGGTGGTCAACAGGAGTTTACGAGGTTGAATACCACATGGTTTACAAATGTAGACCTTATGAAAGGCTTGAATTTTGAAGCCAGATTCAACTACAATGAATACGCGAGAGAAGACGAAACCTATTCACAAAATATCCCGAGGTATAGTTTTAGAGAAAGCTTTGAGACTCCAAAAGAATCAATAGGAAACTTAGAACAGGCAACAACTTCAAGGTATTCTTACAATTCTAATAGTTACACTGCTAACTTATTCTTAAGGTATAACACAACTTTCGGGAAACATGATGTTGGTGGTTTACTTGGTTATGAGCAGCATTATAATAAAACCAGTGGATTTAGTGCTTCTAGAAGAGGTCTTATGGATTGGTCCATAATTGATATCACTTCAGGTGCGACAATGGAAAGCATTGGAGGTAATGCAAAACAGGAGTATGCTATGCTTTCATACTTTGGAAGATTAAACTACGCCTATGATGGCAAGTATCTCTTTGAGTTTAATCTTCGTCAAGATGCTTCTTCTAAGTTTGCTCCAGGTAACAGATCGGGAGTATTCCCTTCTTTTTCGGCAGGTTGGGTAGCTAGTAATGAGCCTTTCTTTAAATCTCAGAACTATGTAGATTATTTAAAATTAAGAGCATCGTATGGTACACTAGGAAATACGGTTGGAGGAAACTATGATTGGCAAACCATTTACCGTCAGGTAAACAATGTATTCAATCAGCAAGTAGCCAATGGGGTGATTCAAAGTACAATCCAAAACCTTGGCTTATCATGGGAGAAACTTACTACTTATAACCTAGGTTTGGAAGCCGCTTTCTTGAAAAACCGCTTAAGTGCAGAAGTAGATGTGTACCATAGAAATACCTCTGATATCTTAACAGCAGCTATTATTTATAATACTATGGGAAATATTTCTGCTCCAATGTCAAACACCGCATCGGTAGCAAATAATGGAATAGATTTAACATTGGGTTGGAATGACAAGGTGAAGAGCTTTAGATATGGAGTAAACTTTAACATAAATTATAACTCCAATAAAGTAACTGGATTTAAAGGGCAACTAAATTATGCTCAAGACCCAAGCACATTAGATATTTGGGGTAATCCTACATGGAGATACACGAATTTAGCTGATGTTTCTACCGGAGGGAATACAAGAAGAGTAGAAGGGCATATGATGGATGAGTGGTTTTTGAGGAAGCCTTATTCTGGAAGTGGCACATATACTAACTCTGACGGAAGCGTAAACCCAAATGGGGGGCCTACTGATGGCATGATTCGTACAAAAGCTGATTTGGAGTGGGTGAAATCTATGATTGCTGCAGGCTATTCTTTCAATAACAATATGGTGGGATCAGGGGCTGCTAATATCTGGTATGGCCAAATGATTATGGCCGATATAAATGGCGACGGAAAATATGGGAATGATGATGACCGTGAATTTATCGGTAAATCCCAGCTTCCTAAGTTTACATTTGGGATGAACATAACAGCAGCCTGGAAAGGATTTGACTTAAATGCTCTATTGAGTGGTCGTTTAGGTTCATATCACTACATAAATGATAGAGGTGCAAATGGATCTATCATTTCTAATACAGGTGATGTAGTGCCTGCAGATTCCTGGACTAAATTCTACTCTTATGATGCGGTACAAGCTCATACTAATTATGAGAACTATGATCCGGCTAATGACCCCAATGCAAATATTTATGCAAAATACCCTCGTTTATTATCAGCCACGTCTATTATGCAAGCCAATACTTTCTATTTGTATAATTCATCTTTCGTGAAGTTGAAATCTTTGCAAATAGGTTATACACTACCTAATAAGTGGCTTAGAGGAGCTAAGATTAGTAATTTGAGGGTGTTCTTTGCCGGAGAAAATCTATTTAGTATTCAGAGTAATAATTTTCAAGGTGTAGATCCAGAGCTAGGATCCTCATTGATAGTGTACCCTATCTCTAGACTTTATTCAGGTGGGTTAACACTTACATTTTAATTAAATAGAAGAATTGAAATCATAATTTATGCATGGTTTTATATCTGACAAAAAATTTAACGATAAGTAATGAAAAAGATAATATATATACTAGTATCGGCTTTAATTTTAAATGCGGTATCCTCTTGTACAAGCATATTAGACACAGCTCCTACTAATTCAGTAACGTCTGGTACTATGTGGACCACTGAAAACCTGGTTGACCAAGGTGTAATAGGGGTGTACTACTCTCTGCAGAGACCAGTAAGAAGTGATGGTTTAATAGGTTCAAGTGGAACTATCGGTTATTATGGATTTGAGGCTTTGGGAATGACAGGACAAGGAGAGTACAATCTAGGAAACCTCTTTAGCAGTGCGGTAAATCCAAGCAATGCTCATTTTATGCATTATTGGAAATGGTGTTATGATGGTATACATAGAGCTAATGACGCCATTTTGAATATCCCGAATGCTCCGATTAGCCAAGCAAAAAAGAATCGTTTGGTGGCAGAGTGTAAAGTGCTTCGTGCTTTTTTTTACATGCGATTGAACGAACTGTTTGGGAACAATGGACACGGAGTGCCTATATATACAGAACCAGTAAACCCGGCTGATGGAAACAGAGGGCAAAGTACAGAAGAAGAAGTTTGGGCTCTTATTATAAAAGACTTAACAGACGCTATCGAAGAGCCTTCATTACCTAATAACCAAATTAGAGGAGAAGGAAGAGTGAGTAAAGGAGCGGCATATGCACTCAGAGGAAAATCTTATTTGATAACAAAAGATTATGCAAAGGCTTCGACTGATTTTGAGAAAGTGGGAGAGGCAGGATACGCTCTGTTTCCAAAATACAAGGAGCTGTTCAAGTTAGAGAATGAAACCTGTGAGGAAATGATTTTGAGTGTTCAGTATATAGAGGAGCCAACAGGATATGGCACAGGTCTTCAGAAATTTTTTGGTGCTTTCCAGCAAGGTTCTAAAGATTCCCGTGGGTGTTGGACTGATCTCCAGGTTGCTCCCGCATTGGTAGACCTTTACGAGGTAATTGTTGACGAAAGCACAGTTAAACCTTTCAAATGGGTGGACTACCTTCCTGAGTGGGATAATCTTACAGCACTTGGAACTCCAAATAGAAAAGTGTATTTCTTGCGTGACCAGAAAGTGGAAGGGGCAGATGTTCATTCTACTATTACCACCGTGATAAATGCACAATTAAATACATTGGCTGCCACTACCAGGACTCATTATCTTCAGGAAGGAAATGAAGCCCGCTTAAGAAAAGCATATACAAGCAGAGACCCAAGATTAGAACAGAATGTGGTAACGCCATATGCAAACTTCATTGGGGTGAACAGTAACTCATCGGCTGAAGGTACATACACCTACAGATTCCCGGTTACAGGTAAATACTATGTGGACCAAGCCAATGCAGAACCAAACCTAAACAAAAATTTACCTAGTACTTATTATACTTCAGGAACATGTAATGCTCAGGCAGAGTTTAAATACATCAACCGTAAGTTTGTAGGTGATGGTCTTACATATAATCGTCGTGAGCAAAATCCGGTGGATGAACCTATAATAAGATACGGTGATGTTTTATTGATGTGGGCAGAAGCTCTTGTAGAATCAGGTGATTTGAGTGCTGCGATGCAAAAAGTAAAGCAAGTAAGAGACCGTGCAGGAGTACCTACTATGGCTTCTTCATTTGCCAGTCAGGCTGCTGCCAGAAATTATGTGAGAGACGAGCGTCGTCGTGAGTTAATAGGAGAAGGGGTGAACTTCTTTGACGAAATGAGATGGAAAACGCTTAAGCAAACAAAATTTGATCAGAGGGTAGCCCAGCACGCATGGGGAGGTACAGAAAATACGGGAGGTACTACTTATGAGTGGATTGGAGACCATTGGTATACGTGGCCTGTGCCAAAGGCGGAAGTTGAATTGAATCCAAACTTAAAACCAACTACTGGCTGGGTTTATTAAAATTCTGAAGTTCAAAAACCTTACTTGGAAACTCCAAGTAAGGTTTTTTTTGTGCGGAGTTCTTTTTCTTAAAGGAAACACTCAGTGTCAATTTAGCCGAAGAAAAATGAAACAATCAAGGTTTAAATCAATTATTAGGGAAGTATTTTAAGGTTAGTTATTTGCCGAAAAACAGTTGAAAAAAAATGAAAAAAATCATAGTAATTACTTTTTTATGTCTCTTAGGTGGAAGCAGTAATTTGTTTGCTCAGAATAATTGGAAGCTCATTTGGTCAGACGAGTTTAATTATAAAGGGCACCCGAAAGAAACCAAATGGGATTATGAAGAGGGCTTTGTGAGAAATAAAGAGCCACAGTATTATACAAAACGACGCAAGAAAAACGCTAGGGTCAAGGGAGGGAATCTTATTATTGAAGCTAGAAAAGAGAATTTTAAGGAAGCTCAATATACATCTGCGAGCCTTATCACTCTGAATAAGAAAAGTTTTAAGTATGGTAGAGTGGAGGTACGAGCCAAAGTGCCTAAGGGTTTGGGTAGCTGGCCTGCCATCTGGATGCTGGGGGTGAATAGGACAGAGGTGAAGTGGCCGCATTGCGGAGAAATAGATATTATGGAATTTGTTGGGAAAGACTCCATGCAGGTATACGGGACAGTTCATTACTCAAAAGACGATGGTAAGTACGAGTACAAAGGCCTAAAGCCAAAAGTGAACGAAGCTCCGTACGAAGATTTCCATGTATATGCGATGGAGAAAACTATAGATGCTATAAAAATATTCTATGATGATACACTCGTGTTTCATTTTGATTTGAATAAAGCAGATCAAGCTACAAAAAGGATTTTTGAAAAGGAGTTCTACTTACTTATCAATTTAGCACTGGGACATGAAAGAAACCTAGGAGGAAAATTGCATGATTCTATCTTACCATTGAAGTATTACATAGATTATGTCAGAATTTACGAGTGAAATGGCATTCTGGATATTTTGTAATAAAACTTCGGCGTTTAGTTTCATTGAAAACCAATAATTAAAGGAAAAATATATAGGCTTTTTGCTGACTGCCGTATTTTAGTCCTATTTTTACGGAAGATAATATTTTAAGTTTTATGACTATAGCCCAAATTCTGTGGGATGTATCACCTACTATTTTTAAATTAGGAAGTTTTGAGGTAAGGTGGTATGGTTTACTTTTCGCTCTGGGTTTCCTTACCGGTTTCCAGATTATTGCCTGGGCTTTCAAGCTTGAAAACAAAAAGAGTGAGGATTTAGACGCCTTGTTACTCACTATGATTATTTCCATAGTACTTGGTGCCCGAATAGGCCACTACGTATTTTATGAAGGGGCAGAATTTTCTAAGGCACCAATAAAGTATTTGATAGACATGCTGTTGCCACCTTATTCTGGTTTGGCTAGCCATGGCGGAGCTTTCGGGGTGTTAATTGGTCTTTATATTTTCAAGAACAAACATAAAGAATACGACTATTTGTGGCTTACGGACCGCATGGTTATTGTATCGGCCTTAGGTGGAGCATTTATACGTTTTGGTAATTTTATGAACTCAGAGATTGTAGGTAAAGCTACAGATAAGCCTTGGGGAGTAATATTTAAGCAAAACGGAGAGGATTTTGCAAGACATCCAGCCCAGTTATACGAGTCTCTATCTTGTTTACTATTATTCTTTATTCTTATTTTCTTATACAATAAGTGGAGGGACAAAACACCGAAAGGCTCGCTCACAGGTATTTTCTTTATCTGGATATTTGGTCTGCGGTTTTTCTACGAATTCCTAAAAGAGAATCAGAAGAGCTTTGAGGATACCATGAGTCTAAATATGGGTCAGATTTTAAGTATTCCTGCTGTTATAATAGGAATCATCATGCTGTACAAGTCTTTTCAGGATAAAAAACAGTTGCAATGAAACTTGGGTTTGGTGCATGGCAGCTGGGGGGAGAGTGTACGTTTGGTGGCAGACAAACAGGTTGGGGGAAAATAGATATCCAGGAAGCAAAGAAAGCTGTACAGGCGGCACTTCATGAAGGTATTACCTTTTTTGATACTGCTCCGGGATATGGTAAGGGAGCATCAGAAGAGCTGCTTGGTAGTGTTTTTGGCCAACTAAAACCTCAAAACTTGCAGGTTTGCACGAAATACGGAAGTTATGAAGATAGTGCTGGAAATGCCTATGTCGATTTTTCGGCTGTGTCTTTGCGAAAGTCTGTGGAGGCCAGCCTAAAACGACTACAGATAGAAAGCCTCGATACTATTTTACTACATAGTCCGCCGGATGATTTTCGGGAATATGCTTTTGAAGAGTTTGAAAAGCTTAAGGAGGAAGGTAAGATTTCTCATTATGGCGTTAGTGTGAAAAGTCTCAAAGGAGCTTTGAATACTCTAGAGAATAATTTTGGAGATTCTATTGAGGCTATTTTTAATGTCTTGGATAGACGTGCTGCTGGAGAGGTTTTTCCGCACGCGGCATTTGATAAATACCAATTTATAGCCAGAGTGCCTTTGGCATCTGGTCTGCTTTCTGACAAGTTTTTAGAAAATCCAGAGATGGTTTTTGGCAAAACAGATATCCGCTCGGCTATTGGAGATGCTGACCGAAGCTGGTATAAGGAGGTAATACTTAAGTTATCCTTCCTGAAGGAATTACCGGGAGGAGTCAGCACCTCGGCTTTGAGGTATGTTTTACATCATCCAGAGGTAAGCTACGTTATTCCCGGTATGTATAAGTACAACCAGCTACAGGGCAACCTTTTGGCTATCCAACTAGGCCAATTGCCGGCGGAAGCCATAAAAATGATAGAAGAAGCTATACCGCACACAAATCCTAACTGGTTACCTAAAATTTAAGTATTACCCTATACAGTGAATTTTAATAGGAGGGATTTTGTTCTATGATTTAATACAAAATAGTAGAGGGCAGTGATAGGCGTAAGCAAAAGTAACCGGTTGAAGAAGTTATTTGTTGTAGGTGACAAGGTTTTAGTGAAACCCAAAAATCCTAGTGATAAGACCAATTCTGGACTTTATCTTCCGCCTACAGTAACAGAGAAGGAAGAGGTGCAGTCGGGTTATATAGTTAAAGTTGGACCGGGTTATCCTTTACCTTCGGTAGAAGAACAGGAAGACTGGAAACCTGCAACCCAGAAGTACATGCCTCTACAAGCCGAAGAGGGCGATTTAGCCATTTATTTACAACGCCATGCTATAGATATACAGTACGAGGGTGAGAAATATGTTATTTTACCCCAGTCTGCTATTTTGTTGCTCGAAAGGGCAGAGAACCAGTATTAATTGAGAAGTACCCATAGTCTGAACACGAAATCATGCTCCGATCATCTCTTGGCCAGATAGGCCATGCCGCCGTTATTTTAGCATTTTTAACCTCCATCATTGCTACCTACGCTTATGCCATGGGTTCTAGAAAACCTGGCGAAAGCACAGAGTTTTGGAAGAAATTAGCTCCCAAGTTGTTTGTAGTACATGGCCTCATGGTTATAATGGTGGTTCTGTCACTCTTCTCAATAGTCTTAAATAAATACTTTGAATACCATTATGCCTGGGATAATACATCCTTGAGTTTACCGGTAGGGTATGCCATTTCTACTTTCTGGCAGGATCAGGAAGGTAGTTTTTTACTTTGGATTTTCTGGAATGTAATTGTTGGTTTTGTGCTCATCTTCTGGTTTAGGAGGAAAGGTAAACTTTACCAAGACTACGAAGCCCCAATGATGACCATTTTTGCAGCTGTTCAGGCTTTTCTCACCAGTATGATTATTGGTACAGTTCTGTTTGGAGACTTTAAACTGGGTAGTACGCCGTTTCTTACATTAAAGGAGAGTATGCCTCATTTACCAATTTGGTTATCTAATCCGGACTTTGTTCCTAAGGACGGAAACGGGCTTAATCCTTTATTACAAAACTATTGGATGGTAATACACCCGCCTACTACCTTTTTGGGCTTCTCTATGACCACTGTACCGTTTGCGTTTGCTATGGCGGCTCTGTGGAAAAAAGACTATCAGGGCTGGATAAAAGTGGCACAACCCTGGACGCTTTCGGCGGCCGTGTTATTGGGAATAGGTATCATGATGGGAGCCATTTGGGCATATGAAACCCTAAACTTTGGAGGATATTGGAACTGGGACCCTGTGGAAAATGCGGTTTACGTGCCTTGGTTGGTAATGGTAGGTGCTCTGCATACCATGCTTATTTCGCACAAAAGTTCATCGGCTCTCAAAACCACCTTCGTTTTGGCTATAGCCCAGTTTTTATTGATACTGTATAGTACGTTCCTTACCCGTAGTGGAATCTTGGGCTCGGCTTCGGTACACTCGTTTACAGACTTGGGTCTTTCTGGGCAGCTCCTGGTGTACTTACTTTTCTTTGTGGTTATCTCTATTGTTTTACTGGCTATCCGCTGGAAGGGCCTTCCGAAAGACGAAAAGGAAGTGTCAACCTACTCTTCGGAATTCTGGATATTTCTTGGAGTTACGCTTTTGGCTTTGGCGGCATTCCAGCTTACAGTTACTACTTCTATTCCGGTTTATAATAAGATAGGCGAGCTGTTTGGTTTGAAACTCAATATGGCTATGCCCACGGATCCTATAGCTCACTATACGGTTTTCCAGATGTGGTTATTTATTGGCATAGTTATCCTTACCGGAATAGCCCAGTATTTTTTCTGGAAAAAAATAAATGAACTTAGTCTTAAAAAACTGCTGAATCCTCTTTTGGTTAGTTTGCTAGTTACCTCATTGGTTATTACCCTTACAGGTGTAAAGCATTGGCAATATATTTTATTGCTTACAGCAGGTGTATTCAGTGTGGTTGCCAATGTATCTATTCTGGTGCGTATTACTAACGGAAAGGCCAAAGTGGCGGGTGGGGCTATATCTCATATGGGTGTGGCCTTAATGCTTATTGGCGTTATGTATTCGTCAGCCTATGAGAAAGTTATTTCCCTAAATTTTGATGGAGGGAAATTCTTGACAGATGAAAAAGAGAATGCAGAAAACACCCTTCTTTACGTGAATAGACCGACCAAAATACAAGATTTTGACTTAACATTTGGAGGAGAGTTTTTGAAAATTCGTAACGTACCCGGTTATATAGAAAAGCGTTTTGTACAACAGGTATTAGATAGTGATTTTAAAGGCGTAATGCGTGCCGATATCATGGATGGTGATAAATTCTATGCTAAGAAAGGCGATACCGTAGAGTATAATACGGAGAATACGTATTACCAAGTTAATTTCAAGAAGGGAGATAAGGAGGACTATAATTTATACCCACGATACCAGATAAATCCGCAAATGGGTAATGTGGTTTCGCCGGATATAAAGCACTATTGGAACAGAGACATTTATTCGCATGTGAATTACGTAACCACTGGTAACGAAAAGCAGTGGACGGCGGAAGAAAAACATGCTGTGACATTAAGGGATACTTTTTTCCTTAACGACTACGTGGCCATACTGGATAATGTGGTGCAGTTACACGAGCTAGATGGAATGCCACTGGCAGATGGAGATATAGCTGCAGAAGCTACACTCCGAATTTTGGACAGAGATGGTGAAAAGATACTAAGACCTGTTTTTGCAATAAAGAATAAAGAGGTCTGGAGTATTCCGGTAGTAAGTAATGAGCTAGGTTTACGTGTACAGCTAACCAAAATAGAACCAAGCACAGGACAGTTTACTTTTGGTATTAGTAGAGGCGAGAAAGAATATATTGTACTTAAAGCTATAGAGAAACCGTTTATAAATGTACTCTGGCTAGGTACGGCTTTGGTTTTTGTTGGACTTACGCTTAGTTCCTTCAGGAGGTTTAAAATTATTTCCTAGATGAAAAAGTGGCTCACCTTAGGTTTTTATGCATTAATCATTATTCTTGGCATTTTTGTCTGGGAGCAGTTTAAGTCATTCAAATTCTTTGGTGGAGGGGAGCTCCAAACTACCCACAATATTGTTTTGAAAGAGATAAGCAATATGGGGAAATTGGAGTTGGTGAAGTACTCGTACAGGGATGTGGTAGAACAGAAAATCTCAAGAGATTTTTTACCAGATCCTAAAGCTATCTTAATAATACAGGGTGAAGCTGTAGGCTGTATAGACCTTACTAAAATTAAGGAGGAAGATTTAGTTGTATCTCGTGACACGCTTATAGTAACATTGCCCAAACCTGAGATCTGTTATCATAAAATAGATCACAGTAAATCAAGTGTTTACCATACAGAATATGCCTTTATGAACGAGGGTTTGTTATTGGAAGAGGCTTATAAAAGAGCCGAGACCCAGATATTAACATCGGCAAAAGCCTCGGATATACTTAACCAGACCAAGAAAAATGCCGAAATGGTCTTGAAACCCTTATTAGAAAATTCCTCTAAACGGAAGGTTGTGTTAAGATATCATTTAGAAGGAACTTTAGAACAGCTTAGATGATTTTGTAATAAAAGTCACTATGTCGTTACAATACATACTAGATAGAACAGTAGCTGGTAATAAAATTTATGGTGCGGCTTTCTCCGTTTCATATCAAGGGAAAGAATGGCATGGAGCTGCTGGAAATCTGGAGCTAGAGCGACAATATTTTATAGCAAGCACAACCAAACTGTTTGTAACTGCTCTCATTCTTAACTTTAGGCAAAAAGGTTTACTCTCTCTCAGTGACACCATTGATAGGTTTCTGGAGCCAGAAATCATTAAAAACCTGCATGTGTACAAGGGAGCCGACTATACGGGTAAAATCACAATCCAGCATTTGCTAGCACACACTTCAGGTATCCCGGATTATTTCCAGCAAAAGTCTGCAGACGGCTCAAGTTTTGAGAAAGAGTTACTAAGTGGTAATGATAAATATTGGACTTTTAGGGATACCGTAGCATATAGTAAGGAGCTTGAGCCTTATTTCATTCCCGGGAAAAAGGCACATTACTCCGATACTAATTTTCAGCTTTTGGGAGAGATTATACGAGGCATATCGGGGGTAAGTCTAGAAGAAAATATTAATAAGATAATCCTTGACTCTCTTGGTCTTACTAAGACTTATATGTTTGCCGATATAAGTGATAAGCGTCCTATGCACCTCTATTATAAAGAAAACGAATTACATATTCCCAAGGGCATGTCTTCGTTTGGGCCGGATGGAGGAATAGTATCCACATCGGTAGAGATGCTTACTTTTATCCAGGCTTTTTTTAGAGGGGATTTTTTTCCAGAAGGCTATATTCCGGAACTTCAACAGTGGAAGAACATCTTTTTCCCTATCCAATCTGGTATAGGAATACACCGGTTTAAGTTACCATGGATTATGAGCTTTGGCACTATTCCAGAGATGTTAGGGCACTCTGGTCTATCGGGTGCATTGGTCTACTATTGTCCTAAGAAAGACTTCTATATTAGCGGTACAGTAAACCAGATAGCTACTCCTGGTTTATCTTTTAAAGTAGCAATAAAACTCTTGCAGCATGTCCTGAAAAATGGACTTTGACTCGGTTATTCTTTTAAGGTCTTTTCTAAAACTTTTAAGTCCCCATCAATTTTATGTTGGTAAGGTAGACCCAGTATTTTAGATATGAGGGGATAAAGGTTAACGTTTTCAAAAGGTTCTATTACATAGTCTTCTTTGAAAGCTGGCCCCCAAGCCAGAAAAGTTGCATGCATTTCAGGAAATGCAGGGTCATACCCATGTTGGCCGGGATAATTTCCATAAGGTGAAGTTACAAAGATCTTGGGATAATTTGGTATCAGTAATATATCTCCAACCCGTCCGTATTTATCTGATTTTTTATTATACCGCCAAGCTTTTGGTATATCTTTCTTCAGATATGGCGTAAAGTGTACAGCTTCTTTGAGTAGTGCTTTGTAAGTAGGTTTAATATTCTTTTTGTCTTTGGCGTAAAGGTGCAGTTGACTTTTGCCAAAAGGGATGATGAATTTCGTACTATCTACTGCTTCTGGTAGTAGTAAAGGGTAATTGTTTTCGGAAGACACCATGCCGTGGTCCGAAACAAAAACGAAGTTTACTGGTAGATTGAGTTCTTTTACCATAGCTGCCATTTTGCCAATGGTTTGGTCTACGAACTGGACAGCTTCTTCCGTTTCTTTTGCATCTGGACCATATAAGTGGCCTTTTTTATCTACTTCATGAAAGTAAAACGTGATAAAATGCGGACGTTTATCAGATGGAAGTTGTAGCCAGTCTTTTAAAGTTCGGAGGCGGGTGTCTATGTCAATAAGTTCATTGTAATTATAGTAATATGTTGGTCTCACGCCTTGTACATCGCTTTCTGATGCCACCCAATAGAAGCTGGCACTTAGCATTTTCTGCTGTTCTGCCAGTACCCAAATCGGAGTTCCTCCATACCAGGTGCCGTCGTGGACTTTATCTTTTTCTATCATAGAATACTGTGTATTCCTTTTGCGGTCATAAAAATTATTGTCTACCAAGCCATGATGTGCGGGATATAACCCCGTAACTATAGAATAGTGGTTTGGGAAAGTGAGAGAAGGGTATGCTGGTGACATATAAGGGGCAGAAACCCCACTTTTTTTTAAAGCATTTAGATTGGGAGTATCATATTTATCAAGGTAGTCATACCGGAAACCATCTGCTGAAATAAGGATTACATATGGCTTTTCTTGTTGGCTTGGACTATTTATACGGCCTGGTGTTACTTTCTGGATTGTGTCTTGAGCCGAAGCAAGGCCACAAACGAATAAAAAGAGGAGTCTAAACATAGTTCGTATATAAAACGACAAATTAGGGATACTTTGCCCAAGCCCCAAAAATAATTGAGTTAAGTTTTGGTTACATTCTGACTTCCGTTTTTAAGAAAAGGGTTTATAAAGAAAGACTTAAAAAAGATTTATGGGTCAATTCGTTAATTAACAGTTTCTTATCTCTTTTTTTTGGTTTTTTTAAAGGTAAAAGAGTTGTTGGCAGTTAAGTTAAATTTTATCTAATTTTAAGGTTTTTTTAAGTGAATATATTCAATATGAGTTAGTTATGTTGCGTTTTCCTCCTAAAGAGAAGTTTTAACCTTTAACTTTAATAATCATGAAAAAATTAGCAGTATTAGGACTTTTTTTAATTATTGGAAGTGTGGTTTTTGCAAAGGTAGGTTTATCCAAAGGGGTTGGGAAAGAGGAGTTGTTAGGAGAGTACAGTTTCGGGGGATATTCTCCCATCAAGGATTTAAAGATAGAGGCCACTAGTAATGGCATGATAGGTAAGACAGAAACTGGGGAATCTCCGCTGGAAGCAACAACCAAAAAGGATACCTACAATCTTACCAACTATGAGGCAACATTGGTTTTTAAGCGTAACAGTGAAGGTAAGGTAATAGGGGCCTCACTTACTGTGCAGGGTGCTACATTCGAGGGAACTAAGAAGTAGCCCCAAACCGTCCTTCCTCGAATGCGAATGGAAGGGCGGTTATATTTTTTTATTGCTAATGAACCCTTTAATCTCTTCAAAGTTATCGGGATGGAACCATTCAAAGCTATCTTGGTTTTTAAACCAGGTCATTTGTCTTTTTGCATAACGGCGGG
>CAZBAV010000006.1:42774-112687 GCA_964489955.1 uncultured Lacihabitans sp. | reverse complement strand
CCATATGTGCTTTAGCATATCTAGTAGCTTGGTCTGTGATGAAGTCACTGGTTCCAAAAATGAAACTGGTGGAATTATAAAAAGACAGTTTTTGAGAAAAAAAAGGAGATAAGAAATTGTCTCCCTTTTTTGTATAAAGCTAAACCAAAGGATAAATTAATTAGTGTAATCTTCTTTATTGTAAGATTTTTATTTAACCTTTGAATACTTCTTTCTACAGTTAAGAATATGATTTCAGGAAAATGAAAGTACTTTTTATAACCGGAAACATTAAACTAATGAAAATCAATAACAACAGAGCGGCTCTTTTACTCAAGCTACTTTTAGTCATTTCTTCTTTTTTTTTGCAGCAGAAGTTAAATGCACAGAATGAATGGGCATATCTGAAAGGATATTTAAATTCGGAATGGCCAGTGAACTCTTATGTTGCCCCGGGAGTGCCACATCCTTCCAATATGCCGGGTTCTCGCGAACATTGCGGTTCCGGAATGTTCAATAATAAAATTTGGATTTTTGGCGGAGAGGGCTGGGGAAACGGCCATGATATATGGTATTATGATATAGCATTGCGATCTTGGGTATATATGGGCGGTAGAGGAGTTAATGAGAAGTATACTGATTTAGGAGTAGAAAGCGATGTTGCCCATCCGGGAGATCGCAGTAGAATGGCTTCAGCTATGGATTCTGAGGGGAATCTGTGGCTATTTGGAGGCAGTAATTATGATTTAGGCTTTCATACGGGCTGGAACGACTTATGGAAGTACAATACCCACACCGACAAGTGGACTTGGCTGGGAGGTAGCTCTACCCACACTTCTTCTGGTTCCTATAAAGTACCGGGAGTGGCCGATTGGCCAAGAGCAAGATATCGGGTGAGAGCTTGGTTTGATGAAAAGGGGGACTATTGGATTTTTGGAGGTGTATTCTATGATGGACACAGTAATCCGTTTCCCCTAAATGATATGTGGAAATATAATGTAGTCACAAAAAAGTGGACTTGCGAAACAGGCGACTGTAACACATTACATAACGCTAACGCTCCAAGCGGTGTTTATCCCGAAGAACTGGGAGTGCCATCTGTATCCATTAAGCCTAAAGCTCGGAGTGACTATGCATACTGGCAGGACTATGACGGTCATTTCTGGTTTTATGGAGGATTTAACGGGGAAACTCATAGAGGTGGTAGGGCATTGGGTGATACATGGAAATATAATCCAAGCTCGAAAGAATGGACACTTTTGGCTATTGAGGTGAGTTCAAACAATGTTTCGCCAGGCGAACAGGGAGAACCTCTTTGCTGGCTGGGAAACGACGGTTTACCTTGGATGAGGTTGCTAAATAGATCTGTATGGAAATTTGGTAACGGGAAATGGCAGAATGTACAACACGATGGGTCTCCAACATTTTCTCCGCCCATCATACACAATGGGTGGTCGTATTATTTTCATTCTGCAAATAGACCAGGGTCTCACTATACCACTTTTAATCACATGAAGACAGATAGTGTAGTTTTTGCTTTTAACGGCTATGGTGTTATGACCGATAACACGCTTAGCTACACAGGTTCTCTATGGGCTTATTCTTTACCACAGATTGATAATCCTAAAATTGTTTTAACTCATGCAGAGGATGATTTTGATGCTAGAGGTATATCTCCTTACAGTACTTCTACACGAACTATTAAGATTGCTAATGAGGGTTCAGGTGAAGCAAAAAATGTGGAAGTTTGTATTCAGTCCCCAGTAGCCAATTCGCATTCTGCTATCTTACTCAGCACTATTGAAATACGAGATCTTAATAGTAATAAGCTACTTAATTCTATTCCTATTGAATCTAAACCCATTGTGATAAATGGTTTAGACAACGCCAGTTCCTGTAATTTCAATCCCAAGTTACATGGCGGCGAAGTTTCTATCCAAATTCCACAAATCGAACAAGGACAGGCAGTTACGATTTCAATGAAAGTACAGCATTGTATGGCAAATTTCGCAGAGTCTACTGGCTATGTGTATTCTTGGAATAAATGGCAGACAGAAGGAAAATATAAGAATTCTGTAGGGAGAAAAATGACTATTGAACCTGTATCGAATGAAGTATCTACGAGCTTAGAGTCTTATGAATGGACGCAGTATAAGAAAAAAGTTATCCCTTTTAGGAATTTAGATCAGGTACAGTTTTTTGATTTTGAAGTGGGATCGGGTACAGTAAGTAGTCCGGCCGATAATCAAGACCTGGGCAAAGGATGGGAGAATGCCCAGGTAAAAATAGAACTCACCTTGCCTCCGAACGTCTACCTGGAAAATGGAACGCTAAATGATATAGAAGGAGAGTACGCAATTACAAGCGGACACGATTTTTTATACAACGTAGTACAACCGAGTTTCATAGAGTGGGGATACACCAAACCCGACTTTACGCAAATTTATATTATGAAATTTCCTGCAAGTCGCTATTTGCCTATTCGGAGGGTAAATTTTAAATTACGGTCAAAAGATGGCTATGTCAACACTGCAGGTATTAAAGCAAAAGTTTTCACGACCTTCAATAAAAATTATGCTACAAAAACTTACGGATGGAAACCTAGCACATATTGAAAAGATGAAATACTTTGACAACTCTCCGAAGATTTATTAAAACTAAATGTCTGAAAATACTACAACCTTGAAAAAGACTTCAACTTGTTTCAAACAAGGGTTTTAATCCTTAAAGTAGAAAAAAAATAGAAAATCGTAAACACCAATGATTGTGCTATAAAGACCCCGTTTCACAACAACTCTTTCACCGGTACAAAGCCCATTTCTTTGCCTTTTTCTAATAAATACGGATAGGCCGATTCCATGGTGTTCTCTATTTTGCAATCCAAAATAGCTTCGCGTACATCAGTCTTTAATAGACCTACCTCTCTGGATGGCTTTAGACCAAAAATCTCCATAATCATTTCTCCTGTAATCACAGGTTGAAAGTTCCTTAAGGTATCTTTTTCCTCTATCTCCACCAAAAGTTCATCTACCTTATCAAAGTTATGAAGATACCTCTTCACCCTATTAGGGTCTTTAGAAGTGATGTCTGCCCTACAAAGAATCATGAGGTCTCCTATATACTCTCCCGCTTCCACCAGCAAACGTCTTACTGCAGAATCCGTAACACCGTCTTTAGCCAGAGCTATTGGTCGTAGATGTAAGCGAACCAAAGTCCTCACTTTTCTCATTTTCTCATCAAGCGGCAGTCGGTACTTTCTAAAAATATCCTTTACCCAACGGCCGCCAAGCTCCTCGTGTCCATGAAAAGTCCAGCCCACTTTAGGATGAAACCGCTTAGTGGCCGGCTTGGCAATATCGTGCAGAATAGCCGCCCAACGAAGCCACAAATCCTTAGATCGCAAGGCAGTATTATCTAATACTTGAAGCGTATGGTAAAAATTATCCTTATGACCCTTCCCGTCCATGGTTTCTACTCCTTTGAGATTCACCAACTCTGGGAAAATTATTTTCAAAAGTCCTGTCTGGTCTAGCAACTTAAAACCATAAGAAGGTACAGGCGAAAGAATGATTTTGTTTAGCTCATCCGTAATACGCTCTTGCGAAATTATACCTATACGCTCTGCCATACTCTTAATTCCAAGAAATGTGGGTGTATCGATATCAAATCCCAACTGGCTGGCAAACCGTACTGCTCGCATCATACGTAGAGGGTCATCAGAAAAAGTTGTTTCAGGTTCTAGAGGCGTTTTTATCGTTTTGGACTTCAGATGGGCATATCCTCCAAATGGGTCAATCAGACTACCGAAATCCTTCGTATTCAAAGAAATTGCCATAGCATTTATGGTAAAATCCCTACGGTCCTGGTCTTCCTGCAAGGTGCCATCCTCCACAATAGGCTTCCGAGACTCTATTCTGTAAGATTCCTTTCTGGCTCCCACAAACTCATATTCAAATCCATCAAAGACAAATTGAGCGGTGCCAAAATTTTTAAATGTATTTACATGTACCTTACCTGGCAGCAAACTGGCCGCTTTTGTGGCCAAATCTATACCGCTTCCTACACAAACAAAATCCACATCCTTACTGGGTCTTCCTAAAATCAGGTCCCGCACAAAACCGCCTACCACATAGGTTTCTAAACCTAGATGCTGTGCTGCGGTCTGTACAATCCCAAATACTTCATTTTGGGATAATATTTCACTAAAGTTCGTTTTTTCCATTTTCAGCCTGCAAGTTAGTCATTTTGCACAAAAAAGCATTTCGGTTTTTATGCACTATTCTTAGCAAAATTCCGTTTGTACATATAGAAGTCAAGTATTAAAGTGCTTGGTTTCTTCATAATCTGTAGTGCTAAAACTCTTTCCAATCATGACCAAAGTATTTCTTCTTATCGTAGCATTAAACTTTATTCCTTTAGAGAATTTCGGTGCCTCTTCTTCAGATACAGCTTCTTTTGCTTCTTTGAAAAAGAAAAAAAAGAAAAAAGGATTTTTCAAAAAGATTTTTGGCAAAAAAGACCGCTGTAGTTGTCCAAAGCATTAAGGTACACGGTTGCAATTGTCTAAATTGCACTTTTAAATTTGCCTATGTTTGCCGCAATATTGCTTGTACTAAACTTTGTGTTTCCAACTAACATCGCCAACTACACGATAGATGTTAAGTTAGAACCTAAAACTAAGATTTTAGAGGGAAGCCAAACCCTTACTTGGATCAACACCAGCCCCTACCCTACCAAGGAACTGCATTTTCACATGTATCTCAATGCATTTCGGGATGAAAAAACCACCTTTATGCGTGGATCTGGTGGGCAATTGCGTTCCGACAAAATGGATAAGTCTGCAAAGAATAATTTTGGCTCAGTAAAAATTTCGAAAATACTGCTCAATGGCCAACATGACCTGTCTCACAAAATGGAATTCATCCAACCCGATGACTTAAACAGGAACGACGAAACTGTACTAAAAATAAGCCTACCCCAGGCAGTGAAATCAGGCGAAACCATTAGTCTAGACATAGATTTTGTTTCTAAACTCCCAAAAATATTTGCCCGAACAGGCTGGGCAGAAAACGACTATTTTTTTGTGGGACAATGGTTCCCTAAAATCGGAGTATTAGAAAAAGACGGTACATGGAATTGTCATCAGTTTCATGCAAATACAGAGTTTTACTCTAATTTCGGACGATATAAAGTAAATATCACCGTGCCACAAAGTTTTGTGATTGGTGCTACCGGCTCAAAAAAGAATGAAACCCAACTGAAAGGAGGACTAAAAAAACTCAGTTACGAGATAGAAAATGTCCATGATTTTGCATGGACTTCCTCACCACACTATACAGAGTACACCGAAGAGTACAAAGGGATAGTACTCACGACACTCATGCAACCTGAACACAAGTATCTCCGGAACAGATATTTTTCTGCGGCAAAGAATTCCATTGATTTTATGCAGAAGCACATAGGAAAATACCCCTACAAAACGCTCACGATGATAGACCCTAGCTATAGTGGTTCGGGTTCAGGCGGAATGGAATATCCAACGCTTATCACTTGTGGGGCGGTCTGGGGTATCGGCAAATGGATGAAATACCAGGAATTGGTAACCATACATGAGTTTGTACACCAATATTTCCAGGGGATGTTGGCATCCAACGAGTTTGAGAATGCCTGGCTTGACGAGGGTTTTACCCAATACCTGGAAGGACGTATTATGGATAAATATTACCCTTCAGGAGCCGTGGTAAACTTGTTTGGCTTTACGGTAAACGATGCAGCCTCTTCGCGTGACAGTTACGTATCTATGTCAAACCCACATATTGCACCCATCCGTACTGATGCGTGGAAATATCCAAAAGGTGTATACGGCACGCTTACTTATACCAAGCCTGCCACTGTACTCAAAACACTCGAAAATCTACTTGGGCAAAAAGTGATGGATGAAATTCTGGCTACATATTTTGCCCGATTTCAGTTTAAACATCCAACACCACAAGATTTTTTCGATGTAGCCAACGAAATTGCAGCAAAACGAACCGCCTACCCCAACCTTAATTGGTTCTTTAGCCAAACCATTCTAGAAGCCAAGGTTTCTGATTATGCCGTACAAAACCTTAAAAATGAGGATGGCAAAGCCAGTTTCCAGCTCCTAAATCTTCAGAACATGAAAATCCCTGTAGATGTTTTAGTTACTTTTTCCGACGGCAAAACCCAAACAATAAAGTGGAATGGAGAAAGTAAGAAAATATCTTACAAGAAGGAAATTACCTCGGTGTATATTGACCCGGACCGCAAAAACTGGTTGGATATAAACCTAATGAACAATAGTGTTTCTATAGAGCCTCAACACAAGATAGCTTTTAAATACGCCTCTAAAGTCCTGTTTTGGATTCAAAACTTATTAAGTTAAAAGCTAAAAGTTAAAAATTTGGAAAAGCACAGCTAAAAGCTGATAACTGGAAGCTAATATCTGAAAGCTGATAACTCAAAACTCGTAGCTCAGAACCCATAATCCCCATTAGCCAAAACCTTTATAGTTAGCTCTTTTGGGTTAGCAAAGAATGTATCGTAACCGTTTTTTAGGTTCTTCCAAAAATCAGGATGCTCTGTATGCTTTTTCATATTTATATCCGTCATCTCGAAAGGAAAAATATAGACGGGAATCCGACTTTGACCGTTGTTATGTGCATGTATGGCCAAAAGGTAAATCTCTTTTATCTTGTCGTTTGTCATCGGTAAACAGCCAATGGTTACGCACTCTCCATGGATAAAAATATCTCCGCCCAATCGGGCATGCGTACTCTTTTTCTTGTCAGCTTGATTAGGATAGTTTATCCCCAAAGACAGGTAATATGTACTCACTGGATTAAATCGGTCTATATGGTAAAACCCTTCGGGCACTTGCAAATCGCCTTCTTTACGTTTCGGTCCCAGCACGCCTGATGAGCTACAGACATCATATCTAACCAGCTCTTTATAACGCCCCTCCCCTTTCTTTTTGGCAAAAAGCACCAACTTTTTTTCCTCTTTAAAGGCCATAAAAAGAAGGTTGAAGTTATCTTTCTCCAAACCTTCTTTTTTCAGTATTTCATCAATAACTACCTGTTTTTCATCTATAGCGGCCTGTACCCTTTCATATGTACTTTGCTGTGCAAGAAAACCGCCTTGTGAAAGGGAAATAAAAACTATAAAAGAAAAAATGACTACCCTCATTTACTTATATTTTCCCCGAAGCTACAAACAAATTTCGCGGCTAATACCAATTTCTTCCAAAAAAGTTTCATCGTGTGACACAACCAAAAGTGTACCTTTAAACTGTCTCAGTGCGGTAGTTAAAATTTCTAAATTTTTCAAATCCAGGTTATTACTTGGCTCATCCAACACCAACATTTCGGGTAAAACCTTGGCTATACCCATGCCACACAAAACCAACCTCATACGCTCTCCTCCACTTAATGAGCTGCACTTTTTAGCCCAATCTTCTTTACCAAACAAAAAACGGTCTAATCCCATTTTCACCTCATGCTCTGGCAATAGATTTCTGCAGAATACCGACACCTGCTCATAAACACTAAATTCTGGATTTAATATACTACAATCTTGATCTAGATAAAGTATATCCCTGGCCGCTAAAGAGACTTGGCCAATAGTAGGCTTAAGCTGCCCAAGCATTATCTGTAACAATGTGCTTTTCCCGGAGCCGTTTCCACCTTTTATGGCTACTCTTTCCCCACTCCTTATTTCTATCTCCAGAGTTTCATTCCATAAAAAATGTGCATTTTCATAAGCAAAATTCACTCCTTCCGCTTTAAAAAGGACTTTACCTTTATGTAAACCCGCTTCTGCGAACTTCAAAGCCATCTTTTCTTTATCTGCCACCTTCGTACGTAAACCTACAATCTCATCTGACAGGGCTCCCACTTTTTCGTTATGCACCTTTTTCAATACCGATGCTGTACTTTCAGCCTTGTTCTGCATCATTCCCATCAAAATTCTGGGCATCCCGGCTTTTGCTTGCTTCTTTTGTCCGCGGGCATCTAGCTTCTGTTGCCTTTCCTTGGTTTCTCTCTCCTTTTCCTTTGCTTTCCTCAATGCTTTTTCTGCACTGTGTATTTCATTGTTTAAAGCCTCTACCTCTCTCTCCTTTTGCTCAGAATAAAAATCAAAATCACCTCCGTAAGCATTCATCCCTATTTTGGTCATTTCCATAGTTTTATCCACCAGATTTAGCAGTTTTCTATCATGGCTTACCACTAGCACAGTACATTGGGTGTGGGTTAGCCAATCATAAACAAACTGGCGTGAAGTAGTGTCCAAATGATTGGTAGGTTCATCCATTAAAACCATCTCTGGCTCGTGTAACTCAATTCCTCCTAAGAAAACTTTCATTTTCTGGCCTCCACTTAGCTCAGCTAAAGGTGTAAATAAAGAAGGTAAAGTCCAACGCTTTAAAATGGTTTGGCATCGCTCCTCAATTTCCCAGTCTTCGTTTAGAATTTCAAAATCTTCCTCAGAAACACTTCCTTCTAAAATGGCTTTCAGTGATGCCAATTTCTTATCAATGCCCCATACTTGACTAATTGTTAGATGATTATACTGTCCGAAAATCTGCGGGACATAATATGTAGTACAATTTATATCTACGCTCCCTTCTGAAGACGGCAGCTCTCCCGCCAAAACCCTGAGGAGCGTGGATTTCCCCACCCCATTATTACCAATGAGTGAGGCCTTATCGTATTTTTGTAATGTAATGTGGATACCTGAAAACAATACATCCTTGTTAGGATGTTGGTATCCTAAGTTATTGATAATAAACATAACTTCTTCCTTTAAAAATGAAAAAAAATCAGAAAGGCTTGTGCCTGTCTGCTGCTTTATTTTAGAAAGAAATTATATCTCACATAAACTTTTTGGGGGTGATTTTGAACTACAAAGGTAAGGACTGAATCTGATTAACTAAGCAGGTAATCTTACAAATTAACAATATCTCAGCATGTTTACTTCTTCCGCTTAATCCCAAACAACGGGATTCGGTTGTTAATGTATTGATTTATAGTACAAAATATATAGAAATATAGAAAAAGGATATCTTTTGAGTAAGAATATACAGCTGAAGCTGTTCACATATACTGAAGCTAGGCTTCAGTACTATGAATACTTTAATTATTGCTGATTTACTGATAATTAAATCTATGTGTTTTTAACGAACTCTGGTAAACAGCAAATTAGCCCTTCTACTAAATCGTACAAAATTCGAAGCAAGTAGTTTATTATCAATACATTAAATCGAATGATGGCTATAGTTTGCTTAGCGAGTAAAAGTGTACCTAGAATATAAATACCTAATATTAAACCACATAGAGACAATAGATTAAGGTGACATAAGACATGCAAGCATGCTTCAAATAGCTATTGTGTTAAAAATCATTTGTCCTCTTTTTTAATTTTCATCTGTGTGGTTTGAAAAATAATCGATTAAGTAAACTACAGCCCAAATAATTTCAAAAATTAAAATTAAGCACTTTCTCAACTACAAATCTGGAGTTTTTGTAAAACAGAGTCCAAATCATACGTGGTCTCACCCGAAATTATCTGGAAACTGCCGTCAGACATATCCGGAATTCCATATTTTTCATAACTCTCCCATATATGGCCAAAATACCACCTAGGAATATCCCCCCAACGTAAATCTTGTTCTTTTCTTGTTAGATATGTTTGATTAGATATTTGCACAAATATTTTATTGTCAAATAATCTAACTAACTCTTGATTATAAAAAGTCAAAAAACCATCAACTATTACTACATCAAACCGATCTTTAAAGAGAGTTACAATCTCTAACAACAGAGCATGGTTAATGGATCTGGGGCTTTCCCAGTCTACTTTATCCCGTATTAAGGGTATTTGATCAGTTGGAAAAACGTAATCGTCCTGGTACACCACAATAGCGGTCTTACCTGAATCCCTAAAATAATTAACCAGTAGACGAGCAAGTGTACTCTTACCCGACCTACTGGCTCCTCCTATTCCTATTATCATATTAAAACCAAGAATTGGTCTTTTTCTTCTTTGTAGTGGTTCCGCTTAAACCCAAGGCTCCCAATAATGTCCGCGTTATTAGGTTAGCTGCTGTACGTGTAGCTTGTTTTCCGGCACTGCTACTCAGGATAGTTTCTAAAGTGGACTTCTCTTCCTTTGGTCTTCCCCTAGGAGCGGGTGCTGCTTTAGGAGCTTCTGCTTCTTTGGCGGCCTCTGCTTGCTCAAACTTAGCATTTAGTATTTCATACGCACTTTCACGGTCTACCACTTCATTATACCTCTTAGATATTCTAGAAGAGCCTACTATATCATAGATTTCGCCTTCAGTAAGGACATCCATACGGCTTTCCGGAGGCAAAACATAAGTTACAGCCAGTGGTGTAGGTATACCTTTCTCGTTTAAACATGTTACCAGAGCTTCCCCTATACCCATAGAGGTAAGCACACTTTCTGTATCAAAAAACTGAGTTTCCGGATAATTTCGAGAAGCTTCTTTTATGGTTTTCCGGTCATTGGCAGTAAAAGCCCTTAATGCATGCTGAACCTTTAAGCCCAGCTGCGAAAGTATTGTAGCAGGCACATCCTGAGGGTTTTGAGTACAGAAATAAATACCCACTCCTTTAGACCGTATTAACCTCACCACAGTTTCTATCTGTTGTAACAAAGCTTTAGAAGCCTCTTGGAAAACCAAATGAGCCTCGTCTATAAAAATCACCAATTTAGGGCGATCTTCATCTCCTGCTTCTGGTAAAGTAGCATAAAGTTCGGCCAAAAGGCTAAGCATAAATGTAGAAAATAGCTTAGGACGATCCATTAAATCCATAACCCTAAGAACCGAGATAATCCCTTGCCCTTTATCGTCTATCCGCATAAGATCATCCACATCAAAAGACACTTCGCCAAAGAAGAGATCTGCTCCTTGATGCTGCAGCTCTATCACTTTCCGCATAATTGTACCCAAAGAGGTTGTAGACATCCGTCCATAATTGGCTTCGAACCCTGCTTTACCTTCTGAACTTAAATACTGGATTACCCTGATAAAATCTTTCAGGTCTAAAAGCGGTAAGTTGTTGTCGTCACAATATTTGAAAATAACTGACACTATGCCTTCCTGCGTGTCATTTAATCCCAGAATTTTGCCTAAAAGTATAGGTCCAAACTCAGAAACGGTGGCTCTTAGTCTTGTCCCTTTTTCTTCACTTAATGTCAAAAACTCCAGAGGAAAGCCTTGAGGTTTATATTCTATACCTGCGGCTTGGGCACGTTCTAAAATAAAAGACTCTGCTTTTCCTTCCTTTGCCAAACCACTAAGATCACCCTTAATATCCATAAGTAGTACGGGAACGCTTGCTTTAGAAAGACCTTCAGCCAAACCTTGGAGAGTCTTGGTTTTTCCTGTTCCGGTAGCACCAGCTATAAGGCCGTGGCGGTTCATGGTCTTCAGAGGGATCTTCACTTGCGTACCTTCTACAACTGCACCATCTAGCTTGGCAGCACCGAGTATAATAGAGTCTCCCTTGTGCGTGTATCCTTTTATTATCTCTTCTTTGAATAAATCAATCTTTGACATTGTGTAAAACTTTATTTATTAGTGCAATTTCTGCAATTCGTATCTATTTCTAAAACTTTAGCTATAAAAATAGTCCCAAATGTAAGACTTTCTTTTACCACCATATTATAATTTAACCAATACACTACACCCTAAGTACTGTAAAGTATATCAAAGTATAAAATTTGTAAACAACCACTTTACACCCCATAAAATATACAAAAGTAGCAGTTAAACCGTATAATATCCCAACAACCAGAATCATTGCAAAAATTTGGATATTTTGAAGAATATTTTTTGGTTTAGGGCATTTTTTTGTATTTTAGCAACAAATAAATATTCAACTGGTAAACCAGAAATAAATGCAAGAAACTGTAAAGTTAATCATCGCGGGACAGGAACATGAGTTCCCGGTGGTAGAGGGCTCAGAAAATGAAAAAGCAATTGATATTTCCGCTTTAAGATCCAAAACAGGCTACATCACAATAGACGAAGGCTATAAAAACACAGGTGCAACTTACAGTAGCATTACGTTTTTAGATGGTGAAGAAGGTATACTACACCATAGAGGGTACTCTATTGAAGATTTAGCAGAAAAAGCAGAGTTTTTAGAAGTAGCTTATTTATTGATTTATGGAGAATTGCCTACACAGGAGCAATACTCAAAATTTAAGTACGAAGTAACCACGCGTTCTCTTGTTAATGAAGATATGCGTAAGATTTTTGATGGCTTCCCGGTAAATGCCCATCCAATGGGTGTGATGTCATCGTTAGTTGGTGCAATGTCTAGTTTTTACCCTGACAATGACAAGAAAACCAGTGTAGACCAAACTGAAACCCATATCCGCAGATTGTTGGCTAAGTTTCCTACTATAGCTACTTGGTGTTACAAAAAGTCGCAAGGGCATCCCATAAATTATCCAAAAAACCATTTGGATTATTGCTCTAATTTCCTCCACATGATGTTTGCACTACCTGTTGAAGGGTATGAAGTAGATCCTGTGGTAGCAAGTGCATTAAACAAACTTCTTATCCTACATGCAGATCATGAGCAAAACTGCTCCACTTCTACCGTAAGACTCGTAGGATCATCGCAAGCAAATATTTACTCTAGTATATCAGCTGGTATCTCGGCATTATGGGGTCCACTACACGGTGGAGCTAACCAGGCCGTGATAGAAATGCTTGAGGCTATCAAAGCTGACGGTGGAGATGTAAGCAAATACATAGCGATGGCCAAAGATAAGAACTCCAGCTTCCGTCTTATGGGCTTTGGCCACAGGGTATACAAGAACTTTGACCCTAGAGCCAGAATAATCAAGAAGGCTGCAGATGAGGTATTAGCGAAGTTAGGCGTAAACGACCCAATCTTAGAAATTGCTAAAGGCCTTGAAGAAGCTGCCCTTAAAGACGATTACTTTGTATCAAGAAAGCTGTATCCGAATGTAGACTTCTATTCGGGTATCATTTACCGTGCCTTAGGCATCCCAACCAATATGTTTACTGTGATGTTCGCTATTGGTCGTTTGCCAGGTTGGATCGCACAATGGTTAGAACTAAGAGACCAAAAACAAGCTATTGGAAGGCCTAGACAAATATACACCGGCCCCACAAAGAGAGAGTTTGTAGAAATCTCAAAAAGATAAAACATAAAAAGGCGGGTTGTTTTTACAACCCGCCTTTTTTATACTATAAAAGTCTCTTTATCTGCAAAAAGTCATTTTTCTTTCTTCTACTAAGCTCTACCTTATGTTGGTTTGAGAGCTCAATTAACCGGTCTTCATTTACCGAAGCCGAAACCACATGGTTAAGGTTTATTAAGAAAGATTTATGCGGCCGAAAAAAACCGTGCGGCTCAAATAAATCCTCTAGCTTCTTAAGAGTCTTGGACAATGTTACCACTCTACCATCCGTAAGAAACACCTCAGAGTAATTAGATTCAGCTCTCAGGTATATTACCGATTGGGGGTTAACACTTGTTTTTCCAACCAATTTCACGTTTAATTTTTTCATAGTCCGGGATATTTTTAACTAAGGACTATAAAACCCCAAGAATGGTTGGAAAAAGAAAAAAAATTATTTCCCTAAATTCATTCTCACACCCACATTTATATTAGCCGCTACAAATAAAGGCTTGGGAGCAACCTCTATATAACCTCCCACTTCTCCAAAAATACCTAATCCATTACTCGGTAAGGAATATTCTAATCCACTGTTTACCACCCCACCAAGCGAAATATGTTTTTCCCCTACATTATTTACATCTAGAGGAGGCCTTCTTCTCTGGTTTACTTGCCCTCCAAAACCATAATAAACCTGCATTCTTTGAGAGCTGCCTATCTGATTATTAAAGTGAAAAATCCCCTGCACCATTACACCCGCTTGTTCATAGTACCTATCATTTCTATAGTTTCGCTTAGTCCCCCAAAGCAGTCCATATGAACCTACGTTTACATCGAAGTTCTTAGTACCATCCGCAAAATATTTCCGAATATTTAAACCTAAAGGCTCACCCACTTTTACTCCTACCGCCCAGTTATTATAATTTTGGGCAGCCGCCTTTCCTAATCCTAATCCCAAAAACACTAAACCAAAGAATACTAACTTTTTCATTTCAAACATATATTAAATTGTGTATTTATTTTAATGCCTTAAATCACTTCTGCATTTTCTAGAATGTAGGTCAGTTCGTTAATGTCATCGGAATTTAACCTCAAGATACCCTTAACCGTCACTTTATCGTCTGTATTATAACGTTTTGATACCTTTTTGAATTTGATTGTAGCCACTGTTTCAGGTCCCGATCCTCCACAAAAAAAGCAAGAGGCAAAAGGTACTGAGGATAATACGTAATAATTGGCATCCACATCTATAGGTATCATATACCCTCCCAATAGCACTTCTTTTCCTTTAAGCTCTAAAACTTTTGGCCCAAAAACAGCGTCAAGCAGAAACATATTTTCTTTAGCATTCCATTTCTTCTTAAAAGTAACGTCTGCTAATTGGTTCCAGGTAATCTTAATAGGATTTACAGCGAAAACTACTGCTGGAAATAGCAAGAAAGTTAGAATCAGTTTTTTACTCATTAGCCAAAGTTTTTGAAATATTGATTTTATAAATGCTTAAAGACGGAATTAGTGCCGCTAGTATACCTATTAACAACGCAATTCCAAATAAATAAATTTCCTCTGTTTG
Source organism: uncultured Lacihabitans sp. (assembly GCA_964489955.1). Lineage (GTDB taxonomy): Bacteria > Bacteroidota > Bacteroidia > Cytophagales > Spirosomataceae > Leadbetterella. The sequence continues at coordinate 97,929 of CAZBAV010000006.1, read as the reverse complement.
CAGAAACTGCTGTGTAAAGGAGTAATTATAACTGTCCTTTAATGCTGCTGAAGCAAAGACCTGTGCCATCCGGCTCATGCCTATTCCCAAAACATAGCCGCCAAAAGCCAACACCAGACCTTCTAAAAGAAGCATAAAAAAGAGCTTTGTCCGGGTGCCTCCTAAAGACAGCATAAGGGCAAGTTCATACTTCCTTTCTTTTAGTGCATTATATAAAGTAATAAACACGCTTATACCACTTATGATCATAATTGCAGCAGCCAGTGCTTTTAAAGCATCCATACCGATACCCATAAGCTCAAACAGCCTGTTAACTTCTATTGCGGGTAATGCCGCTTGCATATTGGTATTCGTATTTATCATCCGTGGCAGGGTCATTAAGCCCATTGGTGACCGAAACTTAACCAATGCACAAGTGACCTCGTTACCTGCTGCACCTTCTTCATGCGAATGCACGTTCCATACACTTTCCAAATCGCATACTATTACATTATCAAGTACCGAGTTATTGGGCTTCAAAATACCAACCACCTTAAACTGCTCTTCATCATGGCTATGTCCATCCACCTCAAAACCGTGCGAACTAGCAAATGAGTCACCCACTTTTAACTCCAAATTACGGGCAACGGTGGCTCCCACTACCACTTCCATTGGTTTGTTAAATAACCCTCCCGATTCTAGCTCACCCTTAAAATGTTCTATATAAGAATGTTGGCTACCAATAATGCGGTATCCTCCAAAATTATCGCCCATAGAAAGAGGAATTAGGCTCTTTACAAGAGGATTTCCTTTAAGAATTCCCAGTTCATCCAGAGGTATGTTTCCTGTAGGAGAGTCTATCTGGTAGACTCCAGACAAAATGAGTTGTAGCGGACTACCTTTTGCCCCCACTACCATGTCTATACCTGAAATATTTTTTGCAAATTTATCTTGGAGCTGTTTCCCAAGATTAACTAAAAGAGAAATTATCCCAATACCAAATGCCATCAACAGGATGGCTAAAGTACTGTTTAGTTTCTTATCTGTGATATTCTTCCAAACTATCTTTAAAAGCATGGTTACAAGGTGATTTGGTTAGGGAATCTCGACTTAAGCCTATGGTCATGTGTAACCACTACCAAAGCCGCATTATTTTCTTTTGCCTGTTGCTCCAGAAGATCGGCTACTGCGGAGGCATTATGGTCATCTAATGCAGAAGTTGGCTCATCCGCCAAAATGATTTTTGGTGAATTCATCAAAGCACGGGCTATACCAATTCTTTGCTGCTCTCCTCCACTTATCTCTGTAATCCGCTTCTTAAGCAAGCCTCCAACTCCTAAAGCATCTGCCAAATTCTTTACCCTAACTTTATCTAAAGGCTTAGTTCCGAGGTAATTTGACAACAATAAGTTATCCTCTACAGATAGTGCATTTACAAAATAAGGTTTCTGAAATACAAGACCGATATTTTTAGACCTAAACAAGGGGAGTTCTGACTTTGAGATTGCTGACGCTTCTGTGCCTCCAATAAATACACCGCCTGACACTGGTGCCAATAAAAGTGCCATAAGATTTAACAATGTAGTTTTTCCAGAACCTGAGTTCCCTAAAATGAGCAGGGAACTACCCTGCTGGCAACTCAAATTGGGAAAAGTAAACTGCTTGGCATCATCATATCCATAAACCAATGAGCGAGTTTCTATCATAATTTATTTTTTAATAGATGGGTAAAAATAAGGCTTAAAAATCTAATAATCGGAAAAAAATGCGTTATTTGTAATGTAAGCATTGCTTATATCATAATTATTAAACTAAAATATAAATTTTATGTCATTGAGATTAGGAGATGTGGCCCCTGACTTCACAGCCAGCACCACCGAAGGCACAATTAACTTCCACGAATGGTTAGGAGACTCTTGGGGTCTTTTGTTTTCCCACCCGGCAGACTTTACTCCTGTTTGTACTACTGAACTCGGAAAAACAGCGTTACTCAAGGGTGAGTTTGAAAAAAAAGGGGTAAAAGTAATTGCAGTTTCTGTAGATGATTTAGACTCACATAATAAGTGGATTCCGGATATTGAAGAAGTGAATAATGTAAAATTCAATTTCCCTATCATAGCGGACCAAGACCGAAAGGTAGCCGAATTGTATGATATGATACATCCCAATGCTTCGGAGAAAGCTACGGTAAGATCCGTTTTCATTATAGGACCAGATAAGAAAGTAAAACTTACGCTTACATACCCGGCTTCTACCGGTCGTAATTTTCAGGAAATACTTAGGGTGATTGATTCACTACAGCTTACCGCTAACTATTCTGTAGCTACTCCTGCCGACTGGAAAGATGGAGACGACGCCATTGTGGTGCCCGCTGTCTCTACCGAGGATGCCATTAAGAAATTCCCTAAAGGAGTGACAGTGGTTAAACCTTATCTGAGATACACTCCTCAACCAAACAAATAATAGTTTTTATAAAGAGAAATCCCACGGGATTTTTCTTTTAATTAAATATTTTCATAATTGTATAAATATTAAATTATACAATATACTATTTTAGTAATTTTATATTTTCACAGTTTTTAATATATTTAATTATTTTCTGTAATTTCCATATACTATCTCCTTATAAACTATATCTCTCTATTAAAATTTGTATCCACACAAAGGCCTCTTATAGAACACCCAAGCCTTAATTCTGGACTCAAATTTCCCACTTCGCAAAAAACAAGCTACTTTTGGGTAAAAATGAACAAAAATGAAGGTCGGCGAACTTAATACCTTGAAAATATTGCGTGCTACAAGTGTAGGAATGTATGTAGGCGATGAAGAAGATAATGATGTCTTACTACCACATAAGTATATCCCGGAGAACGCAGAAATAGGTCAAGATATTGAAGTCTTTATCTATAGAGACTCAGAAGACCGCCTTATAGCAACCACCCTCACGCCAAGCATAAAGCTAAATCAGTTTGCCATATTAGAGGTTGTACATACTTCAGGTATTGGAGCGTTTCTGGACTGGGGCTTGGAAAAAGATTTGTTTGTCCCTTTTCGCGAGCAAAACGACAAACTCCGTACCGGCCAGTGGGTCCCTGTTTATTTGTATCTAGATAGCGAAACCGACCGCCTAGTGGCTTCTGCTAAACTACATAAATTTTTCAAAAACACTGAAGAGGAGATACCACTAGAAGAAGGCCAGCAAGTAAACATTCTTGTTTATGAAAAAACAGATTTAGGTTACAATGTAATCATAGACAACCTATACAAGGGGCTTATCTTTGAAAATGAAATCTTCCGCCGCTTAGCTTGGGGAGATGAAGCAGTGGCGTACATTAAGCAAATCCGTGAAGATGGAAAAATAGATGTATCACTACAAGCTATTGGCTTTAAACAAACTATTGATCAGAACACAGCCCTAATATTACAAAAGCTAGGGGAAAACAACGGTATAGTAAGACTTTCTGATAGTTCTGACCCTATTGAGATTGAGGAACAGTTATCTATGAGCAAGAAGGCTTTTAAGAAGGCTATTGGCGGCTTATACCGCAAGGGTGAAATTACGATACATCCCGACTATATAGAGCTGAATAAAAAAGGAGGGCTGGTTACGACGTAACCAGCCCTCAAAGAGTTATACTACAAAGCCTTATTTCAGACTTGAAATTAGTGTATTGTATTTAGTTTGATCTACACCCGCCGTTTTGGCAATTTGTGATGCTTTCTCAGCTGTTACTTTAGCTCCTGCTCTATCACCGGCCTTATTACTCACCTTTGCGGACTCATAATAGAACTCCGCCAATTGATTGTTTTCTTGAATTAATGGCTGTGCTGTTTTTAACCACTGGGCTGCATTTCCTAAATATGCATTGTCTGTAGCGTTGTCATTAAGAACTTTTACGATGTACACCAAAGACGGTCCGTTATTTATAAACTTCTGTGCCATAGCACTAGCTACCTTTAGAGCTTCCGCCGGTTTGTTTTCGCGGTAAAGTGCCAGGACTTCAAACTCCCATAGAAAACTGTCTGCATACTCTGCTGCTCCTACTTTACCCATATAACCCTTTACTTTCTGGATTTTACTAGTATTATACGTTCTTCCATCCTTAAAAATAGATGCCTGCACTATACCCCCAAGCGAGTTCATCTCCTGACCAGCATGCCCTGCTTTTTTCTCATACTCAGCAGCTTTTGCGGTATTAGCAATCCAGTGCTGGAAGAATCCATTATCTACTGTAGTAACAGCTTTTTTAGTTATCCCCCAGCTCAATTCAGTATTCAACTGCTCCTTAGGGAAGTTATCAAAAATAACATTTGCCACTTTGTGGTTTTCCAATGTGTCTTTTATCAACCTTGTGTATACTGCATATTTTACTAAGAAGTCTGTAGATGTTTCACCACCATCAAAACGTGCTTTGTAATTTCCGCTTCTTTTATTTGGATCTAAAGCATCTGCCGCAACCCCGAGTATAGATTCAGTACTTGCGTGAACCTCTCCTTGGTGCACCAATTTCCCATCCCCATCAAAAAACAGAAATTGCGGAAAACTAGGCAAATATATATTACGATCATTTAAGAATTTCACCTGCTCGGCCACACCAACATCTAGCTTGTAGTTAACAAAATCTGTATTATAAATTTTTGCCACCTCGCTTGTGCTAAAATAAGGTTCTATAGATTGACATATAGGACAAGTTGGAGAATAACACTCCACAAAAAGCAACTTCCCAGTAGCTTTAGCCTTTGCAAGGGCTTCAGTAATATCTGCTATCCAAGTTACTTTTGTAGTATCTACCACCGTAACTTCTTGCTTTAGATCTTTACCTTTATCCTGGGAGTTCGAACTACAGCTAAGCATAAAGACGCCTAGGAAAAGACCTATACAAAGGATATTAATTTTCATATAAAGATGAGTATTTATTGGATGTATGTAATTATAACAAATTAAAATACAAAAATATTACAAAAACATTTCCGTATTTGCTTTTCTTCCCAAACTGCATGCCAACCTACTTTATGGCTTCGAATTTATCTAGCTTTATACCAGCTTTTTTTGCGAATTCCAAAGCCGCGACAGCACTACTTTTAGCTAGTTCTGTTTTGCCCAGTTTTGTATTTATCCTTGCAGTTTCGTAATGGTATTCTGCCAATTGGTTGTTTTCTTTAACTAAAGGCTGAGCTGTTTTTAGCCATTGTGAGGCACTCTCCAAATATGAGTTATCAGTCGCACTATCATTAAGTACCTTTACAATATAAACCAAAAAAGATCCATTTTTGAGAGATTTCTGGGCCATTGCGGTTGCTACCTTTAATGCTTCACCCGCCTTATTCTCACGGTAATTTGCTAGAGTCTCAAACTCCCATAAGAAACTATCTGCATATTGACCGGCCCCAACTTTGTCCATATAGCCTTTTACTTGCTGTATCTGACTTGTTGTATAACCCCTCCCGTCTTTAAAAATAGACGTTTGCACAATACCTCCGAGCGTGTTAACTTCTTGTCCTGCATGCCCTGCCTTCTTCTCAAAACTGGCTGCTAAAGGCATATTATCAATCCAATACTTAAAGAAACCATTATCTATAGAAGTCATAACCGCTTTTTTGGTTACTCCCCAACTAAACTCTGTGTTCAATTGCTCCTTCGGAAAACCATCATATATCGCGTTAGCTACTATTTGGTTTCCAGTAGTATCTTTTATTACCTTAGTAAATACGGCATATTTAATAAGAAAATCTATACTCCTTTCCCCTCCATCAAACCTAGCTTTATAATTAGCACTCTGTTTCTTTGGGTCCAAAGCATCATTAGCAACACCTACAATAGACGCCGTATTGGCGTTTACTTCGCTCTGATGCACTAGCTTTCCATCACCATCAAAAAACAAAAATTGAGGGATACTAGGCAAGTAGATATTGCGATCTATAATATACTTATACTCTGCAGCCACTCCCACATCTAGCTTATAGTTTATAAAACTTGTGTTGTACTTTTTTGCTACTTCACTTGCCTTAAAATAAGGCTCAATAGTTTGGCAAACCGGGCAACTGGGCATGAAACAGTCTACAAAAAGTAATTTCCCTTCAGCTTTGGCTTTTGCAAAAGCCCCTGTAAGATCCTTTTCCCAAATCACTTTGGTAGTATCTTTAAATATAGTTTTATCAGCGGACTTATTTCCTGCCTGAGAATATAAGCTACAACTGAGCAAAAAAGAGCCTAGAAAAACACTTACACAAAGTATATTGGCTTTCATATATAGAGGAGTATTTATTTTAACGAATCTAATTATTGGAAAAATTTCACTGTCTCTACTTTTCAAGACAAACTATATGCCAATTTATTATAGTTTTTCGAACTTATCCAACTTTATCCCAGCCTTCTTAGCAAAACCTAAAGCTGTGGCGGCATTGCTTTTTGCTAGATTAACTTTACCCATTTTCTTATTTAGTCTGGCTGTTTCATAAAAATATTCAGCTAACTGGTTGTTCTCATTTAACTGAGGCTTCGCCGTTGTAAGCCATTTTTGTACTTGTGTATTGGAGGCATCTCCACCTTCGAAACCATTCACAATACTAGACACATATACAAGCATTGCCCCATTTTGGGAAAACCTCTTGGTGAGCTGGTCATACAACTGAACTAAACTATTTTCATCTCCTGCCTTTTCGTATGCACTCAACTCATATTCCCACAATAAATTACTGGCAGCATCTTTTTCTCCCAATTTTTCTATATCCTTACGTAAATCTTCCAATTCAGAAATGGATAACTCCCCTGGCTTATAAGACCGTAAACTAGTAACAAGAATCATCCCTAAAGGTTGAGCGGCATCTACACCATGTGCCGATTTTTTCTCATACCCATTAGCCACATCTTGTTTATCTATCCAATACTTAAAAAAACCATTATTGTTATCTTTTACAATCCTCTTGGTTATGGCCCAGCTTGTTTCTGAACCTAACTCCTCTTTAGAGTAACCATCAAAAAGAGCTTGGGCGGCAGCTATATTCTGCTCCCGGTCTTGTATTACCTGACTATAAATAGCGTAAGAAACCAAGAAGTTAAACCCTCTCTCTCCCTCTTTAAATCGCTTTTTATAACTCTCCGCCCTTAATGCAGGATCTTGAGCTACCTTGACCATATTAATAAAGGACTCTTTTTTAGGCTCGGCTACTCCCTGGTGTATTAAGTTAGCCTCTTTATCAAAGAATAAAAACTGGGGATAGGAAGGTAAATAAATGTTCTTCTTTACTAGGTATTGGGGCTGCTTAGATAAATCAAATTTCAAACCTATGAAATTATCATTGTAAGCTTTCACCACTTCACCATCTGAAAAATGCGGTTCCAGCTGTTTACAATAAGAGCAAGTTGGCAAATATGCATACAAGAATAGTGGTTTGCCAGTAGTTTTCACTTTTTCTAAAGCTTCCTCAACATCTGTTATCCAAGGAAACGGCTGACTCTGACCTTGTAACTTAAATTGAAAAAGGAAAATAGTAACAGTGATAAGCAATAGTCTCATACGTAGTGTTTTCTGCAAAATTCTAAAAAAAAGCAATAGGACCAAAACCAGAGCCTGTTAAAGCTCTGTTAAGCCCCAACCTACCTTATTAATACTTTTTAGTCCATCTCTGTCCAAAATCTCTATTCTACCAAAGTCAGCTCCAAATATTGACTATGCAAATATCACTAATTTTGGGTATTTCCCAGCCCTTATGAAATCCCGAACTTTGAATCGCTAATTAAGATGATATAGGGTTAATAGATGATTAGCCGCTCCTAAACTACACACTTTTTTATAACCTAACCAATTTTCAGCTATGATTAACATTAAGACAATTACTAAAATCAAAGATATTCCGGCCACCTCTATATTGTACCTGGAGGGAATGGGAAATTACACACAATTTCATCTAAAAAATGGAGGTAAGTATTTATCTTCATTCACTTTAAAGTACCTCCAAGACAAAAAAGATACCGTACAGGGGTTCGTTAGAATAAGTAGGGGGTGCTTACTAAATCCAGACCATATTGTCAATATAGAACCATATGGAAACACATTTGAGGTAACTCTAACAGACGGTACTACCGTGACAGCCTCGAGAAGAAAAAAGGCCCAACTTCACCATTTTTTTGGCTCCGTAAATTAAAAGAAATAAGCAATTGGATGCGGGTATAAAGAAACCAAGAATCAATTGAAAGAACTAATAAATCAACACAAACTAAACTAATATCCGAAATAAACCCTATAACAATCTGGATGCGGAGGGTCGAGAACAACTTTACCTTCCCATCTGGTTTGCTTGCAAAATCTAAGTCTAATTAGGGAACACGCTAGAGTGTGATTAAAAAAAGGCATAGAAATTTTTCTATGCCTTTGGTGGATTGCTTTATTTTAATCCAAAAGCTTCTGCTACTTCATCGTAGTTTTCAAAATTAATATTTGCTTTACCTTGAAGTTCACTAGAAGGAATGGCTACAACCTTGAACACCACATTCTGAGTTGGCTTAAAAGTATACCCGTCATCATCTTGGTACGCAAATTCCACTTTCCCTACTGCATGCATAAAAGAGTAAAGAATATTATAGCCTTCTCCCGAGTAGTAAGAGAATGGCATAGCCATGAAATAATCCCCTAACTTTAAATAACAGAGAACCACTCCTGTATTATGGATATTTTGGGTTATGATAGGAACAGACACTTCTGCATAATATCCATCATAATCTCCAACCCACTCAGTAGGATAAACTGTTATAATGCGGGATTGTACATTGGCATTCCCATCCTTTCCGTCTATTCCATTCACACCGGGAAGTCCGTCTGCTCCTTGGTCTCCTTTACAACCTAAAAGGACAATAGTAGATAATACTGTGAAGAGTAAAAGGGTTCTTTTCATATAGATTTATTTATTTTCTTCAAATATAACGTTTTACACAACTGTCGCGTTGCTTTTGAAAAAAATACAAAATGAAAAAAATATCTTAAGCACCAATAACCTTAGCTAGGCTAATAATTTACTATTCTTTGAGATATTAGATTACATGGGTCTTAGAAAAAATAACTTAGAACAAAGCCCAGCCTTTTTAGTTTTCTCTAGTATGCTTCTATACAGCGTTTTCAATATTTTTTGATGTATATCTTAGGTCACTAACGTTCATAAGTGGGCTTTCAAAAATTGATTTAGCCACAAAAACAGTCTACTTTTGTACCTCAAAACTATATTTATGACAACAATTTACGGCATTCCGAACTGCGATACTATAAAAAAAACACGTGATTTTTTTTCAAAAAAGGGTTTAGAGACAGTTTTACACAATTATAAAACAGATGGCGTACCTGCACAAAAAGTAGAAGAATGGATAGCTACTTTTGGCTTAGAAAAAGTAGTTAACAAAAAAGGTACCACCTATAAAGCACTTACAGATGAGCAAAAAGTGGCTTTAGAAAGCCCAATAACAGCAGTAGCTGTTCTCCAAGAGAAACCATCTGTTATTAAACGCCCTATAATAGAATCTGGGAAAATACATTTAATAGGTTTCGATGCAACCGAATACGACAAGCAGTTTTCCTAAGTCAACCACTCTGTAATAACCTTGCTCATGGTTTCGAATTCTATCAAGAAGCCATCGTGTCCATAACTTGAGTCTATTTCTATATATTTGGCTCCTGGGATAAACTGGGCTAAAGTCCGCTGCTCTTCCGGCGGGAAAAGTATATCTGTAGTGATTCCTATAACAAGAGTATTGGCTTTCACCCTGCCCAAAGCTTCTTTAAGCGTACCTCTATTTCTGGATACATCGTGCGAATCAAACATTTTGGTAAGTGTCCAATACGAATAGGCATTGAACCTCCTTACCAGTTTTTCGCCTTGATAATTTTGGTACGTACTAGCACGGAAGAAATCTACCTGTTCTCCATCCCTACTTTGGGTACGGTTATAGGTTTGGTAGTTTCGATATGACAATAAAGCAATGGCCCTTGCTACCTTCATGCCGTCACGGCCGGCATCGGCCGAGTTATCTACCCAGGTTGGGTCTGCTTCAATGGCCATCCTTTGGGTTTCATTAAAGGCAATACCCCATGGTGAATGCACAGCGTTGGTTGAAAAAAGCACAAGATTTTCTATCACATCCGGATAGGCCACAGCCCACTCAGAAGCTTGTTGACCACCCAAAGAACCACCCAAAAGAAACTTAATCTTTTCGATCTCGAGAGATTGACGAAGCACCTCAAAAGTGTTTACCACGTCTTTAATAGTAATAAACGGAAAACTATGGTAATAAGGCTGGCCAGTGTGTGGATCTGTACTGAGGGCATTGGTGGAGCCGTAATGCGACCCCGGTACATTCACACAAATTATAAAATACTGACTTGGGTTAAATAGTCTTTTATCCCCAATAAGCCCGCTCCACCAATCGGATGGGTTAGCATTACCTGTAAAGGCATGACACACCCACACCACATTAGACTTATCTTCGTTTAGCTCTCCATAAGTAGTGTACGACAATTCAAACTCAGGTAACCACTCCCCACTTTCTAAGTGGAATGGAGAACTATTTTTAAAAACTAAATTTTTTATCATTCTTACAATGCTTGCTCTATATCTGCTTTGATATCATCAATATGCTCTATACCCAGCGAGAACCTCAATAAATTAGGTGCTACACCCGCCGTTTTTTGCTCCTCCTCGCTCAACTGTGAGTGAGTAGTGGATGCGGGGTGAATTACCAAGGTTTTGGAATCTCCCACATTAGCCAAATGGGATATCAATTTTAAACTGTTTACAAATTTTTCTGCCCTTGCCCTGTCTCCTTTCAACTGGAACGAAAGCACCCCGCCGAAACCTCTTTGGAGATATTTTTTAGCCAACCCGTGATCTTCATGCGACTCCAGTCCTGGATAAACCACCGATTCAACTTCAGGATGTGACTCTAACCATTTTGCTAATGCCAGTGCATTTTCGTTGGTTCTTTCCACACGTAGAGTAAGGGTTTCTAGTCCTTGTATTAACAAAAACGAGTTAAAAGGAGATTGTGCGGGGCCCCAATCACGAAGACCTTCTACCCTACATCTTAATACAAACTGGATGTTTCCAAAAGGGCCATTAAGACCGAAAACATCATTCAATACTAAACCATGGTAACTTGGAGAAGGCGATGTAAACTGCGGATATTTTCCATTGCCCCAGTTAAAAGTTCCACCGTCAACTATCACTCCACCCATGGTTGTCCCGTGTCCTCCAATCCATTTGGTAGCAGACTCTACTACGATATGGGCACCGTGTTTAAGCGGTTGTGCAATAGCTCCTCCTGCACCGAAAGTATTATCTACTACTATTGGCAAATCATACTTTTTTGACAAAGCCACAAAAGCTTCAAAGTCAGGAATATTTAGTCCCGGGTTACCTATGGTTTCAAGGTAAATCAGCTTAGTTTTTTCGTCTATTAAGGCTTCAAAGCTAGCCACATCATTGCCTTTGGCAAAACGTGCTTCAACCCCTATATTCTTAAAAGAATTCTTAAATTGGTTAAAGGAACCTCCGTAGAGATAAGAGCTGGTAACGAAGTTATCGCCTACAGTAGTGATATTATTTATAGCCACAAACTGTGCTGCATGACCAGAAGACACCGCTAAAGCAGCCACGCCACCTTCAAGAGCTGCAATACGTTTCTCGAAAACGTCATTGGTAGGGTTCATTATACGGGTGTAAATGTTCCCAAACTCTTTTAAAGCAAAGAGATTAGCTCCGTGTTCCGAGTTTTTGAACTGATAAGCAGTAGTTTGGTAAATAGGCACAGCCCGTGACTGTGTTACCGGATCTACTTCCTGGCCTGCGTGTAACTGTAATGTTTCGAACTTAAGGTTTGACATATATATAAAGTTTAATGATTATGTATACAAAATCACTTGGGTTTACTTAAAACCCACTTTTACAAACCACATCTTAAAATTCCTTAGGAGAAAATACGACATTGGTTTATAATTCCTAACGGCGTTTTGAGCCACTTAGGTAGGTATTGGCACCTTTACAGCGTTCTGCATGGTTGCCCGGGTTTCATAGAGCCTATTCTCTCCGCCCGTCTTTATAAATCAATCCGTACTAAACGTATTGATGATGCAAAAATAGAAGAAAATCTGAAATTGGGAAAATGTTTTTTTAGATTATCTCAACTTCGCTAAAAATGGAGGAGTAATTACCACTAACTGACCAATCAATCCATACCAAGGACTAAAACCTAAACAGGTTTAACCGAATGGCATAGATTTAGGTCGGTCTATTGCTCTAAGACCCGTAAATCAACAGCTTTATATTTGGCTTTTAGTTCTTGCAGCTCATCGCATGAATCAATAATTACATCTTCATAAATTGGTACGTTACTTACTAGAAAAAGTTCGTTCTTTAGAATTGCATATTGGCCCTTAACCTCTAAAATATCATCATTTCCTCCTAATAACTTATCGAAATACCGCGAAGGATTATCTAACTTGGGCTTTAAGAACAGTTGCGTTTTTTCTACACCGCAGTCAATTTCAAGGGCTATTCTGGCTTTGATAAAAAATAGACTCTCCAACTTATAATCCATTTTCACTAGTTTCAGTACATAATCACGATGGATGTGTCCCTTATCTACTTCGGATAAAAGCTTGCTATTGACCTCCGCAATCACTACTGCTTTAGGCTTACCCAATATCAAAGAATCTGAAGTAACATGTAGGTTAGAATATATAAATCCTTTATCAAAGAAATATGTCAGCGGGTTCATAAGTAAGTCTTCACTGACAAGCGACATTTCACTTTCAGAGGGAACCCCATGTGCCAAAATATATCGGGTGCAGGCATCATAAATAGTCTGAGTGAAAACTCTGGCTCCTTTAGCCTTGTCCCTCCAAGATTTAAGCTCGACAGCAGTAAACTGAGTAGTATCACCTTCTACAAATGCTTTGGGAAAATCCTCCCAAAAAGCATTATGTTTTCCTATATTTTCATTTATAAGCACAATTAGCTCATCTGCTTCTGGTTTCAGATCCTTTTCCTCCCCAAGCCTAATCTGCTCATACATAGGCTTGAATGCTTCCCATCCTTTTTTTATCTGGGGTTCTTTAAAAGCTTCCTGAACTTCCAACAGTTTAGGGTCTACATCTTTCTTGGCCAATAGAATTAACCAAGGTTTTGCTGCATCAATATTTCCTGTTAAAAAATGACAAACCACTCCATTATATATATCACGTACAAGTGGCTTTTCTACCTCTTTAAATGCTTGTGAATAATGCTTAATTGCTTCTTTGAAATTATCTTGGGAGAAAGCGTATTCCGCACTGTCAATCTGCGGATAGTATTTATCAAAATAGCTAAGCTGAGCCGTTCCCAATAAGGGAAAGAAGAGAAAAAAAAGGAGGATTTTATTCACTGCTGTAAATTTCATTTGTGAAAAGTACTAAGAAAAAACCCTCCTAAACAAGCTATTAACAATCTTTAACGCAAACCCACATAGATTTCTACCTCAGCATTTTCAGGGTTTTGAGCTTTCTGTCCATAGACTTCATAATCTGCTACATAAGCCCTATCTAAATCTGAACTCCAGATCTTTTGCCACTCTTTAAATACCAAACCATCGTTTATATTTCCTTTGGCTACAATCTTAGTATGGTTTCCCATGTTTATTTCTAGTGTTGTAAAGTCTTCGGGAATATCTTCGAAGCTAGATACTTCACAGCCTAATATGGTGGTGTAGGGCTGAGTATAGTCGCCTTCATAATGGGTGTATATACAATAAATTTCATTGGAGCTCAGGTTTGGAATACGCTCTTTTACACCTTCTTGAAAAAACCTCTGCCATAAAGCCGGAATGTCCATTGCCGCTTGTCCGTTTTGATTACTTGTACGTACTGAAATGCCAATAATTTTCATTTTTTTCTTTTTTAGCAAAGATGCCCGGGCTATGTGACAAAGGTGTGTCAGTAGTTTAGTATTTTTGTAAAAACACTAAAGAAATGATTCTCCGTAAAGCCGAAAAATATGAATTACCCGAAGTTTGGGAAATCTTACAATACGCCATAGAACAGCGTAAGCTGGCAGGTAGTAACCAATGGCAAGACGGATATCCCAATCCCCAATCGATTCAAAATGATTTTGACAAAGGTTATGCCCATGTAATGGTAGAAGCGGACGAAATTCTAGCATATGCCGCTATAATTTTTGACAAAGAACCTGCTTATGATGATATTGAAGGAAAGTGGCTTACGAATGGAGATTATCTTGTAGTGCACCGTGTGGCTGCTGCTGAAAAAGCGAAAGGGAAAGGCATAGCTACCGTCTTATTCAGTATGTTAGAAGATTATGCCAAAGACCACGGTGTTTTTAGTATTAAAGTAGATACCAATTTTGATAATGCCGCTATGCTACGCATCCTAGAAAAACTGCAGTATACGTACTGTGGAGAAGTGTACTTTAGAGGAAGTGCAAGGAGAGCGTTTGAGAAAGTGGTTAAGGTGTGAGTGATTGATGATAGTGGATAAATATTAAATTCGAATAATACCGAGGTTGGGAATACTCAATTACTATTCTTCGAATTTTAGAATTTCCAAATAAGGATTGCCTGATAGATTAAGGAGTTTAGCAAAGGCTGGTTCTGTTTTATATCCTTGTTTCTTTAAAGCAATAATTTCTTTTCGGAATTCATCACCTTTTATTTGCAACAGCTCATGTTCAATAAGCATATGTCTGTAAGCCATTTGGCGGCTTGTTTTCTCATTCTCAGCATAAATCTCGACAGGAAAAAGCCCAATCACGAAATTAACAAGTACTCTATCAGGCTTATAAGTTAACGAGAAACCCTCCATTTGGCCAAAGATTGATTTACAATAATCTGAAAATCCTTGAAAATCCTCCACTTCACATATAATATCTAAGTCGCTGTTTTCAATATCAATACCTATAGGAATAGTCCCAACCAAAATAGGATTATACGCCACTAACTGCTGGAACATATGGTTTTCAGTTAGTGTATCATGTGCTGCTTTCTGGCGATCATTGCCAGTTCTTAAATATTCTAAACTGAGAAAGTTAGCCATTGGCTAGTTCTTTCTCCAAAATTACACTTTTTCTGGGCAAAAGTAGTTTATTAACTAATACAAAAGTGGCAATACCCACTCCACTTAAAGCCATAGCGACTCCTACCAAAAGGGGAGAATTATACGCAAACCCATACACAATAGGCAATCCTCCAAAATAGGCTCCAAAAGTGTTTCCTAAGTTAAAACTTGCCTGACCACCAGCTGCGGCTATGGTTTCATAACCTTTGGCGGATCCTATGAGTACCATCTGTATTGGAGAGCCGATTGTAAACGAAATCATGCCGGTTATAAAAGCCCACACGTATGCCATTCCTGAAATATCTATTGTAAAATAAACCAGTACCAAACATATGGCCATAGATGAAAAACACACGATAACCGCTTTTATAGGGGAAATAGAATCAGCTAATTTTCCGCCCAGAAGGTTACCTACTACCATACCTAAACCTACTAAAACCATAATAAATGGTACAGTGTCTGCTGGTAAATGTGCCACCTCTGTCATCAAAGGGGCAATGTAACTCATCCATGCAAAAAGGCCGCCTGTACCGATAGAAACCATAGCCACAAGAACCCAAGACAGAGACGACTTGAAATAATCCAGTTGTTTAAAAACATTGCCTGTAAAAGATGATTTTATGGCTGGCAACCAAAAATAGATAGCAGTCATGGTGGCAGCACCACACAAACTAATAAATAAATAGGTGGTACGCCAAGAATAATGGTGGCCAACGTACGTTCCTAATGGCACTCCCAAAAGATTGGCAATAGTCATTCCTGTAAACATTATAGCTATAGACTGTGCTTCCTTGCCTTTATCTGCCAACTGTGTGGCCACAACAGAACCCACTCCAAAAAATGCTCCATGCGGCAAGCCCGACATAAAACGAGACACCATAAGGGTATAATAGTCTGGTGCTATGGCAAAAATACCATTAAATACCAGAAACAGAAACATCAAAAAAAGCAGCACTTTCTTTGGTGGGTATTTTGAAGTAAATAATACTAAAACAGGAGCTCCAACCACCACACCTAAAGCATAAATGGCTATAAGATGGCCGGCCGTGGGAATATCAATTGCTAAGTCTTTTGCTATATCGGGTAGGATTCCCATCATCGTAAATTCGGTCATACCAATAGCAAATGAACCGAACGCTAAGGAAATTAAACTCTTTTTCATGTAATCTTCAGTCTTAATGACCACACAAAATTACCGATATCTCGAACCCAAAACTCTTTATTGAATATAAAAACTAAGTAAAAAATTTAAAAGCCAATATTCCTACTTTAATTAGTGCTATTTATTAACTTGCTTTGGTTTAGATTTCCCCTTTTTATGAAACAACTTGTCTTCCTTCTTTTTCTCGTCTTTTTTGTGTCATGTGTATCAAATCCCTATAAAGCCAGCAATAAAATCTATAAAAAACAGGTGGAGGCGTATGCAAGACAATTGTCCGCATTTCCTTTAGTAGATTCTACCCACCTTTTTGTGGGCACTACTAATTTTGGCACCAGGAAGCCTAATTTTGTGATTATACACCATACTGCCCAAAATAGCTGTGAGCAAACATTAAGGACATTTACTATAGAAAAAACCAAAGTTAGCTCGCATTATGTAATCTGCCGTGACGGAACTATATATTATATGCTAAATGACCTACTCCGGGGGCAACACGCAGGAGTAAGTAAATGGGGCAGTCTTACTGACTTAAACAGTGTCAGTATAGGTATAGAGCTTGACAATAATGGAAACGAGCCTTTTGCCGAGGAGCAAACGAAAAGTTTATTGGCACTATTAACTCGTTTAAAAAACAAATATTCTATCCCCCAAGGTAATTTCTTGGGTCACCTAGATATAGCTCCCGGCAGAAAAGTAGACCCGAGTCGTTATTTTCCTTGGGAGAGATTGGCCAAAGAGGGTTTTGGATTTTGGTATGATACAACCGCCGTAAAAGTCCATCCTAAATTTGATGCATTAACTGCCCTTCGGATGATAGGCTACAATACAGCCAAGCCAGAAGCAGCACTACTTTCTTACAAGATACACTACGTGCCACATGACAGCACAAAATCTTTTAACGCCAAAGATGAGAAAATTCTAAGTAGTTTGGTAGAAAAGTATCTATAACCTTATGTTTTTCACATGGGGTTTCCAATGGTTATAAAGGGTACTTAAAGAAAATACACTTACTTTTGCATATCATTTTTTAACATTAGGATGCCCATCCCAACACAAGACCGATGTTTAAAAGAAAAAAGAAAAGAACCGACTTTCTCAATAAAGTAATCCAAAACCCAGATTCTTACCCTATAAATTCTACCGAAGAGAGTCTCGATTTTCTAGTGCAGCTCTTTAAAGAGTTAAGACCGTCAGCTCATCCGGGCTTTACAAGTGCAGAAACCAATATAGAAAGAGTTACGGTTCTTTTGAGCCAAAACCCACCAGTAAAATCTAAAATCCAACGAGCCCTTTTGGTTCAATTTTTTGATACTAACCTTACTGCTACCTTTACAGAAAGCGGAATCCCTCTGGCAGGTGGATTACCCCAGGAGTTTGCGGATAGAATAAAGCACAAACTTCTTCCGCCTTTACAAAGTGCCAATGACTTCCTGTATGTAATAGACCGTGTTTTCTATAAGAAAGATGACTATATTTGGGTAGAAGAGATTCCGCAAGAAAAGTGGATAACTTTTGTAGAAGAACTCGAATCTTCTGTGGCAACGAACGACCGGCGGATGCTCCAACATCTAAACGAAGCCTTGCTTATACTTTCTGTTCAGATAGCCCAGCTAGGTTTAGAAAAAGACGTTTTGCAGTTTTGTTCAGACAAAATAACCACCGAAAACAATCCTTTTATCCTCCAAAACCATTTGGTTCAAAGTCTTTATAAGGAAACCAATTCAGAGAACATTCAGGCTGTACTGGCTCAACTTTACCCCGTTTTGCTTGATGGAGAAAAGGAAATAGAAAACATAAGGGAGCGACAACAAGAAAGAGGTACAAGCCTCCGCCAGACTTACGCTTTACTAATCTTATCGGCAAAGCTCCAACGCCTGTTAGTAGTGGTAGATATTATGGACAACAACAAAGAGTTTAATACTGACCGCTTTGTAGGGCTCTTTAAAATTTTGGTCCGTAATGAAAATCGTAGAAACAGTATCCGTGAGCTTTTTTCTCAAGGGATGGGTTATGTAGCCTACCAAATAGCTGAGCATAAAGGAAGTAAAGGAAGTAAATATATTACTTCATCTGCTAAAGAATATGCAAAAATGCTTACAAGTGCCATGTGGGGAGGATTTATAATCGTGTTTGTGGCTCTATTCAAAAACCTATTGGGAAAACTAGTATTACCTCCGTTTTGGTCAGGTTTTTTGTATAGTACAAACTACAGTTTGGGTTTTATAGCAATAGAACAAACCGGATCAACTCTTGCTACCAAGCAACCTGCTTTTACCGCTAGTGCCGTGGCAGCCTCCCTGGACCAAAAGAAATCCGGGAGACCCGACTTAAATAACCTAGCCGTAACCGTATCCCAGATTTTTAGAAGCCAGACTGCTTCCTTTTTTGGAAACCTAATAATCGTTTTTCCAGGTACATACCTTATTGCGTGGGCATACCACCTACTAGTTGGAGCAAAAGTGGCGGGAGGAGCAGCAGCCCTAAACATGCTGGAAGAACAACACCCTTGGCATAGTTTATCACTGCTTTATGCGTGCAATACGGGAGTTTTTCTATTTTTAAGTGGCATAATTGCCGGTTATGTACAAAACAAATTACAATTCAGGAGAATAGACGAGAGACTGGTCCAACACCCTCTTCTTAGGCTTTCTTTACCCGAAAAGACCCGTCAAAAAGTAGCCAAATACATCAAGAAAAATGCTGGAGCCATAATTGGTAGCATAGCCTTGGGTTTCTTTTTAGGAATGTCCGGTATGATTGGAAAGGTATTTGGTATTCCTTTTGATATACGGCACATAACTATTTCTGCTGGTAATACGGGTATAGCTGTCTATGGAATCGGTTTACAGAATATAGACTGGGTATATCTTACCATTGTGTTTTTTGGAGTACTAGGTGTTGGTTTCTGTAATTTCCTGGTGAGTTTCTCGCTAGCTTTTTTTGTGGCAGTAAAATCTCGAGGAATCCACCTTAGGGAATATCCTGAATTTATGGGGATACTTTGGCGATATTTTAAGAAAAAACCTCTAAACTTTGTTAGACCGCCTAAATCCGACAAACTGCAGTAGTATCGTACCGATAAATCTACCATTGAACAAACGCATTTTTCTTCTTAGTCCCCGTATTTACTTATAAACATAGATATGAAAGCAAAATAAAAGACGGATAAGATAAGTTTGTAGCTGAAGTAAATTACTTCCTGATACAAATAATTTAGTCATTTTAACCAACATAAGAATCATATAGTTTTTATATCAAACTATAATGATATTGAATCCTTAATTCAAAAGAAAATATATGTACTTCTAAATCGGAATAAAACATTTTTCCTATTGCAACATCTCCAGTTTGTAGCCTTTTCCATGGCTATTTGTGATTTTTATTGTGGAGTCAGCTAATAGTTTTTTACGGAGTTTTGACACCAGGACATCCAGATTACGGCTAATGACATATACACCTTCTTTTTCCCATATTTCGCTGAGCAGAAAATCTCTGCTCACCGTTTCGTTGGCTTGAAACAGTAAGATATTCAGAAGCTTATTTTCTTTTTCTGTCAATTCAATTTTTTGAAATTCCAGTGTAAGGACTCCCGTTTTTTGAAAATAGTTAAATGCTCCCAGCTTCTGATATTCATCGGTATCATTATCTACTAAGGTACTTTTTTTAAGCCTTCTTTGGTAAATCTGATGTGCAAGTCCCGCTAGAATAATTACGATAAAAAATCCGTAAAGAAGAGAGCGATTGGGAGTAGGAACAATCTTTTCAATTTCTACAACATAGCAATTATTGGGAAGTTTCCTTCCTAAACATGGGATACTATCATTGCTCTTCAAATCCCACTCAAACCCATATACAATATCCGAACTGTAACAAGTAGATACACTCACCCGATACAGACCTTCCGATTTTTCCTTTTTAAGATTCTGTACCACTATACTTGCCAAGCTATCTGGCATAATCTCAAGCTGATTCTCAAATGTAATTTGATACCTATTTACAGCCGTTTTCTGCACTGGAAGAATCCGGGATGTAGAATCTCCAGAAGATAACAAAAGATGATGCCCAATTTTACGGAGAAGTAAGTTGGTCTGTTTATCTTCATCCTTAACATTGTTGCAGGAAAAAGCCAAGAAAAGAGCCAGCAAAATAGATAACTTACCGAGGCTCATGCTTTGGATATTTAATCATTATCACTACTTAAATACAATGAGTGCAAGTTATTTCCAAAATCACAGATTTACGATTTCATTTACAATTATTTACATTCTATTTACACTTTCCCAGTCGGTAAAAAATAGTTTTGAGGCCTTTACAGGACACAAAGTCTTGTCTCATCTTTAAACAAATATTACACGATGAAAAAAATCTGGATTTTAATGTTATTGGCTTATTTGCCAGCATTTACCCAAAGCACACTTGTTTTAGATACTAAAGAAAGTAAAGTTCACTGGAAAGGTAAAATGTGGATGTCTACTGATGGTCACGAAGGGTTAATTTCTTTTTCTTCGGGGAGCATTACCTTAGACAAAGACAGAAATATCAGCCAGGCCAATTTTGAA
This sequence comes from uncultured Lacihabitans sp., assembly GCA_964489955.1. Classification (GTDB taxonomy): domain Bacteria; phylum Bacteroidota; class Bacteroidia; order Cytophagales; family Spirosomataceae; genus Leadbetterella. Next base: position 77,140 of record CAZBAV010000006.1, on the reverse strand, counting down.
ATAGACATGAACACGATTAGGAGTCTGGATGCAAAACCAGGAAAGGATGGGGTTGCAGATCATCTCAAAAACGAAGATTTTTTTGAAGTTAATAAATTCCCAAAGGCTACTTTCTCCGGAACTAAGATAAGCAAAAACGGAGCTTCCGGGCAATATAGAGTGGAGGGCTTTTTGACAATAAAAGGCATTAAAAAGAAGATAGCTTTTAATGTAAAACTAACAGAAGAAAAGGCAAGTACGGTGGTTCTTGCAGAAGCTATTATTCAGCGGTCCTGGTGGGGAATAACCTACAAGTCTCCAAATCCTCTCTCCCTAGCTAAAAACGAACTTATAGCGGATGAAATCCCTGTTAAACTCCATTTAGTCTTCAGAAAAAAATAATTATTACGGACAGACTCAGACAGTTCTCTTAGAATTTGTATTTTTCGCCACTAAACTAATTCACTAACAATGAACATTGGGAAAAGATACAATCTCAAAGAATTTATTATCTGGAGCAGAAGAGATATTTACCTCTGTTTCCTAATCGCACTTGTACCCACAGTTCTGTATTGTGCTGGACTCACTTTTATTGCTATTTCCTGGTTACCAGTAGCTATGTTGGGCACAGCTGTAGCATTTATTGTCGGATTTAAGAACAATGCCAGTTACAACCGCCTTTGGGAAGCCCGTCAGATTTATGGAGCTATAATTAATGATAGCAGGAGTTTTGCAGTAAAAGCACGTGACTTTTCAGGAGGAAAGGAGAGCGAGCTGGCCCGTTCTTTTTTTGATAGGCATTTCGCTTGGCTTACCTTTCTACGCTATCAACTCAGAGAGTCTCGGAAATGGGAAACCATGGACGAGACTCGCTACAGCGAGTATAAAAGTGGTTATTACACTGTCCCAGAACACCAAACAGCCTTGAAAGATGCAGTGAAAGGCTTTTTGAACCTCAAGGATTTTGAATATTTAATGGGCAAGCAAAACAAAGCATCCCAAACTCTGGCTTTACAATCGGAAAACATAAACCGATTACACCACGAAGGTAAGCTAAGCGATTTCCAGCAATTGCAACTCCAGCAGAGTATACAAGCTTTTTATGACCATCAGGGAAAAGCCGAACGCATTAAGAATTTCCCCTACCCAAGAAACTTTGCTTCCATTACAGAGTACCTATTATATCTTTTCGTTATTCTACTTCCTTTCGGGCTTTTAAAGGAATTTAACCACTTGGGCGATGGCTCTTTTCTGGAAGGTTGGACCATCTATTTCGTTATACCATTCACAACCATTATAGGCTGGACCTTTGTGACCCTAGATTCAGTAGGAAATAGTTCTATGAATCCTTTTGAAGGCAGTGCAAATGACGTGTCTATAACGCAAATAAGTGTGATGATTGAAACGGATATGAAAGAAATGCTGGATGCAACAGACCTGCCCGCTGCTATCCAAGCACAAAACAACATCTTGATGTAATTCCGTACAAACAGCAAGAAAAAACGGCACTTGATTAATGAAGACCAACAAAATTGTATACCAGCAATATTGTGGCTGCATTTTGCTTTAGCCATAACCCGAATTATGCATTATTTAAGAGAAACGAAATGCGACAAAATAGATACCGTGAAACACATAGTAAATTATGGTTTGGGAGGGCACTAAACCTTACACGAAATAGCATTTTGGGGCAGTAGATAATCTAATGCGTAATTCGGGTTGAACATTTATTATACGTTACTTACTGAAGTAAGCAGCAACCTATATTTTTTCTAACTCCTTCTTCGTCAATTCATTTTCTACTCCACCAGTATTAAGTGTAGATGCGGGTTCAAAAAGTAAAACAGAAACCTCTTCTTCTGCAACCGGTTTATGCTCCACACCTCTCGGAATTATTGCAAACTCTCCCTCCCCTATTGTTAAAGTTTTATCCCGAAGCTCAATTATTAGTTTGCCGGAAATTACCATGAACATTTCGTCTTCATTATCATGCTTATGCCAAACGAACTCGCCCAAGAATTTCGCTAATTTCACATGCTGATTATTGAGTTCCCCAATAATTTTAGGAGACCAATGCTCATTAAACAAAGCTAGTTTATCACCGATATTAACCGTATTTATTTCCATATTATCTCTTAAATTTTACACAAAAACACATTACTATTTGGACTGGCATTTACTTTTTCTACTCATAATACCTGTACCTATTGATGTTCTTTTTTCCATGAAACGAAAGATACGAAAAAGTCCAAGCGTATTAATATTATGGTGTAAAATTTAATAACCCTCCAAAATTCAAAGTGGAAATTCCAAAGATAAGTTATCTAATAAATAGTCAAGTCATACTTTTTTAGCATTACCAAATCTAAGTATTTACATTTGCAACACTATAAACTATAGCTACATTAGTGGAATCCGCTTTACATTATTTTTCTTCTCCTTGGGCGTGGGCAGTATATTTTGGCTGTGCCATGCTCATCGGTATGTCCAAAACTGGCATTCCTAATATAGGCACATTGGCTATTCCTATGTTTGCTATACTTTTCGGAGCAAAATACTCTACTGGCATTGTACTGGTTTTACTATGTTTTGCAGACTTAATTGCAGTAATCTACTACCGCAAAGCGTTTCTCTGGCAGGAGGTTCAAAAACTTCTCCCAATGGCTTTGTTAGGACTCGTTATAGGCTTAATAGTGGGAAAGTATACGGATGACCGGGCTTTTAAAATCATAATTGCGGCCTGTATAGTATTAGGAATGATATTCTTACTTTGGAGCCAGTATTTATTAAAAGACAAATTCACAAAAAAACCGTGGTACGCACCTTTGTTTGGCTTTGTAATGGGTTTTTCTACTATGATGGGTAATGCGGCAGGGCCTGCCTTATCTATCTATATGCTATCAAAAAAACTGGATAAAGTAACATTTACAGCCACCGCAGCCTGGTTTATTATGATCCTCAACTACACCAAGGTTCCCTTACAAGCTTTGGTTTGGGACAACCTGTCATGGGCTGGCGTATACCTTAACCTCCTAGCCTTCCCTTTTGTGCTACTTGGTGGCTTTCTGGGAATAAAAATCCTGAAAGTCATTCCAGAAGCTTTATTCAGGAAAGTTATCATTGTCCTAGTTTTGCTATCTTCGTTGGTATTAATTCTGGTCTAAAAAAGGACATTCTTAATCCATTCACTAAGTAGGTTTGGAGAAACAAAGAATGCTATAATAAATGCACTAAAGTAGCATAGTAATACGCTCATCCAAAAGCTGTTCACATAAGAGCTGTCGCCCTCAGTGGGCTTCACTACCAACATATAATAGGCCGGCCTTAAATAATAGTATAAAGCTATAGCAGAATTTAACAAGCCAAAAACAAGCAGAAAATAATATACACTACCATTTACAGCCGACGAACCCACTTCATACAAAGTTGTAAATACGACCATTTTGGCCATGAAACCCACTGTGGGTGGCAAGCCAATTAAAGCAATAAGGATAATAAGTGCGTTAAATGCCAATAAACCATACTTTTTTCCTAGCCCAGCCATAGAAGGAATATCGTATGTGCTTATTTTCATGTGTATCAAATCGGCCAAGAAAAAAGCTCCCATGGTCATAGGCAAATAAGAAGCCAAATAAAAGAAAGTGCCATAGAAATCGGTTTCCGGCCCTTTTACGAGACCTACCAATATAAAACCTGAATGTACAATAGCCGAATATCCAAGCAAGCGTTTAAAGTCGTTTTGCCATAAGGCAGACAAATTACCTACCACAAGCGAAATGCAGACTATAGCAACCAAAATCATATTTAGGTCCACAAACCCGGCATGCACAATCCTTGCCACAACTAAAAACCCTGCAGCTTTAGGGGCAAATGACAAAAATGAAAGTATCGGGGTGGAAGTACTTTGGTAAACATCAGGAACCCACTGGTGGAAAGGAGCAGCTGTTATCTTAAATAGAAAGCCTGAAAGAACCATCAATGTCACAATTTTCACAGCAAAAGTCGGACTTTTGGTCACCATTTGGCTAAAACCTTCCGATGCAAAATCTAAGCTATGAGACATACCAAAGAACAAAGAAACCCCAAACAGCATAATTGCAGAAGCTGTAGCTCCAAATATCAAATACTTTATACCTGCTTCGAAATTTCGTTTTTCTTTTTTGGCACTAACTAACACATAAGAGCTAAGCGATACGATCTCCAAAGAAACAAACAAAGTAAGAAAGTGCGTACTCATAGATAATACACTTATACCCAATAGCACAAAAAGCACCATGATGTATATTTCATTATCATAAGCATACCGAAAAAAACGTGCATGTACCAGAAAAATAAAAGCAGAGATAGCACTTAATTGTTTTACTAAGAGAGATAACTTATCTAAGTGTAAAAGGCCTTCAAATAAACTAACTCCCTCGGTTGTGACATTATCATATTTAACCACTATTGCAAACATATAGCATAAAACCACACCCAAAAAAGTATAATAAACGAGGCGGCTCTTTTCCCTGCCGAATGCAGCAAGAAGTACAGACAAAAGTATGCCCAAAACCAAAACAATTTCTGGCCCTATATATAAAGTGCTATTTAAAATCTCCTTCATTTTAGGAACTCAAGAACCGTAGTATTGGTAAAGTCAAGTAAAGTATTTGGTAAAACCCCTAGCAAGATAGTAAGAACAGCCAGCCCGGCCAACATTATTATTTCTTCTCGGCCCAGATCTTTCATAGCCTGCAAGTGCTCTCCATTAACGCGGAAAGGCCCTAAGAACATCCTTTGGAAAGTCCAAAGTAAGTATACAGCAGAAAGTACTAATCCTACTACCGAAATTATCGGTACAAACTTTGGTAAAACCAATGACTGAAATCCTCCATACAAGGTTAGAAACTCCCCAATAAAACCAGATAATGATGGTAAGCCCAAAGATCCAAAGAATGCAATAGTGACCATTAACGTATAAACCGGCATTTTGGTGGCCAAACCTCCAAAATTGGCAATCTCTCTGTTATGTGTACGCTCATAGAGTACCCCAGCTATCAGAAAAAGCATAGAAGAAAGCACCCCGTGACTAAACATCTGGAAAACTGCTCCGTTTATCCCTTCGCTATTAAGAGCAGCAATGCCCACAAACACAAATCCCATGTGCGATACCGAAGAATAAGCAATTAGCTTTTTAAGATCCGTTTGAGCTAAAGCATTTAAGGCTCCATAAATAATAGAAACCATACCCAAAGCACCAACCAAAGTGGTAAATGTTACAGCTGCATCCGGCAAAATCCCATAGGCTATCCTTAACACACCATATCCTCCTATTTTTAAGAGTATCCCAGCCAATACAACCGATACAGGCGTAGGTGCCTCTACGTGGGCATCCGGAAGCCAGGTATGGAAAGGTACTACAGGTAACTTAATTCCAAAACCTATCAGAAGCAACAAAAACATGAGGTTTCGGGCAGGTATACCAAAAACCAATTTAGGGTTTTCTATATCTAAAATTGAGCCCGGGATGAGATTGGCTGCATCTTTAAGCATCCTGAAGTCAAAACTATAAACCAAGCTACTATATTCATTACTAAAAAACTCATCACTACTAGACATGACCATGCAAATCATCACCACCAAAATGAGCAAAGAGCCTATAAATGTATAAACAAAGAATTTTAGGGATGCATAAGCCCTGTTTTCTCCTCCCCAAATTCCTATCAAGAAATACATGGGTAGTAACATAAATTCAAAGAATACAAAAAACAGGAAGAAGTCTACCGCAAGAAAAGAACCAAATACAGAGGCAGTAAGAACCAAAAATAGCACATAATACGATTTCTCTTTAACCTGTATTTTGAACGAAGAAATAGAAGCCACCAAAAAAACTATGGCACTTAAAACTACCATCGGAAGCGACAAACCATCTACAGCCAAAATATAATCTATAGACAGCATGGCTTTCCCCCCAAGAGAAAGTCGTATCCACTCCGAATGCTCCAACATTTGGTAGCTGGGATCTTCTTTATCAAAACTTCCCATAATGGTCAAGGCATTGATAACCAAAATGACTTGGGCAACCAAATTAATCCACTTAAAGGATGTCTTATACGCCCTAGGCAAAAGCAAAATTATTATTGCTGCCACCAAAGGCACTACTATTAAAGAACTTAGTATACTTGAACCCATATTAAACTATAATAAAGCAACCAAAACTAATAAGACAAAACCCAGTATTAAACCCATAATATAATTTTGTAATTGACCTTTTGCTAGTTTCCGTATCTTATCACCTATTGTTTTCAAACCCGCAAAACTACCTAAAACAGCCCCGTCTACCACCTTTCTCTCAAACACTGAAGTCCAGCTGGAAAACGTTATGGTAGCCATACTTAAGCCCGAAATTAATGCGTCAAGCACTTTTTTTTCTATAGTAGAAAACACGGGAAGTACATCTCTATATATCCGCACAAAACCCCGTTCATACAAGGTATCCATATAAAACTGCCTTAATAGCCATTGTTTTGGTTTGCCTTCTCCCAAATAATATCTTTTAATTTCTTCTAAAGTAACATTATAACTCACTAATAACGCTACTATGAAAATACCTCCTACTACCCAAGGTAACCAAGTATACATTTCCTTTTGTATACCAAACTTAGGATAAAACCAAACATTTACAGCATGCAGAGGATGCGAAGAGAAAACTATATATGTAGAACATGCTGCTAAAAAGATGATAGCTAACTCAAAAACGCCTAATCCACGTATGAAAGAAAGAATACTTTCCTCACCAAAACGCCCCTTATTGTCACCAGTAAGGATATCTTGGAAAGATTTTATAGCACCTCCCACCGTTTTCTTAGTATTATCTATAAGTAAATCCACAGGATTATCCTCTCGCTTAAAAAACACCATCACTATCATGCGTACCACATACATTCCTGTAAAAAAAGAACTTACAAGTAGTAAAACGGGCACAGCTGTCTTTAGTCCTGTTTCTTCTAAACCATAGATGAAAGCCGTATTAAGTATAGTTTCTTTTGATAAATAGCCTGAGGTAAGTGGTAAACCTACCAAGGCCGCCGAACATAATAAAAATGCATAGAATACAATAGGTAGTTTACTTGTTAAATTCCCCATTTTTCTCATATCCTGTTCATGGTGTAAATAGCTAATAATTACACCTGCACACAAAAATAAGCCCGCCTTAAAAAACGCATGGGTAGTTAAATGGAAAAATGCAGCGGCTACATCACCCATACCCATTGCAGCTACCATAAAGCCTAGTTGCGAAAGGGTTGAGAATGCCAAGACTTTCTTTAAGTCAGTAGCTACTAGGGCTGGAACAGCCCCTACCAAAGCCGTAATACACCCCACAAAAGTGATAAATAAACCGGCGTCTTCTGTGATTAAAGGTTGGAGACGTCCTAATAAAAACACGCCAGATACAACCATAGTAGCGGCATGGATTAGGGCCGAAGCCGGCGTAGGGCCAGCCATTGCATCAGGTAACCAAACCTGTAATGGAAACTGAGCAGACTTGGCTATAACTCCTCCAAAAACCAGTAGAATAGCTATAGTTTGAAGCTGTAATTTATCAAAAACAACATAATCTCTTTCTATTACTTCTGCCACCAGTAAATCACCAAAGTCCAGCGTCCCATATAAATAAAAGATCAGAAATATACCTGTTAGAAGGAATGCATCTCCTACCCTATTTAATAAGAAGGCTTTCATAGCTGCAGCATTGGCCGCCTTTTTAGTATACCAAAACCCAATAAGTAGATATGAACAAAAACCTACAAGCTCCCAAAAAAAGTAAATCTGGAAAAGGTTACCTGAAAGAACCAAACCCAGCATAGAGCATACAAAGAGATTTAAGAATGCAAAAAAACGATTTTGTCCCTTATCTTCCGACATATACTTGGTAGAAAAGAGCGTAACCAAGCAGGATACAACCTGCACTAAAACCAACATAAATTTGGTTTGGGCATTCATTAAAAAACTAAAATACAAAGACTTATCTCCTAACTTTAGCCACTCATATTGTATCTGAAAATCCCCGGGGATATTTAATACCTGATTGGACGTAAAAACAAGGCCAAGAACATTTATGAGTAGGGAAATCCAGCCCGACATACTGGCAAATACACTATTGTTCAGGCCAAGCAAAAATAGAAAGCCTAAAAGGTACAGTAGTAAATTAAAGATAATAAGTGATTCTGGATTCATTAATACAGATTTCCAGCTGCAAATCTAATTATATTAATTGTAAATAAGACAGTTTTAACAACATCATACTACTATAGCCTCTTCAAAGCCAATTCTGCAACGGTTTCGCCTATAGAAAGAGACGAGGTTGCCGCAGGCGATGGTGCATTTACTACATTTATTGCCTGCAAATTCTCTATTATAGAAAAATCATCCAGCAAGCCTCCGTTATGCTCGCATGCTTGAGCCCGTACTCCGGCACCACCCGGCACCAAATCATCTTTCTGCAGTTCGGGAATAAGCTCTTGCAGGGCTGTAGTAAAAGCAGATTTAGAAAAAGACCGGTAATACTCTCCCAATCCGGTTTTCCAATATTTGGCTGCCACTTTCCGAAATCCCGGCCAAGCGAGAGTTTCACCAAACTCAGAAAACTTTATATCAAATTTCTTATATCCTTCTCTGCTGAAAGCCAATACCGCATTGGGCCCGGCCTCTACCCCGCCTTCTATCATCCTTGTAAAATGCACACCTAAGAAAGGGAAATTGGGGTCCGGAACGGGATAAACCAGATGTTTTACCAGATAATGCTTTTCTGGCTTTAGCTCATAGTATTCGCCCCGAAAAGGAATAATCCGGACATTAACCTTTTCTTTTTCTGTGTACTGGGTCACTTTATCGGAGTATAAACCCGCACAGTTCACCACCAAAGTAGTATCATAACTGGCCTTATTGGTAACCACATTGGAAACTCCACTAAGCTCTGATACTGACGATACACGCTCTCCATATTTTATTGTACCGCCCAGGTCTTGGATTAAGTCGGCGTACTTTTCCGCTACAACTTTATAGTTTATTATACCAGTCTGCGGTACTTTGATCCCTTTTAAGCCTGCCACGTGTGGCTCTATTTCCTTTATTTGTTCAGGAGAAAGAAGCTCAAGACCTTCCAAACCATTTTGCTGCCCCCTTTCATATAGACCATCTAAAATGCTAACTTGTTCTTTTCGCGTAGCCACTACGACTTTTCCACATATCTCGTGTGGTATCTCATATTTTTGGCAAAAATCTAACAATTGGTGGTACCCCTTTATACAGTTTAAGGCCTTCAAACTCCCGGGCTTATAATATAGTCCCGAGTGTATTACTCCACTGTTGTGGCCTGTTTGGTGTACTGCAGGCCCATTTTCTTTCTCTAGCACTAAAAGCCGCGTTTGCGGCCTTTTTTGTAAAATTGAAAGAGCAGTAGCTAAGCCTACTATTCCTCCGCCTATGATTATCGTATCGTATCGCATCCTATAGTAAATAAAAAATGCTAAACTACATGACTGCCTAAGACCGCACAAGTCTTTTGAAGAAATGTTTTAAACCAAAATTCGGATTAAATGGCATTATTACTAAAACCACCTACATTAAAAGGGGCAGTAAGTTTAAACAACTAGCAGATTCAGTCGGCCTCAACCTTTTGAAAACCTGAGAACATAAAAAACCCAACTATAAGAGCCAAAGTTATGTAGAAAACAAAATTACCCTAAGGACGGTTGATTTATTCCGTCCTTAAGGCAAACCTAATTATTCTTCCGTTATAACAAAACCCTTTCCGATAGCTTCTTGTAGAATGCCAACTTCTAAATCAGACTTCATTTCTACCGTTGCTTTTCCTTCCTCCCTTTTAATTTCCACTCCTGTAATTTCACTTATACTGCTAAGTGCATTCTTAATGCTGGTTTCGCAACCTCCGCATTTCATTCCCGATACATTATATGATTTAGTCATTATTTCATTTTTTTTACAAAAATCATTAATCCGTAGCTAAAGAGCCTTACACTATTTTCAGAAATACTTACAAGATTTTAATTACAAGTAATAAACTGAAGTTATTCCAAGCTATAAACAGCGGATTTATCCCCAGAGACGCTTTAACGATTTTTCACAAAACGAAATGCCCCAAATAGTAAGTTTGTTTTTTTATTAAATATTTAATTATTTATATATTTATACAAATAAAAACTTATTTAACAATTTCAAAAAAATCAACTTCCACTCCTTCGTTATCGTAGACTTTCATATGTAGTTTATTCCCGTCAATGTCCACCATTTGATAAAAATTACCTTTTTCTAATCTTTTCTGCACAAACGGTTGGTGGCTTTTGGCTTCTCTGGCGGCAGAAGTCCCTACTGAGGTCATATAAATAGTGCCTTTCTCGCCTACTTTACCATCCCTCATAGGATAGCTTCTTAAGTAATAATGAAAATGCCCACTGAAAACAAAGTCCAACTTATACTTATCAAAAAGAGGCACCCATTTTTCTACCAAATCGGGATACTCTTCTACTTCATTAAATGGCGGAAAATGAACCGACAAGAACTTCCAGGTGGCATTTGAGGCAGAAAGTTGTTCCACTATCCAAGCAGTCTGATCATCATTGGAAAAAGATGCTGCATCTATCATTAAATAAAGAGCGTTTTTGTAATTAAAGGCATAAGTTAAACCCGGTTCTAAACCTTTGGGGCCGTTAGAGGGATACGGTAATGTGTATTGGTACAAACCCGCTCCCAATCCATCCTGACTATCGTGGTTACCCGGTATGGCCATCATAGGTTTTTCACTAAAGACGCCTCCTGAATAAGCAAAAAACTTATCCCAATCGTCCCGGTGTAAGCCGGTATTCACCAGATCACCTGCAATCATATAAAACTCGGTACTTGGATGCTTCTTGTTTGCCATCTGTAACATCTTACCCCACTTTTCATCATTATGGGTATCACCAAACCACACAAAGCTAAACTTATCAGTCGTGTCTGGTACTTTGAATGTGTATTCACTCCCTCTGTCTCCTATTTGATATCTATAGGTTTTTCCCGATTTAAGATTTTCTAGATTAGCTGTAAACCGGTGCACATACCTGTCGTTCCGGAGCATCCTATCTTGCCATGCCTTTGCTTTCACACCCATAACTTTTTTATCGAGACTCCCCTCTTCCCAAAAAATCACCTGACCTTTATCTGATGAGGTATTTGTACGCCAACTGATAGCTACGCTATTTGCGGGATCTTGGTTATAGGTTAGTAAAATTTGATCTGGATTAGTACTAGATACGCTTTGGGTTTCCCTGAAAGCTCCAAGCACATGGGCTTCACGAGCCCTACCCCTCACCGTAGCCAGTAGGGTGTGTCCTTGCAACTCCTTAGGTACAGTTGTGAGTACCAGCCCGTCCCAATCGTGGTACGTAAACGCTCCAACCTCCATTAATGTCATATGTTGTTTCTCGGGGAAAATAGGACTAATCTCTACGTTTTGGGCTGCTTCCTGAGGAGCTACTGCTACAAAATATACAGGCCTATGCTTATCAAATCCATTGACCCCAAGTTGTACTACTCCCTTGGGAAAGTCCTTCTGCCACACCTCATATTCATAATTGGCATTAGCTACGGTTAATTCTGTTTTTTTGAAACCAGCAGACTCCAACCAAAAAGGAAGAACTTCCTGTTTCTTATGTCTCATTAATGATACCTTTACAGGTACATTTACACCAAATTTCCAATATTGTGTAGCTAAAGCCTCCTTTTCACCTTCTTTTAAAAAAGTTAATACCCCGGCATGAGTCAATGTGTCCATTTGCGGGTAGGTAAGCGTTCCGTAAAGTCGGTCTACCACTTGATCCATTGTCTTTTGCACAGATGGAATCGCAACCTTCTTACACGAACTAAGACAAAACAAAGCAAATATTAAGGATATGTATCTCATTTCTTTAAAAATTGGTATAACGTTTCTGGCAAATCCGTCTGTATAATATTTATATAATTATGTTTTTTTCTAAATATGCCGAACACATCTACATCATCTTTAGCTGCTTGATCTACTTTGCCTAAAGTATTAGCCCAAAGTCGTAAGCCCTTTAAGTTACTAAGCTTTTCTTGGTCGGTAAATGATTCATCAAGATGTATGATTTTGGTTATTCCCAATGCAACGATTTCATCAAGCATATCGTAAGTATAGGCTCGTGGCATAAGTTTTATTTTAGGGTTTATCCTATACAGATGTTCCATTTCCTTAAAATCATATAGAAAGAAAATAACATGGTCTTCTACTCCCAGATTCTCTATCAATTTGTAGGCTTCCTCTCTAGCAGGCAGACCTGAGACTTTGAAATCTACATCTATCAATATCTTTCCACGCAAATGCTCTAAAGCTTCTTTGAAGGTTGGAATCTTGTGGGCTGTAGCTTTCCCCTCATGTAATAAATATAAATGCTGGAGTTCTGCCCAAGTGTGATCTTCTACCAACCCTTTGCCGGTAGTGGTACGGTCTAGGCTCTTGTCATGCATGAGTATAAAAACCCCATCTTTAGTTTGTCTTACGTCTAACTCCACAATAGCCGCACCAGCAGCCACCGCATTATCTATGGATGCAAGTGAATTTTCCGGAACATCCCTATGAGCTCCTCTGTGGGCTGCCACAAGAACCAGTTCTGTTTTTTGCTCTAAAATGTAATTTAATTCCTGAACTCGGGTCTTTTGCCCTAAAGAATTACTACCCTTTAGTAGTATCCCAATCACGAAAAGTGTACACAAAAAATATTTCATTTCTCTATTTCAAAGGGGCTGTGGAGCTCCATTTAGGTGTTAAAAATTTAATTCTTGTTTTCTATCCAAACTTGTGCATTTCTCTTCTTCTACTCACTGGGAAATGTTGTTACGACTGCCCTTTTACTGCTTTTGTTGCTGGTGTAATTCCATTCCTATTTAAGTATACTATAAATTAGATAAAAAGGCCCATCTTTATTCTTAATCATAAAAATATCCTATGCATATTTGGAGTTAAATTTTAAGGTTTGCGAAGATGGTCTATACCAACTAGTATCCAACACACTAAATGTATTGTTTACACAGATTTTACAATACTGGTCAAATTATCTGTAGTTTTGAGAATGGTTTTAGAAAACAAGAAAATACTTGTAGGAGTTACAGGCAGTATTGCGGCTTACAAAGTGGCTCATTTGGTTCGTCTATTAGTGAAAGAGAAGGCTTTGGTGAAAGTAGTGATGACAAAAACCGCTACAGATTTCATTACCCCCTTGACACTCTCTACCCTATCTAAAAACCCCGTTGGACTATCATTTTCAGAAGCCAAAACCGGGGAATGGACAAACCACGTAGAACTTGGCTTGTGGGCAGACCTTCTCTTAATCGCTCCCGCATCGGCTAATACCATTGGTAAGTCAGCAAACGGGATTTGCGACAACCTCTTGCAAGTTGTGTACCTTTCTGCAAGATGCCCGGTTTATTTTGCTCCAGCTATGGATTTAGATATGTTCTTGCATCCATCTACCTCGGAAAATATTCTTAAGCTCCAACGCTTTGGCAACCATATCATTGAACCAAATGAGGGTGAACTCGCATCCGGTTTATCGGGAAAAGGACGGATGGCTGAACCAGAAGAAATAATTAAAGTCTTAGAGAAACATTTCCGACAAAACAGTGATCTGAATGGGAAAATAGTAGTAATTACTGCAGGTCCCACACAAGAAGACCTAGACCCCGTGAGATATATCAGTAACCACTCTTCCGGTAAGATGGGATTTGAATTGGCAAAGTCATTTAAGTCCAGCGGTGCTGAAGTTTACCTGGTAACCGGGCCATCCACCTTGCCCAATCCTGATGGAGTAAACCGCATAAATGTACGATCTGCAGAAGAGATGTACCAAGCCGTAGAAAACCTTCACGCAAAAGCTGATATTGTTATATTTTCTGCCGCTGTGGCCGATTATAAACCTGCCACCGTATCTACCACAAAAATCAAGAAAACCGGAAACCAGATGCATATAGATCTGGAAAAAACGGTAGACATAGCCGGAGAGTTGGGCAAAAAGAAGAAAGCAGGGCAAATACACGTTGGTTTTGCATTGGAAACCAATAACGAAGCAGAAAATGCTAAGGGAAAACTAGAGCGTAAGAATTTTGACCTGATCGTTTTAAACTCTTTACAAGATAAGGGAGCCGGCTTTCGTTATGATACCAACAAAATTACTATTTTTGATAAAAATGGGGACAAACAACAGTTTCCACTAAAACCAAAAGAAGAAGTGGCAACGGATATAAAAGCAGCTGTCCTGAAATTTTTAAACCCATGAGAAAAATACTTTTCCTACTTCTATATCTAGCAGGCACCACAGCATTTGCACAAGAACTGCAATGCCGTGTTAGTTTAAATTACTCTCAAATGAAGGCCAGTACCGCTGGAGACCGTACAATATTCTCTGAAATGGAAAGAGCCATTAACGAGTTTATGAATGGAATGAAGTGGACAAATGATTCCTATAAAGAAAACGAGCGGATTAAATGCTCCCTTAGTATAAACCTAACCGATAGCCCGTCTCAGTACAACTATGCAGGTACTGCCCGTTTTCAAGTAGTAAGGCCAGTTTTTGGAACAACATACGAAACAGTAGTTTTCCAGTTTGTAGACCGCAGTTTCGACTTTTCCTTTAACCCGGAAAACCGCCAAATGATGTTCAATGAACAATCCTTTACAAACAACCTTACCAGCATTTTAGCCTTCTATTCCCTTACAGCTTTATCTGTAGACTATGATTCGTTTTCACGTTTAGGTGGCAATCCGTACGTAGACAGGCTTTTTAATATTGTAAACCTTGCAGGAAACTCTGTAGGCGGTTCATGGGGCAGTGGAGCCGATATACGTGACCGTTATTGGATTATGGAAAACCTTAGAAATCAGCAGTTTTCTATCTACCGAGAAGGTTTCTATAAATACCACCGCTTGGGCTTGGATAACCTTTCTACCAAACCAGAAGAAAGCCGTAAAGTAATTTTTGATTATTTAAATGAGATTAAAGTATTAAGTACCTTACGGCCAAATGCCACAATGATTAACATCTTTTTTGATTCAAAAGGTGAGGAACTCGTAAATGTTTTCTCTCAGGCTCCCAAAAAAGAGCGGGAAGATGTCTTTAAGCTAGTATCTAGTATTAACCCGGATAAAACAGAATTGTACAGACAGCTCACACGCTAAAAACATTATCCCAAACTCTATTTCTTTACAGGTATTTTGTAGATTTGCCTTTCTAATAATACATTGAAATAATGGGTAGGATTGCGTTAGTTACAGGGGCTTCATCAGGTATTGGAATGGCCACTGCCGAGGCTTTTGATTCGGCAGGGATTAAGTTGATTTTATGTGGAAGAAGACGGGAGAGATTAGAAGAACTACAAAAAAAATTAACTGTAAAAAGCCACATACTAACCTTTGATGTATCAGATTTTGAGGCTGTAAAAGCTGCTATTCATTCCTTACCGTCTGATTTTAACCAAATAGATATCTTAGTAAATAATGCAGGCAATGCACACGGCTTATCTCCCATACAGGACGGAGACCTGGCCGATTGGACAGCAATGATAAATAGCAATGTCATTGGGCTACTTAATGTAAGCAAATGCATTATGCCACAAATGGTGGAGCGACAAAGCGGTCATATTATCAACATCAGTTCTGTAGCTGGTAAGCATGTATATGAAAACGGAGCGGTGTATTGTGCCACCAAACACAGTGTAGAAGCCATTAGCGAAGGTATGCGAAAAGACCTCACTGCATACGGTATAAAAGTTACCAACATAGCACCCGGGGCTGTGAATACAGAATTTTCTACAGTACGATTCAAAGGCGATAAAGAAAGAGCAGATAAGGTATATGAAGGGTTTGACCCTCTATTAGCACAAGATATAGCGGATGCCATTTTATACTGTGTATCTGCTCCTGATAGGGTTACCATAGCTGATATGACCATTTATGCCAAAGCTCAGTCGTACCCAACCACCATTTACAAAAAATAGGTTGATAAAAAACCCACTTTATGATAGGCCAGGAGTTAAGAAAAATCATTTCAGGTGATAGAGTAAAAGACAAATACATCGACAGGGTTTCTTATGCCTCAGATGCCGGATTTTATTACCTAATACCGCAAGTGGTGGTACAGCCTAAAACCGAGGAAGAAATAATTCAAATCCTTAGTTTAGCTCAAAAAACCAACACTCCTGTGGTTTTTCGTGGTGGCGGTACAAGTCTTTCTGGTCAGTGTATCACGGATGGCATCTTGGTAGAATTAGGTCGTTTTTGGCGAAAACTAAGCATAGAAAATCAAGCAAAAACTGTACGTGTGCAACCAGGCATCACGGGCGGAATGGTAAATGCTTACCTAAAAAAACATGCAAAAAAGATAGGTCCGGATCCATCCAGTATCGGTGCGGCTATGATGGGCGGCATTATCTCTAACAATGCCAGCGGTATGTGCTGTGGCGTAAGCCAAAACTCCTATCATACGATAAAATATGTTCGTTTTATTCTTCCTGATGGTCAGGTCTTCTCTACCGAAAACAAGGAAGATTACCAACGATTTGAAGAAAACTGTAAAGATCTTTTTAAGGAATTAACAGTTCTAAAACAACAGATAGAACAAAATACCGACCTAAAGGACCGTATTAGATACAAATATAAAACCAAAAACACCGTTGGATATTCGCTTAATGCATTTCTAGATTACAGTCATCCGCTTGATATATTCGCACATCTTTTGGTTGGTGGAGAAGGCACGCTTGCATTTATTTCTGAAGCCGTGTTAGATACCGTAGAAGACAAGGCATTTAAGTCTACAGGTTTGCTTTATTTTACCGATATCTTTTCGGCTTGCCAAGCCATTGAGCCGCTTATAGAATGTGGTGCAGCCATGGTAGAGCTTATGGATAGGGCTTCCCTCCGCTCTGTGGAAAATATGAATGGAATGCCTAAAATTGTAAAGCTCTTGCCTGAAGATGCTTCGGCTCTTCTGGTAGAGTTCCAAGAAAATACATTAGAGGAGCTGGAAGCATCTGTGGCTAAGTTCGAAAGCAACATCCCGAATTTTAGTTTAATAGAAAAACCTAAGTTTACGCTTGACCCTACGCAACAGGCTTTTTATTGGAAAGTTCGTAAAGGTATGTTTCCGGCTGTGGGTGCGGTGCGAGCCAGTGGTACAACAGTTATTTTGGAAGATGTAGCTTTCCCTCTTCCTCACCTAGGTCATGCCATTATTGATATCCAAAACCTCTTTGTAAAGCATGGTTATGAAAACGGAATCATTTTTGGGCACGCAAAAGATGGCAATATCCATTTTGTAATTACTCAAACTTTTAGGTCTGATAACGACGTAAGCCGGTACGATGCTTTCATACAAGACGTGGTGGAGCTTGTGGTGAAAAAATACGACGGAGCCTTAAAAGCTGAACACGGTACAGGCAGGAACATGTCGCCATTTGTAGAAACCGAATGGGGAACAGAAGCCTACGAAATCATGAAACGCCTAAAAAAGGCTGTTGACCCGCAAAATCTGCTAAATCCGGGCGTGATAATTAACGAGCATAGAGATGCCCATTTGCGAGATTTGAAACGTATGCCATCCGTAGAGGAAGAAGTGGACAAATGCATAGAGTGCGGCTTTTGCGAACCTAGTTGCCCTTCAAAAAACCTTACTGCATCGCCAAGGAGACGGATTGTGATGCGTAGGATTCTGGAAAACTTGAAGGAAGAAAACAAGAAGGCGGAATATGAAGAACTGAGTCGCCAGTTCCAGTTTGATGGATTGGATACCTGTGCAGTAGATGGACTTTGTGCCGTAAACTGCCCTGTAGATATTAATACGGGCACTTTAGTAAAAAAACTGCGTGTAAACACCCATACTCCTTTTGAGGAGAAAATGGCATTGAAAGTAGCCCAAAACTTTGGTTCTGTTGTAAAAATGGCCCGCATGGGAATCAACTTTGGAACTGCAGCCAACAGCATTTTAGGTGTAAATACTATGCCTAACCTAACCTCATTCTTTAGGAAACTAACTGACACAATGCCTCTCTGGACAGAGCAAATTGGTCAGACTCCTAGATTAGACTTCAGGAATGAGCAGGAGGCGGCAATCGTCTATTTCCCATCTTGCATTACCCGAATGATGGGTACTTACAAAGGAAAAGAAAAAAACCTGATTGAGACTTTTTATAGTGTTTGTGATAAGGCTGGGATAAAAACTAAGGTAGTACAAGACCACCAAGATGCATGTTGCTCCCAGATTTTTTCTTCCAAAGGATTTAAAGACGCATATACTTACAAAGCCAATGAAATCTTTGATAAAATGTGGTCTTCCAGTGGAGAAGGTAAGTTACCCGTGGTGGTAGATGTGACCTCTTGCCAACATACTTTACATCAAATTTATCCTGCCTTAAGTCAGGAGAAAAAAGCTCTGTTTAAGAAACTGACCGTATGGGATAGCGTAGAGTTTTTGTATCACATGGCTTTGCCCAAGTTATACGCAGAAACCAAAAAAGAAAAAGTGGTTTTACATCCGGTTTGTTCTTTAGAAAGCCGGGAGCAATTTGTGAAAATAGCCTCCACATTCGCAAAAGAAGTGGTGGTTCCTATAAATGCCGGCTGCTGCGGTATGGCAGGCGATAGAGGTTTCCTTGTACCAGAACTTACAGCTTCTGCTACCAGATTTGAAGCAGAAGAAGTAAAACAACACCAAGCCGACGGATATTACTCTTCCACAAAAACGTGCGAAATGGCAATGAGCCAAGCTGTAGGAAAAAACTATGAATCGATTTTGTATTTAGTAGACGAATGTGCTGGCATATAGACAGCTACAAACATTAATATAGACTTTTAATAGGCACTCTGGTAATTACAATATTCTCTTTGTTTTCAGAGTACGAGACATAGATATACTTTTTATCCACAAAACTTTTTGGGTAACTATAGCCAAGTGTTTTTGCCTTTCCTTCAAACTTTCTTTCCGGCAAGTCGGCTCCTCCTTCCCGTAATACAAATGCACGGTTGAATATCTTTCCATCAGAACTCAAAACAATCGCTAACGGAAACCTATCTTTTTTTAAAACAGGATTATGAACCATAAATGCAGTGCCATTTGGCAAATTCCCCGCACTTTGTTTAGAACGGGAATCTGGCATATCGCTCAGTGTTGTCTCCGTCCACGTTTCGCCCTTATCTACACTTTTTGCAGCCAACTTATAGAAAGAACTTTTCTGGTCTCGGAAAATCATCACTACACTGCCGTCCTTCTGTAAAAACCAACTAGGTTCTATTTCCCTGCTTGCCTTGTCTCCACTTTGAATATAAGAGTATTTACTTTTTTGCCACCCAGAATGCCCTTCTCTTCGGTCCGTAAAAATAGGATTTACCATTAAACCGGGGTGAAAATGCCCAGAAGTTAAAATCCTGCCGTCACTCACAAACCTGTGATCCTGCTCTACTACTCCCTGCATAGCAGAACCGTCTAACATCCTAACCGGTTTTAATGTAGTCCAATTCACACCGTCTGTACTTTGACTATAATATGCATAACCTATTATGGGAGATTTCCCTATAGGCCACACATTTACAAAAGATAAAAGCGTATCTCCATTTACCCACCAGCCACCAGATGTGCAGTAGGCTGTATCATTTGGTAAAGCCAGGTTTATTGGATCCGACCATTTTTTCCCATTTTTACTTACTGCATACACCACTTTTGTTTCAGGTGCATCTTCATCTTTTAATGAAGTTTGCCACTGCACATACAATTTCCCTTTAAATGCCGTCACAACCGCTCCGTTATTAAATCGGGAAGGCGACTCTGCACCAGAAAAAACAGTAAAGCTCTCTGCTCCTTTGGCTTTATGTAAGCCTAAATCTGTATCTGCCCTGTTTTGGTCAAAAAGACCATCGGCTGTAGAAAAATGCTGAGCTTGGCTGGTAAAAAAACTTATTGAAATGAAAAAAAATACAAGATACAGTCTCATGAACTCCTTAAAATTTGAATTACAATAATAAGGATAACAGCCCAGAATAAGCCTTCTTTATCCAATTATGAGTCAAAAAAACCAATAAGATTAACCCGGACTATAACATATTTTTATCAGAAATGACAAATCCCCTCGCTATGCACCCAATGATTTCTTACGTTTGGCATCCCCTAAGATATTTACCACTAGTGCAGACAATACAAAGAACAATCCTAAAATGAGATTCAATGTAGCGTTTTCTCCAAAGAAAATAATGCTAATCCAAACAGCTACAGCTGGCTCAAGAGCTCCCAGAATAGCAGTAGGCGTAGAACCGATTAATTGAATAGCCAACACAATAAACAACACCGAAACCACAACCGTTACTAGCGAAAATGCAGCAATAAACCCTAGCCAATATCCCGAGCTTAGTACCAAAGACTGGCCCGTAACAAGCGTTTTTACGGCGTAAAACACCGCAGAAAATAACACCGAATAAAAAGTAATAGTTATACCTGATGCTTTTAAGTTACCCTTGTTTACCACTATCATATAAAGAGCATAAGACAATGCTGAAGTAAGTACAATAAGCAAGCCCCAGAAGTTAAAATCCATGGCTTCGCCATCAAAACTCATGAACATCACGCCCACTAATGCCAAACCTATTGAAATTTTGGTAAAAAGAGAAATCTTCTCTCCAAACCACACTGACAAAATAATGGCTACCATAATGGGATAAACATAAAGCACAGTAGAGGCAATACCGGCAGACATGGCATCATAACCTAGAAACAAAAACTCGGCTGAAAGAGCATAAAGCACCCCCATGAGAACCAATTTAGGTAAATCGGTTTTATGAATTTTCAGCCCCCCCTTTCGCATAATGATCATTGCCCAGATCATGATTGCAGCTAGCAGAAAGCGATAAAAGAGTGTAACATCCATAGAAATGCCCGCCCTCTTTATTGGGATAATAAATACAGGAATTAAACCAAACGAAATAGCCGAAAGTGCGGCATAGATATACCCTTTGAGTTGGCTGTTTTGCATAAAAATGATGAGATGTTTTTCTCAAGAACAGAGAAAATAGGAAATAATTATTAGTGTTAGCTCAATGACGTTCTATGCAAAGATACATTTGATAATAGGTTCCCTAGCATTAAATTGCAGGATAAAAAAACTTTTATGGCTTTAATACTACCTGTTCTTGATAAAAGACCAATCCATGGAAACAACTGCTGGTTTGCACCCAATGCCACCTTAGTGGGAGATATTGTAATGGGTGACAACTGCACCATTTGGTTTAATGCCGTGGTGCGTGGCGATGTAAACAGTATAGTCATGGGTAATCGTGTAAATATCCAGGATGGAGCGGTGGTACACTGTACCTACCAAAAAACTAAAACTATTATTGGCGATAATGTGAGTATAGCCCACAATGCCATTGTACATGGCTGTGTAATTGAGGAAGAAGTACTTATAGGCATGGGAGCGATAGTGATGGATGGAGCCATAATTGGCAAGAACAGCATTATTGGAGCGGGAGCCATCATAACCCAAAATACCATTGTTCCTCCAGGTACGGTTTGGGCAGGAAACCCGGCTAAACAAATAAAAGAAATCACACCTGAACTAGCTGAAGTTTTTATGCGTACCGCAAATAATTATGTAAAATATGCAGAGTGGTTTAAAGAGTAAAAAATTATAATTACCTCTTTTCTAAAAGAAAAACACATGGTAAAAATACATAATTACCGTAAATCTTATGGTTCCGTAGATATTCTGGACATCAAACACTACATAACATTAGATTATGTATTACAAAAAAAGTATAAGCCCGAATTATGCAGTAGCTTTTCTACTGCATAATTCGGGTTATGTTACATTATTAAAATCCTGCTTTTATTTGGATACCAAAGGTAGCTCTGGTTCCACCAACGTAAGATGGCATTCCGATGGCATCACCTGTATTTCCTGCATCAATCAGGTATTTTGTATCAAAAATATTCTTCCCGAAAGCCGAGATTTCGTAGTGGCTACTACCTTTTTTGTATATTCTCGTTCCGATATTAATATGAGCTAATCCATATCCTTCTTGGCTCAAGTCTTCACGGTTCGTGTTCTCAAAATACAGTTTAGACTTGTAGGCATAAGATGGACGTATGTAGAAGTTGTTCTTTTGGCTATAAGGAAAATTCAAATCCAAACCGGCAGAGAACGTATATTTTGAAGTTAAACGGAAAGTATTCCCTGCCAATTCTTGTTCGTTACCATTTTCATCCTTCTTGTTAAACTTCCCATCTATGTAAGCTCCATTTACAAAAACAGAGCTCCTTCCGAAAATATTGTAGTTCAATGACGTCTCAATACCAAAGCTGTGTGCCTTACCCGCATCCCTAGAAATATATACCAGATTTCCATTCAGTAGTTCATAAGAATTAGATTGGAAATTGCTCCAGTCATAATAGTAAGTTGTAAAATCATATCCAAACTTACGATCAGCCGACCGGCCTTTAATTCCCGCTTCGTAACTCACCACTATTTCTGGTTTTAGTAAGGTGGTATCCACCGGTGTAATCATAATTACCCCCGGTCTTCTTCCTCTGGATACACTTGCATAAATATTGTTACGTTTATCGTCAAACATGTAGTTTGCAGCCAAACGCCCTACCCACGAAAAGTAGTCCCTATCTAATGAAATTTTGCCCGGAGTTGGTTTCCAAAGTATGTTCGGGTAGTTACCCATAAGCATACCTACTGTACTTGGTGTGGTAGTCTGATCTACTCTGTATCCTCCGTACTGACGCTCGTAACTACCTCTAAGACCACCGGTAAGCCAAAAGTTCGGAGTTATTTTGTATGTCCCATCCGCAAAAATCTCATACGCCGTATTCTTCCCATAATCATAAGATGTTTCTAAATGGTTAGGGTTTAAAGGAGCATTAGATAGCATTCCCACCATTTGCTGGATAGCCGGAGGAAAAGCTTGTATAGGTAAACCCATGGCCGCTAAGGTAGACACAAGGTTTGGTAGGTTGCTTGTAAAATTTGGTATACCATTAGTAAGTAAGGGCTCCTGAGGGAATAGAGCAGGAACCAAAGCAGCAACCTGCTGTTGTGGAAGTCCAGCAGCCACTAACTGAGCAGAAATTCCTTGCTGTATCATAGGTGTTATGGCTCTGTAAAGACTTTGTTCGTTTACTCTTAGAGGTAATTCAGTTTGTGCACTTTCATGGAAGAAACTAGCACCTAAAAACCCGGAGAACTTGCTATCGTTTTCGTAGTTAAAACGAAACTCTTGCGAAACTTGATTTCCTTTAGCCAGTTCAGAAATCCAAAGAATTGGAGCCATAGTGCCATCAGGATCAAATGACTCATCGGAATCATATTGGCGGTACGCAGAAGTAGAAGTTAGGCCCCAAGCAGGCGAAAAGCTATGATTTACCAAAAGACTTGTCCCTAATACATCCCGCTTAATAAAGAGGTCTTTCCCTTTGTCTAAACCTGCCATAGAATTGGCATCTGTATCACCATTCGGAGGTGCAAACTGCCCGTTTTTGAAACTTGTTCCCGGGTAATTATCTTTTTGGTAGTTAACTATTAAATCGGCAGTAGTGTTTTTGCTTGGCTGGAAACGTAGTATGTTTCTGAGAGCTACTACATTCCGTCCATTTAGTTTTCCACCAGCGTAATTATCAATAAAACCATCTCTTTCATTGTAGTAAAATGAAAGACGATTAGAGAATTTATCATTAGCAAAAGGCATATTAATAAATCCATTGGCTATCTTTTGGTTATAGTTTCCGTATCCAAGGTTTAGCTCTCCGCTAAGATCAAAAGTTGGTTTATTTTGGATAAAATGTACTGCACCAATCTGTGCTCCACGCCCAAAAAGTGTTCCTTGTGGTCCTTTAACAACCTCCACTCGTTCCATATCAAAAAGCTCAGAAACCGAACCTCTGGAACGTGACATAGATACGCCGTCCTGAAAAACAGAAACACGGTGTTGAGTACGGGTATCGCCCTCGTCTGATGTTATACCACGGATTACATAACTAGGGTTATTGGGGCTTTGCAGCTGCATTTGTAATCCAGGAATATACTGGGCAAGCTCATCATATTGCCTAATATTCATATTATCTAAAGCCCTACCACTAAGTGCACTTACAGCTATGGGTACATCTATACGATTTTGGGTACGTTTCTGAGTACTTACCACTACCTCGTTTAAACTTGTAATTTGCTCCTCAAGCACTACTTGTACGGGAGATATCGGTACTGTAATTTTTTGTGAATGGATTTCATAACCTATCACACTTACAACTAGTTCATAGTTCCCGTTTTCTACATCCTTAATTTCAAAATCTCCAGTTGATATACTAAGAGTGCTATATTTTTTTTCTGAATTTTTCAGGATCACAGTAGCACCAGCTATGGCTTCTCCCGACTTAGATTTAACTTGTCCTGAAACGGTTCTATTTTGTGCCACAGAAGTAAACGAAAGCACTAAAACACACATTACAGAAACTATAATAGTATAGAGTTTCATAAATAATTTTGTTGTAAATGCTACAAATAAATGGAAGTCGTATTAATTAGTCCTTAAGGAAAAATTAAGAAACTATTAAACCCTCTGATATTGTACTTTTCTAAGAAATCTAGCAAGATCAAATGAACAAAAGCTGCACCCGGCGAAAAAAAAGCCTGCTATTTTAAATAGCAGGCTTTTTTCCTCTTGTATTACTTATTGGACTCACTCCAAAAACAATTCCAATACAGGTATTTCTTGGTTAGGCTTCTGTACAGGCAGGGTTACGATTAAATCTTCAGTTCCTGCCGTAATAGTCATGTGCCCATCGGGACTAGCAGTGCTTCGTGAAGTGTAACTTACCTCTGAGCCATCGTGTAAAAACTGTGCATATTTCACTTTACCTTTGAAACCAGGTAAATAAAGCGTTTTAAACGGCCATTGTAAAATATGAACATACAGACGCTTGGTTTCTGGGTTGTAGGTTAAAAACGTATTGTCAGGAGTTTGAAAACCCTCTGGTGCAGCAGTACAGCCATAAATAGAGCGTTTATTGTACTTCATCCACTGGCCAATGGCCTGGAGTCGTTCATTCGCACGGTCATCAAAATTCCCGCGGGCAGTGGGTCCTACATTTAACAGTAAGTTTCCACCTTTAGATACCACTTCTATAAGCATGGCAATAAGTTGGTTGGGGGACTTCCATGTATTTTCGTCACGGTGATAACCCCATGAACCCGAGAAAGTCTGACAGGTTTCCCATTCTACCCTCTTCCCTTCTCTTTCTGGCCACTTGTTCGGCATAAACTGCTCAGGGGTAATGTAGTCCCAACCCCAAGATTCATTCAGTCCTAACCGATCATTGATAATAATATGTGGCTGTAATTCTTTAGATATCTTTACCAAGCCTTCGCTATCCCAGTCGTCTTTACCCTTTCCATCTGTGCCCGAATAAGAATAATCAAAGAATAATAAATCTACTTTGCCATAATTTGTAAGTACCTCACGGAGTTGGGCATGGAGAAATGTCCTGAACTTGGCCATATCCTTTTTAGAATTCTCGGCCTTGGCCTTTTCATCACTTCGTAGAGGGTGTACACGATCTATAGTAAAGTCCGGATGATACCAGTCTATCATAGAAAAGTAAAAGCCTATTTTGATGCCTTCTGCTCTAAATGCTTCTACAAAAGGTTTAAGAAGGTCTTTTTTTGCCGGACTATTTGTAGCTTTAAAATCACTCACTTTAGAATCCCATAGAGCAAACCCCTCATGGTGCCGCGTGGTGAGAACCACATATTTCATTCCTGCGGCTTTAGCTTGGGCTGCCCATTCTTTGGGGTCATATAAATCCGGATCAAATTTATCCAGATACTTATCCCGATAATCTTTAGCAGGTATTTTTTCATAGTTCTGTACCCACTCATGTCTACCTGGTACCGAGTAAAGTCCCCAGTGGATGAACATCCCAAACCTATCGTTTTTCCACCACGCCAAACGCTGTTCTTTTTGGGCTGGAGTTTCGTTCTTAAAATTCTGGGCAAAGAGGACGTTACAAGCAAATAAAAATGCTAAAGAATAGAGGATTTTTTTCATTAAGGTTGTTTTTTGTCCTAAATTAAAACAAATACCCTTTTATAACAAATGCCAGGGATTCTTCCTTCTGTACACACATCCAAAAGATATTGGAAGTTAGTTTATAAAGTAAAGAATTGATTTAACTCTTTTTTAAAAAACATCTATCAACACTCAGAAGAAGACCAACTAGAATGTGATCCCGAAATTTAGAGTTAAGGAATGTTCTGTATGATTCCGTTTACGATAAATACTCGAATTATAATCATGGACGTAGTACCAGTCTTTGGTTTCCATCATATTGTATCCAAGTCCCCAATTAAAAGCTACTTTACCCGTATTAAGCCTTACCCCAATAGTAGGCTGCACCATGGCTCCTTGTCCTCTGAAATCGTCAGTTGCATTAAAACTATAACCTGCTCCTAAAGAAAAGTATGGGGACACTCTGGTATCCTTAAAATTAACTCGTAAATCAGCAAAAAGCGGCATATAGATATCATCAAAATCTACCAAATACGCTCTAAGTCCCGTACCAACACCTAAAGAAAGATAAGGGTTAAACTGATATGCGTTAATAAAATCAATTTTATGGAGAGGGCCATTATCATTGGCCATAAGCCCTATCTCTACTATAGGCTTATACCCTTTTGTAAGCCCATTTAGATTTTGTCTTTTAGCAAGTTTCTCTGGCAGCTCTCTGGTAATCTTCTCTACCTCGGCCATATCAAAAACAAAAATACTTTTGTCGGTAGTTTCTAGTTTAAGATTCTTGCCAGGCACTTGCTCTAAAATCACACCTTTAATTATACTACCATTTTTCAAGTACACAACATCTATATAGGACGACTGGCTGTATACTGCAGAACACAACAAAAACAATAGGATAAAATATGCAATTGTTCTTTTCATGATAGATTGAAGTATGGTTATGATCTAGTTATTCTAAAAATTTAGCAAACAACTATTAGGTCTAATTCCTTTGTTTAAAGAAATCATCTCGAGAGCCCTTATCTATTGGCAAGGCTTGGTTCGTTTCAGTTTTCAAACCTTTTACAAAAGACCCATCCTTTACTGTCTTTATAAAATTGGCCCAACTACCAACATTAAATAAAGGATTTAAAGTAGTTAATCTCTGGTTTTGTGCATGGTTTAACTGTTGCTCCATAGCATACCTGTAATTACCCATGCCACTCATAGGTGCTGCCATGGCTAAAGCTCTTATGGCATTTCCGCCTAAATTCTTTTCAATTATCCTTCTCTCCTCAGCATTTGGCATGGCCATGGATAAAAAAGCCTCTTTAAACTCTTCTTCTGTACGGTACGGATATACTTTTACCTCACGCAGCATCTTAGCATCTATACTCAATTCTACCACAGCAGAGTAGGTAGCACCCCAATCACTACGAACAATTAAATATTGAGGTTTGAAACCCATAAATGAAAACACCAGAGAATCTCCAGGAAAAGCATCAACAATAAAATACCCTCTGGAGTTTGTAAGGCTTCCTTTTCCGGCCCTTGTATTAATAACATATGCTCCCGCAAGAGGTTCATCGGAATCTTTTTCTATCACAATCCCCGAAAAAGTTAGGCTTTTCTGTTCTCCTTGGGCAATAGACTGTGACACTGCCCCAAAAAGGCATACAAACAGAAGGCTTATAAATAGGGTGGTCTTCAATTTAATTTATCGAATATTTTAATAAAAGTAATAATAAATGGCATAGAGAGCAATAGTCCATCAAATCTATCTAAAAAACCTCCATGCCCAGGAATGATACTACCAGAATCCTTAATCATAATACTTCTCTTAAATAATGATTCTACAAGGTCTCCCAATGTCCCGCATACTACTATAATTATGGCAATGGCCATCCACTCTATCAGATGCAGGGAGTTGGTGTACTTCCAAAATAAAAACGCTACTAAACATGCTATTATTGCTCCTCCAAAAAAGCCTTCCCAAGTTTTTTTCGGTGAAATACGCTCAAATAATTTACGTCTCCCGAAGTATTTTCCCGAGAAATAAGCTCCTGTATCAAAGCCCCAAAGGACCAGTAATGTACCCAGTGGTAGCAATGGCTTGAACTCACCACGCCAAAAAGTCATTTCTATTAATAAGGCAAAAGGCAAGATTACATAAATAATGCCCAAATAAGTATAACCTAGGTTTTCGAATGGCCTTGTGTCATTTTTCTTATACAGTTTTATAAAGAATGGCAAGGTCACAAAAGGTACTACAACATAATAATACTCTTGCAGCATATTATACGTCTCTATATTGTATGTAAGCAGCAGTATTAATGCTCCACAAAAAGTACCGTAGCCTTTAAGTGGCAAACTCCCCTGCATACCAATAAGCTTATAGAACTCATATTGGGTTAGAGCTCCCAATACCAAAATCATTAATAGAAAGGTAAGAGGGTGGTAAACTGTAAGAAATATAATCAAAGGGGCACCCAACAGGGCAGCTACAACTCTTTGTACAAGATTCGATTTTTCTTTAAGGTTCTTTATCATCTACATTCAATTCGGCAACTACTAATCGTGCTTCCCCAACTTGTCCATCAGGCACATGGACTTCTGCCCTGCCAAGCACGGGGTAACTAGCATCAATTTTGTCTAACACTACGGCATTAATGCCTTTATTTACTAATTCATTTTTTACTAGCTCCGCACTTATACGGTTTTTGCTAGAGTATACGCTTGTCCACATATTAGTATTTCCATTTAAGTGTTTCCAATATTTTATCAGCGTCTATTTTAAGGAAATCTACCACTGGTTTTAACGAGTCATTTAATGACGCGTGGCTCATGTAAACAGCCCCACGCAAATAATGCCTCGAAGTATCAGTCATATAAAACTGGTAATGGCTTGGCACCTCCCCTTCTATCTCAATTACTACGGCCTTTCGTCCATTCTTAAGCTCCACAACCCGCTCCCTTTGTGACCGGGCCTTTATTTGGTGTTTAGCTGCAAGCTTGTAGGCGTCTCTTACGTGTGCATCCAATTTCTTCAAATCTCCGTTTACCGGTTTATAAGTAAACTGTATCATGGCGTTTAAATCTGAGTACTTGACCAAAATCCAATATGGTTCCGCATCAAAACTCGTGTCCGGAAGTATTTCAGCAGCAGTCGAATACTCAAAAGAATACGGGTAATTACCTTCCAAAAGCTGGTATTTGTGTTCCGGCAAATCTATACGGGCAAATCCCTTTGGTTTTTGGTAAAAAACAGTATCATCTTCTGTCTTACGGCAGGAATACAAGCTCGTCAGAACCAACAATATAAACAAATAATTCTTCATAAATACTAGCCTCAGCAGCAAATATATGTTTTTTAAGATTAACTCTACTAAAATTACATAAGGAATTACCTTTTACCCAAATGCTGCATTGGTCAGATTGTTACAGCCAAAAGCTTTTAAATGTAAGCTTTAACCAACTTACTTACCATGCTTTTAACAATATCTGTACTGATTTTACAATCATTAGTCTGGCTCCAATCCTCAAAGAAGTATTCTGGTTTAAACCAAAACGAAGATTTGCATACCTGTAAGCAAAAATAATCCAGAAATATTGCCGATTTTTGCAAAATGAATTACTTATCAGTAGAGAATTTAGGCCGAAACCTAGGCGAAAGATGGCTTTTCAGGGATTTAACTTTCGGTATTTTACAAGGCGAAAAAGTAGCCTTAATAGGAAGTAACGGAAGTGGAAAATCTTCACTCATGGATGTACTGGCAGGCATAGTTGCTCCAGATGAAGGCATTGTGAGCATTCGTAAAGAAATACGAGTGGGATACTTGCACCAAAATCCGGATTTTAAGCATACAGATACAGTAATGCAGGTTTTATTTTCTTCCGAAAATGAAATAACGCAAGCTATACAAGCTTACGAAAAAGCTACTGAAGAAGGAGACAGTGATGCTATAGGCCACTACGCCGAAGTACTTACACAACTAAACGGCTGGGACTACGAAGCTAAAGTAAAACAGATCCTCGGTAAACTAGGTATCCACGATTTTGATAAGCTTATTGGGGAACTTTCCGGCGGACAAAAGAAACGCGTTTTTTTGGCTAAAGTGCTGATAGACGAACCCGACTTCCTTATTCTGGATGAGCCTACCAACCACTTAGATCTTGATACCATAGAGTGGCTAGAAGGCTACCTCTCCACCAGTAACATGACTTTGTTTTTGGTTACGCATGACCGGTATTTTCTTGACCGAGTAAGTAACCGTATAATGGAACTTAACCATTCCAAAATACATAAGTACAATGGAAATTACGCTTATTTCTTAGAGAAAAAGGCAGAGCGTGAGGAGATTGAGGCTACTGTTTTGGAGAAAGACCGCCAGCTTCTGAAAAAGGAATTGGAATGGATGCGGAGGCAGCCCAAAGCCCGTACGCATAAAGCTACCTACCGTGAAAACGCCTTTTATGAACTGAAAGACAAAACATCTGGCCACCGCAAAGAAGATAAGCTAGAGCTGAGCATGAAAACCGAGCGGATTGGTAATAAAATAATGGAAATCCAGCATGTGAGCAAAGGCTACAATGGCAAGACGCTCATATCTGAATTTAGTTATACCTTTAAACGAGGAGACAGGATAGGTATAGTTGGGAAAAACGGTTTGGGTAAATCTACCCTATTGGGTCTTGTTAACGATGAAATAAAACCTGATATGGGCAAAATTGTTAAAGGCGAGACCATAAAGATAGGGTATTATAAACAAGACGGACTGGTTTTTGAGCCTGAGCAAAAAGTAATTGAAAATGTAAGGGAAGTGGCCGAATTTATAAAAATGGCCGACGGTAGGGAAATAAGTGTATCGGCTTTTTTAACGCTCTTCCTTTTTCCGCCTGCTGTGCAGTATAGCTCAATTGCCAAACTATCTGGTGGTGAAAAAAGGAGATTGCAACTTCTAAAAGTACTGGTTCAAAATCCTAATTTCCTGATTTTAGATGAACCAACAAACGACCTAGATATTGCCACTCTTAATGTGTTAGAAGAGTTCTTAATGAGCTACTCCGGCTGTCTACTGGTAGTATCTCACGACCGTTATTTCCTTGATCGATTAGTAGACCACACTTTTGCATTTGAGGGTAACGGATATATTAAAGATTTCCCGGGAAATTACACAGATTACCGTAACTGGGCGGATGAGCAACAAAAAGAGGCCAAAAAAGACGATAAACCTAAACAAGAGCCTACTAAAGTTCTTACCGCACCTGAGCAGCCAAAACGTAAAGCAAGCTTTAAAGAAAAGCAAGAATTTGAAGAACTAGGAAAAGAAATGCCAAAACTGGAAGTTGAGAAAGCTGATCTAACATCCAAATTATCAGACAGCAGCCAAGATTTCAATGAAATATCCAAAATATCGGCACGTTTAGAGGAAATCGTGATACAATTAGAAGAAAAAGAAATGCGTTGGCTTGAATTAAGTGAGTTAGTTTAATTTCCACTAAAAAGTGTCCAATTTTTACTCTTTCTAACAAAAAAATTAATGTATCATAAAACTTTAGTTTTAATGTCTAAATAATTATTTTTACAAAACGTTTATTACTAAATGGAGCACAAAAGACATGTAAAACAAAATTGGATAGTAGCTTATACGCTAACTCTGATTGCTTTGCTTGTATTGCTCCCAAACCTAATGTTAGATGGCCATAAACTAGCTGGTAAAGAACAAATTTACCCTAGTCAGCATGACCACATGATACATGGCATAGATGTCTCCAGGCACAATGGCAGTATTAATTGGGATGAGGTAAGCTCTCATACTCGGGTAGACGGAAAGCTGCAATTTGCTATCATAAAGGCTACTGAGGGTGGTGACTTAATTGACCCAAACTTTGAAACCAATTGGGCTGAGGCAAAAAAACATGGTTTAGTACGAGGAGCATACCATTTTTTTGCCACTTCTACTGATCCCCACACACAAGCCATAAACTATTTGGCTACAGTAAAACATGAAAGTGGTGACTTTGTTCCTGTACTGGACTTCGAAAACGATGGACGCAGCCATGCAGAGAGAGACAAACTCAGCGAGAACGCTAATACATGGTTAAAAGTTGTAGAAGAACAAGTGGGTAAAAAGCCTGTAATCTACACTAATCACCTGGTTTACAACAAATACATTAAAAACAAAATAGAAGGTTACGATATTTGGCTTGCAGACTACTCTATGTACAACCCTAAAGTCTACGATATAGAAAACTTGCTAATGTGGCAATTATCAGACGGCGGGATTGTACCTGGTATAAGCACCACAGTAGACCTAAACGTGTTTTACGGCACAGACCACAAATTCCAAAAGTACCTGTTAAAATAATCTCTTCTTATGCTTAGTTCTGTAAAATTTGACCAAACTACATCTTTCAGAAAACTTAAGTCCCATTACAAAACCATTCAAAAAAAGAGCATTAAAGAGCTTTTTGCCGAGGATCCCAAAAGAGCGTCTAAACTGTCTCTTAAGTTTCAGGATATCTTAGTAGACTTTTCTAAAAATCAGCTCACTGGACGCACCTTATCTTACCTTATAGACTTGGCCAATGAGAGCCGCCTGAGCGAAGCTATAAATAAGATGTTTGCTGGTGAAGCCATAAACGCTACAGAAAACCGTGCTGTACTTCATACAGCTTTACGTAATCGTAGCAATGAGCCCGTGTATGTAGATGGACAGGATATTATGCCTGAGATAAATCGGGTATTACAACAGATGAAGACATTCTCAGAAAAAGTACGTTCTGGAGAGTGGAGAGGATTCTCGGGAAAAAAGATAACAGATATCGTAAATATTGGAATTGGTGGATCAGACCTGGGACCTGTTATGGTAACTGAGGCTCTAAAACCTTATGGTAAAAAAGATTTAAAAGTTCATTTTGTTTCTAATGTAGACGGAACACACATAGCAGAAACCCTAAAAAAGGTAAATCCGGAAACAACCCTTTTCCTTGTTGCCTCCAAAACCTTTACTACGCAGGAAACAATGGCCAATGCCCACACTGCCAGAAACTGGTTTTTGGATACGGCAAAAGATGCAGACCATGTAAAAAAGCATTTTGTAGCTCTGTCTACTAATGCAAAAGGTGTAGCAGAATTTGGGATTGATACCAACAATATGTTTGTTTTTTGGGACTGGGTTGGTGGTCGGTATTCTCTTTGGAGTGCTATAGGCCTTTCTGTTGCTATTTATATCGGTTTCAATAATTTCGAACAGCTACTAGAAGGTGCACATAGGATAGACCAACATTTTAAGTATAGCACTTTTAGAAAAAATATACCCGTAATTTTGGGTTTAATAGGTATTTGGCATAATAACTTCCATGGAGCAGAATCCCATGCCATTTTACCTTATGACCAATATTTACACCGTTTTGCTGCTTATTTCCAACAAGCAGATATGGAGTCTAACGGAAAAAGTGTAGACCGGGAAGGTGAAAACATAGCTTACCAAACAGGCCCTATTATCTGGGGAGAACCCGGCACAAACGGCCAACATGCTTTTTATCAACTTATACACCAAGGCACAAAACTTATACCTGCAGACTTTATTGCTCCTGCTGTGAGCCAAAACCCAATAGGCGAACACCACAAAATGCTAATGTCTAATTTCTTTGCCCAAACAGAGGCTCTTATGAACGGTAAAACGTACGAAGAAGCCAAAGAAGAGCTTGTAAAAGCAGGGAAAAGTGGAGATGAAGTAGATTATCTTACGCCATTTAAGGTTTTTAGCGGTAATCGCCCTACCAATTCTATATTACTCAAGAAGCTTACTCCGCAAACCCTGGGTAAACTTATAGCCATTTACGAGCATAAGATTTTTGTACAAGGGGTTATCTGGAATGTGTTTTCTTTTGATCAATGGGGAGTAGAACTAGGTAAACAATTGGCAAACAAGATTTACCCTGAATTACAAAACAACGAGCCTGTAGAAAGCCATGATAGCTCTACAAACCAACTAATTAATACATACAAAAAGTGGAGATAAGTTTTCAGAATATTCTGAAAATTCAACCCGTATAGTTATTTATAGATTTTCGGTATACAAGCTGAAAATCTATAAACCTTTACAGTATTTTTATTCTGTTGTTGTTTCCTTTATTGGTGATAACTAAACCAACTTTATACAGTAAGCTCAAAAAGAAGCATCAAAATTGGGGATACTTTGGCTATCACCAATAGTAAGTAGCCACAGCACCTGAGCGTAGCTTATCTGTAAAAGTACGGTCACTGTATGAAACTGTAAACTCCTCTTCTTTATTACTTTCGTT
>CAZBAV010000006.1:16098-42764 GCA_964489955.1 uncultured Lacihabitans sp. | reverse complement strand
CCCGAACCGAGCCAGGACGTACTAGTTTGGAGGCGTGAGCCACAATATAATAAGCTGCATTGCGGGAAACACTCTGGCCATCTATAGTGAGTGCTCCAAGACAAGCTGTACAACCACCAGGTGTGTGGGGTTTCTGAAATGCATCTGCAGCTAAGTTCCATTCCAGCACTGTTTTGCACCAGTTACGTGTGGCCCCAATGATAAGATTTTTCACATGCCAATTAAGGTCTCCTCCAAAATTACTAGGATGGCCAATCCATTGCTCTGTAAAATACAAATTCTTATCGGGATGGGCCTCGTGTACTTGTCTTATCGTTTCTACAGAACCTCCATAAAGGTGAAAAGCCGTACCATCTATATATTTCCTCGCAACCTTGTCGTTCAGAATCTGAATAGGATAATCGGGGCGGTCTGCATTGTGGTCATATAGCAGGATCTTTGTTTTTATCTTATTCTTCTTGAAAGTAGGCCCTAAGTTTTTCTTCACAAATTCCAATTGCTCAGCTGGAAGCATTAGCAAACTCGGGTTGTTTCCCGGATGAAGAGGCTCATTTTGTATAGTTAGGGCATCTATGACAATCCCTTCAGATGCCATTTCTTTTACGTACTTTACCAAATAATCTGCATAAACCTGGTAATATTTAGGCTGTAAACTGCCTCCAATACTATAGTTGTTGTTTTTCATCCACAAAGGAGGAGTCCATGGCGAGCCCATTATTTTTATCTGGGGATTAATTGCCAAAATCTCTTTTAAAACCGGAATAAGAAATTCCCTGTCTTTGGCCAAAGAGAAATTTGTAAGAGCCAAATCCTGACTCTCACTGTATGTAAAAACCTCTTCGTCTAAATCCGATGCTCCAATACTGAGCCTAAGGTAGCTAATGCCTATTTGGCCATCTCCTTGTCCGAAAAGCTCCTGCAATATGGCATTTTTGTTACGTAAAGAGCTAAGCAGCTTGGCACTACCACCGTTAAGCGTAAAGCCAAAGCCATCCATAGTCTGGAAACGCTGCTTCTCATCCACAAAAATGGTTGGTTTGTCAGAGTCAGCCCGTTTAAAATCAATCTTTTGACTTTGCTTTTCAAACAAGGCTGATTTATCAGTGTGGGTAAGCCACTTCTCTACCCTTTGGGCATATAAGTTTGTACACAAAAAACATAAGGAGAGTAGGTAAAATCGCATAATATTAGACTTTTCGAGCATAATATTAGACATAATTTACCTATTCTCCCAAGATTACTTTATACTAATTGCCACGCCACCTCCGGCCGCAAGTTTTTGGCCTATTTTAGTTTTGGAATCAACCTCCACATTCCTAATACGGTACTTCATAGGGTTACTTTCCCAGTGGGTATCAGGAGCATCCTCATAAATGGTAGCTTTATATTTTTTACCTGCTGGTAAGAAAGAAAAATCTATCTGTGCTGTACGTGCGTTCTCATCTGTGATAGCACCCACAAACCATTCATTCTTGCCCTTAGCCTTACGGGCAATACTTACGTAATCTCCCGGTTCTGCCTCTAGTATTGTAGTCTTATCCCAATCTAAAGCCACGTCTTTTATAAACTGGAAAGCATCCGGAAAACGCTCGTAATTGTCTACTATGTCTGCAGCCATTTGCAGGGGGCTATACATAGTAACATATAAAGCCAATTGCTTAACCAACGTGGTATGTACTCTGTTTTTGTTGGTAGGATTGTAATAATCAAACGTAATCTGGAAAATCCCGGGAGTATAATCCATAGGCCCACCCATTAAACGTGTAAAAGGTAAGATAGTAGTATGATCCGGTGCAGAACCTCCCAGAGCCTCAAACTCTGTACCTCTTGCAGACTCTTGTGCAAGCCAGTTTGGATAGGTACGGATTAGACCCGTAGGACGTACGGCCTCATGCGAGTTCACCATAATTTTGTACTGAGCCGCAGTTTCTGCTACCCTACGATAATGATTACCCATCCACTGTCCACTACGCCACTCCCCTCTTGGAATAGGATAACCTACATAACCTGTTTTCACCGAGTTATAATTGTTATCAACCATAAACTGGAACGCGTCATGCATTCTACGGTCATAATTGGTGGCGGCTGCCGAAGTTTCATGGTGCATCATTATTTTCACACCTTTACTTTTGGCATAATCACGGAGATACGGTAAATCGAAATCTGGATAGGGAGTAACAAAATCAAACACCTCTTCTTTCCATAAGCCATACCAATCTTCCCAACCTTCATTCCAGCCTTCTACCAATACTTGGTCTATACCATGTTTAGCCGCAAAATCAACATATTTCTTTACGTTTGCGGTGGTGGCTCCGTGTGTTCCATTCGGCTTTAATTTGCTATAATCTGTTTCTCCCAATTTAGTATTGGTTTCGTTTGTATAAGCCCAAGTAGAACCTTTTACAAACATTTCCCACCATACGCCTACATATTTTACAGGCTTAATCCAGTCCGTACTTTCGTAGGTACAAGGCTCATTTAGGTTCAGGATAAGATTAGACCCAAGAATATCACGGGCGTCATCACTTACTACTACAGTACGCCAAGGTGTAGAAAAGCCTGTTTGTATATAAGCTTTATTTCCAACAGCATCCGGCGTAAGATGTGAACTAAACGTATTTTTCTTGCCATTGTACTCCAGCATCATAGCAGGGTAGTCTACTAATGCAGCCTCGTGGATGTTTATGTAAAGACCGCTTGGGCTCTTCATCATAAGGGGCGTTTGTACACTGTAAATACCAATATTCTCAAAAAGCGGGTGGTTCTCTCCCACTGACAACTCTTTTTTCTTGAGAGTAGGTATTATTTCTGACAGTGAGGTCGTGCTAACCCTATATTCATCTGTATTATAGTCTCCAGGTAACCAAAATGCCTTATGATCAGCAGCCATAGCAAACTCGGTAAGTTCTTCCTTTATGGTAAAGTAGTTTAAGTCTTTTTGCTTTGGAAACTCATAACGAAAACCCAAACCATCATCAAACAAACGGAAACGTAAAACCATTTCACGAGAGTTTTGGCTTAGTACCACCTCCAGCTCATTGTAATGGTTACGGATAGTTTTGTTTTCGCCCAGAACAGGCTCCCAAGTCTGGTCGTTAGAGGTAACAATTGCACTCTTTACACTGAAACCTTTGTCCAGAGACTCTTCTTCCTTTTTAAAAAGGATGCCTAGGCGACTGGGCTGTATGACTGGCTGTTTCTTATAGGTAAGGGCATAACTAGCTACACCAAGATTATCTATATCTACTTTTAATTCAAAATTTCCGTTGGGGGACTTCAGGCTTTGCTGTGCCTGGGAAAAAAATGCACACATTAAGAACGTAAGATTTAAAATATATTTCATGAGAACCATGTACGGGTTAACGGTTGAACGATAGTTAAAGTGCGTAAATTACTATCGCAAAGCATACAAGTACTGTATATCCCTAAACATCTGGTACATCTTTTGAAAAACGGTACTATATTTTAATGGAACAAAGGTTTAATACTTGGTTGTAATTTGCTTAAATTTAGTCCCTAATGAAACCAAAAGGGAGTCTAAACCTGCTTGGACAGCGTAAAGCTTATTTATGTACAAGATTATATTAATGATTGATTTTGCTGAGGAATACAGCAAGGGCTTATTAAAAGGTATTGCTAAATATTCTAAAGAACATGGGCCTTGGGTCTTTTGTCGTATGCCTTTATTCCAAAGGGAAACTAAGGGAATGGGTGGAATTTTTGACTGGGCATTGGAGTGGGGAGCAGACGGTATTATTGGTCAGTTTTATAATGACCCCCAGGTTTCACTTTTTATAGATGCCGGTATCCCCATAATTGCCCAGGATTTTAAGGAAAGGTTTAAAGAAATACCAAATATCACCGGACAGCATTTTAATGCGGGTGTTATAGGGGCTGACTATTTCTTACAAAAAGGATTTAAGAATTTTGCTTTTTACGGTTTTAGTAACATTGTCTGGTCTCGTGAACGCTCTGATGGTTATGAGCACAGGATAAACGAAGCCGGATACAAGGTTCACTATTTCGAAAATGAAATAACATATTCCGGTAGTACATGGTATTATAAGCCGAGTTCACTGAGCCAATGGCTAAAGTCTCTGCCCAAACCTATAGCTTTAATGGCATGTGATGACAACCAAGGGCAGCATATAACCGAAGCCTGCCGATTGGCAGGTATAAATATTCCGCAGGAGGTGGCGGTATTGGGGGTAGATAATGATGAAATGGTCTGTGAGTTCTCTGACCCTCCTCTATCTAGTGTGGCACAAGACACCGAAAGAGGTGGATACATGGCAGCGGCCCTCCTGGAGAAAATGATAAAAAATGGCACCAAGGACTTCTATGACGTCATAATTAACCCTACCCATATTGTAACACGGCAGTCCTCGGATATATATGCTACTAATGACAATAATATAGCCACAGCCTTAAAGTATATCCACCAAAATATAGATAAGGATATACATGTAAATGATCTATTAAAGGAAGTTCCGCTGTCTAGGCGGAGTCTTGAGATTAAGTTCCAGGAAATTACGGGGCTGGCTATTTATAAGTATATATCTAACCTTAGGATGGATAAGTTTAGCACTAAATTACTGGAAACAGATCAAAGTGTTTTCGAGATTGCTTTAGATATGGGTCTATCCGATAGCAAGAACCTCTCACGGCAGTTTAAGGCTATAAAAGGGTGTACTCCCAGTGAATACAGAAAAAGATATTCTTTAAAGAAAATGCCCGGAAACCTATGAGGCCTCCAGACATGTTCTAAAGCAATCAAACCAAAATCATTCTTCTTTCACATTACTTTTTTCCAAGAGACTTTCGAAATACTTCTGTAGTGCTTCGGAGTATTTTTCACGCTCCTCTACATTCTGAAGCCCAAGGATGAGTTCATCTAATTCTTTAGGATCTAAAGAATTGTCAATCAGCTTGTTTATCAATATTTCGGAACGATCCATTTTCTGTTTTGCTTAGTCTACTAAACCTTTTGTATCTGCAATAAACGCTTTGGTGCTAACCGTGTAACTTCCCCCTGAGGCATCTTTATATTTTAGGTCGATATAGAAACCATAATAACCTTTAGTGGGATTAGGAACCTGCACCTTTAGGACTTCATCATCGGTGAGTTTCACCCTGCGGCTTTGCCAAAAATTATTACGGAAGTCTTTATCAGAAGACGAAGTATACCATAGATTTGCACCTTCAAGACCTTCTTTTGGAGCAGAGATACTGATTTCGCTACCAATTACAGATGTGCGGGTATCCCACTTTAATACCGGATACTCTTTGTTTTGCAATGTGGTGGCAAAAAAACCGCTTAAGGCTTCAAAAGCCTGCTGTCCACCACCCAGGTTATGACCCGCATTGGGAACAAAATGTATCATATTCTTACCTGGCATCTCATTCCATGAGAATTTTATAGCATCTAATGTCCAGTACTCATCGTTTGTTCCTAGAAATATCATTTTGGGCAATGTAAGCTTAGCCCTGTAAGAATACGGATCTATCATGGCTTGTAGTGCTTTACCGTCTTCTGAATCAATATCCTGTGCAATTCCTAGTTTGGTATAATCTTCTATTTGCTCGCTGTATTCGCCATAGGTTTTATATTGGTAACCCAAAGTGGCAGGCATATTAAGCATATCTATGACCATTGGCCCTATTGCCGCCACACGGGAATCATCTATTGCAGAAGTTAGCCAGGTAGTCCACCCTCTTTTAGAGGCTCCAGAAACTACAAATCTGTTAACTGTGTGTTTCGTATTTTTCTTCACAAACTCCTGAATGGCGTCCATTGACCTCACCGCCGATTTCACCATCGGGAATAGCATTGGCCAAGAATAATCTTTGTCATTTTTGAAATTATGGAAGGTATATGATATCAAAGCATCCTCTGTAAGTTTACCAAAAAGTGGTTGATTCGGCACCTGTTTTATAAGGGCAGTAACCGCTTTATTTTTGGTGGCAATCTGTGACAATGCAGGATAATAGCGATCATCATTATCTGCCCAGTTAGGTTCTCCCTGTGCATTTATTGAGCCTCCGGTGATAAAAAGTAATGCACCGTCATAAGCTACTTCATCCGGCACAAAAACAGTAAGTTGGTGCTTCCATACATGTCCACGCCATGTCTGGGAAGTAAGTAAGATATTGTAGCCAGTGGTTTTCCCCTGTTTAAAACTATCTTTTTGCTCCCACTTATAGCTCTTATCGCCATTTTCTATATAGCTTTTCAGAGCTGTTTCGGGGGTAATCTTCTTCCCTTGTGCTACAAGCATAAATGGCATAAATAACACCACCCATACTATTAATCTTTTATTCATTTTCTTTCAACAATTTAAGTGTTTCGTTAATTAATACTTCTCCAGTTTCACTGCCTAAACTGGTTTTTGTGATATACTGGTAGCGGTCAAAACTATCAAAGTCTTCTTTGCTGAGTATATAGCCAAAAGCATCGTTTGCTAAGCCCAATAAGAACGGAAATTTACTATCCATCTTACGTTTAAGGTAATAACCTATGTTAGGTAAAGCCTCTCCGGGAATAGTCACTAGTCTTGCAGGCCCGATATTCACAAGATTTTGGGTAGTAGATATTTTCCCACTGCTATCCAAACTATAACCCATAGGAGAATACTTCAAAATATATTTCATAATATCTGACTCCACAGGAAATGACACTTTATGCGACCGCACAGCCAAGTTGGGAGATTGTAACACAGGAGCATCTTTCAACAGCCTTAGAGCCTCACTACCAAGCAAATTCCCTATCCGGATACACTCTTCCCAACGATTATCTTCCTGGCTGTTTGGCCTCCGGGTATCTGCAGTGACCATACCTCCCAAAGCTCCGTTAAAAAAAATTGCGGTTCCGCCTCCTTGTTCTTCTATGTGATCATATAATGGACCACATAAATCCGGGCTAAGAATCCCCTGTTTTGAACCTAAAACTTCGGGATGAATGGCAAAATTTACCAGAGTAGCCAAAGCTGCCCCATCTTTTTTCTTTAAGAATTGCAGTACTCCGCAGTTTGGGTCATATAGGTCTGGTGCATAATAATTATATGCGATACCTTTTGCCACTTTGCCATAACCAACTTTCATGGAAACTTCCTCCAATGCTTGGTATGCTTCATTAATAGCAGCTGCAATTTGTTCTGTGCACCAATCCAGATACTTTAAGTCTGCATAGCTTTTGCCCTTTTCATCCGGAAATGCGTAGGCATCCGGAGCACTATGGGTATGTGTAGCCGCAATAATAATATTTTGGGAAAATATAGAAGGGACTTTTGCTCTTGCTTTATCGCCTAATACCGCTGGCCATCCCAGATTATCTACACTTACCAAAGCTACAGTGGTAGTACCGTATGCCAGAACTAAAGCCCTGGCATACAAGTTACCTTTTTGTGTATGTGCTTCTTTGGGTACTCCTACCCCTCCGGATATAGGAAGCAGAGGCTTAGGTGTAATATTTTTCACGGCCACTCCCGCCCTGAACGTCTGTCCAAAGGAAGGTATTGAGAAAACCAAAAGAAGTATCCATACTATTCTTACCATGGCTTGCCTGTTCCTTGTAATACCCAAGGTTTAGACCAAGCACTATTTGCCCCATCTGCACCTGAAAATGTGGTACTTTCTAGTTTCCCCACTGCACTTTGGGCATTGGTCTGGTTAAGGTTAAGCTCATCCTGCATGTAATAAAAACGTACAGGCAAAACATTCCTCCGCCCGTTTGGCCCTGGCTTTAAATCAGGGAAACCTGTGCGTCTGTAGTCAAACCACGCTTCTGTAGCGGCAGTCCAGCTTGCTATCCATTTTTGTTCTATGATTTGCTTTACAGTACCATTATATTTTACATTTGCCCCTGCTATGTAGGCGGCATAGGCGGCTGTAAGACCCCAAGAGTCAAAAGAAGCTTTTATAGCTGCATTGTAATGCGTTTCTGCATTACCAACATTCCATCCCCTTTGTGCAGCTTCGGCTAATATGAAGTTAACTTCTGCCGCTGTTACCAAACGTGATTTTAACAAAGGACCACTTGCATTCTTGTAGATGTCATTTAACCAAGAAACATGCGGGTTATGAGCTGCCTGATTTCCGTTAGGGTTCATGTTGTAAAATCCGCCCAAAAGGATACCAGTAGGCAAACCTACATATTCCGGATTGGTATTCACAGATACCTGCACCTTATCTGGAGAAAGATATCTTTTACCATTTTCTATCCTGTCTGTACCAGCTGGCAAAGTAGGGTCTACAATAATTGGAATTTGTACTTTGTTTGCCCAAACGCCAATTCTAGGGTCTTTAAACTCTAAAAGTTTCTCTACCAAAGTGGCTCCCATTTTCAGCCTCCTGTAATTACTTCCATCTAAGTCATAAGTAGTATTAGCTGGCCAAGAGTCTGCATTGCTATTCCCAGCAAAAGGCATTGCGGCATCATCTGCAGCTGCTGTAATTAAGGGATATTGGCTTGGACTGGCAAGCATCTTTTCTATTCCTGTTTTGGCTACATCAGGTTTTTTTGCCGAAATCCTATTGTAATACCTAAGCATCAAAGAATTAGCCAACTTTCTCCATTTCAAGGGATTGCCTTGATAATAAACATCTACATTACCTACTGTGCTTGTATACTCGTTTGCATTTTTAGATAAAAGCGTATTGGCTTTTTCTAAGTCGGCAATTATTCCAGTATAGATAACCTCTTGTGAGTCATATACAGGAAAAGTATATTGTTGTCCACCTTCGGCACCTTTCAGGGCATCGGTATAAGGAGCATCACCCCAAAGGTCTGTGATAAGCCCAAAAAGCATAGATTTCATCACTAAAGACATGCCCTGTTGTAGCTCAAAACCCAATTCTACCGAACGGTCATATACAAACTGGTTATCTCTCAGAATGTTATAATATCCACTCCAACTTTGGCTACCACCCCACTCGTAATCATTATGTCCTCCAGACCACCCATCTTTTTGGGTATGTTGCATAACTCCTGCCAAATCCTGGTAACCCAGGTTCACAAAAGAACGGCCTGTTTCTGTTAGAACTGTAGACAAAACCAGGTTAGGGTTTGCAGTTCCCGGATTTACTCCGTTAGGGTTTACGTTGAGTTCCGTAAGATCATGACAAGACACTAGTAGTACCGACAACAATACAGGTAAACTAAATTTTCGTAAGTTATAATTTTTCATCATTATCTGCATTTTAGAAGGTTATACCTAATTTAAATCCAATAGGAATTACTAATGGGTTAACATTATAACGCTCAATCCCTTGTTTAAACTGCGACTGGCCACCTTGTATACCCGACTCTAACTGGAAAGCAGTTTCTGGGTCTATATTGATTTTAGCAGCGGTCCACAAGAGGATGTTTCTGCTGTACACAGAAAAGTTTACATTTTGTACTTTCCACTTTTTAATTAGGGATTGCGGCAAACTATAGCCTAGGGAAATCTCTCGTAGCTTAACAAAAGAGGCATCATACATATATGGACGGGCAAATTCCCAAGGATTGCTTGCGGCAAATGGAATAAATTTGGTTCCTGCTTCGCCTAAGTTCTCTCTAAATCCTGTAGGATTTCCGTTTTCGTCGTATCCTGTGGCTATTACACCTGGAATAAAAACACCTCCGTGCGGTAGCGGTACTTCTTGGCCAATACCCGGATCATACATAAACGGGAAACTACCCCAATCCGGAGTGGGTCCTCCTACTATAGGGAACATACCATTTTGTACATTAATCAAAGCAGAAGGATTTCCCATAAGATAATCCCTTAGATCTTTACCGGTCATACCGTTAGGATTGATAAGATTCTCATATACTAATCCTGACTGCCCGTTAGATGCTCCATAACGGTAGGTCTGCGAAAGGAAATCTCCGCCATTACGCCAGTCTAAAGAGAAGTTTAATGAAATACCCTTATAAGTAAGAGAAGACTGCATACCCATAATGAAATCTGGGTTAAAGTTACCTACCTTATTCCTAGCATTTACATGACTTATTTCTTGCCATAAACCGGTATTTGGGTTAATAATTGGGAACCCATAATAAGGAGAGCTCTTGTCTTTTACTGTAACTACCTCCGCATCATAGATATCGCCGATTTGCTCTCCCACA
Organism: uncultured Lacihabitans sp.; assembly: GCA_964489955.1. Classification (GTDB taxonomy): domain Bacteria; phylum Bacteroidota; class Bacteroidia; order Cytophagales; family Spirosomataceae; genus Leadbetterella. Next base: position 32,653 of record CAZBAV010000006.1, on the reverse strand, counting down.
TATGTACGGGCAGCTCCTTTGGCATCTTCCCATAGTGTGAAAAACGGAATATCATCAGAAAGCTCTTTGATGGTAGTTCTGTTACGTGTCCAGTTAAGGTTTACATCCCAACGGAAGTCTTTGCGGGCAATAGGTGTACCACCCAAAACAAACTCCCATCCTTTACTCTCTACCAAACCAGCATTTATGTTCTTGCTACTATAACCTGAAGACGGCGGTAGCTTAGCATTTAGAATCTGGTTTTTGCTATTCACATGGTAATATGTGGCAGAGAACCTTAATCTGCTGTTGTACATATTGTAATCTAAACCAGCTTCATAAGAAGTTACAATTTCTGGCTTTAAATCTGGTGACAATAAAGTACCAGGTGTAGTAAGCCTTGGCACACCTGCCCAAGCACCTGCGTTACCTAAAACGCCTAACAAACTGTACGGATTGGCATCATTACCCACTTGAGCCACCCCACCACGTAGTTTAAATAAGTTTACGTTTTTAGACATGGGTATAAACTCATTGGCCAATATACTCAATGAAGCAGAAGGGTAAAAATACGATCGGTTAGCAGCAGGAAGAGTCGAAGACCAGTCGTTACGTGCGGTTACATCCAAGAAAACCATATTTTTATACCCAAGATTTGCCAAGCCATAAACACTATAGATTGCCCTTTTAAAGGTGTTACTATTAAAGTTTAACTGCTCTGGAGCAATGTTTTGTACCGTATATACATCTGGCACAATTAAACCACCTTCTTTGGAAGAATTGGAATGGCTAAAACCTGTATTGTACCGATTGTTTCCTCCCACAGAAACCGAAAGATTAAAGTCTGAGATGTCCTTTTTGTAAGTAGCAAGGAAATCCATATTAGACTCAAAATTAGAAATGTTATGTAAGGCATAGGCACCTTTTGCACTCTCACTGTAGCTATAAGGCACCTTCATATCACGGGTTTCGTTTAGCTTATCTAGCGAGTAGCGTACCATCACATTAAAAGCAGGCGTAACCTGATAATCCGCACGGATGTTTCCGTATATCCTATCACGTTCAAAACCATTGTTTACCTCGTATGCAAGGAAATATGGATTATTCATAGCCCTATTCCAGGTTCTCTGTTGTAAACCCTCTTGGCCCGCTACCCAGTAATCTCGCATATCACGGATATCTATATGCGGCGATGTGTTGTACGCCCACTGCAAAGGATTGGCACCTCTGTTTCCTGCTGGCCTGTTATTGGAATTATTACGGCTAAAGTCTATTACCGAACCTAGCGTAATCTTATTGGTTACTTTAAGTGAGGTATTAAGGTTTATGGTATTCCGAAACAGATCCGTATTAGGAATTATACCTCTATTATTCATATTGGAATAGGACAACCTGTAATTATATCCTGACGAATTGTTCGCAATAGAAATACCATTGGTCGTAGTAATACCAGTTTGTACAAAGTTCTTAACATTGTCCGGATGTGAAACCAAAGGCATTTTTATTTTCTTTCCGTTTTCATCCAAAGGGCTATTCCATTGTACTTCTTCATAACCTTTATCGAGCTGGGCTCCAAACAATGCACCCGCCGACTCGTCTATTAAACCACCTAAAAATCCGTAGAAGTTTGATCCTGGGTTACCTGTAAGTGCAGGTGGGATGGACGAAAATAAACCTGGCCCTAGATAGCTTTGCCATTTTAAGAAGCCTACAGGTTTATCAAATACCGTACTGCTGTTTATAGTAACTGTCATCTTGTTCACAGTGGCACCGCTCTTGGTAGTAATAAGAACCACACCATTACCTGCCCTTGAACCATAAAGTGCTGCTGCACTTGGCCCTTTTAACACCGATATACTCTCGATATCATCTGGATTAAGGTTACTTATGGCGTTACCAAAGTCTACACGGTTATCACGGCCGCCTTCACTAATGTTATTGAGCGTGTTACTAATAGGAACCCCATCAATAACAAATAGTGGCTGGTTATCGCTATTTAGAGAGTTGGCTCCCCTAATAACCATACTTACAGATGAGCCCGTACCACCGGTAGAGTTAATAGTAACCCCCGCCACGCGGCCTGCTAAACTGTTAAGTACGTTTTCTTGTACCACATGGTTAAGTTCCTTACCATCTACTTTACCCACAGAGTAACCGAGAGATCTCTCTTCCCGCTTAATACCGAGGGCTGTTACCACCACTTCCTCCAAACTGCTTTCGGTTGGTTCTAAGATAACGTTCAGTACACTCTGGTTTCCTACAGTTACTTCTTGGGTTTTAAAACCTAGAAAGGAAAATACCAAAATTGCATCGTTTCCTGTCACGTCTATCCGGAAGTCTCCGTTGGCGTTGGTAGCAACACCTTTGTTTGCCTTTTTTTGGACAATGTTCACCCCAGGCAAACCTTCTTTGTCACCAGAGGCGGTAACTTTCCCGGTAATTGTCCTAGTTTGTGCCATAGCCACATTGGCTATAGAGTGGAGCACCAGCAGTACCAAAACCACTGCTAGCATCCTGATTCGATTGGAGTTTTGTTTCATAGGTTAAATTAATGTTGATTCCTAGTTGACAATACTCTACATGAAAATAAATGGACTACTCCGGGGCTACTTTAAGAAAGAAAATAACTTTATTTTAATCTAGTTTCAATACTAACTAAGTCTAAAGAATTAAAGCTTGGGGCTTACAATCCTGAACCAAATCCTCCACAAAGAGAGACTATATGTACATTTACTGAAACTGAATTAAACATTTGGTAGAATTTTACCCTAATCATAAAGATTTAGGCGAAGAAGAAATGCATGAGTAGTATTTTCAAGAAAATACAAAACTCCGAAGTATTTTGGGTTTAGATCAAAATAAGAGTGTACTACCTCACCGATAATACACTCTTGATTCAATTTAGAAAGCAAGTCTTCAGACCAGTCTGGTTTAAGGTTGTCTCAGCTCTGGAGTATTGGGTACTTTCTCTACTATAGTGTTGCTCCCATTTTTGCCCTTTTTGAGTACAAAAGCATCGTATAGATCTCCTTTGGCGGTATAAGCTTTGTAGTTTAGTTCATTGTCCTCTATGGACACCACCTGAAATAGCTGAGTATACCCGGCTTTGCGAGTCATCCAGTCTTTATTATCCCCAACTTCATACATTTTGGGACCAGCATTAGATACCACATAGGAAGTTACGTGTTTAGTAGGCCCGCTTTCAATGTTTCCCCTACCGTATCCATGATCATGCCCCTGCAGCACCAAGTCTACCTTAAATTTCTCAAAAATAGGTTTAAACGTTTTTCTTAAATTTTCATTATCTCTATTGGACTTGGTAGAAAACAGTGGATAATGCACCACCACTACAGTCCATTTCCTAGGGTTACTTGTTAATACTTGCTCTAACCATCGTACTGTAGACTCTTCTAACTCTTTGTGGTCATCAATCATTTTGGCATCCAGAGCCACCATCTTGAGATCTGGAAAATCTACTGAATAACTTGTTTCTTCTAACTTTGGTGGTCCGTTTTCGGGAAGAGTAAATTGAGCTCGCCATTGGGGAGACAGTCCCGTTCCTTTTCCATATTCGTGGTTACCAGCTACCATAATACTTGGGATGGTGGCGTGGATAAACCCTCCCGCCGCAAACCAACCACCCCACTCTATATCATGATTATGGCGATTAATGAGGTCTCCTCCATGAACCATAAAATCTATATTGGGCTCTATCCGGTATGCATTCCTAAGTAAGCGTGACCAATGGTCTTTTACGTCGTTTTGGGCATCGCCGAAATAAAGAAAGCTAGTTTTTTCCTTCTTTCCGGGCATAGAAAACTGAAACCATTCCGACCAGTGCTTCCCATTTCCTACTCTGTATACATAATCTTCCCCCGCTGTAAGGTTTTGTAACACCGCAGAATGATAGTTTGCGTGCACATCGGGTTCCTTGTCATAAGAAACCACCAAATTAGTAACCACTGAACTTACCGAGTCTAACTGCTTTAAAAACTGTGTTCCGTGGCTCGCTTTGGCATACTGTACCATCCCTTTATGCTGGGTAATATCTGTACGCCAATTTATACCCATACTGTTTGTAGGTGTGCTGGTTAAATTTAGAATAATCCTGTCGGGATAAACCGATGGGAAAAGATCGTTGGGATTTAAGTTGACCTTTAAAGCTTGGTCATGAGAATTAATGGTTTGTGCAGTTAAAAAGGAAGTAGGAAAGTACGTAAATGCTAATAAAATAATATACCGCTTAAACATGATAAAGGGTTTAACTAGTTAAAATAGGATACTCTATATAGTTTCGTAAATGTTGTTTTGCTTTAATGAGCTGATTTTTTACCGTGTTTTTAGAAATCTGCATGATTTGGGCTATCTCTTGGTAAGACTTTCCGTCTTCTATATTTAGCTTTATAATCATTTTCCTTTTTTCTGTTAGTTTATTGATAGCCTTATCCACCACTTTGGCTACAGATTCGGTTGCATAGGCCTCATTCTCCTCAAAACTTTTCATATCATCCAAAAACATTGTTTTCAATTTCTCGTCCTTGGCACATTTCTTTAGGTAGTCAAATGCTATGTTCCTTAAACTCGTGAAAACGTATGCTTGAAGGCTAGAGTCCAGTACAAGCTTCTCTCTTTTCATCCAGATTTTTAAGAACACATCTTGAACCATATTTTCTGCCTCCTCCCTATTCTTTATTATGGAAACCAAAAATATCAAAGCAGATTGATAATACTTGCTATACAATTTTTCGAAACTCTCATAAGAGTTTGTTGTACTACATACTTCATTCAACGACTTTTCCATAAAACATAATTCTTAGGGTTAACTTTATTTCGGTACAGAGTCATCTTGGCTGCCTGGTTCTGACTTTCTTATGGTAAAACTAGAAACTAAAAACAATGCTATGTTTGCGAAATGCGTAAAATAATCCTCACTTTACGCAAAACAGCCAAATATTAACATTTTTACAAAAATTTGACTTTTTTTGATAACAATAATTTAACTTAAACTTTAAATGCCGTATCCATTCTAGACTACACGCTAAGGATACGATAGTCCTTTTCCCAGAAAAAAAAGTATTCCTTATTAGTATTACCAACGGTTTAACCTTACCTAAAGAATCATCCAAAATGGAATCAAACTTAATCACCCAGATTTTCTTACCATTAGCTTTAGCTTTCATAATGCTGGGCATGGGACTCACTCTTGTTGTAGACGATTTTAAAAGAGTATTGCTTTATCCCAAAGCCATGGCACTGGGTATAATATTCCATGTAATTGGCTTACCATTAATAGCCTGGTTTGTTATTTCTGTATTGGGTCTCCAACTTGAACTGGCAGTGGGTTTGATGATATTAGCTTCTTGTCCCGCAGGACCCACATCTAACCTCATTACACATCTCTCCAAGGGCGACACAGCCCTTGCTATCACACTCACGGTGTTTTCTAGTATGGTTACCATATTTACTATACCATTTGTGATTAACTTTTCTATAAAACATTTCATGAATTATGAAAATACACAATTGCTACCCGTTTTCAGCACCATAATGTCGGTTTTCTTTATAACAGCACTGCCTGTTGCCATTGGAATGTTCCTTAAAAACAAGTTCCCTGATTTCGCCTTAAAGTCACAGAAAGTATTCAAAATCCTGTCTGCTTTGTTCTTGATCTTTATTATCGTGGCTGCATTATATAAGGAAAAGGAAAACCTAGGCGAGTTCTTTAAGCTGGCCGGTCCTGCCGCTTTACTTATGAATGTCTTATGTCTTACTATTAGCTACTTTATAGCCAAAGCCATAAAACTAAACAAAAAGCAAAGTCTCACCATTTCTATAGAATCGGGTATTCAAAACGGCACACTTGGTATTGCTATAGCCACTACTTTATTACAAAATGCGGCCATGTCTATCCCATCCGCCATTTATAGTATAATCATGTTTGTCACTGCTGGTGTTATTATTTATATAGGTAATGCCAACGCAAAAAAAGAACTTACTTCAGCTTAAAAAATATTAAAATGAAAAAACTAGCATTCTCTTTTCTATTACTTATCCTATTTAGTGTTTCTCTTTCTGCACAATCTACCTACGCAGAAAAACTGGGCTTTCCCAAAGGGAAAAAAGTAGTTATTTTCCACGTAGATGATTGCGGTATGTCTTATTCTTCCAATATGGGAGCATTAAAGTCAATAGAGCACGGTATAGCCACATCTTGTAGTATAATGATGCCTTGTCCATGGGCAGCAAGTTTCATAAGACAAGTACAAAACAGCAAAGTAGACTATGATGCAGGATTGCATCTAACACTTACTTCGGAGTGGAAAGATTACCGCTGGACTCCACTTGCCGGTAAGGATGCCGTACCCGGTTTATGCGATAAAGAAGGCTGTATGTGGCACTCAGTAGAACAAGTAGTGGCTAATGCCTCTCCAGATGAAGTTGAAAAAGAAATACGGGCCCAACTGAAAAGAGCTTTAGATATGGGATTACAGCCTACCCACATGGACTCCCACATGGGTACGCTCTTTGCTAGCCCCGCTTTTCTAGAACGCTACATAAAAGTGGGTATTGAACACCAAATTCCAGTTATGTTTCCCGGCGGAAACAACAAACTTCTTATAGAGTCACTAAACAATGATCTCGTACAAAAACTAAAAGATGAAGGTAAATGGAACAAAGATACTCAGTTACCAGTACCGGATTTGGTAAAAATGGCACGACCTACCGGAGAAATGATCTGGAAAGCCGGTTTACCTGTATTGGACGACCTGCACACTATTAGTGGCGACTGGAAACCCAAAGGGAAGACCACTCCCGAGGCCTGGGGCAAGTATAAAGCCAAGCAATTTATAGATATCCTAGACCGCATGGAACCGGGTGTAGCCATGCTCATAGTACACAGCAGCGATATTACAGATGCTTTTAAACACATTTCAGGTTCTGGTGGATCCAGACAGGCTGATATGTTGTCTATGATGGACAAAGAGCTGAAAAGCTACGTAGAAAAAAATGGAATCATCCTTACCACTTTTAGGGAATTGATGGAAAGAAGAAAAAAAATCTAATGCCCAAATGAAACTTTTAAAACTTTCCTTTCTTATTCTACTAGCCCAACTGGCAGTAGGACAGAACTTAAAACTTGATAAATCGGAGCTTGTATTTCCTTTACAAGAACAACATACCCATGGTAGTTCCATTGTGGAGCTACCGAACGGCGACCTACTGGTGGCTTGGTTTCATGGCAGCGGTGAACGCAAGTCTGACGACGTAAAAATCATGGGTGCCCGGTTAAAAAAGGGAGCAAAAAAATGGAGTAATCCTTTCGAGCTGGCAGACACCCCACATTTACCTGATTGTAACCCTGTACTCTTCCTTAACCACGATAAGAAACTCTTTTTGGTATGGATTGCAGTACAAGCCAACCAGTGGGAAGGGTCAGTTTTGAGAGTTCGCACTACACTCGATTATAACCAAGATTTGGCACCAAATTGGACTTGGCAGGACAATATCCTTCTAAAACCGGGCGAGGAGTTCCAAAAGGAAATAGAAGCCAAATTTAAAGACTTACCCAAAAACACGCATGGCTGGGCGGAATATGCAAAAAGTTATGACCAACAAATAATAGATGCCAGCTCAGATCTGGTAAAACGCTCGTTTGGTTGGATGACACGCATAAAACCACTTCTTCTACCCAATAAGAAGATTGTTTTACCACTTTATTCAGATGGATATAACCTGAGCCTTATGGCTATCTCAGATGATGATGGAGCCACATGGAAACCCAGCCTTCCGCTAGTAGGCAGAGGGCCAATACAGCCTGCCTTGACACAAATGAAAGACGGCACACTGGTGGCCTATATGCGGGATAGTGGAGATGCCCCTACAATGGTGCACATTAGTAGCTCCAAAGATTTAGGTAAGTCTTGGTCGGCATCGCAAAAGACGGACATCCCTAATACTGCATCAGTAGAGGCTCTGGTTCTTAAAAATGGCATTTGGTTACTGCTGGGCAATGATGTATCTGATGGCAGATATGTTATTAGTCTTTACGTATCTGATGACGAAGGCAAAACATGGAAGTGGAAACATAAACTGGAAAACAGTACAAAGCAGTCGGGACACGGCTACTCCTACCCTGCCATGATACAGTCTAGCGACGGACACATACATATCACCTACACCTATGCTTTAGCGGGTAATCAGAAGGCAATAAAATACTTAAAATTGCAACCCGGCAATCTGACAAAATAAGTGTAGACCAAACTATAAACTAATTAAAAGCGATGAAATACCTTACTCTTATTTTTGTTCTTTTTAGCCATTTTGGGTTTGCCCAGCAACCTGTACATAGGGATATCCCTTTTACCCAAGATTTTAGCGTAAAGTACTATTTTGATAAAAACACAGATGCCATAGCCGTGGCAGCAGACCGTAATCTAAACATAGAAGTGCTTACCAAAAACGGAATAGAAAGTCCACATAACGGACAATTTTTAGAACCGGGTGTTTTGGTGCCTTCTAAAAGACATCGTACATCTTCCCCAAAGAAAATTGGCAGCATTATACAGTACAATGATCAGTTTGTTTATACAGACCAGTCACACATTTTTTCGCATGCCTGGGCAGGAAAACTATTTATAAAACTTCCTATAAATGGAGTAAACAAAATTGCTGGAGGACAAGATTTTACCTTTATGGTTTCCAATGGCTCACAATACAGCATCCTCAACAAGGATAAAGTACTCCATACGGGAGACAACTCTGCAGCGAAAATCATAGACGTCACTTCTGCAGGAAACACCTTCTGGTTACTGAAAAAAGACGGTGTATATAAAGCCACTATCCAGAATCCCAAACTTCAAAAAGTAGTAGAAGGAAGCAATTTTACGGCTTTTGACATAAGTAAAGACGGTTATAATCTATACATTGGCACAAACAATGGCTACATACATTATAACACATACAGCAAGCAGTCTACTCATTACGATAAACTTCCGTCTAATAATATAACGGCAATAAAGGTTATTGATGGGAGAATATGGTTTGGTACCACAGAGGGTGCGTTTGTAACCAATTCCCAAAAGAAATTTGACTACTACTACGGTGAAAGATGGTTGCCTTCCAATGAAGTAATATCTATATCCAAAGGGCCAAATAATTCTGTACTTGTACTTACCAAAAACGGTTTGGGACAAATCTATTTCAAACAAATGACCTTGGCTGAAAAAGCAGCCTATTTTGACCAACAAGTACGAAGCCGCCATATCCGTAACGGTTTTAACTCTTCCCTTTCTGGTATGGTACACGGCAACATAGCTACCGGCTATCTTTCAGACTCCGATAACGACGGACTATGGACATCAATGTATTTAGGAGCAGAAGTCTTTAGATATGCTGTTACCAAAAGTGACGAAGCCCTCCAAAACTGTCGAGAATCCCTTGATGCCATGGAACGACTCTTCTCTGTAAATCCTGTACCGGGCTTCCCGGCAAGGTCTTTCGAAAGGAGTGGGTTTATTAATCAGCTGGCCGACCCACACCGTTGGCAACACGCCAAAGACCCAGAATGGGACTGGAAGTCCACCACAAGCAGTGATGAAGCCATAGGTCATATATTTGTATACGGTGCCATGGCCGAACTTATAGATGACCATGACCTTAAAACCAGAGCTATTACCCTCATAGATACGCTCATGAGCCATATCTTAAAAAACAATATGTATCTCGTTGATTTTGATGGTAAACCTACAGAATGGGGAAAATGGCATCCCGAATATGTAAACCACTTCCCAAAAAATGTGGGCGACAGGAAGCTTAACTCGTCTAACATTGTGGCTATGCTGCAAACGGCTTATCACTTCACAAAAAAAGAAAAATACAAGCAAAAAGCATTTGAACTGATGGATAAGCACGGATATCTCGAGAATCTCATGCGTCCGATGAGCGAAATTGGCAAAGCAGACGCAAATGCAGATGCTCACGCAAAAAACATGTCTTCTGCTTGGAACCATTCAGATGACGAAATGTATTTCTTGGGCTATTGGGGCTTATACAGGTATGCTTTTACTGATGAGTTGAAGGAGAAGTTCAAAGCTTCCATTATTGACCATTGGCAGGCTGAACGCCCTGAAAAAGATGGACTCTGGAATCTTTTCTCGGCCATAACAGGTATACAGGAGTTTGACTTGGCAGAATCCATCTGGTATCTGCAAGAGCACCCGCTAGACCTTATCAGTTGGGACATAAAAAACTCGCACAGAAAAGATGTTGAACACTTAGAAAGTAATTTCCGCACTCAAACATTAAAAGAAGTTTTACCGCCAGACGAGCGACCAATCCAAAGACATAACGCCAACATGTTTAGATTAGATAAGCTAAATAGTAATGGAAGCACAGAACATAGTGCCGGTGATATTTGGCTCCTTCCCTATTGGTTAGGAAGATATCTGGAAGTTATAAGTGACTAAAAAACGAATGGGGTAAGGTACATATCTTACCCCTACTTTGCCATAAATGACTTATATTCGGGATGCCCCAGAATATAGTCTGCTACAAGTCTGTTACCCGCTTCGTTCCAGTGTCCATCACAAGAGATAAAATAGTCTTCCGGATTCTTTAAAGAAGCAAAAAGCACCATTAAATCTATAAACTGTACATTGTGCTTAGCATACCGCTCTTTCATAAATGGCGTAAAATTATTTACTCCGTTGGCTTTAAACTTGTTAATGTCGTTTCGGTCTGGGATAATAATGTAGAGTTTAGGCATTTGCCCCGTCTCTTCAGAGATTTTATCAAAACTCTTCACAAATTCATATGTCTTGTCCGAACCCCAATCTGGTTTTTCATATTCTCCAACATAATTCTCCAGATACCTCTTTACAGCCAGTTCATAGCCCTTCTGAGAAATAATGTTATACAAATACGAGTTGGTTTGAAGTTCTAACAATATCTTCCGCCCGAAACTTTGAGCTTTATACACCGAGTCCCGGGTAAGCCGCAGTCTTTCCTTCTCTCCTCCGTCAGAGAAGTACGCGTACGATTGCCTACGGTCTGCCAAAGTATATTTTAAGTTACCTTCCTTAGACCAAAAAGGTCTATACATTGGCTGGTCTAAAAAAGCGGAACTAACAGGCGAATCAAAAGTCTCGAAATCATTTCGTGGAAACACACCTACCATTAACTTGCTATGTTCAAAATTCGGTTTAGCCAAGTGTTTATAAATCATGTAGTAGGCCGTAGGGTTTGCTCCCGTTATACCGAAATTCAAGTGTTCTATCTTAGTGCTATCTTCCAATAATTTACTCACCATACTTTCTTGCTTAGAAAGGAAATCTTCTATAAAAGAATCGCCCAAGAAAATTACCCTACCTACTCCCGACTGCAAACGCTGGCGATCACGACTACCGATGGCATTAGTACTATACACAATATCTGCACTGTCACTACACCGTACATGCGAAACCTCTTTATTAGGAATCCTCCATCTGCCCACGGAATCACTCAGGTCACCCCACATCCTATCTTTTTCAAGGGAAATCGGAATAAATTCCGGATTATCATACACTAATATATGTGAAGGCAACTTGGCTTCCTTTTTCAAAAAAACCGAGTATAAAAATGCTCCCGCCTCAGCCAAGGCCACCAATACAGCAAAAATAAAGACATTGTAAAGCACCACACGTGCACCTTTACCTAGCCGCCTTATACCAAATACCAAGGCACCAAAGAAGAACACCAAAAGTAAAATACGGATAAAAACCCGGTGATAATACCATTCTGCAATAATACCATCTCCCCCCCCCTTTAAGGCATCATAAACCCATACCAAAAAATAAAGTACTAAGGGACTAAGCAAGAGTAATGTAAGGGAAGATTTACGTATTTTTTTCCAGTTCATTTTTCTGGTTTTTAACTATTTGTATTCTTTATAGGATTACTCCTCAATATATTATCTCTGCAAATATAGAAAATTGCACCATTTGCCGGGACAAACCAAGAAAATATCATTTTTTCCGATTTGGTGCGGCTTGTCTAGCTATTCCTGCAAAAGACCCTCTCTTATAGATAAACTCGGCTGTAGTTTTCTTAACGATTATTTTTTAACCAAATAAGTATAAATAGGAAAAGAAGACGTAGAAAAATTAATTTTTAACACAATAGCTGTATGAAACATGCTTGCATGTCTTATGTCAACTGAATCCCCATTGCTTCTATGTGGTTTAAAATTAAGCACTTATTCTTTATATTACACTCATAATCACTGAAGTTAACTACAGCTACAAACTCCGAAAAAAGACGATGGTTTATCCAACCAAATAATGACTGAAAGCCAAACCATTGGCTACACTTATAAAATTATCTCCTGAGTGTATTTTCTCCTCACCAAAACGCTTTTTAAATATGTTTTGCACGGCCGGAACCAAAGAGGTACCACCTGTAAGAAAAACACTATTCACGTCTTCTGTAGCTATGTTATTCTCGCTCAGAAACCGTTCCACATAGTTATTAATTTTCTCCAAATCGGGATTAAGTATCTCATCGTAGTCATTTAATCCAATTTCTTCGTCAATCTCTATCCCGTCTTTTTGGAAAGTAAACCGAGTTGCTTCTTCTTCGGATAAATCAATTTTCACTTTCTCAATTTCCCTAAAGACACTATAACCCAGGTTATTTTCAATGAGTGTCATTAGGTTCTTAAGATATGGATTGTTCTTTGATTGAAAATAATATCTTTTCAAGTCCTGCAACACTTTTACACTGTTAAAGAATATCATCCGCTCCCAGGAAGAAATATTCAGAAACAGATTTAAAGGTAAATCGAAAAACTTCCCCGGAGTTCCTTCATATTTTACCCCACGACCAAACTTTGGGGTACCTACAGTCCACATAAAAGCCGAGTCAAAAGAATCTCCTCCAATATAAATACCACCCGTGGCAAGAATATCCCCTCTCCTATCGCTACTATTTTGTTTTACGGGATCCAGCTCCATGTAAGTAAAGTCGGTGGTTCCACCACCTAAATCGGCCACTAAAACGCGTTGCTTCTGATTTATAGATTTCTCGTAAGTAAAGGCCGCCGCTATAGGCTCAAACTGGAAGTATATTTCAGAAAACCCAGCAGAGACAGCAGCTGCATGTAATCTTTTCTGGGCCAAAGCGTCTTTGTCTGCATCATCATCGTCAAAAAATACAGGTCTTCCCAAAACCACCTTCTGTACATCTTGGCCTACAAATTCGTCAGAGTTTTTTTTTAATTGCTTCAAAAGCAAAGCCACTAAACCAGGTGCATCATATCTCACACCATTAATCAGCGTATCATGAAAACTTTTATTAGACAAAATCCTTTTTATAGACTTCATAAAACGGCCTTTCATACCGTCATTCACATATTTTTCTACCGCATGATGCCCTACTATTACCCTTTCTTTATCATTGGGGCCTAGATTTTGGGGGAAATACAAAACCGAAGGAATACTGAAAGTCTGAAGAATTTGGTTCGTGTCTAAATCAATAATAGAAACCGCCGAATTAGAGGTACCAAAATCAATACCGTAAAGAATATTTGCCATAAAAATGTTAAAAAGGCCGCAAATATACGGTTAAACTTTTCGAAAAAAATAGGAGTAAAAGTATCTTCTCTAAAAAACATTCTTTCATAAAATCTCATGGGCAGTAGACCAATAACTACATATCCTCCCAATTGTTAACTTTCCAATATTTAATCCTACTACCCTAATTTGAGAACCCCTATAATTTTTTTTTCTTATAATTTTCACTGATATTTGCGGACATTTTTCTCTATATTAAAGCTTAATAAATGAAAATTCTGGGAATTTCAGCTTTCTATCATGACTCAGCAGCGTCAATTGTTGTAAACGGTGAAATCATAGCAGCAGCACAAGAAGAAAGATTTACCAGGAAAAAACACGATCCCGGTTTTCCGACCAATGCCATCAATTTTTGTTTGGAGTATGCTGGTCTTGAACTTAAGGACCTAGATGCTATTGTCTTTTACGACAAACCTCTTTTGAAGTTCGAAAGGTTACTAGAGACGTATTATGCTTTCGCTCCTAAGGGGATACGCTCTTTTATTACAGCCATCCCAGTTTGGATTAAAGAGAAAATGTTCCTCAAAAGACTAATAAATGAGGAATTAGAAAAAATAGGTACATACGATAAAAAGAAAACTAAGCTTCTTTTTCCTGAGCATCACCTTTCTCATGCAGCAAGTGCTTATTATCCGTCACCTTACGAAGATTCGGCTATATTAACTATAGATGGCGTGGGCGAGTGGGCTACCGTTTCGCTTTGTCATGGCCAAAAAAACAACATAACTATCCTTAAAGAAATGCATTTCCCGCATTCTTTAGGCCTTTTATATTCTGCCTTTACTTACTTCTTAGGCTTTAGGGTAAACTCAGGAGAGTACAAACTAATGGGTCTTGCACCTTATGGAAACCCAAGCTCTCCGGATATTAAAAAATACGTAGATACCATTAAAACCCATCTTATATCACTTAAGGAAGACGGCTCTATATGGTTAAATCAAGACTATTTTGATTACGCCACTGGACTTAAGATGGTAAATGAGTCTAAATGGGAAGCCTTGTTTGGTTTCAAAACACGTAAACCAGAAGATGAACTCTTGCAGCAACACTGTAATTTAGGATTGGCTATACAGCAAATTACTGAAGAAGCTGTCCATTTAATGGCTCAAGAAGCCAAAAAACTTACCGGTAGCGAGAACCTTTGTTTAGCCGGTGGAGTGGCTCTTAACTGTGTTTCTAACGGTAAACTACAGAAATCCGGTATTTTCAAAAACGTTTTCATACAGCCAGCAGCGGGTGATGCAGGTGGAGCTTTAGGTGCGGCTTTGGCAGCACACTATATCTATTATAAAAACGACCGCAAGATTGACTACACCATGGACGCTATGAAAGGTTCTTACTTAGGACCAACTTTCAGCGATCTGGATGTAGAGCTAATGGCTAAAAAATACGACGCCAAATATACGTACTATACAGACTTCCAGAAGTTAGCAGAGCAAGCGGCCAATGTGCTATCTAAAGACAACGTAGTAGGTTGGGTACAAGGAAAAATGGAATTTGGTCCAAGAGCATTGGGTGGAAGAAGTATCTTAGGCGACCCAAGAAGCCCTGAAATGCAGAGAAAGCTTAACCTTAAGATAAAGTATCGTGAATCTTTCAGGCCTTTTGCACCTTCCGTATTAGAGAGCGACGTTACAGAGTTTTTTGATTATGATGGAATCTCTCCTTATATGCTATTGGTACACCCGGTAGCAGATAAGATTAAAAAAGAGCTACCGGAAGGATACGATGACTTAAATCTAAGGGATAAACTTTATCATTTACGGTCGGAGCTACCATCTATTACCCATATTGACTATTCTGCCAGGATACAAACTGTGCACCAAGAAACTAACCCAAGATACCATGAACTTATTACAGAGTTCAAAAAACTTACAGGTACCGGCGTAGTTATTAATACATCCTTTAACGTGCGTGGAGAACCTATAGTAATGACTCCAAATGATGCGTACAGGTGTTTTATGCGTACAGAAATGGACTATTTGGTTGTTGGAAACTACATTTTCAACAAGAAAGAGCAGCCGGAATGGCAAGAAAAAGACAACTGGAAAGAAGAATTTGTTTTAGACTAAAAAATAATTAATACATAATAATTATGGACTTTTTAAAAGATTTATGGGGTTTTATGGCAGCTAGAAAGAAGTTTTGGTTAGCTCCCCTTATCATTATCTTATTACTTGTAGGTATTTTAATCGTAATTGGCGGTAGCTCTGCTATAGCTCCATTTATCTATACCCTATTCTAAAAAAATGACGGAAGAAACGCTTAAAAAACAAGACAAGACCCAATCTATCCTAGTTATAGTTGTGGGGTTCTTGGTATTGCACCTACTATTTAAATACTACTTTAAGAAAGAAGGCGTAGCTAACTACTTGCTGTATTTTTCTGCTGGTGTAGGGGTACTTTCTTTACTTTCTACCACTTTCCAAAATGCGGTATTGTGGGTTTGGTTTAAAATAGCCCTTATTTTAGGGTATATTAATACACGTTTGATTCTCGGTTTAGTGTTCTTTGTTTTTCTTACGCCTTTTGCCTGGATGCAAAAGCTTTTTGTGAGAAAGAACTTTCTTTCCCTGAAAGATAAAGAAAGCACCGTTTATCACACAAGAAACCACCAGTACAAACCTGAAGATTTCGACAATATTTGGTAAGAAAAAGGCATCCACAAACGGATGCCTTTTTTATTTCCTCTATTTTGAACCAAATACCTAAAAACCAACTATTTTTGCACCCTAATTTACAGTAGGGATATTGCAATGAGAAGAAATAATGACTCTGGGTCTGACAGAAATTCAGACAAAGGAAAAAGATTTGGTTCGGATAAAAGCCGAGATAACCGCAAATCATACTCAGACGACAGACCGAAAAAAAACTTCGGTTCTGATGACCGTCCTAAAAGAGACTTCAATTCTGGCGACAGACCAAAAAGAAACTTCGGTTCTGATGATCGTCCAAAAAGAGACTTCAAT
>CAZBAV010000006.1:13702-15998 GCA_964489955.1 uncultured Lacihabitans sp. | reverse complement strand
GAGACTTCAATTCTGACGACAGACCAAAAAGAAACTTCGGTTCTGATGATCGTCCAAAAAGAGACTTCAATTCTGGCGACAGACCAAAAAGAAACTTCGGTTCTGATGACCGTCCTAAAAGAGACTTCAATTCTGGTGACAGACCAAAAAGAAACTTCGGTTCTGATGACCGTCCTAAAAGAGACTTCAATTCTGACGACAGACCAAAAAGAAACTTCGGTTCTGATGATCGTCCTAGAAGAGACTTCAACTCTGGCGACAGACCGAGAAGAAACTTCGGCTCTGATGACCGTCCTAAAAGAGACTTCAACTCAGATGATAGACCGAAAAGACGTTTTGAGTCAGACGAAAGACCTCCAAGAAGAGACTTCAACTCGGATGATAGACCAAAAAGACGTTTTGACTCAGATGAAAGACCGCCAAGAAGAGACTTCAACTCGGACGACAGACCAAAAAGACGTTTTGATTCAGACGACAGACCTCCAAGAAGAGTTTTCAATTCTGACGACAGACCAAAAAGACGTTTTGACTCAGACGAAAGACCTCCAAGAAGAGAGTTCAACTCAGATGATAGACCAAAAAGACGTTTTGATTCAGACGAAAGACCTCCAAGAAAGGACTTCAATTCGGATGACAGACCGAAAAGACGTTTTGATTCAGACGACAGACCTCCAAGAAAGGACTTCAACTCGGATGATAGACCGAAAAGACGTTTTGATTCAGACGACAGACCTCCAAGAAGAGACTCCGATTCGAACGAAAGACCAAGGAGAAAATTTGGTGTAAGAGGAGAAGGTGATAGCTTCGAGTATGGAAAAACCATGAAGCCGCAAAAAAGACCTGACTACTCAGAAGAAAAACTTCTAGAGAAAGTTGGAGAGAAAAAAAGAGAAAAAATAGAGGCTTCACTTAAAACTGGAGATACAATACGCTTAAATAGGTACATTGCCAATGCTGGACTTTGTTCCAGAAGGGAAGCAGATGGCTTTATAGAGAGCGGACAAATAACGGTAAATGGCCAAACCATTACCGAAATGGGCTACCAAGTAAAACCTACGGACGTAGTAAAATACGGCCGTAAAATCCTTAATCGCGAAAAACTTGTTTATTTACTCCTAAACAAACCAAAGGATTTCATAACTACTACTGATGACCCAGAGGGTCGTAGAACAGTGATGGAGCTGGTAGATAAGGCTTGTGAAGAAAGGGTTTACCCTGTAGGAAGGTTAGACAGAGCCACAACTGGATTACTTTTACTTACAAACGATGGTGAGCTGGCTGACAAGCTCTCGCACCCATCTAATGAAATACGAAAAATTTACCAGGTAGAAATTGACAAACCAATTACAGGAGATGACTTCGATAAAATTTCTGTGGGCTTTGAGTTAGAAGATGGGTTTATAAAACCGGACAAAGTATCTGTAGTCACACCAGACCAACAGGTAATTGGAGTAGAAATCCACAGCGGAAAAAACAGGATTGTAAGACGTATTTTTGAGCATTTGGGCTACGAAGTTACCAAACTAGACAGGACTACTTACGCTGGCTTAACCAAAAAAGATTTACCTCGGGGAAATTGGCGGTTTTTAACTGAAAAAGAGGTAATTAGAGTAAAATATATTATTGAAATTTCTGTATTTTTGTGAAAACAATAAACAATCATGCAAGAAAACAAAAAAAAAACCATAGAAGATGCAGCCCAAGAGGCTAAAGACCTAGCTACCAATGCTGCTGATGTAGTAAAAGAAGAAGCTGCTGAAGTGGTAAACGAGGTAAAGGAGGATATTTCTGCCGCAACAGAATCCGTTGCCAAAGAAGCTGCCAACTTGAAAGCAACTGCGGCTGAAACATTAGAAGATCTTAAAGAAAAGAGAGAAGGTGTTTTCGAAGTGGCTGATAACATTGCACAGGAAGCTAAAGATGCAAAAGATGCGGCCCTTGAAAAATTAGGTGACGTAAAAGACTCTGCGGCTGAAAAAATAGGAGACTTAAAAGAAGGAGCTTCGGCTATTGCTGGTAACCTTGCGGATAAAGCAAGTGAGGTGAAAGATGCTGCAGCGGAAAAATTTGCAGATATTAAAGAAGATGCTTCAAAAATTGCTGCTAACCTTGCTGACAAAGCTGGTGATGTGAAAGATGCTGCTGCAGAAAAATTTGCAGATCTCAAAGAAGACGCTTCGGCTATTGCTGCTAACCTTGCAGATAAAGCAGGTGATGTAAAAGAAGCCGCAGCAGAAAAAATTGCAGATATTAAAGAAGATGCTTCAAAAATTGCTGCTAACCTTGCTGACAAAGC
>CAZBAV010000006.1:1252-13602 GCA_964489955.1 uncultured Lacihabitans sp. | reverse complement strand
TTGCAGATATTAAAGAAGATGCTTCAAAAATTGCTGCTAACCTTGCTGACAAAGCAGGTGATGTAAAAGAAGCTGCTGCAGAAAAACTTTCTGATTTAGCAGAAGATGCTAGCGAAGCTGTTCAAAAAGCAAAAGCAAAAGCATCTGAGTTAGCCGGCGAAGCAGAGGAAACAGTTCAAGAAGTAGCAAAGAAAGCCAAAGGGTTCTTTGCCCGCTTGTTTGGCAAAAAATAGAGATTACCTATTTTATGTAATACAAAAACGGCCACAGTACCTGTGGCCGTTTTCTTTGTCTAAATTTTTACTGTGCGGGTTATTAGTGCATCTCCCTGCCTAATCATTACTACATGGTTTCCTTCTGCATTTTCTCCTAAATCTAGTTGTTCAAAATACTCTCCTTTTATACCTTCTACTTTTTTAGAAGCTACTTTATTTCCGTCCAAATCTAGAACTACTACCGAAACGTCAGACTCTTCGTCGCATTTAAACCCTACATTCAGTATTTGCTTATTAGGCTTATTAGTGTAGACCTTTATTCCGTACAGAGAAAAACTACTGGAAACAAAGTCCGGCGAAAACACCCGAAAATTCAAGTCTAAATCCTCTCTTAATTTATCAAAGTCAAACTTTCTTTTAAACAAAGGGTGCCCCATGTCTTCCCATCCATTACTTGGCCACTCAAAAGCCTTAATACTACGTCCAGTGATAAGCGTATCCAAAAGCCTGTCACCAGATCGAACATAGACCCTAAGTGAGTCACCTCCGGCTCCGGAAACCCTCACAGACTTTAACCTCTTTTTCTCTTGGGCTGTGACATCCGTGGCCATAAACCCACAAAACACTAAAAACAATAATAGCTTTTTCATAAATTTTTCCATATTTTTCATCTAAAGACACAGCATCAAAACAAACGTTGCACGCATCCCAAAAAAACCTCGTAAATTTGCAGGATAGACAAAATATACAAAATATGAACATTCTTATATTGGGTTCAGGCGGAAGAGAGCACGCATTTGCATGGAAAATAGTACAAAGTCCTAAGTGCACCTCTTTATTTGTAGCTCCAGGAAACGCCGGGACAGGCCAAATTGCTACCAATATTAATGTTCAGGTTAATGATTTTGACGGAATTAAAAAAACCGTCATTGAAAAAAACATAGAGCTGGTTATAGTAGGACCAGAAGATCCCCTTGTAAATGGCATTGTAGACTTTTTTAAGAAAGATAAAGCTCTCAAAAAAATAAAAATCATTGGCCCTGATGCCGCAGGAGCTCAATTAGAGGGGAGTAAAGACTTTTCCAAGAATTTCATGGTTAAGTATGGCATTCCTACAGCTTATTCCCAAACATTTACCGCAGATAGTATTTCCGAAGGTTTAGCTTACCTGGAATCCAAACCAGGGCCTTACGTTCTTAAAGCCGATGGTTTAGCTGCCGGAAAAGGTGTAATTATTACAGAACATTTATCTGAGGCCCAGACTGCACTAAAGGATATGTTACAGGGTGGGAAATTTGGCGAAGCTGGCAGCAGGGTTTTAGTAGAGCAGTTCTTAAAAGGAATTGAACTTTCTGTTTTTGTACTTACGGATGGCAAAAATTATGTAATCTTACCAGAAGCTAAAGACTACAAAAGAATTGGCGAAGGAGACACCGGTTTAAATACAGGTGGAATGGGAGCCGTGTCCCCGGTACCTTTTGCTGATAGTTCATTTTTAAGCAAAGTAGAAGAGAAAGTCGTAAAGCCCACTTTAGATGGTCTTCAGAAAGAAGGCATACACTATGTAGGGTTTATCTTTATAGGTTTGATGAATGACGGTGGCGAACCTTCAGTTATAGAATACAATGTCCGTATGGGTGACCCGGAAACCGAAGTAGTTTTACCAAGGATAAAAACCGATCTAGTACGTTTATTTACCGCTGCGGCAAAAGGCACACTGGATAAAGTATCTATTAAAACTACCCCTAAATATGCCGTTACCACAATGGTTGTGGCGGGTGGATATCCTGAAGAGTACAAAAAAGGAAACACCATGGAAATCCCGGAAAGTAGTGGAGAAACCATCGTTTTTCATGCTGGCACAAAGAACGAAAACGGCAATATACTTACCAACGGTGGCAGGGTAATTGCACTTACAGGTATGGGACGTACCATGGCTGCGGCCATTACAAAATCGCAAAGATTGGCAAGGAACGTTAAGTTCAAAAACAAGTATTACAGAAAAGATATTGGATTAGATTTAAAGGAATTTCTAGAGAAATAACTAGATTTGTTTCTTTATAAGTTTTGGCTTTACTCTATTTGTTACACACAAATAGTTAATATATAGGAATTTAGTATGGCATGTGGACAGTGTTCTTCAGGCGGTTGTGGTGTTTTATCTACTACAACTAAGACCACCCCTGGCTGCGGAAGCGGTGGGTGTGCATCGGCAGGATGTAATAAAATGAACTCTTTTGACTGGCTGGCCAATATGAGCTACGCCACTCCCAAATACACAGTAGTAGAGGTGAAATTCAAAGGAGGACGTAAAGAGTATTTCATAAACAAAAACCAGATAGAATTATACACGGGTGATTTTGTGGTATGCGAAATGCCCACTGGTTACCATATTGGGCATGTTTCTCTACAAGGTGAACTGGTTAGGCTTCAGCTTCTGAAGAAAGGTATTTCTGATACATCTGAGTTAAGGGTAATCCAAAGATTGGCAAACGAAAAAGACCTTGAAAAACATAGCCAAGCTATTAATCGGGATTTGCCTACCATGTACCGTACCCGCGAAATATGTAAGGAGCTTAAACTGAATCTCAAACTGTCGGAAGTAGAGTTCCAGTCAGACAACACCAAAGCCACCTTTTATTACTCAGCTGATGAGCGTGTAGACTTCCGTGAGCTTATAAAAATGTTGGCGGGAGAGTTTAAAGTACGGATTGAGATGAGGCAAATAAGCCTACGTCAGGAAGCAGGTAGATTAGGTGGAATAGGTTCTTGTGGCCGTGAGCTTTGCTGCTCTACTTGGTTATCAGACTTTAAAGCTATACCTACAGCAGCCGCTAGATACCAAAACCTTTCCTTAAACCCAGCAAAGCTATCCGGGCAATGTGGACGTCTAAAGTGTTGCCTCAATTATGAGCTAGAAACATATATAGATGCAATAAGAGGAATTCCATCCGTAGACCGCCCCCTACAAACAGAAAAAGGAGACGCTGCCTTACAGAAAACAGACATTTTCAGAAGGATTATGTGGTTTAGCTACCCCAATGACACCAACTGGTATCCTATACCTTGTGTACAGGTAGTTGAAATCCAAAAGATGAATTCCCAAGGCAAAAAACCGGTAGCTTTAGAAGACTTAAGCGAACAAGGCGAACTTGCAGCCGCCAAACCTGTTGGGATAAATACGGACTTAGAGCGTTTAGATAAAAAATATCATCAGAAGAAAACAAAGAAAAACAAAAACAAATCAGGAAATAAATCTGGCAATGAGCAGTCCGTAGCTGGTACCGAACCACAGAGAAAACCGCAGGAGACACAAAGAAAGCCGCAAGAAGGGCAAAGGAGACCACAGGATTCCACAAAGAGGCCACAAGAACCACAAAATAAATCTCAGGAATCTCAAAGGAAGCCACAAGAACAGCAGAACAGAACTCAAGAACCCCAAAGGAAACCTCAAGAACAGCAGAACAAAGCTCAAGAGCCCCAAAGGAAGCCTCAAGAACAGCAGAACAAAGCCCCTGAAGCCCTAAACAAGCCTCAGGATAACCAAAATGCAGAAAACAGAAATAAAAAACGAAGAAAATATCGTAACAACAAACCTAAGGAATAAAGAGTGACCAAATGCTTAATTCCTTTTATATAAGATAAAGTAACTTCTGGTTAAAATTTAACAGGTTAAAAACATTAAACTCATGCGAAGTATTTCTGTACTCATCTTGTTTTCTATAATAGGCCTCATCTCTTGTGAAAAAAGTAAAGACTTTAAGGAAATACGAGACTTTAAAGACAACCAATGGTTTGTAAAAGATAAGCAGACCTTCCGTTTCGAAATCACAGATACAACAAAATCGTATAAGTTTAACTTTTTGGTGCGTAATAGTGTAGCCTATCCGTTTTTTAACATATACCTTAAACAAAGATTACTTGACAGTAGTGGAACAGTCTTATCTTCCTCTATGCAGGAAGCTTTACTTTTCGAGCCAAAAACAGGAAAACCTTATGGAGAAGGCCTTGGAGATATTTTTGATAATAAAATTTCGGCTCCTCCTCTACAAACATACACTTTCAAAAAGCCCGGAAAGTATAAATGGGAAATAACCCATAATATGCGGCCAGATCCACTACAGGGAATAATGTCACTAGGAGTAGAAGTTATACAAAATCCTTAAGCCAACGGCTTAAGGATTTTTTTATCCACTATAAAAGGGCCAAAAGGTACAATACTGCCTAAAAGCACCCAAAAAGTTACCTTAAGGAAAGGCCATTGCTTTTTATATCCAACCCACAATGCGTATAAAACCAAAGCTATAAAAAGGTAACCATGTATATTCCCTACAATTTTCACCATCAAGGGCTTATCAGCTAGATATTTTAAAGGCATTGCAATAAACGCTAATACTAACATACTAATCCCCTCGATAATACCTAACAACCTAAGATTCTTAACCATTTATTTATGTTTTAACTAAAAAAAATAACTCGTTCTATTACTTATAAAAATAAAAAAAAACTCTATAACTGAACTCACAGATTAACAAAACACCACTGCCGCCTCCCAACTTCCACAACACTTATCTCAAAATAAGTAAATTTCGTACTAGTTCATTTAGAAAGAAATCTCACGTCTGTGGCAAGTAATACTCTGGAGTACTATTCTCAAACACAAAAAAACACTACTACATTTCAATATTTCACCACCTAGATATTAAAGTTGGATAGGAAATTCAGCTTACACAAGTACTATAAATAATACACATATGTTATCCAGTAATACTTCCATTTTCCAACTAATAGCATCACGCTACACTACTCATCTAACACCAAATAGCTAATAATAATGCCGAAAAAAGTGAAATATTCAGAAAAGAACACATCTATTTCCTTCTGATTAACTTGATCGCTTTTCTAAGGAATAGGGAGGAAAAATAAAGACAGAGAAGAATCTAACCGCTTTTGTTATTTTAGAGAATAGTAAGAGTCCCGTTTCACAGAAGTAATCAAGTATTTCTTCTCTTTATAAAGAAAATTCTCATAGACTTCCTATTAAATTCTACAGAGAAGCGTCTCCCATTTATATACTACTCCATAATAAATATCATAGCAGCATGTGCTTGACACTTTACAGACATAAAGGTTGATGCTACACCAATTGCATCCTAAATCAAAAAGTATTATGGATTCTAAAAAATGTAAAACCATACATTTGAACCAGTTCAAATACGATTTACTCTTTACAGTTCAGTTCCCAAGCAAGTAACAACAAAAGATCGCCTTGTACCAAGAAAATCACCAAAAAACTACTTTTAGACTACTCCCGTTGAACTTCTGATAGTGTATGAGAAAGGAGTACATCAATTAAAAAAATACAAATCAAGACTAAAATTTGTAATTTATACACATTGAGTATTATTGGGACCATATTATAATATAAGTCCAGATATTGTTGTAAATATAATTAAATCGACAATTCGAATTCTCCTTTTAAAAAATTTGGATTATTTCACTATATGACCATTATTTTATTGGCAAAACAATAATTAATATAGAATATTATTGTCGATAATTATTTTTTACACTACATTTGGTTTTTATTAACAATTTATTAATTCTTGATCTAACAAAAACCTTATGAGAAAAATTTTATTCTTAAGTTTTCTTTTGTTGGTGGCAAATGTTGTTTTGGCCCAAAACAAGAAAATAACCGGAAAAGTTACAGCTGGAGACGATGGTTCTGACCTTCCCGGTGTTACGGTACAAGTAATAGGAACAAGCATCTATGCTCAAACGGATGTTAACGGAAATTATTCCCTTGATGCTCCAAGAACGGCTACAAGCTTACGTTTTACTTCTATTGGCTTCATAACTAAAGATGTACAAATAGGTTCATCAACAAAGATTGACATTTCTTTAGACCTAGATGAAAAACTTTTAGATGAAGTAAATATTGTATCAACTGGATATGGTACCTTAAGGAAAGACCGTTTTGCAGGTGCTGCCACTGTTTTAAGTAAAGACGTTACTGAGAACAGGCCAGTAGGGTCATTTACCCATACTTTGCAAGGTAGAGCTCCTGGAGTACTTGTAAATTCGGGTTCAGGTCAGCCTGGTGCTAACGCTTCAGTAATGATTCGTGGTGTGAAATCTATAGCAGGTGCCGGTGCACAACCACTATACGTGGTAGACGGAATTCCTACGGATCCAGATACTTTTTACTCTCTTAACCCTAATGATTTCGAAAGCATGACTATCCTTAAGGATGCGAATGCCGCTGCAATTTATGGAGCTAGAGGTGGTGTAGGTGTAATTGTAATTACTACAAAACAAGGTAAAGCCGGAGAGACTAATTTCACAGCGAGAATACAACAAGGTTATACAGCCCCTCCTAATTTCGATAGACTAAACCTAATGAGTTCGGCAGAACTACTTGCATACGAAGAAAGAGTAGGTTTAATGACAGGTACAACCACTGCTATGCCAGGATGGACTTATAGCAGAAACAACCCTGCAAACGCGAACAAATCAGCCGAAGAACTGGCTCAATATGACCAATTTCTAGAAACTAGACGTAATACTACTAAACCTCTGTCTGATTATTTCTTCAGAACAGGTACACATAAGAATTACGAACTTTCTGCTTCTGGTGGTAATGATAAAGTAAGATATTTTGCTTCAGGTTCAGTTTTTGACCAGCAAGGTATAGACAAAACATCTAGTCTAACAAGGTATACTGCACGTTATAACCTTACTACCAATACAAAAAAACTACATATCAACTGGAACAATATCCTTTCATATGCAGAAAGAGTAGATGCTGTAGGTGATTTATACGGTAACAGTCCCATAAATCCTTTCCAAATGATTTACAGGGCAAAACCATATGATAACCCTTATCTGCCAGATGGTACACTTAACTTTGGTGCAGGTAGCACAAACCTTGCTCTTAAGCAGGTTGCTAACGTTCTTGAAAGTAACATGCATTCAAGAGACAACAATAAGCAAATGAAAGTAAACACAGGTTTAACGCTTGCTTATGACATAATGGAAGGACTTACTATTAAGAATGTTTTTGGACTAGATATGTCAAACTCACTTAGGGAGACATACATAGACCCAGGTACATTCAGAGGTGCTCAACAGCAATACCAAAATGGTTTTGCAAGAGAAGGTAACGTAATAAGAGCTCAGTTGATTAACACTACTAGTTTATTGTATTCAAAAACTCTTGCTACTAAACATAATTTCAATGTAGGAGCATACTTTGAGACAGTAAGACAATATAACAAAGGTTTAGGATTTACATTGTATAACCTTAATCCTGCTTTGCTAAACACTGGACAAGGAGCTTCTCCACTACCTACTGATGGTAATGCTACTATGGCTCAAAACGCCTCAAGTGCTAGATCTGGATATGGTATCCGTTCTTACTTCTTAACAGGAGAGTATACCTTTGATGACAAGGTTACTTTGAATGCTAATATCAGGAGAGATGGTACATCACGCATCATGAACAATGCAAACAGAGAAATTACTACTTGGTCTGCAGGTGTAGTTTACAACGTTATCAAAGAGAACTTCATGGCCAACCAAAATATACTTTCTAATGCACGTGCTAGATTCTCAATTGGTAGAGTGCCTAACATAGGTAGTATAGGAACAGGAAATTATGGTTTTGGCGGAGTAGGTGTTACCAACTATGCTGGTTCTCAGTTACCTGCCTTTGGAGTTGCTTCGTACTTAGGATCTACTCTACCTGGTTTAACACCTACTGCTCCCGGTAACCCTAACTTAAAGATTGAAACGGTTCAAAAAGCTAACTTAGGTTTCGACTTTGGTTTCTTGAAGAATAAAATTACTTTAGGGGTAGATCTTTATAATGAGCAGACCATGGATTTGTTTGTTAGACAGCCTCTAAGTGCTACTACAGCATTCGGTACACTTGACATAAATGCAGGTAGAATGAGTAATAAAGGGGTTGAGCTTAGCCTTAACATTGACCTAATTAAGAATAAGGACTGGAATGTAGGTGTTGACTTTAACCATGCTATAAACAAAAACACGATTGAAGACTTAGGTTTAGTAGACGAGTACTTCTTAGGTACATTCGTAATCAGAAAAGGACTTCCGTATGGTTCACATTACACGTATCACTACCTAGGAGCAGATTCTGAGACAGGTAGACCTACTTATGAAACTGCAGATGGAGGAACTACTACAAACTACGCTCAAGCCGGACAGTTTGCTAAATTTGGAACTTACTTACCTAAACATGTAGGTGGCTTTGGTTTAAATGCTAACTATAAAGGTTTCTATGTTATGGCTAACTTCTCTTACCAATTTGATGTGGTTAGAAGTAACAATACAAGAAACTGGATTACAGATGGAACTGTTGGTTATACAAGTGCTGTAAACCAGTCTAGAGAACTAATAGATAACCAATGGCTTAAACCTGGTGATCAAAAATGGTTTGCTTCTCCACTTTATGCAAAGAACTTTACTTCTTCAGACTTAGAAGATGCTAAATTCCTTCGCTTTAGAACTTTAAATATTGGCTATAACATTCCGGCTATAAAACTTAATGGAAAGAAATTTATAAATGGAATCAATGTTTATGCCAACGCCCAGAACCTAGCTATATGGAGCCCTTGGAGAGGTGTTGATCCTGAGGATAACAACAATATTAGCTTAGTAGAATATCCAAACCCGAGAGCAATTGTTTTTGGTCTTGATATTAAATTCTAAAAGTTATTTCTATTAAAAAATTTATAGAACAAAAAGTAAGAAAAATGTACAAGAAAATATATAAAATAGTGTTGGTTTCCATAGCTGCTATAACGCTTTCTTCTTGTGAGGAGTTGTTAGATATCAGGGAAACTGACTTCATAGCTGGAGATATAGCATTAAGGACAGTAAAGAATAATGAATCCTTAATCATTGCGGCTTATGCAGGCTTAGGTACAGAAATGAACATGAGGTTAAACATGGTATTATCAGACGAACTAAAAACCAGTGAGTTCTATAATGCCCAAAGTACACACCAGTGGCAGTTTAACTATGATGATGTAGGTATCAGGGACAATTATACTGCTATAAACGGATTATATGCGGTTATAGACAGGGTAAACAGAGCACTTGTAGCTTTACCAAATGCCATTGAGGAAGGCACTAGTGATGTTCAGTTGAAAAATAGAGTAAGAGGAGAAGCTTTCTTTATCAGAGCTTTAGCTCACTTTGACCTGTTTAGGTACTACTGTGGCGTTTACAGTGCTGATGGCTTAGGTATGCCTTATATGGAGGAACCTTCATTGACAACAAAGGAGAGAATCAATATGGGACCTTATTTTGAGAAGATGTTAAGAGATATCAATGAAGCGAAAACGCTTCTTCCTGATAATCTTACAGACAAAAACAGAGCTACTAGATTAGCTGCTGTAGGTTTACATGCCAGAGTTGCATTGTACATGAGAAATTGGAATGACGCTATTGCTCAAAGTACTGAGTACATTAATGCTATCCCGCTTTCTCCAAGAGACCAATTTGATGGCTTGTGGAAAGATCAAAATACGAATGAAGCGGCCTTAATTTACCCAAGAAACAGCGGTAACCGATTTGGTAGCTTCTTTAGAGGTCTATTCACTAGGAATGCACAAGGAGCAC
The DNA here is from genome assembly GCA_964489955.1 of uncultured Lacihabitans sp. Lineage (GTDB taxonomy): Bacteria > Bacteroidota > Bacteroidia > Cytophagales > Spirosomataceae > Leadbetterella. The sequence continues at coordinate 3,736 of CAZBAV010000006.1, read as the reverse complement.
TTCAGATTCCAGGACAAATGTCATGGGAGCCTAGCAATAAAATTTGGAATTCGTATGCTGCAAATGACATTCGTTTTACTGCGTATTTAATAGACGAACCTATGTTTGCCGCAGCTGGAAGACCTAGCAAAATTACTAAGAAATTTGCGGGTGGTGAATACGCCTCAAACACAGAAAATGTTGCTAACATGAAAGTATTCAGGACTGCAGAAATGTACCTTATCAGAGCTGAAGCCAGAGCTGAATCTAACTCAATAAGCGGAGGAAACAGTGCTGAGTCTGATATTAATGCATTAAGAGCAGCTAGAATTCTAGATTATGTAAACGTAACCTTTGCATCTAAAGATCAGGCAATCTCAGCTGTAATTAGCGAAAGATTCAAAGAATTAGCATTTGAAGGACATAGATTCTGGGATCTTAAGAGATGGGGACTTCCAGTAGAAAGACTTGCTGAAGATACTCCGGCAGTTGGTTCTGGTACATTACCTGCCAATAATTTTAGGTTCACTTTACCAATACCTCAATCAGAGATGTTGGCGAATGAAAAAATGGTCCAAAATCCTGGATACGCTAACTAAAGTTAAGAACAACAACAAAAAAGGCTACTTCGGTAGCCTTTTTTGTTTTCAATACTTTTAAACCCTGATACTTCTATAAGCTTTAATTCTTGCAAAACCTTAGAATCGTAATAAACTTTGATTATACTTTGTAGTATTTCGTTTTGTAAAACCTCCAAAGCATAATTCAGATTAAAAGGATTATTTATATACCAACCTGCTTAAGCCCTCAAACATCTCATTACTTAAATCAAGTAATATAGCTGGTTTTATCGCATCTATTTCTGAGAAGATTCCTGCTATACTTTCCACTTTACCTAAGTCCAGTATACTCTTTGCCATCATCAGCATATACCCTTGCTTGCTTTCTTCCGCCATTGCGAGTTGACCTTTTAACTGATCTTTCAGTGTCCTAAGTTGTACTTCGCCTAAGGGCTTTTTCTTCAGCAAATCCATCTCCTTTTCTACCAGCTTCAAAGCTTTATTTAGATTTTGAGGGTCCGTACCGAAGAATATGCTAAAAATACCACTATCGGAGTAAGAAGAAAAATTGGCTTCTATTTGGTATACAAAACCGTATTTTTCACGCAAACTAAGATTAAATCGACTGTTCATACCAGGTCCGCCAAGTAAATTTACTAAGGCAAAAAATGGCAAACGGTTGGAATCGTGCATAGAGTAGGAAGGCCGGCCAATGGCTACTTGAGCCTGATTATTATCTTTTTTAACCACTAGCTCTTGTACCTCATATTCGTGTGGTTTGACCCTCACTTTATCCGATTTCTTAAACGGAATATCTTTGAGGTATTTCTCAGTAATCTTTATTGCCTTACTAAGTGTAATATTGCCTACAATAGAAATAATAGTACGTTCTGTATCTAAGTTTTCATAAATAAACTGGTCAAAATCCCCTCTTCCGAAACCCTTCACACTCTCTTGTGTACCCAAAATATTAATCCCTAGTGAGTGGTTTGGGAAAATTACTGAGTCAAATTCATCTTGTATTGCGTCTTCGGGCGAGTCCAGATACATAGCCATTTCCTCTAAAATTACTCCTCGTTCCAGCTCCAGCTGCTTTTCAGGAAATATACTATGGAATGCGATATCGCTAAGCAAATCTACTGACCGCTCGAAATAGTCATCTAGAACAGATGCATAAAAACATATCTTCTCCTTGGTAGTATAGGCATTTAACTCTCCTCCTACTGACTCCAGACTATTGATTATATGATAAGATTTGCGTTTTTTTGTTCCTTTAAAAGCCATATGTTCCCAAAAGTGGGCCAAGCCTGCTTGATGGGGAAGTTCATCCCGGCTACCGATATCAAACATGATACCTGTGTGTACTATCTTAGTGGAACTTACTTGCTTATGGGCCAACCTGATTCCATTGGGAAGCGTATGAATATTGTATTCTAACATTTAATTAATTCTAAACTTACAAAGTTACCCCAAAATATGATACTAATAGCCGAAAGCGGGTCTACAAAAACCGACTGGAGAATAGGAAAAACCCTACAATACGAGACCATTGGTTTAAACCCTTATTTCGTTAATTCCCATGAGGTAACAGATGCCCTTTTGAGCATCCTTGGAGAAGGAACAAAAGAACAGGTAAGCGAAGTTCATTTTTATGGTACAGGTATTACTAATGAGGAAAAAGGAGCCGTAATTTCAGAAGGTATTTTGAGGGCTCTCGGGAAAGATATTCCTGTTTTTACCTACTCAGACGTTGTGGCTGCAGCCAAGGCACTTTGGGGTAACAGAGAAGGCATAGCTTGTATTTTAGGTACAGGTTCCAACTCTTGCTATTGGGATGGGAAACAGATTTCATTCCAAGTACCTCCACTTGGCTTTTGGCTGGGCGATGAGGGCTCTGGGGGGCATATTGGAAAATCCCTTATATTGAGCTATCTACATAAAGAAA
>CAZBAV010000006.1:0-1242 GCA_964489955.1 uncultured Lacihabitans sp. | reverse complement strand
GAAACCTTTTCGAAGATGAATTTGGAGCTAAAGACCGTCTGGAAATACTAAAACATGCTTACCAAATGGAGAAGCCCAATAAGTATTTTGCTGCGTATTGCTACTTTGTATCCAAATATATACAAAACCCATATTTGGATAGTTTAGTGAAAGATAGCTTTCATTTGTACTTTAATAAATACTTACTGAAGTACCCAGACACCAAACAACTTGCTGCAGTGGGCTCCATAGCCTGCTATTTCGAAAAACAGTTACAAGAAGTAGCCCATTCCTATGGCTTAACATTTAAAAAGATTGTGCAAAAACCTATTGAAGCCCTTGTGGACTACCATATGGGATAATTTTACATAATTATGCTACAAAGTTGTAAGCACCCCTATAGTAGGATTACGTAACTTTGCATATACAAACATTTAATCATGGGTAAAATAGATACAGCACTAAAACTTAAATGTCCACGTTGCGACAAAGGTTCTCTATATGAACACAACAGTTTGCTACCGTTCTCGAAAAAAACTTTCGAAATGAAAAAGAATTGCCCCAATTGCGGCTTAAAGTACGAACGTGAAGTGGGATTCTTCTATGGAGCTATGTTTGTATCCTATGCTCTAAATGTAGCGGCATTTACGGTTTGTATTTTAACATACCTCTTATTCTTTCAGGAAAAATATTCCTGGTATTATTTTGGAGCGGCCTATTTATTGGTGACTTTCTTGCTAGTTGGTGTTTTCTTCCGCCTTTCCAGATCGTTGTGGCTTGCGTTGATGATAAAGCGGGAACCAAATAGAGCGAGCTAAATAGCTCGTTGCGGTTTTACTTTTCTTCAACCAGATACTCCGTTTGGATGAGATAGAAAACACTTAGAGTAATACAATTAAGACTATTCACATAAAAAAAGAGGCTCTAGGCCTCTTTTTTATTCTAAATGTATAAGACTATACTTTAATCTCAACATCTACCCCAGCAGGTAGTTCCAATTTCATCAAAGCGTCTACCGTTTTAGGACTTGCAGAGAAGATATCTATCAATCTCTTGTAAGTACATAATTGGAACTGCTCTCTAGATTTCTTAGAAACGTGCGGAGAACGTAGTACCGTAAATTTCTCTGTACGAGTAGGAAGCGGAATTGGTCCACTTACTGTAGCTCCCGTAGATTTTACGGCTTTAACAATTTTCTCTGCTGAGTTGTCTACTAAGCTGTGGTCAAACGACTTAAGCTTAATTCTGATTTTTTGTGACATG
>CAZBAV010000005.1:1668-129038 GCA_964489955.1 uncultured Lacihabitans sp. | reverse complement strand
TTTTCAGTCCTTTGCTCTACCAACTGAGCTACATCACCATTGTGATTTCACCACCGTTCCCGTTGTTTGGGAGTGCAAAATTAGATAGTTTTTTTTATTAAACAATATCTGAATACAAATTTTTTAAAAAATCTTATCCTCTCTTTGTTTATTCATATTTTTCCCGATATTTGTAATAGTATGCATGCATACTATTTAGATTAAGTATAAACACTTGGGCAATGCAAATATTATCGCAATTACTTTTCTTTACCGCATTAGGAATAGCTGGATTTTTGGTAACCAAAAGGGTACTTTTAATAAAAAGGACAATCCAACTTGGTAAGGAAGATAACCGCACTAACCGACCACAAGAGCGTCTCAAAAACATGATAATGTTGGCTTTGGGTCAAAAACGCATGTTTAATAAACCCCTGGTTGGTATTTTGCACTTTGTGGTATATATAGGATTTGTACTCATAAATATAGAAATGCTAGAGATTGTTATTGATGGTCTCTTTGGCACCCACCGTGTTTTTGCAGGTTTTTTAGGTAGCTTTTATTCTTTCTTAATTAACTTTTTCGAGGTTCTTGCATTTGGGGTTTTATTAGCTTGTGCCATATTTATGGTTAGGCGTAACATACTTAAAGTTCAGCGTTTTCAAGCAGAACGCCACCGAGAAATGAAAGGATGGCCGTTTTTGGACGCCAATATTATTCTTACCTTAGAAATTGTACTTATGGCTGCTTTTCTTACTATGAATGCGGCTGACTATGTTTTGCAAACTCGTGATGTGGGGCATTTTGCAGAAGTAAAAACGGGAGCTTTTGCAGTAAGCCAATTGATAGTTCCACTTATAGATGGCCTCAGTGTTACCGCATTACAAGTAATAGAACGTTTTACGTGGTGGTTTCACATTTTGGGTATCTTGTTTTTTACAGTTTATCTTACTTATTCCAAGCATCTACACATTGTTTTAGCTTTCCCCAATACGTACTTTGGAGATTTGGATGCCAAGGGAAAAATGCACAATATGCCTGCAGTTTCCGAAGAAGTGAAAATCATGCTAGGTATAGCCCAAGCCCCAGAAACTCCGGCAGAAATCGGTCGTTTCGGAGCAAAAGATGTACAAGACCTTAGCTGGAAGAGTCTCATGGATGCCTATAGCTGCACAGAATGTGGCCGCTGTACCTCTGCTTGTCCTGCCAACCAAACGGGCAAGGCTCTGTCGCCTCGTAAAATAATGATGGACACCCGTGACCGTCTGGAAGATATACAAAAAGGCTGGATAAAAAACGGATACGAATACAAAGACGAGAAGTCGCTCCTCGGCGATTACATTTCAGACGAAGAAATTCTGGCTTGTACCTCATGTAACGCCTGTGTACAGGAGTGTCCCGTGATGATAAACCCGTTGAATATCATCCTTGAACTTCGTAGGTTTAGAGTAATGGAAGAAAGTCAAGCTCCGCAAAGCTGGAACATGATGTTCCAAAATCTAGAAACGGCTATGGCTCCTTGGAAATTCTCTGCGGATCAAAGAATGGATTGGACAAAAGAGTAGCCTTTGCTCCCTGTATGGTATTTAATAATATTATTTCAAATCTCTTTTGAAAGGATTTACCTGCTTTGTAGATTTGGGATAATATATCGCTTTCCTCATGAATACCAACATTGAAAAACTCTATCAAATTGCCAAAAAGCAATCCCGGAAAATTATTGGATTGATGTCCGGAACCTCACTAGATGGACTGGACATTGCCTTGTGTGAATACACAGATAGCGGCTTGGAAACTCAAGTAGAAGTCCTAAACTTTACTACAGTCGATTACCCTGATGAATTGAAAAACGAAATACGGAAAGTGTTTGCCAAAGAAACCATCCCTTTCCAGCACCTGTGTGTTCTTAACCCGTACATTGCCAATATCCATGCCGAAATGATAAATGGCTCTTTAGAAAAATGGGGTGTTGCAAGGCATGAAGTGGACTGTATAGCAAGCCACGGACAAACGGTTTTTCACTCCCCAAAAATTCTTCATAAACAAGAGAAGTTTCCAAACTCCACCTTGCAAATCGGTGATGGAGACCACCTGGCTATGAAAACAGGGATCATTACGCTTTCTGATTTCCGACAAAAGCACTGTGCCGCTGGAGGCGAGGGTGCTCCCCTAGCTGTGTATGGCGACTACCTGATCTTCTCAAAAAAAGGAGAGGACCGGATTCTACTCAATATGGGAGGTATAGCCAATTTCACTTTTCTGAGTGGTGACCTTGACCCGGAGAAAGTGTTTGCTACGGATACGGGCACTGGCAATACGATGATAGATGCATTTATGCAGAAAAACTATAATCTGGCTTATGATAAAGACGCTGAGTTAGCTCTTTCTGGTAAGGTATCCCAAGAGCTGCTAAAAGCTCTGAAAGAAGATAACTTTTTCAAAGGCGAAGTTCCTAAAACTACAGGTCCCGAGCTGTTTAATTTAGATTATCTGGATAAAGCCATGCGGAAATCTCGTACTGAAGATTTGTATCATGAAGACATTCTGGCTACCCTTTGTCGGTTTACTTCAGACACCATTTTACTATGCCTGACCAATTGTAATATTTTACCCAAAAGAGTGTTTATGAGCGGTGGTGGTATGCATAATCCGCTTATTGTAGCTAATTTAAAAGCAGGTTTGCCGCAAACAGAGTTCTTGAAAACAGACGATATTGGAATAAATGGTGATGCCAAAGAGGCTGTGCTTTTTGCCACTTTGGCAAACGAAGCCCTTGCCGGAGGTAACGTGCAGTTTGGACAGAAAGTACCTACTGTAAGCATGGGAAAAGTGAGTTTCCCGAATTAAACATCCTGCCATTAAAAGCACAATAAAGGCTGTAGCTACCTTTAGCTACAGCCTTTATTATTAGTTATTCACCGAACTCTAGCAGTTCTTAACGCACTTGTTTTGCTTGTTTATAAAGAACCATTTGCCATTTTTCTTTACTTGAGCAGTGCCCTTCTTGAAGAAGAAAACTTCCTCATATTCAAACGGAATAATCACTTTTCCAGTTTTATCAATAAAGCCTTTATAACCCGCCTTATCTACCTTAGCAAGACCGTTTTCAAAACCCCAAGCTTGAGAATAAATGAAAGGGATAACTTCTTTGCCTGTGGTGTTAACATAGCCAAACTTTCCACCCTTTTTTGCTTTTACAAGACCTTCGTAATATTTGCCTACCAGTTCGTAAACTACGGGTACTACTTCTTTCCCTTGAGCATTTAAAAATCCGTATTTGTCGCCTTTTTTAGCCAACATGAGTCCATCAACGGGTTTTCCTACATATTCATACTTGCTTTTAAAGTCTTGGGAAAAACTCACAAAAGACATCCCAATTAAAATAAGCGTTACAATACTTCTTTTCATTTATCTGATTATTTCTATTTGCAACAAAGCAAGTATTTTTCAAGAAATCAATTAAATACGGTTAAAATAGGCTTAAAAAGATTACTTATCGCAATTTGTAAGCACCATTCTAATTCCTTTCTTTTCTAACTTAAAGCCATTTGGGTAATTCTCGAAACTCTCACTGAAACCACAAATTACTAAAAGTCTGAAGATGCTTTATGCGTATCTAATCTCAACTCTCGGACTTTACTTTCTTCGTTACTTTTGGACGAATAATCAAACGTAACGACTGGTCATAAGTTACGTAACTCCAAAACCAGTTTATAAATACCATTATTTTATTTTTTACCCCCAAAATAGCCATTAGGTGCACAAACATCCAGACGTACCAGGCAAACAACCCCTGGAATTTCCATTTCGGGAGATCTACTACTGCCCTATTCCGTCCTATAGTGGCCATTGATCCAAGATCCTTATATTTGAAGGCTTTCATTTCTTGACCCGACATAAGTTTCATGAGATTAGAACTAAGCAATTTCCCCTGCTGAATAGCCGGTTGTGCCACTTGCGGATGCCCGTCAGGGAATGCCGCATCACCAGACATAGCTGCAAGGTCTCCAATGGCAAAAACGTCATCAAAACCCTCCACTTGGTTATATTGGTTTACTTTAAGTCTGCCTCCTCGGGCGTAAACTTCATCCAGGAAACCCTGCAACTTATTAGCAATTACCCCCGCAGACCAGATCAGATTGTCGGTCCTGATTTTTTCACCAGTAGAGGTGATTGCATAACCATCTACATAGTCGGCAATACGCTCATTAATTCGTACTATAACCCCCATTTCTTCCAGGTATTCTTGTCCTTTCTTAGAGGCTTGGTCAGACATTACTTTCAGTACCCCGTCGCCACTTTCGAATATATAAATCTTCATTAGATTAAAATCCAACTCTGGATAATCTTTGGGAAGAATCATCTTCTTCATCTCAGCAAGAGTACCGGAAACCTCCGTACCGGTAGGGCCTCCGCCCACCACCACCATGGTCATAAGTCCTGCTATAGCATCTTGGTCTCGGGTGGTAAGAGCAGCTTCGAAGTTCTCTAAAACCCTATTTCTTAAGTAAATGGCTTCAGAAACAGATTTCATAGGGATGGCATTTTCCATGATATTCTGCATCCCAAAATAATTGGTATTGGTACCCATACCCAAAACCAGATAATCATACCATATTTCTCCTAGGTCAGTGGTAATCTTCTTCCTATCAGAATGGATTTCACGCACCTTAGTTATGCGTATATGTACATTAGACTTTTTCTGGAAAATCTTCCTCAAAGGAAAAGAAATAGAACTTGGCTCTAAACCTGCCATAGCCACCTGGTAAAAGAGCGGTTGGAACTGATGGTAATTGTTTTTATCAAGTAAAACTACCTGTACGTTCTCATTAGCTAGCTTTTGTGCCAAGGCCAAACCACCAAAACCTGCACCAACTATTACTACTCGTTTAAGTGACGTTTCCGGGATGTTTGCTATCATTGAATATTCTTATGTTATATATAAAACAGATTTTGGTACATAGGCGTTCGGGACGGAAAGATTTGTTTCCACTTCTGTTCTGCGGTCTTTACTCCAAACTTTTTTATCAAAAGTATGTCTTTTACGAGTTGAATTACTAAAAGTATATGGTTTTCTAATTACCTCACACACCTAAAACCTACATGTACCAAACTGGTCTCGGGACTGGAAGACGCCACCCCTCCTATTTTGAATCCATGGCACACCGATGGGTCGCAAAGAAAAGAACCTCCACGTTGGTTCATTTCTCCGTGACGAGAAAGAGATTCGTCATTGCACCACTGCCAAACGTTTCCGCCCATATCGGTTAATCCCAACTTGTTTTTACCAAAATGACCAACGGGCGATGTAGCTAAAAATCCGTCCTCTTCCGTATTATGTAAGGGGAATGTTCCTTGCCAAAAATTGGCTTTGTATTCGTCTCCATCTTTAAAGTTTTCTCCCCAAGTGTAAGTTTCTTTATGATTTTTGTTTCCATTTTTTTCGGCATAAACAAACTCCTCACTGGTTGGTAATCGTTTTCCTGCCCATTTAGCGTAGGCTTGGGCATCATTCCAAGAAACTTGGGTAACCGGATGATTATCTTCAGCTATTGCTTGGTCTGGACCAAAAGGATACCTCCAGTTTGCCCCATCTACCAAATCCCATTTAGCTGCTTTGAAGTCAAAAACTCCGCCATTGCCAAATTTTTCGGCTTCGGTAACAAAGCCTGTGGCCTCTACAAACTTAGAGAATTGAGCTACTGTTACCGGTGAAACATCTATCCAGAAGCCTTTTATTTCCTTGTTTCCCTTTATGAAAACCATATCTGGCTCCTTCCCGACCAGAAATACTAAAAAAAATAAACTGCAAAATTTATACATCATAAGCTTATTCCTGAGATATTCTTGCTGGTTCTCTTCTGTTTTTTCCTTCCCTACCTGTAAGATCATCTCCCAGATCCTTTCTTGCTTCTTCTACATATTTCATTATTTCGGTCACCATATCAGGATGCACATCTTTCAAATCATATCTTTCACCCGGATCATGAGCTAAATTAAACAAACCCAAAGGCACATCTATCGTCTTAGTTTTTCCAGGAAACCCATCTTTTCCAATAGTCCCGTCTTCATAACCTATAGATGTATGCGGGAGTACCAGTTTCCAATGCTTATAACGCACGCCTTTCAAACTATTTTGGTTATAGTAATAATACATTAGTTCCCGGGGACCAGTCTGTTGTTTACCAGTGAGTAGTGGTACAAAGCTCTTTCCGTCAATTAGCTTTTTAGGTAAAGGAGATTGGGTTATATCGGATAGGGTTGGTAGAATATCCATATTGGTCATCAATTCACCACTTACATATCCCGGCTTGATTTTCTTTGGCCAACGAATATAGCAAGGTACCCTTGTACCACCCTCAAAAGTTGTCCCTTTTCCCTCCCTTAAACCACCGGTTGAGCCTGCATTGTTACCGAAATGTAACCAAGGACCATTATCACTCATAACCATTACTACAGTATTTTCCGATAGGTTTTCCCGATCCAAAACATCCAGTATTTGTCCCAAAGACCAGTCAATTTCCATCATCACATCACCAAAAATTCCAAGCTTACTTTTTCCTCTAAATTTATCTGATACCACCAAAGGTACATGTGGAAGTGGGTGAGCCAAATACAAAAAGAAAGGCTCTTTTCTGTGCTTTTCTATAAAACCAACAGCCTTCTCGGTAAGGATTGTGGTCCATTTTTCCTGTTCTTGTAAGGTATTAATTTCATTGATTACCTTATCTCCTTCTATAACCGGCACAGGTGGCCAAGAACTCCTTTTGTCTCTGGAATCTGTCACTAATTTTCCATCATAACCTATCGGCCAATAATCATGTGAATAGGGCAAACCATAAAATGTATCGAATCCGTAACTGGTAGGATAATAAGGAGCTTGGCTTCCCAAATGCCACTTCCCGAGCATGCCTGTAGTATAACCATTCTGTTTCAGAAGAGAAGCAATGGTTTCTTCCTGTAAGCTCAAAGCCATAGGAGCTTTAGGCCCTAAGGCTCCATATAAACCCAAACGATTGGTGTATGCTCCTGTTAATAATGCCGCTCTTGAGCCCGTACAGACAGCTTGTACAGCATAGAAATTTGTGAAACGAATGCCTTCTGCCCCTAGCCTATTGAAGTTTGGGGTGTGTACGCCGGTCATCCCATAAGGTTCTGTATCCCCATAGCCCAAATCATCAAAATAAATGATAATAACATTGGGTTTATTGGATTGGGCAAAACCAAAAGATATACTTATAAGAATAAACAATACTATCTTTCTCATATAAAACTCAATATTTCCCTTGATACCAGTGATCTGTCCGGTGGTGATCAATCCTCTTCAAGGGAATTTGCAATCCTTTGGTCTTTTCTAACCAATCCATTAACTCCTTACGCAATTCTTTGGCTATGGTTTGGTGTTTATAGCTACGGATAAGGTTATTCACTTCATCAGGATCTTTTTCTAAGTCATACAACTCATTGGCATCCCAAATTCCGTGGTTAAAAATATACTTGTAGCGGTCTGTCCTTACAGCAAAAATAGTTGGTGTTTGCGGAAAATCATACTCCCAAAAATATTCATAAAATATCTTATCTCGCCATTCTGTTTTCTCTTTTTTAAGCAATGGTAAAAAGGACTTTCCTTGCATTTGACTTGGTTTTTCTACGCCTGCATATTCCAGAATGGTTGGAGCTATATCTATGTTTTGTACCATTTGGTTTAATTCTGTATTTTGGTAACTGGGATTGTAAACTAGCATCGGTACTCTCATAGACTCTTCGTAAGCATGGCGTTTATCTATGAGACCATGCTCTCCTAAGGCAAAGCCGTTATCACCCATATAAATCACCAATGTATTTTCTAGCTGGTTGTTTTCCTTTAACCATTTTAACACCGAACCAATGCTATCATCCACTCCAAGTAGGGTTTCCATATAGTTACGGTAAAAAACATTGAAATCATTATGACCATGGTAAGGGAAGTCAACTCCGTGCCAAGAGTCTCTCTGGGCTTTTACCCAACGTGGCATATCTTTTAAGTTATAGATGTAATCTTCGGGCACTTTTGGTATTTCACCCCAAATCTTACTGCTGTCTGTCTTAGTGAGATACATAGATACCGGATAAGGTATCTTCATATCTTTATATTTACCACGGTGTCTTTTGGCGGGTGAAAAATTGTCATGCACGCCTTTGTGCGATAAGTACATGAAAAACGGCTGGTCCTTACCCAAAGTCTCCAGCCACTTTATCCCATATTCAGTAAGGAGATCTGTAATGTATGAACTGTCTTTGTGGGCTATCTTTTGCCCATTTATGTTAAATTCCGGATTATAGTATACTCCTTGGCCTTTGAAACTTAACCAATAATCAAAGCCTTTCTGAGGCGAGTCATCTGTGTTACCCATGTGCCATTTACCCAAAAATGCAGTTTTATAGCCATTTTCTTGAAGATATTCCGGAAAAAACCTCAATCCTTCAGGTAAAGGGGCAAAGTTATCAACTATGGTATGTGTATGCGAAAACTGCCCGGTAAGAATAGAAGCCCTACTAGGCGAACACAAAGCAGTAGTTACAAATGCTTTCTTTATGTGTGACCCTTCAGCCGCCATTTTATCCATATTGGGGGTTTCTAATCCCGGAACTTTCCCCATAAATCCCATGGCATCATAGCGGTGGTCATCAGATAAAATAAAAATGACATTTTTGGGTTTTTGGGCAAAAGTAAACTGGTAAACAAAGACCAGCACAAAAGTATAAAGTGCTTTCATGACAGAAAAAAACCCGCAGTTTAAGGCTGCGGGCAAGTTTTATTATAATTCTTTAATTTTTAAATTCCGGAATGCTACTTCGTCATTATGTCCTTGTAAGGATATTTTTCCTTTGGCATGAGGAGTTGCATATGGCCAGGATTTAAATTTACTTTTCGCAATATCTTCTTTCCATTTATCGCTGGCGTAAACGTATTCCATCACTTTTTTCCCGTTTAAGTAATGCTTTACCACATTGTCTTTAATTACAATTTTTCCTTTGTTCCATTCACCTGCAGGTTTAACAGCCTTTAAGTCAGTGGGAGCATAAACATCATAATTTCCTCCCGTTTTATGAACATCTTTAACCGTTCCCGGGTAGTTTACATCGTCTATAATTTGATATTCAGGACCATAAATATAGGGTTGTTCTTTTTCTCCCTTTTTATCCAATACTTTATAAATTATACCGCTGTTTCCCTTTGGAGATACCTTAAATTCGAACTCAAACTCAAAATTTTCATATTCCTTTTTGGTTACCAAGTCGCCTTTCTTCCCGTCGGTAGAGAGAACACCATTACTTAATTCCCAACCACTTGTACTACTCCCATCATTAATTTTCCATGCGTACCATTGGTCTAGTTTACCACCTTCTAAAAGGTCTTTCTTCTTTTGCGAAACTGCCTGTAAGCTTACTAACATTGCTAGTACTAAGATTACTTTTCTCATTGTTCAAATTTTATGGCTAAAGCCGGTTCTATTTTTATTTTTTCTAAAACTTTCTTGGGTATTGTTACTACTGTAACATTATCCTGTGTTTTCCACTTTAAATCAACGTTTCCGTCTAACAATAGTACTTTTGAGCCTTTTTTAGGTGTATTGCCTTCCCAAGTAATATTTTCAGTTATTTTTCCTTTTTCTCCAAAAAGAGGAATGGCATAGGTTTCTCCTGATTTTCCTTTAGTAAAATATGTGTTCCCTGATTTAAACGTATCTAAAGTGCGGGTTCCGTATATAGCGGCTCCGTTTTTATCCATCCATTTTCCTATTTCTTGCAATCTTTCTATTTGTACCGGCAAAAACTCACCTTCGGCTGTTGGTCCCACACCTAGCAGTAGGTTCCCGCCTTTGGCTACTATCTCCACAAGCGTATGGATAGCCCATTCTGCCGACTTGAAGCTGTCATTTGGTACATAACTCCACGCTCCGCCTAGTGTGATGCAGCTTTCCCAAGGGTCATCAGACTTTTCAGAAGGAATTCCCTGTTCCGGAGTACGGTAGTTTTCGTATTCTCCATGTACAGTACGGTCTACTATAAGTATACCTTCTTGGTTTTTTCGGGCTATTGCGGCCATTTTATCCATGTCTATGTGCTGGTCAAACTCCGGTATAGGAGCTCCCCAACTTAATACTTCCTCTGTTACAGTGCTACGAGGTCTTACCCAGCCTCCATCTAACCAAAGGATGTCAACTTTTCCATATTCAGAAGTAAGCTCATTGATTTGGTTATGAGTAAACTCCTTAAAATTGTTCCATCTCCATGGATGTTTTCTGATATCATAGTTTACATTACGGTCTGGAGTAGCATACTTATCCCACCAGAAATATTGCGAGTTCCAATCTGGCTTAGAATAATAGGCACCTATCATCATACCTTCGTTTCTGAAAGCGTCAAAAACGTGCTTAGCAACATTGCTTCTCGGATTGTTTTTAAATGGCCCGGCAGATATCTTATAATTAGACTCTTTGGTGTCAAACATATTAAACCCGTCATGGTGTTTGGTGGTAAAAACCAAATATTTCATTCCCGCATCTTTAGCGGCTTTGGCCCATTGCTCAGGGTTAAATTTTACAGGATTAAACTTATCTGCCTGGCTAAAATACCACTTTTTGTAATCATCATAACGCGAATTACTATCACGCTCTATCCAGTCTTCATTACAGATAGTCCAGCTCTCCATAATACCCGGAACAGCATAAATACCCCAATGTATAATCATACCGAACTTCTGGTCTCTCCAATGCTCTAGTTTTGCAGCAACTTCTGGTTCCTTTGGATAGGAATAATCAATAGAAGCAGGATGAATGGTGTTTTGGGCAAACACAGTACTACTAAATGTTAGCAAAGACAGCCCTAAGATAAGTCTCTTCATTATTTGTTAAGTCATATTATTTCAAACTATAATATTAATAATTTTTTTTATAATTAACTATTTCTGGTCGGTTTTTGAACTTACTAAAATTTCTTTTTTGTGTAGAGAGTAAATATTTATAAATATATTACGTTGATTTGTAGGTTCTTTGTAATAATTTTGGAGTTCAAGTTCGGCTAATACAAATCTTTGGAAGTGAGGAGCACATTCTTTCTATTATTTTTTTTTCCTTTAGTAACATATTCCCAGTGGAAATATAAAAGTAGTTATAATAATGGTTTTCACGTAGAAGTTTTGGGATTAAGCCGGGGCATATCTGCTAACTATAATCACGTTTTATATAACGGCAGTAAAGGTTTCGTTTCTTCCTCCCTTGGACTTTCCTTTGTTGCGGGCCAACAGCCTAAGATTTTTAATCAAAGCGGAATTGGAATACCTTTAATGGTAACCTATAATCATAGTTTGGGTGATTTAGATAAACGCATTAAAAAAAGGCTTATTAGCAAATGCTCCTCTAGACCTCCAAAGTATAACTTTGAATGGTTTGCTGAAGGGGGAGGCGGACTCTCTCCAATTTTTTATAAGTCAATGAAAAATGAAGTAGTTTTCAGCGGCTACTTAGGAGGCCGTTTACAGATGGTGGTAGATAGACCTTACAAAAACTCCGATTTAGTAGTTTTCCTAAGAGCAGGTTACTTACCATTTTATAGAGTTACGGACAAATTAAATGTTGATAAGAAAAGTAATGTTGGTAGACCTATTTTTGGTCCAGACCAAACCGGTAATTTAAGTGTTTCCTTAGGCCTTGGCTTCTAAACTCTTAAAATATTTTCTTCTGATAAGATACTTTTTCCGTTGAGTTTAAGATAGAGTTGAGATAGTACTACCACATCTTCTGTACAGTATTCTAAAATCTTTGTAAGATTATTTTTCTGATAAAACTCATAATTAACTTGTGAGCCATCCATAAGAGACTTACTTCCTGGTATATCAAATACAGAAGCTAGCAAATCTAAAGAAGTAAAGTTTTTATAATCACCAAACTTCCATAATTCCAGAGTATCTAAGTGTTTTATTTCCCAGGGCTTTTTACCCGAAATATTGAGTATTTCGGGTAAAGGTATTTCGTTTATCAACATCCTGCGGCACAAATAAGGAAAGTCAAACTCCTTTCCATTGTGTGCACACAATACCAAGTTAGTGCCGGAAGGATGTTTCTCTAGTATTTGTTTAAACTCTAAAAGTAGATCTCTTTCACTCTCTTGGTAAAGAGTTTTCACCCTAAACTTAGTGTCGCCTTCTATATATGCTCCAATACCAATACAGAGCACTTTTCCGAATTCTGCATAAATTGCCGATTTTTCAGAAAATGTATCTTCTGGATTTTTATCTTCTGTACCTTTTAAAAATCCCGATTTTTTATCCCAATGGGGCTTTAACCGCTCTGACAGCAAACCATATCTTTCTACTACCGAAACAGTTTCAATATCAATAAACAAAATATGGTTTAGTGCTGTTGTCATAAGCCGTGTTTTTCAGATATTTCTAGCATGCGGTCTATAGAATTTCTAGCCGCTATGATGGTTTCTTCCGGAAGTAATATTTCTGGAGTTTCATCTAACATACATAAATACAGTTTTTCCAGTGTATTAAGTTTCATGTGCGGACAATCTGCACAATGAGTACATGCTAAACCATCCTTTTCTGTAGCTGCCACATGAAATATTTTATCTGGCGATGCCTTCTGCATTTGGTGCAATATACCCGTTTCTGTAGCTACAATAAATTCGTTTTCCGGGCTATTAATAGTATATTTAAGAAGTCCTGTAGTTGATCCTATATAATCTGCATGTTGTAAAACGGCGTCTACGCTCTCTGGATGTGCTATTAATTTAGCATTCGGATATTTGTCTATCATTTCCTTGATGAGTCTCTCCGAAAAGGTTTCGTGTACCATACAGGCTCCATCCCAAAGTATCATATTACGGCCCGTAACCTTATTAAGATATGCTCCAAGATTTTTATCTGGTGCAAATATTATTTGCTGGCTTTCTGGAACGCTTTCCACAATTTTTATCGCATTGGTACTGGTACAAACTATATCTGTAAGGGTTTTTAATTCTGCCGAACAGTTTACATAAGATATTACCAGTGCATCTGGGTACTGTTTCTTAAATTCTATAAACTTATCTGCCGGTGCCGATTCTTCTAATGAACAGCCCGCATTAATATCTGGCAAAACTACTTTCTTCTGTGGCGAAAGTATCTTGGCAGTTTCGGCCATAAAACGTACCCCAGCAAATACGATCATATCGGCCTCCGTTTTTGCTGCCTCTTGTGATAAACCCAAGCTATCACCAATATAATCTGCTACATCTTGTATATCAGCAGTTTGGTAGTAATGAGCCAGTATTACTGCATTTTTTTCCTTCTTTAATTTGTTAATCTTTTCAACTAGTTCTGTTTGCTTATCCACAGTCATACGAATAGTTTGTAATTTTTATAATCTGCCCTTTATTATTAGATTCCTTTTCCTGCAATAGGTTTTGACCTACATCATATATCTTTTCTGTTATGGTAGATAAGATACCGTACGAATAAATCCGTATCTCCTTTTCTGCTGTTCCTTGGTACTGGTATTCTTGTCGAAAGGTCTCTTCTCCCTTTTTAGAGTTACCCCATTTTTTTTCCAATAAACCATCTTTATACTGGTAGTTTACTGTTATGGTGGCATGATTATTATAAGAGAAACTTTCCTTTATTATATTACCCCTATTGTCATAAGTGTAGTCTATACGTTGTAATAAAGCTGTAGTTGGTTCATATCTTTCCCAGCGTATTTTTCTTTCTGCATCGTCAAAGAAAATTGTTTCTTCGGTTTGTACAGTATTATTTTCAGATAATGTTACAGTAGTCTCTTTGTTTCCTTCCCTAATCTTCCTCTTGATAGTTTGGATTGATCCTAGTTGAGAAAACTGCTTGGATTCAAAACCATTAGCTGTAAAAGAGGTATTATTTGTCACAACTCCAGACGTTGTACGAGATTCAGAAATCTTGTTACCGTTAGCGTCATAAATTATATCTACGCTGTAAGTAAGCTTATCTTGCTCATAGGTATCTATTCTAGTTTCTTTATTGCTATCAGAAAACTTAGTTATTACTACCGTTTCTACCGGCTTTCCTCCAAAATCTACTACCGTTTTCTTCTGTATTTTGTTTCCACTTTTGTCATATAAGAAACTAACCACACCTAATTTTTTCCCGCTTGCCCCCATTGTAGCAATTTCCTTCGGTAAACAGTTTTGTGCAAATACATTACCAACAACCAACAGTAATAGAAGTGTGTTCTTCATTTGTTATATTAATTTACGTAGTCACCCCTCAGCTCCCTGAATTTAATTCGGGCTTGTGCATTGAAAATACTACCCGGGAAATCTGTGAGTATTTTTTTGTATAACTCCATAGCTTTAGTTTTATCCTTCAGATTTTCTTCGGTCACTTTGGCTAGTAGGAAAAGAGCATCATCTGCTAATATAGTATCTGTCTTATAATTATCAATTAATTTATTCAAGTCTACTACTGCTTCGTCTATCCTGTTTACTTTCAATAAGGTATTTGCTCTCAACCAAAGTATTTCATCGGACAAACTATGTTCTTTATACAAATTATATAGTGAGTCTAATTCTATTATGGCCTCATCTAATTTATTCTGGAAAACCAAAAGCTCTACTTGGGCATAAGCAGCCAAAGCTGTCTCTGTACTATCTAGACCTGTATTATCCTCTATAAGCAAACTCAGCTGCATAGCATCATTGGCAATCTCCTTTGTGGTAGCTTTTTTTAATACATCTAGTATTTCTTTTGCCAGTTTAAATTGTCCTGTAAAGTACTGTAATTTCGCATTACGTAATTTCGCATTTTCGCCTATATTAGTTTCTTTTTGAGATTTTTCTACTTGTAAATATACTAAAGTAGACTCCCAGGGTTCATCCTTTAATATATATATATCCCCTAAGTCTAGCTTACACTCATCCGTGTATTTTTTCACTGTTTTTACGGACGCTATGGCCTTTTCTAATGTATTTATAGCCTCAGTATAGTCATTAAGATAAAAGGCCTGCAGAAGGGCTAAATTACGCATTGCTTCGGCAGTTTTTACATTAGGACCGACTTCCGATATAAACATTTGGTATTGGCTAATAAGATCCTTTATACTTTCCATATCCAATGGAAAAGTATTTTTTATTAGCTCTTCCTGGCTCTTAATCATCCAAGTTCGGGCGTACGGATAAAGATCTCCTTCGGGATACTCATCCATAATATACTTGTACATTCTGGTGGAGTTCTTATAGTCTTTTGCTAGATAGCTTTGTCCTCCTAACTCAAACATTCCGTATCCATTTTGTTTAAGTCTTTTGTCTAAAGCTCGTGCTTGTACAAATGCCCTGGCGAAATCTCCCTTTTGTGCAAACCACCAAATTAATATTTCTGCATAAGCAGTCTCTTCTGGATTTTCTTGGATTTTACTGTACAGGTAATTTTCTACGTATGCTATTTCGTCTTCTGTAACAAAGTAGTCTTGTATAGTAGCTTTAATGCCATTCAGGTCAGCCATTCTTAAGCCACTATTCATTACCTCTTCCAACATTTTATCTTTCATATTAAGCATCCGATAACTATAAGCAAGCCAATTATCGTACTTCTGCTTGTTACTACTGAGCTCTCTGTATTTTTGTACTAACTTAATTAGACTTTCATATTTTTGGTTCTGTATGAAATAATTAAGTAGCTCATTTGTCTTTCCGTCCGTTGGAGCTGCTTCAATAATAAGTTTGTCAAATTCTTTTTCAGCTTCTCCTACCCTACCGCTATTTTCAAATACTCCGGCCAAATGCACTCGATATGTAAAGTTATTTCCGAATGCTTGTATCTGAGACCTTATAAATTTTTCTGCAGTTACGTAATCCTTGAGTTTAAAAAGTGTAGCTACATAATCATAGTGAATGAGTGCAGCATAATTTCTTTCTGTACTCAATTTCTTATAGATTTCAGCAGCCTTGTCATATTCACCTTGTCTATAATATGTGTGTGCTAATTCTAAATCCGTATTTTTTTGAGCTTTTAGTTGTAGGAACGAGCCGGCCACCAAGAAGCTTATTATTATTGCCCGAATAATCATATAATAATTATAAGTATATATATATATTAAATCTATTATTATTATTTATACTAGTGGATATGTGTAAATCTTTATTTTTTATACTGATTTGTTTATTACTATTTGTTGGATGTTTATAAAGTATCTTATTTATTAACACCTAATTATTTGTAAAACAGTTTTATAAGTTTTTTTGTTGATTACTCTGATATTTTTATTCCACTGTCTTCCTGTCTTTTTTTTCTGTGGGTTTTATGGGTATTAAGGTAAGGTAAGTAGTATACTTGTTCACTAAGTTGTTTATATTACATTAAGCTTCAAAGTTTATATACATACACTACTAGGTTATCAATAGACTATCCTCATACAATTAACACGGTTATCCACAGCTTTACTCTATTTTCTGTGATATTTCGAAATTGGCCCTAATTCTTATTGGTTCTGGTGATGACAGTATACGTTCCGGTTGTTTTTTTGTTACTATATTACCTGGATCCCATATTCCGTTTTCATTTTCATCAAATATTACTTTTATGTGATAATTACCTGGTATAATATCTTCGAATTTAAATTTGTCCGTAAAGTATTTTAGGTCTATATCATTTTTTCTATTTTCATCCTGAAGGATAGCTATCTTCCTAATTTTCTTATCGTCTGTGTATCCTTCTAGTATGCCAAGTTCATCTTTTTGCAAGATTATGTTTTTAAGGTTTATTACAGAATTGGTATCCCCTATAAAGTTAACGAAAGTATTTGATGGTATAAGTAGTTCTACCTGTTTTTCGGCTTTTGTTTTTAAGGATAACCTAATGTGAAATGGTGTTAACTGTTCTATTCTTAATTTTTCTTTTTGTAGAGTATCTGTTTTAAATATGATGTTGTTTGTGTCAAATTTCACAATAGGTTTTTCAAAATAGAGATCGTATGACAGATTATTGTTTAGTTCTACGTTGTTTTTAACCTTTGATGTCACTTTTATTGTTTCTATTTTTTGTTTTTTTCCTTTCTCGACTTCGAAGAATACTTTATGCGTTAATGTATCCGAATTTAATAAGGAATCTGTTAGTATTATTTTGGTTCTGATAGTGTCTAAATCTGTATCAACCATTTTGTAAAAATGCAAATGTGTATTTGTATTAGTAAAGGTTACATTTGCTGTATCTGATGGATTTTCGAAATCGACTTGTAATTTATACGTAGGTTTATCTAGTACAGTGGTTACTTCTCGGTATAGGCTTCTGTTGCGACCTAATTTGTTTTTGGAATTATTGGCAGGGTATATTTCTAATTGTGGAAATATAGTGTCCTTAGTTATGTATATACTGTCTGAGTAAAATGTTAACCAATCCTCTTTTTCGTCAAATATTAGATTGTTTTTTTTATCCTTAATGGCAAGTAGAAAGTAATTATTTGGTTTAATATTTTCAATTTCAAATCTACCACTAGAATCTGTCTTAACCATATATAATGGTTTCTTCTGTTTAAGTGTTAAAGTGTCATGGGTGTATAAGCCAACTGTGACATCTAATGCTGGTTCTTTATCAAAGATGTTATTGATGAATCCACTTATTTTTAGAGAGTCAATTTCCGGGCCTGTACTGAAAACTAGTTTAAAATTCTTAGAGGCATTTCTCTCTGTAAGATCCTTTACTGAGTTTCTAAAATTGAATGTGTATGTAGTACTGTCTGCAAATTTTTTATCAAACTTAAGATTAAGTACATTGTTTTTTACCTTTGCTTCATACTGTCCTGGAGGGTTAGGAACTATAAATAGTTCATTATAGATGGTAGAAGCATCTATAAGTTCATTAAACTCAAAGCTAAATGTGTTGTCTTTGTAGTTTAGTGTTTTATTTTTCGGAACGGAAGATAAAAGTTCTGGTGGAACTTCATCTTTAGCCCCACCAGTTGGTGCAACAAACTGTGCACAAGAAATTGTGATTATAGATAATACTATATAGATTATTTTTTTCATCTTCCGAGATAAAGCATTAATACCGATATATCTGCTGGCGAAACTCCGCTAATCCTTGATGCTTGTCCTAAGTTTAGAGGTTTGGCAGCTGTTAGTTTTTGTCTTGCTTCTATTGATAGCGAATTTAGTGCGTGGTAATCAAACTCTGGATTTAATTTAATATCATCCAGTTTAGACATTCTTTGTGCTAACAATAGTTCTTTCTCTATGTATTTTTCATACTTTATTTTAATCTCGGCTTGCTCCTTCTGTTCTTTTGTGAAATTTACAGTTATGTTTTTTACACTTTCTAAATCATTTTCTAGTTTAGTGATATCAAGTTCAGGTCTTTTTATAAGATTATAGAAAGTAGTCTTTTCTCTGATTTTGGCTGAACCTATAGTATCAAGGAAAGGGTTTATAGTTTCTGGGTCTACCTTTGTCTGTTGTAGTTCTGAGTATAGTTTATCTGCGTTTTCAATTTTCTCTTTTACTTTATCCAATCTACTTTTAGACGCCAATCCTATATTATAACCTTTCTCAGTCAATCTTACATCAGCATTATCTTGCCGAAGGATTGTTCTAAATTCTGCTCGTGAGGTGAACATTCTATATGGCTCATCTGTACCTTTATTTACCAGATCATCTATAAGGACACCTATATAAGCTTCGTCTCTTTTTAGGTAAAATTCTTCTTGCTCACTTGATTTTCTAGATGCATTTATTCCTGCAATTAGTCCCTGTGCTCCGGCTTCTTCGTATCCTGTAGTACCATTTATCTGCCCTGCGAAATAGAGATTTTTTATTAGTTGGGTTTCTAAAGTAAGCTTTAGTTGTGTAGGCGGGAAATAGTCATATTCTATTGCATAGCCGGGACGAAGCATTTTTACCTTTTCAAATCCGGGTATTTTGGTCAGAGCAGCATACTGTATATCCTCAGGTAGTGAAGTAGAAAACCCGTTGACATACATTTCTACTGTGGTTCTACCTTCAGGTTCTAGAAATATCTGATGGCTATCCTTATCCGCAAATCTATTAATTTTATCTTCTACTGATGGGCAGTATCTTGGACCTAATCCTTGAATTCTGCCATTAAACATGGGAGATTTATCGAAACCCTTTCTTAACTCATTATGTGTTTCCGTATTTGTGTATGTTATCCAGCACGAATTTTGTTTCTGTAAATGAGGAGTATCAGTATATGAAAATTTCTCAGGATTAGTATCACCAAATTGTTCTTCCATAGCTTCGTAATTTATACTTCTGCTATCTACACGAGGCGGCGTACCTGTCTTCATACGACCACTTTCAAAGCCCAGTGAATCCAATTTTTCTGTGATACCAAACGCAGCGGATTCTCCTGTTCTACCCCCACCGAAGTTTTTCTCTCCTATATGTATCTTACCATTTAAAAAGGTGCCGTTTGTTAAGACTACAGTTTTCGACTTTATTTCTAATCCTAATGATGTTTTTACACCTACTACCCTATCCTGATCTACTAGTATATCTACTACCATTTCTTGCCAGAAGTCCACATTTGGATTCTTTTCTAATTTATCTCTCCAGTTTAAAGCAAACTCCATTCTATCAGATTGACATCTCGGAGACCACATCGCTGGTCCTTTTGAACGATTTAACATCCTAAATTGTATCATTGTTTCGTCTGAAACGATACCGGACATACCACCTAAAGCGTCAATTTCGCGAACAATCTGTCCTTTTGCTACTCCTCCCATCGCTGGATTGCAAGACATTTGAGCTATTGTTTGTAAGTTCATAGTTATTAATAAAACCCTAGAACCCATTATAGCGGCTGCATGTGCGGCTTCACAACCCGCATGCCCAGCACCTACTACTATTACATCGTAATTTGTAAACATATTTATATGTGTTTCACGTGAAACATAACGATTAATGTTTCACGTGAAACTTTAATTTATCTTTTTGAAATAATTATCTGTTTGGTTTTTATAGAATGGTGTAAAGTTAGGTGGTGTTGTTCTTAATAATTCCACTTGTTTTTCTTTTTCTTTTTTGAATTTTTCAAGCTCGGGAGGTGTAGGTCTTATTATTTTTGGAGCTGTACGTCCTTGTCTTGTTGGGTCCATCTCTTGTTCTTCTACTGCTTTTTCTACTTCTAAAAGACGGGTCTCTATTTTCTTTTGTCTGTTTATAAGAACACTGTTTATTCTTTTATTAGCTAGGTCTTCTTCAGATTTATCCATTTCATTTTGGATATCCTTTAATTCATCTCCTAGTTTTTTACCGGCTTCTGTACCATTTAGCTCTTCTCCTAGCTTTTGTAATTGCTTCCGCAGTTGAGATTGTTCGTTTATTATTTTTGCCAACTCCTCGGAGATTTGTTTTTGGGACTTGCCGCCAGTACCTATTCCTTGTATTCTTTCTGTTATACCTTTTTGTTTTTTGCCCATACCAGGAGCGGAACCTGAATTTCCTGGGCTGCCCTCTCCTTCTCCTTCGCCAGGATTCATTTGTTTTTGCATCTGAGAGAACGTATCACTTAGAAGTAGAGCTAGGTTATTCATAGATGTCATACTGTATTGTTGTTTAGATGCAGCATTAGGTAATCTTCTTTCACGTATTAATTTTACAGATTCATCTATAGAATTTTTCATATTTGTTACTTCTTTAGTAACCGTAGCCTCTAGTTGCATTACTCTACTTGCAAGTGTAAAGAGTGAATCTTCTATTATTTTGGCATCATTGGCTATGTTAAGTTGGTCTTGAGATAAGGGTACAAACCTGGGATCTGAAACAGATATACTCCTAAAAGATTTCATAATTCTTTCTTGGTCGTGTGATACTTTAATTAAATTTTCCAATATCATTCTCAGTGAATTTAAATCCATTTCGGCTTGCTCCATCTCTGCTCCTTGCATTTGTTCTTCTAGTTTATCAGCAAGGTCTTTCATTTTCTTAGATGCGTTCTTTTGTGATTTTTTAGAATCCTGTTTTTTGTCTTTTTGCATCTGTTGTTGGGCATTCTTTTGCTCAGACTTAATGTCGTTTTGCATTTCCTTTTGCTTGTCAAAGTCCTTTTTAAGGTCTTTGCTTTCTTTTTCTATATCATCTAGCTTCTTGCTTTTTTCTTCAAATTCCTTATTTAGTTTATCTTGTTCTTCTGAAATTTTATCCTCTGGGCCTTCCTTTTCTGATAGTTGTTCTTGTTTTTCAGCAAGATCTTTTAGCTCTTTTATGGTATCCTCAATTTTTTGTTTACGCTGTAAATCCTTGAATAGATTTAATGTGCGGTCTAGTTCTTTATCTAGGTTTCTTTGGTTTTTATTTAGCTGCTCTAACTTCTCCAATGACTTTTCATCTATACCTTTTTCCATCATTTTCTTAAGTTCTTCCAATACTTTAGAATCCTCATTCTTCATAAGCTCATCTAGCATTTTCTGCAACTGTTCCATTTTTTTCATCGTTTCTGGATTTTGTTGCTCAAACCTATTTTGTTTTTCTAGTAATTCTTGAAGTTCATTTTTTAGTTTATCCAGCTCGGTATTGAGTTCTTCTTTTTTCTTAATAAGGTCTTCAAGCTCTTTCTTATCCTGAAAATCCATTTCACGTTTCTTCTTTAATTCATTTTCTAAGGAGTTTAAATCCTTCTTAAACTCCTTAGTTTTACGTATAAGCTCATCAAACTTATCTTGAGTTTTCTCCACCTGTTTTTCCACATCCTGTGAATATTCCTCGTTGGTGGGCATATTGAATGAAAAAACGGATGATTTGGTAGATTTTCTTCCGTTTACGCCATCATTGTCCGTTACTATAAGATAGTATTCTAAATGATCATTTTTAGATAGCCCTAATGAATTTATGTCTACTTGGTAAAAGAAGGTCTGAGATAAAGAGGTTTTGTTGTAAGGTATTTTTATAAGTTTAAATGCCTTTTCATTCTTTTTCTTGTAAGCAAACTGGAAGTCCGATATGCCGTAATCATCTGAAATCGTCCCTCCTATTCCTATGTAGTTATAGAGAGATGAATCTGATATTTGTTCAAAGTTTATTTGTGGATATTTATCAGGAATTACATTTATGTAGTAATTAATCTTATCAGCATTGTTTTCGTTTTTATTACGTAGTTGTATTTCGTAACCAATGGATTTAGATACCTTACGAGTATAATTAAAATCTGTAAATAGCCCTTTTTCTACTTTGTGAGTACCCACACTGTCTATAATCATTTCTAGATCATCTGTATCAGATGTCTTAAATAACCACCGAATTTCTGTGCCTTCTGGTACCACAAGATTACCCACATTGTCAAAATCTTCATTCCTTTTACCTATGTAAGCAGGATATTTTAAGCTTACATTAAATGATAGTAAGTTGGGTCTGGAAACTAGATTTAGTTTATAAGAATCTGATTTGAACCCTGCGGCCTCAAAGTGAAATGCAGTTTCTTCTTGCACTTTGTGAAAAACAAAATCGAAGTCTCGGATGTCTGTAGAAGTCATTTTGTGTCTACGCCCATTAGATACTAAATAGACTTCTTCGGGTAAAGAATTTCCAGAAAGGCTCAATTTTAGGTTATAGTCTTCGTTCTTTACAGCCTTTAAATTTTTGTTCTCTATGTTAAATTTAAAGGGTGCGGGCTCTGCAAATGTTTTATTGAAATTTACAATTCGTTCTGTACTATTAAAGAACGTAGGAACAATAGCAGATATAAGAAGTAAGATTAGTATTGGTGGTATAGCGTACTTAAGGTACTTTTTGTTTTCATTAAGATTTATAGCATCTGTAAACTTTACTAATCTTAACTCTTCTGTTTTCTGAGATATACTAGCCTCCAATAAACTATTTTCTTGTGCAGTAATAGTAGCTAGTTGAAGGGTGTTTAGTAGTTTATCCTTTATATTAGGAAAAAATTGTCCTATTTGTGAAGCAGCTTCTATATCGCTAATAGGCTGGTTTATCTTGAATAGGTAAAATAAGGGTTTTAGGATGTATTGTACCAAAGTGTAAACAAATACACCAATAAATAAGATTAAAAGAATACTTCTAAACGCGGTGCCAAACCTACCTAGATACTCTAAGAAGTTTACAAATAGAAAGGCTCCTAGTATTAATGCCGTACTTATTAGAGCACCCTTAATAAGCTGGTTTTTGTATAATTTCCGCTTGTAATCTGATATTTTGTCTAGTATGTTTGAAACAGAAGTATGCATATCATTTACTTTTTAAAGGGTGATATTTATAGATACAGGACAGTGGTCAGACATAACCACATCATTGTGGATATGTACATGGTTTATTAGTTCTTCGTCTATGTTTGTAGAAAATATGTAGTCTATACGCCAGCCAAGGTTTTTTCCTCTGGATCCTGCCCTATATGACCACCAGGTATAATTGTGCGGTTCTTTGTCTATCGAACGGAAAGTATCCACAAAACCCTTGTGGATAAACTCCCCTACCCACGCACGTTCTTCCGGCAGAAATCCGGATGTTTTTGCATTAGACTTTGGGTTATGGATATCAATATCGGTATGGCAGATGTTAACATCTCCACATATCAGTAGAGGCTTACCTGTAGTTTTTATACTTTGTGCATATGTAGCGAAATCTGCCAAAAAATTCATTTTTACCTCTTGTCTAATATCACCGGTAGTACCAGACGGAAAATATGCACACAATATTTGGTATGTACCATAATCTACAAGTATTGTACGTCCTTCTGTATCGTACTGCTCTACTCCAAAACCTGGATTAACGGAAACAGCCTCTTTTTTGCTTATTACTGCTACACCAGAGTATCCTTTCTTTTGGGCTGGGTACCAGTAACAATAGTATCCTAGTTCTGTAAACAGGGGTTCAACTAACCAGGTCTCAGAAAGCTTAATTTCTTGTAAGCATAGAACATCTGGATCCTGTTCTTTAAACCAATCTAATAATCCTTTATTTAGAGCGGATCTTATCCCGTTTACGTTGAAAGTGATGAGTTTCATATATGTAATCCTATTTCTTCCTTAAAGTATTTTAACACATAGTGTTTAAGAAGGTCTTCCTGACTACTCATGTCTACCTGCGGTATTTCTTTAATAAGTTTCCAATGTGGCCAGCCTTCTGCGTCTATTCCCTGCAACTCATAGAAACCTCCCAGGCTTAGCACCTTGCAAATGGCTATGTGCATTAAATCTTGTTTTTGTTCTTTATCGAACCTTAAACCTCCTTTACCCAACTCTTGTACCCCTATTAAAAACAAAACACCGTTTAAATCTTTTGGTTTCTTACCGGTTGTTTGTTCTAAAAAACGAACTAAATTGTTCCATATTTCTTTTGTCTC
Source organism: uncultured Lacihabitans sp. (assembly GCA_964489955.1). Classification (GTDB taxonomy): domain Bacteria; phylum Bacteroidota; class Bacteroidia; order Cytophagales; family Spirosomataceae; genus Leadbetterella. The sequence goes on along the minus strand of CAZBAV010000005.1, from coordinate 104,752 downwards.
TAAAGTCATACCACACTATGGGAAAGTTTATTAATACAATATTAGGCTCACTTCTGGACTTCGCCTACCCCAAAATTTGTCCAGCTTGTAACAAGTCGCTCCTGGAGTCCGATAACCAGATTTGTATAGAGTGCCTTTGGAGTTTACCTAAAACAGAGTCTCATTTTAATCCCAGCAATTTTCTTTTAGAAAAGTTTTGGGGTAAAATACACTCATCAGGAAACTACGCTTTTCTGAAGTTCAGTAAAAGAGGTATAGTCCAAAATATTCTCCATAGCCTTAAGTACAAAAATAAACCCCAACTAGCCGAGTTTTTAGGGAGAATATACGCACAAGACCTAAAAGGGATGGAATTTATCCCTAAAACCCATTTTCTTATACCAGTCCCTTTGTACAAAAGCCGTTTGGCAGATAGAGGCTATAACCAAGCCGCTAAGTTTGCTGAAGGTTTAAGTGCTGTTTGGAACATACCTGTACGGGAAGACTTGCTCATAAAAACTAAGAAGACTAACACACAAACCAAAACTGGCGGAAGGTCTAGCAGATACAAAAATCTTTTAGGAACATTTTCTCTTGGTGCTAATAATGAGGATTTAAGTGGAAGCACAGTGGTTTTGATAGATGATGTTCTCACCACAGGTGCAACTGTGGAGGTAGCAGCAGAAATGCTGTGGAACGGTGGAATAAAGGAGCTTTATATAGTCACAATAGCTGTAGTTTATTGAACAAAGTTATACACATACAATTAGAACTTATTTTGGGATAAAATTCGCCTGTTAGTTTTTATTGTGACTGTGTTGATAAAGTTGACTATTTAAAGAGAAGTGAGCTAAGGACAGGCCTTCAGTAGTAATGCTAATCTCTCTAGGTTTTAACTTTGGTATGTTCTCTTAATCGGGTGGCTTAATCAAAATTTGTAGTTCTGGATATTTGAGATTTCAATTTTTTGTTTTTCTGCTGTTCTATTATTATTAAACGTCTCCCCGTATACTAAGGGTAAACTACTTTATGATAAGAATTGGGAGTTCCTTTTTTACAATTGCATTTTAAAAGGAATTTTTGGGCAACTTAGATATTTCTAATCAACAAATGAAACGTATTATTTTAAAGGGTGTTTTTTCCATTCACATGATTTGTTAAGTGATGAAAATTTCAAAATATTATATAGCAGCCCTATCGGCTTTTTTCCTGTGGGGATTTTTTAGTCTTGCTCTTAAGCCTCTTCATAATTATGCTTCATTAGATATCCTTTTTTACCGGGTATTTTTTTGTGCCATACTGATGCTGGTGTATAATCTACTTTTTAGAAGACGAGTTGTTAAGACAACAACCAAGATTTTTAAGCGTGCCACTGCAGCTCAAAAAAGGAAGTATATTTTACTCACCTTGCTAGGTGGAATTCTCCTTACGGCCAATTGGTTTTTCTTCATTTATGTTATGAACCATGTGAGTATTAAGGCTGCCTCTTTTGCATATTTGGTTTGCCCGATTATGACCACGGTTTTTGCTTATTTTATTCTCCATGAAAATCTGAGTCGTCTGCAATGGTTGGCAGTATGTATAAGTGTTTTTAGTTGTTTTTTACTTTCATTCAATAATCTGGCGGATATAGCTTATAGCCTTATTGTGGCAGCTACGTATGCCTTGTATTTGGTGAGCCAAAGGAAGAACAAAGGATTAGATAAATTTTTGGTACTTACGGTACAGATTGTGTTTTCGGCTCTTATCCTTTTACCTTTTTATCCTACATTTAGTGGGCCAGTGCCGCAGGAGATTATGTTCTATGTCTTGATTGGGGTTATTGCGGTATTGTTTACCATTGTGCCTTTGTATTTAAACCTCTATGCTCTCCAGGGAGTAAATAGTTCTACTATGGGTATATTGCTTTATATCAATCCTTTAATGAATTTCTTGCTAGCTATTTTTTATTATCAAGAAGGTATAAATAGCTTACAATTAACAGCTTACGGTTTGATATTTGTTTCAATACTCGTTTTTAATGCGAAGCATTTTTTAGCCCGTAATACGGCACTCATCTGATAGCTTCTGAATCAGAGCTTTAATAATTAGTATAATAAACTGAAATTCAGCACTTAAAAGCGGTATATTTCCGGAGTTATGTCTTTTACAGAAACAAAAACAGAGATTTCTATTTTTTGCAGTTAACATAATGCCGCTTTTGTTTCAGCCAGAACAGAGATGTACTAATTAAACTAAAGTAATAAGCCTAGTCCTGATATCTGCAAAAGTGTTATACTAAAAGAATCTTTGCTACTTTAGCATTCAAAAACAGTTTTGTGCAGCAGAAGCTACTTCGTGATATCACCCAAAGTTTAGAAACTTTAAGTCACTCTAATCCCAACTTTTTCCTTTTGGGAGAAAAGCTGTATCAGGTCGGTGGCGTACAGGTGTTGTCACAGGGAAAGGAATATTTCGAAGTTCAGGTAGATGACACGTTTGGTGATTTTACGGTGTCCTACAAGCTAAATGAGAAAATTAGTGGCGAATGCTCTTGCAAAGCGTTTGATTGGTGTTCGCACCGTGTAGCGGGTCTATTACAGATAAAAGAGACACTACAGCAGCATAAAGTGCATACAAACGAAGAAGGTAAGGCTTACACCCGAGAAGGCATGATAAAGAGGGTTTTGGCCGAGCGTGAACAGCGTGCTGCTAAAGAAGAGTATCAGCTTACTTATGCCGATAATATACATGGAGAACATAAAATAATTAATAATAAAGGAGCTTCGTACAGAATTACCCTCCAAGACTTCCAGAAAAAGCAAGGTTATTGTACTTGTTCAGACTTCGCTACCAACAAGTTAGGTATTTGCAAGCATCTTATTTTCGCTTTTAATATAAACCAAGATAAAAAACAGAAGCAGCCCTACCCTTTCCTGGAGGTTTTCTTAGATCCTAAAAATGAGTATGCTATTACCTGGTTTTATCCTGATAAACTGAATCCTGAGATTAAGGGGCTTCTAAATCTTTATTTTGGAAAAGAGAAGCATATTGCCCCAAATAAGGTTATGACGTTCTTTGGTTTTGTAAAAGAAGCCAAAAAATACAAACAGATTTTGATCAGGCCAGAAGTATTGTATAAGATTGAAAATGAATTTGATAAGCATATATTGGCCCAAAGAAAGGTTGCTACTAAGTTAGACTTCTCCCCTATCAAGGCCACGCTTTATCCTTATCAAAAAGAAGGCGTAGAGTTTGCTACTTTTAGCAAAGGCGTAATCATAGCTGATGAAATGGGTTTGGGAAAAACCGTGCAAGCCATATCTACGGCGGTTTTTAAGAAACAAATCTTTGGTTTTAAGAAAACGCTTGTGATAGCTCCAGCTTCGCTAAAATCCCAGTGGATACGTGAAATTCAGAAGTTTTCTTCAGAAAAAGCTGAAGCCATTGAGGGCTCACCAGAAGAAAGAGCTTTGCGTTACCAAAAATCAGATGCGTTTTTTTTGGTTATAAATTACGAAACCGTCTTGAAAGACGTGTCGGCTCTGAATAAGGCCAAGATTGATTTTATAATTCTAGACGAAGCCCAAAGGATAAAAAACTTTGAAACTAGCACAGCCACGTCTATAAAAGCTATCCGAAAAAACCACAGTTTAGTTATCACTGGCACACCGATAGAAAACCAGTTGGCAGATATTTACTCTATCGTAGGTTTTATTGACCCTACCCTATTGGCTCCGCTTTGGGAGTTCTCTTACCAGCATTGCTATTTCGATAAGCAAAGTGAAAATAAAATTACCGGTTATTATAATCTGAAGCTGCTGAAGGAAAAACTAAGACCGGTATTAATCCGAAGAGAAAAGAAAGACGTTTTAAGTCAACTCGCCGATATTACGCACATTGATGTACCGGTAGAGATGCATCCTGTGCAGCAGGACTTTCATGCTTCCTATGCCCAGTCTATCTCGGGTATTTTGGGCAAAAAGTATAAAACATCCTACGACTGGCAAATGGTTACCATGTATCTGCAGAGTATGCGTATGGTGTGTGATTCCTCTTTCTTGGTCGATAAAGAAACCAATCATTCGCCCAAATTAGCAGAGCTGGAAGAAATCTTGTTGGAAAAGCTGGATATACAGAATAACAGACGTAAAATCATCATTTTTTCGGAGTGGACTACTATGTTGGCCATCATCGGCAAAATGCTAGCACAAAAGGGAATCGGCTTTACAGAACTTACCGGAAAAGTACCTGTAAAAAACCGAAAAGATATCATTAAGGAATTTGAAGAAAATCCGGACTGCAGGGTTTTTCTCTCTACAGAGGCAGGTGGTGCTGGTTTAAACCTGCAAATGGCCGATACGGTGATAAATTTTGAATTGCCGTGGAATCCCGCTAAGAAAAATCAGCGTTTAGGACGCATAGATCGCCTAGGACAGCAAAACAAGAGCCTGACAGTAATAAACCTTATCACACGCAATTCGATTGAAATGCGGATAGTTTCTGGGCTTTTAGTAAAACAAGACCTTTTTGATAGTGTTCTTAAATCCGACAACTTCATGGACGAAGTGGATTTTTCAGAAAAGGGCCGCTCTCAGTTCTTGAAACAGCTGGAAGAATCCATGGCGGAATTTACGAGCTCCTCTCCTATTGAACCCAAGGATGAAACGCCAAAAGAAGTTCAGCCCAAAACCCCAATTGATTCAAGTGAACCGGAAGAGATTGACGAACAGAATCGCAGAAACGAACAAGAAGCCAAACTCCAAGAGTTGGAACAAGTGATGAACAAAGGCATGGATTTCCTGGCCGGACTTTTTAAAATGAGCACGGGAAAAGACCTAAGTACGGATAACAACAAGATAGAAATAGATCGACAAACCGGCGAAGTAATAATGCGTTTTAAGGTAGATTTATAAGAGTTAAAATGTCAAAAGTAAGATGTGTATAAAAAGATTAATATATAGTCAAATTTGGAATTTTATCTTGATAAATTAAAAGGCTTTAAATGGAGATTATTGTAAGGAAGCAACAAAATCTATGGAACGCCTTTATCAATTACTTCTAACACCCTAAATATAACTTTGAAGACTTAGAGAGACAAATGCATAATTCGGGTTCAACCGCCAAAATTTGTATATTCGTGTCTTTAAAGAAAAGAATATTTAAGATGACAGATATAAGCTCAAACAACCTTTCAAAAAGAATTTCGGATTTACTTAGCGAAGCTCGTAAACGAGTTCTTCAAAGAGTAAATCATACAATGGTTTTGACTTACTTCGAAATCGGAAGAATGATTGTTGAGGAAGAACAAAATGGAAAAGAAAGAGCTGATTATGGAAGTCAATTATTGGCTGATTTGTCATTAAATCTCACCAATGATTTTGGAAAAGGATTTTCGGTTACAAACTTGAAACAAATGAGGCAATTTTACATTGTCTATTCAAAGCAACAGATATTGTCTGCCAAATCAGAAAAAGGTCAGACACTGTCTGACGAATTCAAATTAAGCTGGTCCCACTATATAAAACTTATGCGAATTGATGATGAGTTGGAGCGAAAGTTTTATGAAATCGAAATTTTGAAAGGCAATTGGAGTTTAAGAGAATTTGACAGACAATATAACTCTGCATTATTCGCAAGACTTGCATTAAGTAAAGACAAAAATGAAATACTAAGACTTGCTGAAAAAGGTCAAATGATTGAAAAACCACAAGACGCAATCAAAGATCCATATGTTTTGGAATTTCTCGGACTTCCGGAACAAAACATATATTCAGAAAATGAGTTAGAGCAAAAGTTGATTGATAAACTTGAACATTTTTTATTGGAACTTGGCACGGGTTTTACATTTGTATCAAGACAAAACAGAATAAGTTTTGATGATAAACATTTTAGAATTGATTTAGTCTTTTACAATAGAATATTGAGATGCTTCGTCCTTGTTGACCTAAAAGTTGGGGAACTAAAACACCAAGATATCGGACAAATGCAGATGTATGTAAATTACTATGATCGAAGAATGAAACTTGACGATGAGAACAAAACTATCGGGATAATTCTTTGTCAAAACAAAAGCGAAGCTGTTGTTGAGTTTACACTTCCAGAGAATAATACTCAGATTTTTGCAAGTAAATATCTAACAGTTCTACCAAGTAAAGAAACCCTTATCAAACTAATTGCTAGCGAAGAAAATAATAGTAACATCCGTTAGAATAGGAGCATTTTACAAAAGCTATGAGCAAGTGTTTAGTTACTCGTCTGGTGCTTTTCGCTCCAAAAAAAACAGTCTTCTTAATTGTGAATATGAACGAGAAACCCAGAATAAAACCAGAACTAACTACTACAGACAAGACATTTGAAATTCTTAGCTGGCTTGCACTTCTTGGTATGTGGGTTTTAGTAATTACGAATTACGCAAGTTTACCCGACCAGATTCCAGTACATTTCAATGCCGCTAGAGAAGCAGACGCTTTTGGCGGAAAAGGAAATATTTGGGGTATGCCAATAATTTCGACAGCACTTTTTGGTGGGCTAACCATCCTTAATAAGTTTCCACATGTATTTAATTATCCAACCAAAATAACCGCAGATAATGCATTAAGCCAGTACACAATTGCCACTAGACTAATCAGATATGCGAAACTCAGTATTGTGATCATTTTTGGTATAATTGTTTGGCAAATAATCAGAAATGCAAATGGCGAAACGGATGGAATTGGAGCCTGGTTTTTACCCATCGCCATAGGCTTGGTTTTTATAGCTACAACATATTTTGGGGTGAAATTATTTACTTTAAAAAAGTAGTCAGAGTACGTCCAAAACAGTAATATTTCTTTGTTTTGAAGACACTTTTGGTGTATATTTTTCAAGTTGAATCTGTTATACGTTGGTTATTTTTCTTAATTTAGCAGGCTTTAGTTTATTGAAACGAGTTTTTTACCACATAGGTGAAAACTAAAAAAGAGGACAAATTAATTTTCACCACAATAGCTATGTGAAGAATGCTTGTATTCCTTATGTCATCTAAACCTATTTTATCTATGTGGTTTGATATTAGAAGTTTAATTTCTATTAATATTTCTACTTGCTGAAATAAACTATAGTCTTTAGCATAAAAATTAGTTGATTACGTGGAAGAAACAGAAAATTGCTACAAGATAACCTTGTTCATGTGTAACACCATAAATCTATTTTGTCTATGAAATTATCGGCTACAGCAGAAAACATATTGGCACAACTAGATAAGAAAAATGTAAAACTGGGTGATATAAGAAAAATTGCAAATGAAATCAAGAAAGACCATGAGCTAGCTATGCAACTTTGGTCAACGGAGATTTTTTTTGCAAGGCAGTTGGCCACTCTTATCATGGACAAGAAAATGCTTACAGAAGGTGTTATTGATAGTTTAGATAAAGATATGCAGACGCATACGGAAGCAGAGAAACTCCAGTTAGCAGATTGGTTAATGGCAAACCAATTAATGAAAGACAAAAACACTATTTCATTGATAGAAAGTTGGGAAAACAGTAAATCTGGGCTACAGAGGCGGACTTTTTGGTACTATCAGGCTCGTCTGCGTTGGACAGGACAAACGCCGCCATTAAATAGCGAAGAGTTACTTTCTAAAATTGAAGAGAGAATTAAAACCGAAGTTCCCGAAGTCCAGTGGGCTATGAACTTTTTGGCCGCACAGATTGGGATTTTCCAAGAAGAGTATCGGCAGCGATGCATAAATCTAGGAGAAGAAACCGGGCTGTACAAAAACGAAATGGTAGCTAAAAACTGCACACCTAACTATTTGCCAAAATTCATTGCAATCCAGGTCGGGAAACTGAACAAGTAGTCGTAAAATATCGGGAGTAAGGAAACCCTAGACAACAGCAGGAGAGAGGCACAGAGAACCTTTTTGGGCCGAATTTCGTGGTATAATAAGTAAGTGGAACAATTGATAATCGTAAAACTTACATTCCCTTCGGAAAAGATGACTAGTGCAGGAAAAAAGAGAGCAATTACGAAAATAGGACAAATGACATTATCTGACTATGTAAAAAAGCGAAACGGAGTTCCCTTTGGACATCCCAATTCACTTCGGAATAATTTAGAAAGATCACTTGGAGCAAAAAATTTCCCTGCTTTTTGGATGTATTGGAACCCTATTTTTGGGTATTATTTGGGCATTAAGATATTCCGGCCTTTAAAAAAGAAACTCACTGATGGTGTTTCCTTAATTCTAACGTTCATTTTTTGTGGTTTTATCCATGATTTAGTTACCACCTTACTCAGAGGTAAAGTTTCCCTTTTCTTTTCGGTTTGGTTTCTATTGATGGGAGTGATAGTTGTGATTTCTAAGCAAACCAATTACAATTTATCAAACACGGGCTGGTTTTTCCGGGCCTTCATCAACCTAACAATCATAGGATTATGTTTTTTAGCCACCAATTATCTTAATACAATCTTCAGTTTTTACTGAGTAGAATGTTATTGACGGTCTAACTTAATTCATCACCTCCAGCTGTCTGAAAACAGAAATTAACGAGACCCCTTTTTCTGTAAGGTTGTATTCAATATGAAGAGGTTTTTCTTTAACTACCACTTTATCAAGAATCTTCACTTCTTCTAGTTCTCTTAAAGCCACCGCTATAGATTGCTTATTACTCCCTTCAATTTCATTTAAAAGACTGCTGAAGCGTATTGGACCATCTACCGCCAAGCGGAAAATTTCAGGTTTCCATTTTCCAGAAAGAAGTTTTAATAAGGCTTGTGCGGGGCAAGCTCCGGAATCATTATTAATATCTTTGGTAGTCATAAAAAACTGACTTATTGTTTGCGATAATAATTGTCTGGAAATTTACACAAAATTAAGGAACATGAAAAAAAAAGCACTTTATATTATTATCACTTTTAATAGCAGGAAACATGAATACTCATGCTCAAAAAAACGAAAATAAAAACCCTTTAATATGTAATCCCGAGACTGGAGTTTGCGAACTGCCAATTGACCCAAATGAAGCCAATGACGCTCAAAAAATAAAAGCAAAGAGTAAACCCGTAAAGGTAATCTATTATACAGACCCTATCTGTTCGTCATGCTGGGGTATAGAACCGCAGTTAAGAAAACTGAAACTAGAATATGGCGGCGATGTTGAGATAGAATACAGAATGGGCGGTCTTTTGCCTGACTGGAGTTATAATAGCGGAGGCATAAGTAAACCCTCAGATGTAGCCCATCACTGGGATGAAGTAAGTTTGCATTATGATATGCCAATTGACGGCGATGTATGGCTTCAGGATCCATTAAGTTCTTCATATCCAGCTTCTATTGCTTTTAAAGCAGCTCAATTGCAAGATAATGACAAAGCTATCTTGTTTCTTCGTGAGGTGAGAATAATGGTGTTTATCCAAAGAAAAAACATTTCTAAATGGGAGCATTTAGAAGCCGCTGCCATTAATGTAGGTTTGGATAAAGATCAGTTTAAAAAAGATTATGACACCAAAGCGAAAGACTTATTTCAGGAAGACTTAAAATTGGGAAGAGAACTAAGAGTTAGAAGTTTTCCAACTATGTTCTTCACGAATAACGATGGAAATACCGAAATTGTAATTGGAACCAAGCCATATGTCCAATTTGAAAACGCTGTACTAAAGTTGCATTCCACTTCCACCAAAAAAGAGTACGACAAAACTTGGAAGGGAATTTTCTCGAAATACAACAGCCTTACTGCCAAAGAGTTTTCGGTACTTACAGACACGCCAAGAAGTAAAAGCGAAGAAATATTAGATGACTTGACTGCCAAGGGTCACTTAGAAAAGCAAGTCACTAAAAACGGTTCTATCTGGAATATGAAGAAATGCCAAGGGTCTAGACTATCATCTACATGACCTTTTAGAGTAGTGCAGTTACTTAGTATGAGAAGCCCACTATGAACGTAATAATGGCATAAATTTTATTAAGTGTAAAGAGGATTTGAGACCAAATCCTCTTTCTATATTTAGCTGCTCTATGATAGGATTCTTTTGGATATTCTGAAAAAACTTAGATCGTTTAGCATCGTGTATGCAGTCTGAAAAATATTCTAATTTCTTCAAAACCAGTCCATATTATATTTTTTCGAAAATTTTAGTTTACTCCTGACATAGGCTTGTCATTAGGGGACTTTTCTTTGTACCCAAAAACACCTTATGAAACACGAGTGGAAAAAGAGCGAGAAGCAATTTTACTTGCCAAAAAACCAACCGGAACTGGTTTCGCTACCTCTATTTAAATTCTTCACCATAGAGGGAAAAGGAAATCCGAATGACGCGTTCTTTGCAGATTATGTGGCAGCACTTTTCTCACTGGCCTATGCTGTAAAAATGAGCCCCAAAAAAGGAATTGAACCCCAAGGTTACTTTGACTACACCGTTTATCCATTAGAAGGGATATGGGATATAACCGAGGAGGCCAGGAAAACCTACATGGGAACGATTGATAAAAATGATTTGGTATTTAAGTTAATGATAAGGCAACCAGACTTTGTGGATAACTGCTATGCAGAGCAGATAATAGAACTGACCCAAAAGAAAAAGCCAAACGACTTATTAAATCAGGTTAAATTTGAAGAAATTATAGAGGGAGATTGTATACAAATGCTTCACTTAGGTAGTTATGATACTGAGCCAGAGAGTTTTAAATTGATGGAGCTCTTTGCGGAGCAAAACCAATATAAAAGGGTGTCTAAAATACATAGAGAAATCTATCTTAGCGATGCCCGAAAAACTCCCTCAGAAAAACTAAAAACAGTTCTGAGGTTTAATGTAGCTAAACTATAAGAACACAACATTACAGTAAATCGCGGAATTTTTTAGATACAAGAGCGTTTTCACTATAAAGAAATACATCTTACTAACAGAATGATTAAAGACATCAAAATTTTAGAGAGCCAGATTCTTTCGGACAACTGGTATACGCTAAGAAAAATAACATACGAATACACAAAGAAAGATGGGACTAAACAAACCCAAAGTAGAGAGGCTTACGATAGGGGAAATGGGGCCGCAATTTTACTCTATAACAAGGAGCAAAAGTCTGTAATTCTTACAAGACAGTTTCGTCTGCCTACTTACGTGAACGGAAATGAAGACGGGATGCTAATAGAGGTTTGTGCGGGTTTATTAGACAAAAATAATGCGGAGGACTGCATTAAACGTGAAACTGAGGAAGAAACAGGTTATAAAATTAACGAAGTCCGTAAGGTATTTGAAGCGTATATGTCTCCAGGTTCTGTAACTGAAATCCTTTATTTCTTTATTGCAGAATATGCCAAAGAAATGAAAGTGAGCGATGGGGGTGGAGTGGAATCGGAAGAAGAAAATATTGAAGTGTTAGAACTTAACATAGATGAGGTCATGGAAATGGTTGGTAATGGCCAGATTAAGGATGGTAAAACGATAATGCTTCTCCAATATATTAAGTTAAACAAAATTTTATAAAAGCTTCGTTTTTCCACTATGGCACAAACAAAAACAACATATACGGGCAAGGACGTCGCAGATTTTATTAACTCATACGTAGAAAATGAGCAGAAGAAAACGGATAGCTTCCGTTTGATAGAATTAATGCAGGACTGGTCAGATTCTGAACCTAAAATGTGGGGACCAACTATTGTTGGATTTGGAAATTACCATTACAAATATGCCAGTGGTCATGAAGGAGATGCTCCAGTTCTTGGTTTTTCGCCCAGAAAAGCGGCATTTTCACTATATATTTATTCTGATACAGACAGAAGTAAAGAGTTGCTGACCAATTTTGGAAAATTTAAAATGGCTAAAGCCTGCATTTACGTAAAAAAGCTAGCTGACATAAATGAAGATGTTTTAAAAGAACTCTGTTTAGAATCTATGAAATACATCGGCGAACACCATGAATGTTCTTGTAGGATAAAGTAGCTGATATTCAGTGCCAAATAGGATTGAACTAGATGTAAATCTGCCCAGTAATTTAAGAAAATAGACATACTTAGAATGGAAACCTTTCATGCAGAAAATCCCTCAGTCTGGAGAGAATGGTTAGTAGAAAATCATCTTTCCGCAGATTCTGTTTGGCTTGTCTTACACAATAAGTCATCTGCAAAAAACTCCATTACATGGAGGGAAGCCGTAGACGAAGCCCTGTGTTTCGGATGGATAGACAGCAAAAAAGTTAAAATAGACACAGAAACTTCGCATCAGATTTTCAGTAAAAGGAGGGCTAAAAGTACATGGTCTAAAATCAATAAAGACAAAGTAGAGGAACTTATAGCATGCGGAAAGATGAGCCCAGCGGGTTACAAAAGCATAGAAATAGCTAAAGAAAACGGCTCTTGGACAAGCTTAGACTCTGTAGAAGCCTTAGTCATACCCGATGAACTGGAAGAAGCACTTGCAATGCGGTCTGAAATCAAAGAAGCTTTTTTGGCTTTAAGTAAATCAGCAAAAAAACTACTTCTCTACAAGGTATCATTTGCTAAAAGGCCCGAAACTAGACAAAAGAAGATAGCCGAAATTTTGGACTCACTTAAGAAGTAGCTTTTTCTCAAAGATACTTACAATAGGGGTATGCTTATTTGTAATTCTCTGAATTTTCAAGTATGCAAAGAATAATAAATTATACGTTGCCTTACTTTTAACCTACGTTGCCACCGCCACTCGCGTACTGATAAAGTAGTTTATGCTATGTACTAAAGAAAGCAAGAAGACCTCTTTGTATTCCATACTTTCAAACTCATCCGTGGTTGTAAAAACGTGTTTATAATTACTCCAGGTCATTTCAGAGTCCATTTTCACAAGTTCCTTGCCCGTAATATCTACAAGAGTGAACTTTCTCCAAGAATATCCCTCACTTTTAAGTGAAAACACACTGTTATCATAGCCAAAGAAAGTTCTTATCTCTATAATTCCCTTCCAATTCATGCGGTAAGAAAGTAAAACCCTGTCTCCTTCTTTAACTTCGTAAATACCTTTCCAGAAATTGGTGTTTTCTATCCGTATAGTTAAGAGGGTATTGGGCACATCCAGAACACCATTGTTTGAGAACATGCCGTCATATTTGAGGGTAGAAAGTGGCGTTTCTCCGTCAAGTAGGGTATAAGTGCGTTTTTTGTCAGGAAGTATTCTGTACGTTTTCATATTCTACTTATTTAATCTATTCCGAATTTATAGAAAGAAAATCGTAAACCAAAGCGGTTTATGACGGTCGGTTTTTTGCAGGTATTGAAAGGCAAGAATCCGGCATCTTAGCTTCGGTATAAATCTTTTGGTGGGGATTTTTGTTCTCATAAAAATATAATTGGATGAAGCCTTTAGAAAAATATACAGAGCTGTATACTTCCTATGCTGCAAAAGCAGCAGAACTCTCAAAAAAATCGTACAACTTAGGCACAATACGACTAGTATTAGCAATAGCCATAGTGTTCTGTACCTATAAGTTTTTGGTAACGGAGTCCATCCATTTCTTAGCCATCGTTTTGGTTGCTTTGGCTCTCTTTATAATATTAGTTATCAAACATCGGTCTTTACTATGGCAAAGGAAGATTCTGGGTAATTTGGCTAAAGTTAATCAGGAAGAAATCGGTTTTTTAAGTAATAAGGAATTACCATTTTATGACGGCAGCAGGAACATAAATCCATCGCACTTTTATACATTTGACCTCGATTTTTTTGGTAAATCCTCTCTTTTCCATCATTTAAATCGTACAGCTACTTTTGTTGGACAGTCTAATTTAGCGTCTTTACTTACAAGCATTTTGCAACCCAAGCAAATAATAGAGAACCAAGCTGCCGTAAAAGAATTAACATCGAAATTAGAGTGGAGGCAAGACTTTGCAGCATTAGGGAAAAGCATAGAAGATAAGGAGGAAGATTATGATAAGCTCATTGCCTGGGCAAAAGAGACCCAAAAGCCCTTAAGCAAAATTACTATCCTGGTTTCGTACTTTATGGCGGCCGCTTTTTTGGGCGTATTTCTTGCTGCTGTTTTGGATTTCTTGCCCTTTGCTTGGGTGGGGTTAGTTTTTGTGCTGAACCTTGCTTTTATGGGTACTCAGCTATCCAAAATAAAGCAAGAGGTCATAAACTCCCAAAGAGTAAGTCAAATCATTAAATATTACGGATTTATACTACAGAGCATAGAAAAAGAGAAGTTTACCTCTCCAAAGCTGGTGCTGTGGCAAGACATCCTGCTAGCGGATAGGGCCAGCAAAGAGCTTCAAATCTTATCCAATCATTTTCTGAAAATTCAAGGGATAAACTTCCAGCTGGGTGCCATAGTTTTAAATGGAATCGTTTTATACCATATTCATGCCCTTCGCTCTCTGTTACGCTGGAAAGAAGTACATGCAACTAAAGTGGAAGCATGGTTAGAGATAATCGGGCAATTTGAGGGCTTAAGTAGCCTAGCAAACTTTGCTTACAATAATCCGAGCTTTGTTTACCCATCTTTAAACCAAAATAAAGAAGCGGCTTTTTCAGACTTAGGACATCCATTGATACCGGAAGGAACAAGAGTTACTAACAGTATACGTATTACAGAAAGCAATTTTGTAATCCTTACGGGTTCTAATATGTCGGGGAAAAGTACGTTTTTGCGTACCTTGGGAGTAAACATGGTTTTGGCAGGAGTTGGGTCTCCAATTTGTGCATCATCCGGCAGCATACACCCTTTACCCGTATTGGTTTCTATGCGGCAGTCAGACTCATTGGCTAGCGGCGAATCCTATTTCTTTGCCGAAGTAAAGCGACTGAAAACTATCATAAACCACTTAGAAACGGAAACCTGTTTTGTATTGCTGGATGAGATTCTTAGGGGTACAAACTCTGACGACAAGCAGTCTGGAACCATAGGAGTTATAAAAAAGATTATCTCGAAGTCTGCAATTGGCGGCATTGCTACACACGACTTAGAGGTGTGTAAACTTGTAGAAGAACATCCTCAAAAATTGGAGAACAAGAACTTCGAAGTAGAAATAATAAACGATGAGTTGGTTTTTGACTACAAGCTACGCGATGGCATTTGCAAGAATAAAAGTGCCACTTTTTTGATGAAGAAGATGGAAATAATTTAAAGTTTGCATCACTTTTGATCACACTTTAGGTTTAATAAAGTATTGGTATTTGGTTGTAAACATAGCTTAACAGAGAATTAGGAAAGTGATAAAAATTTTCATTCCGGCCCTATTTATAGTTTTGTTTCACAGTGCTTTACTGGCTCAAGAATTACCAAATTCTGATTTGGTAGATAGGTATGGAAATAGGTATACTCAAAAGGAGTT
The DNA here is from genome assembly GCA_964489955.1 of uncultured Lacihabitans sp. Lineage (GTDB taxonomy): Bacteria > Bacteroidota > Bacteroidia > Cytophagales > Spirosomataceae > Leadbetterella. The sequence goes on along the minus strand of CAZBAV010000005.1, from coordinate 89,510 downwards.
ATCCGAAAGCAAATTGTTTTTTTTGGTAGTCAGTTTAGGTTGTGGTTATTGTGTGCGGGATATTCCCTATTACAATGCTTTAGCAGTAAAGTATTCCGCTTCATCAGATGTAAAATTTGTAGTTCTGCTGGAGAACAATCTCCACACCATTAATAACTATAAAGGAAGAGACTTTTTTAACGACAACTGGATAGTAATTCCTGCTGCAAGAGAGTATTATTCCAAGATCTGGAAAAAGAGCATTTTCCCCGAATATATCGTCTACTTAAATGGAAAGCGAGATAAATCTTTTGCCTTTTCCAGTACTAAAACGAAGTCTAAAATAGAAGATTACCTCACGCATCTCGCTCGCAAAAAGTAAGTGCGAAACATCTGCTACATAATTTAGATTATAGTGTAGCAAACGGAAATGCACATGATAAAAATCATATTTAAATAATGGCGGAGGCAGCTTTTACCCGCTTTCGTATACCGAACTTCGTTCTCAAGAAACAAACTGAATTATGAGCAAGATGAAAGCCGCCCGTTGGTATGCTGAGCATGACATAAGGGTAGAAGAAACAGATATTCCGTCACCGGGAACTAATCAGGTAAAAATAGCCGTGCAATTTGCCGGTATTTGTGGTTCTGACCTGCACGAATATGTACATGGGCCACAGTTGATTCCCGTGGATAAACCATACCCTTTAAACGGTCACCAAGGAGTTACCACCTTAGGCCATGAGTTTTCTGGGATAGTGGATGAAGTAGGAGAAAATGTAAGTCGTTTCAAAAAGGGCGATAGGGTAGTGGTAGAACCCATTTTTAAAAACTTTGATAGTCCTTTTGTGCCAAACGGAGAGTACAATCTTTCCGAACCGCTTGGCTTCATTGGCCTCAGCTCTAACGGAGGTTTTGCAAAATACACGGTGGTAGAAGACTACATGGTACATAAAATACCAGATGATTTTACGTTCGAGCAAGGGGCTTTGGTAGAGCCTGCTGCAGTAGCAGTTTACGCAGTATTACAAAGCGGCTTGAAAGTAGGGCAAACTGTTTTGGTTTCGGGTGCAGGTCCTATTGGTTTATTATGCGTACAAGCTGCTTTGGCGGCCGGAGCATCCAAAGTTATTGTGACAGACATAGCCGAAAAACGCTTGGCAAAAGCGGCAGAAATAGGTGCTACACATATCATAAATGCTAAAGAACCCGATATAGCTGTACAAGTCAAGGAAATTACGGGATATGGTGTAGATGTGTATCTGGATGCCGCAGGGGTACAGGCTTCATTTTCTACAGGAATAGAATCGTTGAGGAATGGAGGAACGGCCGTTTTGGTAGCTTTATTTGGTAAGCCAGTAACGCATAATGCTCTTGATCAGGTTTTACGTGAAATCACCGTTAAAGGAATCATTGCTTACCGTAATATTTTCCCGCAGGTTATAGACTTAATCCATAGCGGAAGGATGCCGGTAGAAAAGCTGGTCACCAGTAAGATTAAGCTTGATAATATTGTGTCAGAAGGTTTTGAGGCTTTGGTTAACAATCCGGAAGAAGTGAAAATCCTTATTGATATCAACCAAAACTAACAATTGATATAAAAAATGAGCCCTCAGAAATCTGAGGGCTCATTTTTTTAGTTTTCTGCAATCATTCTTTCTAGTAAGGCTTTGGTAGCCTTTATTCCTTCATCCTCGGAGAGTTTTTCCCCTTCATATTCAATGCCAATGGTGCCTTTAAAGCCTGCTTTCTTCATTATCTTGAAAATACGGGAGTAATCTTTATCGACCTCATTGCCTTTATCATCAAAATCATTGGTTTTAGCAGAAACACCCTTGGCGTAAGGTATAAGTTCCTCTATCCCTTTATATATATCATACTGTTTTGCACAGCCATCTGGGCCTCTTTCTATGCAGAAATTACCGAAGTCGGGTAAGGTACCTACGTTTTCCATGTTTACTTTTCTCATTACACCAGAGAGCCAGCCTCCATCAGAGCTGTATCCGCCATGGTTTTCTACTACAATGTTAATTCCCTTTGTGGCGGCATATTGTCCAAGTTTAGTAAGACCGGCAGCTGCATTTTTGGCAACCTCTTCGGCAGAGCCCTTTCCTGCGGCATTTACACGTATTGTTTTTGCACCAAGAAAAGCAGCCACATCTACCCATGGGTAGTGGTTTTCTACAGCTGTGTTGCGGGCTGTAGAGTCCGTATCACCCAGATCTCCCAGGGCATCACACATAATAAGTCCTACACTTACACCGGACTCTTCGCAGCGGTTTTTAAAGCCTTCCCAGTATTCCATGTTTTTGGCTTTGTTAAAATAGAAGACGTTAACCAGTTCTATTATGTTTATGCCATAACCTTTGGCTATGGCGGGGAAGTCATCGGGATGTATTTCTCCCCTGTATAGGGAGTCTGGAGCTTCACGTAACAAGCGGCCAAATTCTTCCCAGTCTCCATTTCGGGAATCTCCGAAGAAACTTTTATGTAATGACCATTGTGCCAATGAAATAGTATAGTCGGGCGTTTTTGCCTCTTCTTTATTAGAGCATCCGAATAAGCCAATACCAATGGCCAATACAGTTAGGAAAATTAAGGGTTTTTTCATCATAGATTTTGGTTGGATAAGTCCAAATATAGGTATTGTTATCCAAACTAATTATACATTAAAAAGCCTTTTCCTGTATTTCAAATGCCCAAAAGGCTTTTTATGTCGACATTTTGGGGTTTTACAGGTAATGTTTTCAGGTCTTGTAGACTTAATGTACGAACCGTTTCTGGGTTAATTCCATTTTGTAAGCAAGTTACAAGTTCTGTAGGAGGAGCCGTTATTTTGCGAGCGTCCATAGAGAACCAAACACCAAGAACTCGAGAAAAAGCAAGGTGGGTGCCGTTTTCTTTTAGGTAAAGATTGTGTAGAAACTCAAAAATATCTCCTTTCTCAGAAACGCCAGAAACCTCAACTGTGATAATAATCTGCTGCTGGTCATGAGCTTCTTTAAAAAAGGAAAACTCCTCTCTTAAGACTGCCGGACCAATATTCCATTTCTCAAGATGGTTCATAGTGACGCCATGGTGGCTCAAGAAACTCAAACGGGCAAAGCTCGTGAAGTTCATATATGAGGCATTGGCCAAATGACGGTTGGCATCTAGGTCAGACCAGCGGACTTGGGTTTCTGTATAAAAAGGTTTCATGAAATGCAGGTAATTTTTTGTGTAAATATCGGGCTTTTTAGAAAATTAGAGAGATTTTAAGGTATGTATAGGTCATTTTTCAAAAAAATTTTTGCGGCTACGCCGAATTTCGGTAGAAAGGGGCGGCGGCTTATTTAATATTGGATAAACAAGTGCTTTGTAGAAAATACTGCTTGTCTGAAAAAGGAATGAGTAAAAGTAGGGCAACGATATTGACTTAAAGAACGGGTAGGCTCGGTTGTAGCCCACCCGTTCTCTTTGTAGCTAGATTAATAATAGTCTTCAGAAATTGAATTTACTTCTTATCCGTACTTCTAAATTGCAGCTTTTCTATTTTAAAACTGTTTTCTATGACAGCTTTTTCCAACTCCAAAATACCCTTGAGCGATTTATAATCTACTTTTTGGGCATCATCTGTAGGTTTGTGGTAATCATCATGACCGCCTGTATGGAAAAACAGAACAGGGATATCCTTTTCATAGAAAGAAGTTTGATCCGAACCACCTCTACCTTCATAACCTGTGTAATGCTTTATATGTGTATTTTTGTCAATCTCTGAGAATATAGTTTCAAACTCCGGTGCGGTTCCATATCCAATGATAGCAACGCCGTTTTCAGGATTAAAACGACCTATCATGTCCATATTTAGCATGAAGTGAATACTTTCTAAAGCGTAAGTAGGGTTTTTCACAAAGTGTCTTGAACCCAATAAGCCCAGCTCTTCTGCTCCAAACGCTATAAATAGAAAATTTACAGGTTCTTTTACTTTGTTTTGGGAGAAAACTCTCGCTAATTCCAACAAACCTGCTACACCAGATGCATTGTCGTCCGCTCCGTTATGAATTACGCCATAACTGGTAGAATCACGGGAACTACCTTGTTTGCCTTCGCCAAGGTGGTCATAATGTGCTCCTATAACGACAGTTCTTTCTGCTCCATTATCTAAAAATGCTATTACATTCTTTGCATCCCGTATGCTGTCAGGAACTACTACTCTTCTTACTTTGGCCTTAAAAGCTTGATAATACCCCTCTGTTCCCAATGGTTTTAGCCCTAACTTCTTAAACTCTTTTTTGATATACTTAGCAGCCTTTTCGGTCTGTTTACTTCCTGTTCCTCTGCCTTTCATCTTGTCATCGGCTAGATAGTAAACGTGCTTTTTTAACCGCCCAATCTCTATTTCTTGCGAAAAAGAGATTGAGCTGGTCAATAAGAAAATTAGACTTAAAATAACTCTCATTTTTTCTTTTTAGCCTTAGGATAAACGATATTCATTTCTTTTACCAGATGACCTGCACCGGCAAACTTATCTACAATAAAAAGTACATAGCGTATATCTACCATAATGTTACGGCAAATACTGGCATCGTAGTTGATGTCACTCATAGTACCTTCCCAAACGCGATCAAAGTTCAAACCAATAAGGTTTCCGTGGGCATCTAAGGCGGGGCTTCCGCTGTTTCCGCCTGTGGTGTGGTTACTGGCTATGAAACAAACGGGCATAATACCGTTTTGTCCGTAGTTGCCATAATCTTTCGTAGCATGTAAGTCTACAAGTTTTTCCGGTAAGTCAAACTCATAATCTCCCGGTTTGTATTTTTCCATCACACCATCAAGGTCGGTAAGGAAATGATAGTTCACTCCGTTTCTTGGCTGATAACCGTCTACTTGCCCGTAGGTTACACGCATGGTGCTGTTTGCATCAGGATAAAATTTCTTTTCTTTCATCACCGCCAACTGTGCCTTTGTGTAGTCACGTTGCAGGCTGTTTATTTTATCCTGAAGCCCGTTCGATGGATTTTGAACTTTATCCTGATAAGTTTTGAGGATGTCGTTGTACAGTTTTATTGTCACAAAAGAGTCAAGTGTTTTTATTAGCTCCTCTCCCGGTTTGTCAAGCAAGTGAAATACAAAACTCTCGTTGTAAAGATCTTTTTCAATAAAGAAATTATCAGCCAAGGCAGCATAATCTTTGTTTTTGGCTTCAAAAACTTGTCGTAAAGCCGGCGAGGTAAACTCTTGCGGCTGACTTAAGTAAACCTCCAAAAGCGATCGGAATACGTTTTTGTCTACTTCTGGGTTATAATCTTTAAAGAACTTCTCAAGAGTTGGTTTTATGGCAGCAACACGTTTTTGGTAGGCATCGTTTCCTCCATTCCTAAAAGCACTTTCTGCCGATTTCAGCTGAGCTACTATGGTAAACAACTCCAGTTTACTTATGATTTCTGTATAATAATCTTTGGCCAAACCGTAAGGCTCAAACTCTGCATACGTTTTCTTAAAGTCTGGCAATATGGTGCGATAAGCCGCAAAATCCGCGTTTTTATCTACTCTGTTTTGAAATGTCTCTTCAAACTTCAATTTCTTCGCCACGGCATTGGTTCTTGTTAAGCCGAGTACTTCTCCTTGCCACTTTTTCCAGGCATTGCTTATTCCAGCCCACTTAGCAGCATACTGAATCTTTGTTTTTTCATCGGTACGCATAAATTTATCTATTTCTGCGAGAGTTTTATCCCGAATCATAATCTTTGCAGGATCATTTACTCTTACTATTTGGTCTACAGCCACGGCTGGAAGGTACTGCGTAGTTTTTCCAGGAAACCCAAAAACCATGGTAAAGTCGCCTTTATCAATACCACTAAGTGAGATATTTAGTGCTCGTTTAGGAGTATATGGAACGTTATCCGGAGAGTATTCAGCGGGTTTATTGTCTTTGTTGGCATATATTCTGAACATAGCAAAATCTCCCGTGTGGCGTGGCCACATCCAGTTGTCAGAGTCTTTACCGAAATTACCAATGCTGTTAGGTGGAGCACCTACCAGTCTTATATCTCTGAAAGTCTCAGTTACGAATGCGTAATATTGGTTTCCCTCAAAGAAGCTTCTTATTATTGCGTCTTGCGAAGACTCTTTGTTAATGGTCTTTTGAAGTGCTATAGAGTTCTTGTCAATTATACTTTGTCTTTCTCTTTCAGTCATAGAGGCGTTGGTGCCGTTCAAAACCTGAGCGGTTACGTCATCTATACGTACAATAAAGGTTACAAATAAACCCTTATTTGGTAATTCTTTGCTTTTATCCATTGCCCAGAATCCATCTTGAATATAGTTATTTTCTACACTAGAATGATCTTGAATGGCTCTGAAACCGCAATGATGATTGGTAAGAACAAGCCCTTGCTTAGAAATGACTTCACCCGTACAAAATCCGCCAAAGCTTACAATGGCGTCCTTCAGACTTCCTTTGTTTACACTATAGATTTCTTCGGCAGAAATCTTCATGCCGAGGGACTTCATGCGATCTTCATTGAGCTTACCGAGTAGCTGGGGAAGCCACATGCCCTCATCCGCTTTGGTTAGGAGGGGGGCTGTTACTAACAATAGTAGGACTAAAACTTTTTTCATAAAAATTAGATTTAACCCTAAATATACTAGAAAGCCACTGTTATTAAATAGTTACGGCCTGTAATCCGATTGAAGACATTCTTTCTTTACTAAAAATGTCTGGTTTTTGTCTATAAAATCTGCTTTGGGGAAGCGGACTTTGTTACCTTCAGAGTTTGGTTTGATGCTTTTTAAAGATTCAATTCTGGCTTTTGTTCTTTACCAGCAGAACAAAAGCCGTTTGGGCCAAAAAGCATCAATAGGTCTTTTTAAGTAAGAATGATTTTACATGATAATTACTTAAAAGCTTAATGGGAGCGTACCAGCTTAGTCTATGGAGCTCCTTTTAAATCTAGTTTTTTTACACCTGACCGAACAGCCTCCATGAACTCGTCACCTGGGTCGGTTTTAATGGTTCTATAGTTAGTGTCGCTTTCTTTCCACAGAGGATGGTTTTCAAAGCGGGTATACTCATGGTGTCCTATAAGGTATTCTATAGCTGGATATTTTTTCTTTAGGTATTTTACTAGTTTTATGTTGGCCTTTATCTGTTCAGGGGTTAAAGGCTCTTTAGATCCGCCCACGTTTTCTACACCTATGGCACAGTGGTTTAGGCCTATTACATGCCGGCCAAAGTAGTTGTCTGGCATTAGCTTGTATATAGTTCCGTCTCGGTCAATAAGGTATGGGACAGAAACATTTACAGCATTTACACTTGCCAGGTTTTGCCTACTTCCTGGGATTCTTACAGGGTCAAAAGCACGGAAGGACCCTTCAAGGCTATTAATGGCAGTCCAATGTAACACTATCATTTGTGGTTTTATGGTTGGTTCGCTTTGTACCATGCCATGGCGGTCTCTCATGTATTCTAGGGACAGAAGCTTTCTTTCTTCATCAAAAAGAATTGGTTTTTCTATTGTGGAGAGGCGGGGAGCACATCCTCCAAGGAAAAGGATAAATATAAATGCGACTCTATTCATGGCAAAGAACAGCTGTAGTTTTGGTTGAAAGGTGATTTTTAGCAGGGAAGCTCGTAAATTAGTAGCCTAAAAACAACTAAGGATGCTATTTTTATCACTATTGTTCAATTTGGGAGCTACTGTCACTCCTGTGCCGGCAGATAGTACCGACACGTATAAGTTAGTTTGGGCAGATGAATTTGATTACTCTGGAAAACCCGATCCGAATAAATGGGATTATGAACGAGGTTTTGTCAGAAATAAGGAGCTTCAATGGTATCAGCCCGAAAATGCTACCGTAAAAGACGGCTTGCTTATTATAGAGGGTAGGAGGGAAGAGGTAGTAAACCCTAATTATGACCCTGCGGCGAAGGAAAATGAATGGCAAAAGAGCAGAAAGTCCGCCCAATATACATCTTCGTCATTAATGACCTATGGTAAGCAATCTTGGACCTATGGTAAGTTTCAAGTTCGGGCCAAGTTGCCTTTCGATAAGGGCTCGTGGCCGGCTATTTGGTTTTTAGGAAATGTGCGTAACGAGGGTATTGGCTGGCCTAAATGTGGAGAAATAGATCTTTTGGAACTCTATATATACGGAGGGAAGCAGAGCATTTTGGCGAATGTGATGGATGGTAACGGAAAATGGAACACTCAAACAAAGCCCGTAACGGACTTTGAAAAGGACAACACTGCATGGAAAGATGAGTTTCATCTTTGGGAAATGGAATGGACTCCCGAAAGAATTGTACTTTCACTAGATGGACAAGTTTTGAATACCACCATCATAAAAGATATGAAGAATAAAGGAACAGACTTCAATCCTTTCCAAAATCCCCAATATTTGATCCTAAACCTAGCTTTAGGTTCTTCCGGTGGAGATCCAAGCCAAACTACTTTTCCCTTGAAATACGAAATAGATTATGTAAGGGTTTACCAAAAGGTAGAGTAAGCGAATTACAGTAAGAACCTCTGAAGAGAGATAGTTGCCCATCCAATTTCACTATTGGGTGGGCTTTTTTCTTAAATGGAGATACCTCTAATATATGCAGCCAAGAGACAAAAAGAGTGGTCTTGCTTAAGGCAGGAGTTTATGATTGTTTAGGAGGAAATACATTGCAGGAAACAGCATAATAGGTTTGATTTTTCTCTGTGTTGTAATAATTCGAAGATGTATAACAGAAGAGACACGGGAACGATGTCATCGTATAGAATATTTTGTAAAAATAAATTATACTATATATAATTTTGATATTTAAAGGAATATGTATTGCTTATATTGTATTTTGATAAATAATATTTAATTACAACCGTATCATTTAACAAAATTATTCTTTTATATTCGGCCGTTTTTTACGTTTAATCTTCCTTATCCGAATTACTTTTATGAAATCCTTATCCGAAAAAATTGCTTCTATTTTCCCTGAAGAAATCCCAGAGCAGTTTAAACTAGAACCTGTACACCAGAAGGAATACCTTATGGGTGGCCAAATAATCCAATGGGACGGTCCTTTGCAAGAGGTCTATTCTCCTATCTACACAAAAAAAGATGGAAAATTTGAGAGCTTATTAATCGGTAGTTACCCAATTGCTACTGCTAAGGAGGCGGAGGAGGCTTTGGAGGCTGCCCTGAAAGCGTATGATAATGGGAGGGGAGAATGGCCAACAATGAGTATAGGTGACAGAATTGTTTGCATGGAGAATTTTGTGAAGAAGATGTTGGAGAAGAAGAGCTTAATTGTAAGCCTTTTGATGTATGAAATAGGAAAGTCATTAGGAGATTCTACAAAGGAGTTTGACCGTACGGTGGAGTATATCTACGATACGATAGATTGTTTGAAAGATATTGACCGCAATTCTTCGAGGTTTAGAATAGAACAAGGTATCATAGGACAAATCCGGAGATCGCCCTTTGGTGTAGTGCTTTGTATGGGGCCTTTTAATTATCCTTTAAACGAAACCTATACTATGCTGATTCCCGCTATTTTGATGGGAAATACTATTCTCTTTAAGCCACCTAAGCACGGTACACTTTTGCATTACCCTATGCTGGAAGCTTTTAAGGAGTGCTTTCCTAAAGGTGTAGTAAACACCATTTACGGTCGTGGAGCAAACGTGGTTCCACCATTAATGCATTCTGGAAAAATCAATGTTCTGACATTGATTGGCTCTAGTAAAGTAGCTTCCGACCTGAAGAAAATGCACCCTAAGCTGAACCGTTTAAGAGCTGTTCTGGGATTGGATGCGAAAAATGCGGGAATAGTATTGAAAAATGCAGATGTGGAGTTGGCCGTAAAGGAGTGTATTTTGGGTTCTCTTTCGTTCAATGGACAGCGTTGTACAGCCATAAAAATTATTTGGGTGCATCGTTCTATTGCCAGAAGATTCTTAGATCTTTTTGTGGAGGAGCTGGAAAAACTAAAATATGGAATGCCTTGGGATTCCGGAGTGCAGCTGACGCCTCTTCCTGAACCGGGGAAGCCGGCTTATCTTGCAGGATGTATAGAAGATGCTGTAGCTAACGGTGCAGAAGTAATAAACGAAGGTGGAGGCACTACTGTAAATTCATTTGTGTATCCTGCAGTGTTGTATCCTGTAAACGATAAAATGAAAGTGTATAGCGAAGAGCAGTTCGGCCCACTTATTCCTATAGTTCCTTTTGATGACATAGAAGAACCCATTCAATATGTCATTGATTCATCTCACGGACAGCAAGTTAGTATTTTCGGGTCAAATCCGGATCAAATCGCTAATTTAATAGACCCGCTTGTAAATCAAGTGAGCCGTGTAAATATCAATGCTCAGTGTCAGCGTGGGCCAGATACATTCCCATTCACAGGAAGAAAAGACTCTGCTGAAGGAACCCTTTCTGTAGAAGATGCCCTTCGGGCATTCTCCATACGTACAGTAGTGGCCACAAAAGATACCGATATGAATAAAGATATCTTTAACTGGATTGTGGAAGGACACCGTTCGCACTTCCTAAGTACTAAGTATGTTTTTTAAGATATTATGTTTTATATGCAAAAAGGCAGCTTAGGCTGCCTTTTTGCGTAACGATTCACTTTGTCTTTTTTCGTATCTGTTTGAAATACTCTTCTTTATACCATATTATGTAGTGTGAAGGATCTTTTCTTGCTTCCGCTTGCTCTCGTTTAAAAGTTTCGTGTGTGGTGAGAGCTAAATGATACTTATATTGACCATAATGAGCTGCATTTTTAAGTAAAATACTCTCAAATACACCTGAGAAGTCCGTATTTTTATATTTGTTCAAATCATCGTTTTTTATGCGTTTTCCGTCTAACCAAACGCCATACATTTTTGGGTCTTTAAATGCCTCAAACTGCTCCTTTGTTGGAAGTTGTGGTTTGGCATAACCTCTTTTATTGGGCATTAGAGTGATTTTTTGAGCCTCTTGCTCTTCTTTGCTCATTTTAATGTATATATCGCCCATGCGATTGGTTTCATCCGACGTAAATTTATACTCCTTCCCTTTAGTGGAATGAGTAAGTGCTTTAGCTTCGAGTGCCTTAAATTCTGCTAAATCTTCATTGGTGAGTTCAAGTGTTTTCATCTGTACAGGAACAGCCTTTTGTGTTTGCTGTGCTATGTTTTGTGCGAAGCTTTTTTCGGTAAATAGAAAGCTTACAACCAAAACAAAAGTCGTAGAAAGTAGAGCCTTTACGAAAACGATGAGCGGATGCGAATTTCTGGTAATCATAAGAATACGTTTTTTAATGTGAACAAAATTGAACGAGTGTATAAGCTTGCTACTATTAGCAGCTTGGTTGATTAAGAGATATTGATAGCGACTTGCAGAACCAAAATGACGAACAACTTTTTCGTCTACCTCAAACTCATGATTTAGCTGGCCAGCTCTTTTATATAGATACACAAAGGGATTAAACCAGGCGAAAACCTGAGCGATTTCTAGGATTAATGTGTCTATTGTATGCTTGAGCAATCCATGTCTTTTTTCATGGAAAAGTACTTCCTCGGGTATTTTGTTTTCTAAATAGTCGGTTTTATTCACAAAAACGTAGTGTAAAAAGCTAGAAGATGAGGTGTAACTTTTAAGCAGCACAAAAGTCGTTTTTCCAGATGTTATTTTCTCATTTTTGTATATAAGTAGTAGAATGCTCTTTAGGTTTAGTGAGAATCGCACTAAGAGCACTGCCGTTACTGCCCAATATAGAACAACCCAATAATTAACTTGCTGTATTGGTTCTACATAAACCGCATTGGGCATGCTAAGCGGGTAGGTGGCCTGCTCTATCCATTGTGTGGCATTGGGAATATGTTGGTATTCCCTACGTTCTGTGAAATCAAACGAAATATATGGAATGACTAAGGACAAGCCTAGTGCCAATAATAAGTACATGCGGTTGAACACAAACATCTTCTCTTTTACCAGTAAAGCATAGTAAATGAGCAGAAATACTCCTGAACAGATGATAAATGGTATCATGATTTATTCTTAATTTCTTGTTCAACTATGTTTTTAAGTTGCTCGAGTTGCTCGGTGCTTAGTCCCGAGCTTTTGGTAAAGAAGGACGCAAACTGCATAGGAGAACCAGCAAAGAAGTTATCAATGAGCCCGTTTACATGTTCTTTGAAGTAAGCTTCCTTTTTTACCGTCGGAAAATACTCTCTTGAGTTTCCACGAAGATGATATCCCACAAACCCTTTTTCTTGCATCCGTTTCAGCAAAGTCGCTAGTGTGGTGCTGGCAGGTTTGGGTTCGGGATATTCTTGGAGCAGTTCTTTAAAGAAAATAGGGTGCTTTTCCCATATAATCTCCATCACTTGTTCTTCGGTTTTTGACAAGCTCATTCTACGTTATGTTTTCTTTGTTCTACAAACATAGAATAATTTAAATTAGAAACAAATTTTTTATTAAATAGTTGATTCAAATTAGTTATCGAGAAAATATAAAATGGTTAAATGGACAACGTTTCGGACAATTCTAAGTCTAAATTCAAAACGAGAAACGTATGAAATCCTTTTTGACACTTCTCTCCGTCTTGTGTTTGTCTTCAGCTTTTGGGCAAGAAAGCTGGATTTACAGAAAGAAGAAGTTCTCAACCAGAGACCAACAAGAATTTATCATTCAGAAAAACGGTGGTTTTTTTTCCAAGAAGAGCGAACCCGACTACACCGTAAAGTTTAGAGATTTTAGTGGCGAAATAAGCGAAATGAAGGTTTCTGTTATTGGAGACTTTTGGGGTAAGGATTCTTTAGTGATGGAAATCAATGATAAGAAATTAGCTTTTGCTCTCGGCAAAACAAGAAAGCGGAAGAGTAATCTTTTTACTGAAGAGGAAGACTTCTTGGTAAAGCAGTCGTATAGGAGTTCTCAAACTCAAGACTTAAAACTGAAAGTGCGGGGTTCGGATTACGCATTTAAGGGTTCAGTTCAGTCAGATGCTAACCTGCTCAAAAGTCTTCTGTTTCTGCAATGGTATTATGATGACTTCGTGGATACAAATAATTCTGCTATTATAAGTTCTTTAGATTGATAAGCTCATCTCTCAAACGGCAACCATACATAATTCATAGTCCATGTATAGTTTTTGGGGTCATAAGGAATATTCTTGGTCTTGGCGTCCAGCACGTGATGTTCTTCTTCAGTGATTCTCCGAACAACAAAATAGTTGGTGTTCTTTTGCAAGGAATCCATTATAGTAGTAAAAAAAGGAGCAGATAAGGTGTCGGTGTAGGAAGAAACAGCAACGCTATTTTGACCTAGAGGATGATTTTTTATAAACCTTAATGTTAAATCTATAACTTCTTCATGTATAACTTCTTGCAATCGGTCTGGATTTAGGTTCTGAAAAATAACTTTATTCGTGTCCAAACCATAATCATAGTGGAACGTGATGAAATACTGGTAAATACGATTTTGATGAATAAGCAAATTCAAGGACATATAATCACGCCCAAAAGTATCTGAGCCAAAATAGAGAGGAGGTAGAATTAAGTCAGTTCCTCGCAGTTTGGCTAGGCTATCATGATATTCGACAATTGCTCTATTCTTCTCAGAAATCACATAAGGAGTTTTGTAAAAGTCATCCCAAAATGACTTCTTTTCTTCTTTCTTTTGGCAGGTGAGAAAAAGTAAGTTGACGATAAATAGAAGAGCGATATTTTTCACTGTTAGTTTTTCACTTTTCACTACCTAATAAAATCCCGCTCACATTCCAAAAACTAAAGCTGGTTCCTTCTCTCTCGCCTTGAGGTATTTTTACCTGAATGCTGTGTTTTCCGGCTTTTAGGTCTCCGAGGTCTATAAATACAGGATTAGTTACAGTGGCGGGACACCAGTTGGAGCGGCTCAAATCTGAGCTGGAAAGGCCCGATCCAAAATTGCCGGAAACAGGGTTGGAGTTACGGTAAGAACCGCAATCTTGTCGCCATGGGGTAAAACTGTGCGTAAGCAGATTATCCAGAAAAATTTTGTTTGCCTTCGGCAAAAACTCATCTCCATTTCCCCAGCCGCCATGACCGGTAGTTATGTAGCGGAGCTTGGCGGCTTTGAGGTCTTTGTCAAGTGTAAAATTCACTTCAAGGCCTTTTTCATCTGCAAAAAGAGTAGAATAGTTCTGTCCGCCCATTTCCATCACATTTACGGTGTTGAAGATCGGTAAAGTGAAATCAAAGTTATGGTAGCTGTTTCCGCCATTATGGATAGTAATCTCTAAGCTCACTTCATGCCCGCCTTTGTCATAGTTACCAATGTATGTACCCACGTACAGCTCCTTTCCACTCAGGACAACTCGTAAATCTGATATATCCTGACGGAAAGGTGTAGATTCTAACCATTCTTTGCCCTTTATTTTGTTGTAATTGAAATGATTAATACCAAATGAGGTAAAAAATCTCATGAGTTCCACGTTGGGGACATAGTTGTCCGTAAGCGTATAACCCTGATACTCGCCCTCTTTACTGTCTTTTATGAGAGGCAATGTGTTTATTCCGTTTTGCAGCCCGTCCCAAAAACTCTTCTCACGTCCCTCTGGAATCACAAAAACTGAACCTGTGCGGTCGTAGGCATCGCCATTGGAGCGTTGGTTAAGTTCTACAAAAATGGTTTTGTCTGAGCCAATTTCCGGGAATTTTACCTTTTTTACGATAAGTGTTCCGTTTGCGAAGCGAATCACCCCCTCTTTGGCTTTGGTATCTTCGTTCCAGTTGATTAGTTCTTTGTCAAAAATGGGCACGGTCACAAACCGGCTTTTCCATATCAAATCTCGGTAGCTGAGCAAGTCATAACTTTGGGTTTGTGTCAAGGTCGGGAAAACTGCATTTCTGTTTATTTCTTTAGCCCGGGTAATCATATTGCCGTTCCGAACGGTCTCCAAAACAGCACCCAAGTCTACGCCGATAGGAGCAGGGGCAATCGAGTTCGAAAGCTCTTTTGTATACCAAATCTCAATGGTGTTGGAATTGATGATTATCTTGGCTTTTTGGCATTTATAACCCAAAATCTCTTTTGTGTCGGGTAGCAGTTCGTATTTGTATTTAAGCGTATCTAGTCCCGAGATTGTATTTCCGCCATCTAGCTCTGCATAGTATTGCAATCCCTTGGATGCTGGATAAAACACCGTTTGTTCGGCCGGAAGAGAAGCTTTTTTCTCCAAAACCTTATCAGTAGTAATCAGCGTTTTTTCTTGATTGGCAAAAGCCACAATGTGCGTTCCTCTGTCAGCCGGCTGGTCGTTGTAAATCCGCTCGTAGGTGATTTTTACAGTGTTTTGTGCAAAAGAAACTGAAGCAAACAAAAGAAGGACTATAGTTAAACGCATTTGTTTTTAGATTAAGTTGATTAGACAAAGATAGAAGTTTTTGACCTTTAACTAAGTATAGAGAATTTTTCTGTCGCTTTTCACTTAATTTTGATTCTCTAAAATAACTGCAAAAATGAAAAAACCACTTATAATAACTTTAATCTTCTTGTCTGGATTTTCTCTGAAAGCTCAAGAGCAGATTACAGATTTTGATAGCGTGTATTATTGGCCCCAAGCTTCTTCCCTAAATCTTCTTAAAGAGGATTCTGAAAAGATGTTTTTTGGGCAGGATAATGAGATAAAGAAGTATGACATAAAAAAAGACACTTTAACCACAATAGTAAGGCTTCCTAAACTTGAATCTCCATACATGTTTTTTGTACAGGAAAATGAGATTTATGCTTATAGAGCGATAGCAGGACCACCAGATGGCAGGACAGGAGCCACTTTTTATCATATTGATGTATTTAAAGAACAGTTTACCGAAATTGAAACAATAAAGGATGTTAATTTTTCTTGGTTTATAACCACTAATTGGGATTATAGAACCAGAGATTCGACCATCTTACGCTATTCATTTAGTAAGGTAAATAAGCCGATGTTTGAGCCACTTTTTCATTCGGTGGATACTACTTTTTGGACATATCGGTTCAGTCATTTATACTTTAGTGGAAAGAAATATGGGAGCAATGAAATTACACACGGGCTCTTCAGTAAGGAGGGCGTGTTCATAGAATTTCCTGATTTTCAAAATAAAAAAGTGACTGATGTTTTGTCACTAGGTAAAGGATTTCTTATAAGAACGAGAGAAGGAAATTCTGATATTAAAGAACAATTTCTCTTAGAAGATGGGAAATTAACGAATTTTCCAGACAAGGTAGACGGAATGGATAATCTGCAGTATTTTGAAGTAAGTAATCAATGGGTAGAAATTTATAGTAATCGGAGCGGAAAGAAAGATAAAGAAATAGTAATAAATCATTTAAGAAATAATGAGCGGATTCCCTTTAAAACAAATACAGTAAATACTTATACTAGGTATTCGGCAGTGGCTTATATGTCACCCAGCTTGTTTAACTACTCTAATTATTTGCATTTGGGTAAATACCTTTATTTTATTGGAAATGATGCAATGAAATTCGAAGAAGAGTCTGTTCAAGAGTCAAACCTGAAATTATTTCAGTTGAACTTAATTTCAGGAGATCTTAGTTTTTCTGATGCTAACATTTTGCTTAATAAAGATCTTTTTATGTTCTCTAACACCATGGGAACTATGGGTTTTCATTTAGAAGCACAAGAAGGGAACGTGATAGTGTACCCAAACAGACAGCAAGGTTTTAAGTTTAAAACATTCCTATTTGATACAAAAACAGAGAACTTTAAACTATTGGAAACCGCTTATGACCCAAGGACTTTTGTAAAAACAAGTAGTGGTTATTTTGATTCTGAAACATCAACTTTGTTGGATGAGTCCAAAGAATATTTCAGAACAATTGGAGAACCTAGCTTTACCAGAGAGAAAAAAGCCGATGTGGCTTATGAGAGCTTGTCTTATGATAAATTAGTACAGACAAAGGATGTTTTGTACATGATTCATCCTAAAGGGGGAAAAAGTAGAATCAGTACTTTCAATGGGAGAGGATCAAGTAGTAAAGAACATGAGATTTTTGACATTTTTCGTAACATAAGGAATGTGGAGGTTATAGAATGTGAAGACAAACACCTCCTAGCTGTGGATGGTATCATAGATACTTTAAATATATATGGACTGTTTCTTTACGCCTATGATTTGAAAACTGGCGACTTGTCTTATTTGGAAGCTTCGTCTCGCCAGTTGAGTAGTTTAAGGAAACCTAAAGTGCAGAAAACAGTAAACGGCGATTTTCAGATAAGTGGATTGGGTTACTATATAAAAACGGATTTCTCTCAAAAGAGCGTACTATTAACTGGTGAATTGATTGATGTCTGGTCTGATGATAGCATTTTGAGTCTAAAAAACAAAAGGCTACTAAAGTATAATGGCGTAACAGAAAAAATCTTAAAAGAAGGAGTTTTGTATGCTCGGAAGGAAGGAGACAGGTATTACCTCTTAACGGAGAGTGGTTTTGAAATAATGGAGAATGACCAAAGTTTTAAGCTCGTAATAAGTGGGAAACCTAAGGCATACGTAACCTTTTATAAAGCATCAAAAGATACTCTTTTCTTTGTGCTGGACTCTAAAGCTTACTTGTTTAACACAGAATCTGACACATATGAAATGCTTGAAATAAATAGGTTGCCGGATGCTTTTTCAGCTTTAACAATCAAAGAAAATAAGTTAATAGGCACTTGGACAAAACAGGGAGAAACAAACCTCATAACGTATGACCTAACATCTAAAGAAACAGAAGAAAAAAGATTAGGAGGCTACCATTCGGTTTTGTATAACCCCGAAACCGAAAACAATTGGTTTATAGAAGAAAAGTATGCTTTTGTAGGATATGGAAAGGAAAATCTAAACTACTACTTTAAAACCTTAGAAAATGGAACTCTAAAGACGAAATACCATTTTAAAGCTAATCAAAATATTAATTTTCATAGGGCCGATAGTCATTACTTTAAATCTCATCTTGATGATAAAATTTACTACTTTAACGCAGAGGATTTATCAATTACAGACTTTAAGGGAAACTTGGAGGAATATACGGACTTACAGGCTGTTTTGAGTAAGGGAAAGGATTTGCTTCAAGTTAAGAAAAAGGGACAGACTACAGGCTATGATATTGTAGAGATAAACCGTGAGAGTAAAACTGTAAAGAAGATTAAAACCAATGTTCAAAATTGCTATTCTCCGCTTATTAATGGAGACAGTTTCTTCTATGTCGATTCTAGTGTTTCCGGATTGAAAGTTTACTTTAGTCCTAGATATAGCGAAGACCTAAAAGAGGAATATGCTCATTCAAAAAATTCGTCAATTGAGAAGTATAAAAAGGTGTTTAGTTTTAAGAACAATGTCTTTAGTATAGGCTTTTCAGACAAGAAGGGATACCAACTCTATAAGCTATCAAGTCGTGAAGTTAAGGATGTTTCAGATGAAGTGGGACTTTTATTAGCCAGCGAAAATCCAACCATAAACTTTTCCTATTTCCCCAACCCAACATCAGACTTTTTAAACATTACGTCGAGTTCTACAAGTGACAATAAATACACGGTTAGGGTTTTTAACACGGAAGGAAAGCAACTGAGCGAGCAAGAACTTACTTTACCCAATAAATTAAACGTAAGCGATTTCAGAGAGGGCATTTACCTCATAAATGTATCAAACCCCTCAAGCTCATCTACTTTTAGACTCATTAAGAAGTGATGAGAACAAGTTAGAAGCCTTGTGGTTTGGCATCAAAAATGGGACTTTCAAGCCTTTTGTGTCCGGATAAAACAGCATTTGTTAGGTCGGTAGTCCGGCTTTTTCTCCCAAATCTTATTGGTACTAATTAGTGCTTTTTCTTGATATGGAAGAGGTCAGAAAGTGCGTTCCTCGGTCTGGTCATTGTAAACTTCAAGAAAAGTTTATGAATAGCCAAAGTGTGAAAATTCAGCTGAGTTTTGATATTACGTTCTGAGCTTAATCCAAGGTTTATGCAATCAGCCCAATTGGAGATTTGGCATTTATGAACCACCTTTAATTTATCTAAATAATAAGAATTATACTTAACAGTATAGAGGGCTGACACTTTGTTTATTCAACCCATTGGGATTCTTGAACTATTGTTTTTTGGTTGTTTCCTGTTATTTTTGAGGTCTGGCCTTAGATAAATATGATAAAAAAAGTATTTTTTTCCATGTTAAAAGTATTGGGATTCGCTCTGGTGTTCCTTGTTGGTTTTATGTTTTATAATGGAGTTGGTAAGCATAAAGGCTATGAGATGAACTTAGCCGTTTCTGGCAAAGACCAGGTAAAATACAAAGTAGGTTTTTCTGCCAAAAAAATCACTCCGGATGTGGTAGACACGTGGACTGACACCAACGGCAATGCTACATACGATAAAGGGGAACCTTATCAAGATAATAATGGAAACGGAAAGTTTGATGCCTACTGGATTGCGGGATTTCATAGTAAGCGACCGGCAAATGGCGTGCATGATGACCTTTGGGCGAGAACCGTTTATATTGATGACGGAATCACAAAGATTGCTATAGTTTCTGTGGATGTTATTGGCTTGGCATATAGTCATACGATTGATATCCGTAAAGAAATCCCTGAAGATTTAGGCATAGATTATGCTGTAATTTGTAATACGCACAACCACGAAGCTCCAGATGTGATAGGTATGTGGGGTAAAAGTCCCTTGAAGTCGGGAGTTAACAAAGAGTGGCTTGCTTATGTTAAAAAGCAAGCGGTAGAATCAATCAAAGAAGCTGCCGAAAAAGCCAGACCTGCTACGTTTAAGTTTGCTGAAGATTTAACTTCGGCTATCCATTTGGTAAACGATACTCGCCAGCCCTTTGTGCTGGACCCAGGTTTATATGTTTTGCAAGCCATTGACGAAGAGAATGGAGAGACTCTAGGAACTGTCGTTAATTGGGGTAACCACCCCGAAACACTTTGGAGCAAGAATCTATTGATTACGTCAGATTTCCCCCATTATGTAAGAGAAGGAATGGAAAAAGGGGTTTTTGTGAATGGAAAAAAAGTAAAAGATGGCTTGGGCGGGATTTGCGTTTATTTAACGGGTGCTGTTGGTGGACTAATGACTACTAACGATCGGTTTGCATTCACATCGGCTCTGGACTCAGTGGAGTATTTAACAGCTGATTTTAAGAAAGCAGAAATGCAAGGTTTAGAGTTGGCTTACCACGCGTTAGGTGCTTTGGAAAAGTCCGAGAACGCCCAAAACTCAACGGGTATATCCGTTCATGCACAATCTTTCGAAATTCCTCTTAAAAATAAGCTTTTTCGCTTGGGCGTGCACTTAGGCGTTTTAGACCGAGGTGGATTTAGCTCTTGGGGAAAGTTTAAAACGGAGGTGGGCGTAATTGGCTTTTCTGATGTACAGATGGTGCTTATTCCGGGTGAAATTTATCCTGAAATAGTGAATGGCGGAGTAGAAAGCCCGGAAGGGGCAGATTTTGGAATACCACCGGTAGAAACTCCACCCATAAGAGAAGTGATGCAGGCAGAATATAAATGGGTCTTGGGGCTGGCCAATGATGAGATTGGGTATATTCTACCAAAGTCACAATGGGACACCAAAGCACCCTATACATACGGAAGAGACAAAGCCCCGTACGGAGAGGTAAACTCAGTAGGGCCGGAAACAGGTCCAATAATTTATAAAAAAGCAATTGAACAAATAAGAAAGCAAAAATGATCAACAACTCAGAATCAAGATTTTTAGTAGGTCCACGCTCAAGATGGAAAGATTTGGCATACGCATGGGATGTATTCAGGGAATTTATAAGAGGTTTCAGAGGTCTACACTTTGTAGGACCTTGTGTTACGGTGTTTGGCTCGGCAAGGTTTGATGAGAATAATCAGCATTATAAAGACGCTCGGGAGCTTTCAGCCAGGATTTCAAAATTAGGTTTTACTATCATGACAGGCGGAGGCCCGGGAATAATGGAAGCTGCCAACCGTGGAGCAAAAGATGCTGGTGGAATGTCTGTAGCTTGTAATATTGAGCTGCCACATGAGCAACACTCCAATCCGTATTTAGATAAGTACGTAGACTTTAAGTACTTTTTTGTCCGTAAGACGCTTTTGGTAAAATATTCATATGCTTTTGTGATTTGTCCGGGAGGATTTGGAACATTAGATGAGTTTTATGAAGCTCTTACGCTTATTCAAACAGGTAAAATAGAGAAGTTTCCTGTAGTAGTTTTTGGCACAGAGTTTCATAAGAACCTTGTTGAGCATGCCAATCTTATGCTGGGAGAAAAAACGATCTCTCCGGGTGATGAAAAGCTATATTTAGTAACCGACTCCATGGATGAGGCGGTAGAGTACATCAAGAATAACACATATAACAAGTTTGGCTTAAAATTAAGACCAAGTGCGATTCTTGGAGAGCCTCGTTTTGGTAAGAAATAGTTTACCAGAATACCGAAATTACTTGAAAGGTTACCTCTAAAGACTTGAGGTAACCTTTAGTTTTTTTGTGGCAGCCCAAAATTGAAGTAAATAATTTGAAATGGTTCATTTGTATGAATCATCTCACTTCGCTGCCGACGGAACTTTAACTTCTTCGCCAATAACCACATCATTAAAAACAATGTTTTCGGTGTGGCTTAGGCTTAATGCTTTGGCGGCCACGTCTACCCTGAAGTTGTTAAAATAGACATCTCTCACTTTTTTGGTGGGATAGCCCTGTATCACCAAAGCAGCATTACTGGCGTTTTTACAGGAGAGACTATCAACGAAGATGTTGTTTATGTCGGTTTCGAAGCCCTTTCCTTCTCCATGGTAGAAGGATGTAATAAACATGCAATCTTCCACTTGGCCAAGTGACACGTTCCGGATGTAAATGTTCCGGATAAAACCACCTCTGTCGGGGTTTGATTTTAGGTAAATACCACGTTTGCAGTAACCCGAATAGGTGCAGTTTTCTACAAAAACATTTTGTACTCCTGCTGCCATTTCGCTACCTATAACCAAGCCGTGTAGCCCCTTAAATCTACAATTTCTCACAATAATGTTTTCTGAAGACAATCCGGTTTTACGTCCTTCATGGTCGCGTCCGGCTTTTATGGCTACGTTGTCGTCAGCATTGTTAAAGTCTATATCTTCTATAAGGATGTTTCTGGAGTATTCCGGGTCAAAGCCGTCATTGTTTTTATTAAAGGCATTGAACTTTACTTTTCGGGCGGTGATGTTTTCAGATTTCAGAAAATGAACGCACCAAAACGGAGAATTGGAGATGGTGACGCCTTCAATGAGAATGTTTTGGCATTCGAAGAACTGAATAAGATGAGGCCTTAAAAAGTGTCCGGTTCCAAACACTCTTTCCGAGACTGGAGTGTCTTCGTTGTTCATTTTGCGACTAAGAAGCTGTGCCGGCTTTTGTTTATCGTACCATTTACTAAAGCCCTCTTTACCGTTTCCATCAATTTCTCCTTCTCCAACAATTGCGACATTTTCCGCCTGATAAGCATAGATTAACGGACTGTAATTGTAAAGAAAAGTTCCTTCCCAACTAGTTTTTACAAGGGGTAGGTAGTCTTGCTCGTTCGTTCCGAAAACCAGTTTCGCTCCTTTTTGGAGTTCAAGAGTGGTATTATCCAGTAAATGTATGGGACCATTTATGAGATAAATACCAGGCGTAACGGTAATACGGCCGCCACCGTTGTTCTTACACATTTCCAGAGCCTTGTCAAATGCCGGTTTATTATCGGTGAGCGAGTCACCTTTCGCTCCATAGTCGGTGAGGAGTATAATTTTGGTAGAAATCTCAGGTGCTTTTATAGACCGCAATATTTTGTTTTGGACATCTTCAGGATAAGTGGAGACGATAGGAGCGGGTCGCTTACAATTCATAAGAAAGGGCAAGAGGAGCCAAATGTATTTGATTAACTTCATTGTAGTTTTGAAGGTTGGGAAAATGTAAATATAGGGCTAGCTTCTTTGTTTTTCGAGTGTATAGCGTGATTATCTCTGTATTTCTTCCTTTAAAGTCAGCGGACCATTTGAAAAAGTAGAACGGTCTGCCGTACAGAAAATACAGATTTGAGGAGACGCTAACTGAAAGTAGTTTGCCTATATAAAAGAGGAAGTGAACTAGGGGTTATTATAAAAATCGCTTTCTAGAAAATAGTTTCCCTAAGCCTTAAGTCATTAACATAATCTTGCTGGTAAGTTAGAAACTCGTTGGGGTTTTGTCTCTCTACTAGTCTAAACCCTCGATAGGGGACACCCCAAGTGCTACCGAAATGACCATCAAATAAGTATGTGAGATGGTTAAATTTGTATGTACTATCCTGGTTATGGTCGTGACCGTGGAATATGCCTCGGATATTAGAATATTTACTTACAACAGAATGAATATCTAGACAGATGTCTGTACCCGATAAGTTACGGATATAAGGAATATGCATAAATATGAATACGGGCAGGTTCGGATCAGAGTTTTGTAAAACCGTTTCTAACCAATTGTGATTTCCACATTCGTATGAGCCGTTTTCATTAGAGGTATCCAAGAGAATTAAGGTTGCCTCTGCTAGTTTTACTACATGATTTGTTTGATACCCCCATAACGCTTGCCACTCCGATTCCGTAACCTGATCATGATTTCCACGTGTAACATAGTAGGGAAAGGGGAGCTGATCCAGGTAGCTTTTTACCTTTGGTAACCTTTGGGTGCTGTTTCTATGAACTAAGTCTCCATTTACAACCAGAAAATTTAAGGGCGTTACCTTGTGTTTGTTTGTAAGTGCAGTGATTAAGTCAGAATAATATTGGTCTGAGGGGGTGTTTTCTTCGCCATAGTGTCCATCGGATGCAACTGCAAATCTTAGTTCAGGCAAGGTTGGTTCATCTTCTTTACAACTACTGGTTAGTTGAAAAAGTAAACCGAGATTAAGTAATTTTATTATTTCCCTACGAGTGTACCTCATTTACAAAAAATTATTAATCAGCAGATTACGGGAATTATACTTTTATGTTCTTTATATTTCGCTTAACCTCTGATTCTTCAAACACAATCTGGAGGCTAAATATAGGGCTTCAGGCTTTGTCTGACAACCTTATTTTTAGTACATCTCACTAATCGGAATGGGGCAGTATTGCTTTCGTTTGCATTTGGGGCATTTACTTCCGTTCCAAACCTTGTCGAAATCGGACATTACTTGGGTCACAATCTCCGGCTCGTCTGTAAGGATGCCTGCTTCAAAATTGCGATGGTTTTCACTTTTCATCCCCAATCCCGCTCCGGTGAGATTGGCTGAGCCAATATATACCGTGTGGAGGTCGAAAATAAAGAACTTGAAATGTACTCGCGGACAAACAGCTTGCTCTAGATGTTTTATTAAGAGAGGGAACTTGTCAAAATCTTCTTGGAAGGCTGGACCTGGTTCTTTTGCAGAAAGAAGACGTACAGAAACCTGCCTAGTTATCAGATCGTTGAGCAGAGAAAGGTAAGGTTTGGTAGACTTTAGGCCGGCTTTTATATAGAGATCCTTAATGTCGGCCGTACCAATCCAGAGAGAGTGTTTTACGCTTTTTGAGCGTTCTATCACTTCTTGATAATGAGCTTCGTTAGAAATGTACTTTAGCATGGTAAGTACAAAGGTAAGAGGTCTACTGATGAAGTATTCTAAAAGAATTGTCTCTTTTTGGTGAAGGGATATGATTAATGAGGGTACTGATGTTGTTAAAGTATAATTTTTGCCACGTTAAATACAATATGAAGCCTATTAAAAAACAATTTCGTTTAAAATCATTGTTTATATTTAGTCTAAATAAGATATTTGCTCCGTATTAATGTTTCTGCAAAAAGATGCTGGAGAAGGTTTTCGGGAAGAAGGGACTAGGGAGAGGCATCACTTCGGGTGATTTGGAAAACCTGTATACTACCTACTCGTTGAAAATGTACCGTTTAGCTTTTAGCTACCTCAAAGATCAGGATTTGGCTTCGGATACTGTGCAGAGAATTTTTATGTCTATTTGGGAGCGGAGGGAAGAGATAGAAATAAATGGCCCCGCTGAAAACTATCTTATCAGGGCTGTGAAACTGTCGGTTTTTAAGCAATTACAGAAAGAAGTTTATGAAACTTCCCTCGATTCTGCGGTAGAAGCACCAGAGGAAGGTACCGTTCTAGATGATCTCATTTATCAGGAAGTTTTTCAGAAAGTAACTGTTCTTATAGATAAGTTGCCTGGAAAAGGTAAGGAAATCTTTATTATGAGCCGAGAAAAAGGCATGAAGAACAAAGACATTGCACTAGAATTAAACGTGTCTGAAAAGACGGTTGAGTATCATATTTCATCTTC
Source organism: uncultured Lacihabitans sp. (assembly GCA_964489955.1). GTDB lineage: Bacteria > Bacteroidota > Bacteroidia > Cytophagales > Spirosomataceae > Leadbetterella. Next base: position 64,248 of record CAZBAV010000005.1, on the reverse strand, counting down.
ATTAAAATTCTTAAGAGAGGGTTTGGGCGTGTAAAATGCTATTATTTTTTTTGTGCCTGTTAATGATGAAGCAAAGTCCGCAATGATGCTAAATGACCAAGTTTAAAACGCTTTCTCAAAAAATTCTTAAAAAACTTCTCATTCCCCTTAGGGTAAACGCTCTTTTTTAGAACTACTCTATATAAGCCGAAAATTTTTGACTTACATGAAGGTAACTCCTGAACTTATTAAGAAATATCATCAAAATCTGTGTTCTGAAGAAGAGAGGCAGATGGTAGAACTTTGGCTTCAGGAAACGAGCTGGGAAAACGAAACATACGCTGAGGGAGAAGAAAATTTAAGTCCAGTTTTTGAGGTTTCGAGAAGTAGAGTTCAGGGTTGGAAGAAAAGCTTAAGTATAGCTGCTAGCCTTTTCCTGGTTTCTGGTCTTACTTGGATAGGATTTAATGCTTACAAAAAACCGGAAGAGTGTGTTTTCAAAGCAGTAAGTACCCAGAAAGGGGAAATTAAGCAAATAGATTTGGCAGATGGTACGCGAGTTTTTTTGAATGCAGAAAGTACGATAGAATACCCTGAAAAGTTTGCGGATACGGCTAGAGATGTGAAACTCACAGGCGAGGCTTATTTTGAAGTAGCAAAGGACCCAAAACGTAGGTTCAGGATAGAAACCGACCAAAGTGAGCTAAAAGTATTAGGCACAGAGTTTAATCTGAAAGCGTACAAAGGGGAAAACCAAGAGTTGAGCGTAACGGAAGGGAAAGTGAGCTTTAGTACGCTGCAATCAGATAGTAAACCACAAGTCTTAGTTGCCAGGGAATTTGCACTATTGGAGACTTCTACGGGGATAATTGAGTCGCGTACCGAGAAAATTGAAATGCGTGACCATTGGAGAGACGGTGGACTTACCATTAATGATTTATCCGTAAAAGAGCTGATTCCGATATTAGAACGGCGGTTTGGGTTGGAAGTAAATGTGAAAAACCCGGCATTGCTAAAGAAGAATTACACAGGTTCACATAAAGCGGCTTCTGTGAGAGCTGTTATGGAGGATATTTGCTTTGTGCTAAACTGTAACTATAAAGTGACTGAAAGTAAAATAGAGATATACTAAACATTTAAAAAACTAAACCCGGTGCTTGGTCGCCAAACTGTAACACCGGGTCGAAAAAATAACCCTCAAATAAGATTAGTTTTGAACAAAAGTAAGAAAATCAGACCAAGTTTGGTCTGGACGTGGATATTTATTGCCACATTTTTAGGAAATGTAAATGCGTGGGGTCAACAGAACATTCTCACTAAACCCATTACAATTAAGTTTACGCAGGCTTCTATACAGGAAGCTGCAGAAAAGCTTGGAAACCACATAGGCTATACCATATCGTACAGTAGCAGTCAGGTAGATAAGTCTGCAAAAATCACAAAGAGTTTTTCAGGGGCAAGCGTCAAGACTGTTTTAGATGACATATTCCATAACAGTATCACTGACCTGAGAGTTACCTCTTCTAATACCATCTCTATTCGTCTAGCAGAAGTCAAAGCAGAGCCAAAGGTAATATCGCCAAAGATTGGTATTATTGAAGGAAAGGTTTTTGATAAGACAAAAGAGGGGCTTGCCGGCGTAACTGTACATGTTAAAAATACCAACAAAGGTGCAATTACGGATGTAGATGGTGCTTTTAAGATTGAAGGATTGGAACAAGGTGAACATACGCTGGAGTTTTCTATCATTGGTTTTGTATCGCAAACCAGAAAAGTAAATCTGAAAGAAAGAGCATCTTTAGAACTGGATTTGGTGGAAGATAGGCAGCAACTTCAGGAGGTTATTGTAAAAGGTAAAACCGAAACCGCAGAAATACGTGAGAGCGGCTTTAATGTTACCTCTATAGATCTAGCCCGTTTTTCTAATACTACTTCAGATGTAAACCAAATATTGAACCGTACCAGTGGAGTAAGAATACAGGAAACAGGCGGAATGGGTTCTGATTTTCGCTTTTCCATCAATGGTCTTTCGGGTAACCACATCAAATTTTTTATTGATGGAATTCCGATGGAGTCTTTCGGAGGAGGCATGACGCTCAACAATATTCCTGTAAATCTTGCTGAAAGGATAGAAGTTTACAAAGGTGTGGTTCCGGCATATTTGGGCTCAGATGCTCTGGGTGGTGCAGTGAATATTATCACCAACGGAAAAGGAGCCAATAAACTAGATGCCAGCTATAGTATTGGATCTTTCAATACGCATAGAGCGGCTATTACAGCAGGCTATACCGCTCCCAAGTCGGGAATTACCTTCAATTTCAATTCGTATTACAATTACTCTGACAACAATTACTACATGCGTAATAACCCGGAGGCCAACGTGAAGTTAGAGGTTATTGAAGACGGGAGGTTTGTGGTAAAAGATAAGTTACGTCGTTTCCATGACGGCTATGAATCTTTTATGGCTCAGCTAGAAGCAGGTGTTTCTAATAAAAAATGGGCGGACATTTTTGTTATTGGTTTAACACATACCACTGTTTTTAACGAACGCCAAACCGGTGCTACCCAAGAAAAAGTAATAGGGGAGATGACAAACCAAAGTCATAATACCGTTCCCTCGCTTCGCTATAGAAAGGAAGACCTTCTGGTAAAAGGATTGTCAGCAAGAGCATTTGCAAACTTCTCAAGTGAGAAATCTGTGATTACCGATACCAGTTCAAGAACATGGTACCAGTGGACCGGCGTACCAGATAGAGTGAACCAATCTGGAGGTGAATTAAGAACCACTAAGTCTATTACTCATTTTACAGGTCATAATGCTCTGGCTCAGGTAAACCTGAACTACATCATTCATAAAGATCATATTCTAAACCTGAACTACAATTTTAATAGCTCGTTCAGAGAGGGGTATAATGAGATTGACCCTTACAATAATACTTATAACCGCTCTAACAGGCTCAATAAAACGGTTACCGGTTTGTCTTATCAACAAGACTTTTTTGATAAGCGTCTTACAAACAGTTTCTTTGTTAAGCACTTTGGGTTTTCCGGGAAGGTGGTATCTGTAGACAGCACGCTTTCTAATGAACGCTCATCTTACATAGGTTACGGAGGAGCATCCAGATATAGATTTAATGAGAATATCGGGATTAAATTCTCCTATGAACATGCTTACCGGCTTCCGGGCTTGATAGAACTCTACGGAAACGGAGAGGAGGTTCTTGGTAACCCGAATTTGAAACCGGAAAATAGCGACAACTTTAATCTGGGGGCTTTCTATGTTAAACGTTTTGGAAAACACTCTATATCTGCTGAGGCATCTGGTTTCTATAGGAATGCTAGAGACTATATCTATACTATGCCGAGTTCTGGTACAGGAGACTTTTCACAGTATTACAATTACGGAGGAATAAAAATAGACGGATTTGAAGCTGATTTTAGGTATGAATACTTCAAGTTGCTTACTTTCTCAGTAAACATGAGCTACCAAAATGCGGTGGATAGAGAAAAATACGCTCGCGGTACAATCCGTCCCAAAATAACCTATGGTAGTCGTGTTCCTAACCAACCTTGGTTATATGGAAATGCCGATTTCAGCATTGGAAAAAGCGACGTATTTGGCAAAGGTACCCGAATGCAGTTCAACTGGTTTACGCAGTATATAAATAACTACTCTTTGAGCTGGTCTAAGCTGGGAAACAAGACTACCAAAGACTATATCCCAACCCAGCTGATACACAATCTTGCAATCACTTACTCCTTAAAATCAGGTAAGTACAATATCACATTGGAAGGCCGAAACCTCTTCGATGAGATTGCTTATGACAACTTTAAATTACAAAAACCGGGTAGGGCAGTGTTTGTAAAATTCAGATATGTACTATCCTCTTACAAAATGTTTAATTACTAATAATCAATTATTTAAATATGTTAAGTTCAATCAAAACAAGTTTTCTTTTCTTAGGACTAGCTGCCATGACAGCAATGTCTTGTGACAATGACGATGATGGAGGTTCAGTTGCTCCGGCAGAACCGGGTGAGTATGCGATTTCTTTTAGGGCAGATAACGGAAGCCAGTATCTGTTAAGCGTAAGTGATTTAAAGTCGGGAGAGATATCTCCGGTAGGTAAAGGTGTAGATGTTACAGGTATTTTTACCTGGGGAGAAAATATTATTCAAAAAGGAAACTTCTTTTACCACTTAGACCCTAATGCGGGTAAATTCGGAAAGTATAAATTCCAAAGCGATGTTCTTACTACCGTAGCCGAAATTCCTTTTACTGAGTTTCCAAGCCCTTATTTGGGATGGCACGTATGGGTTTCAGATACTCAACTCATGTTTGGACCAAGAAGCAGTAACCTCTTTGTTATTGTAAATACAGAAACAATGAGAATAGAGAAGTCTGGACAATTAGACCAATCAAAGGTTCCTGCTGGTCATACCATCCGTATCTTCTCGGCTGTTCCTAAAAACAACCAACTGTTGTTTGGGTTTGGATTATACAATGAAGCTACGAGAGTACACTATGACTCAACTTACATGGCTTCTGTAAATCTGCCAAACCTGGACGGATTTACATTAACAAGCCGTGACGGACGGTCTGCTCCAATGGGAACGCTTCGTAACGGGTATTATAGCCAATTTGTGGATGGAAATGATACGTACATCATGACTATTCCAATGCCAAGATTAGGCGGGAGCAAAGCAAATATGCCTACAGGTTTCTTTAAAGTAGGAGCAAACACTACAGAATTAGATAAGAACTATTTCTTCAATACTTCGGCATTACTAAACAAGGATAACCAACTTGGGGTTATTAACCTTGGAAACGGAAAAGGTATCATAATTAATGCTCATGATGCAGCCAATAATGTAAAAACAAGTGATGACTGGTGGTATGCTGCCATGTGGCAATACTACGTAGTAGATTACAGAAACCAGAAGATTCTTAAGAAACTGGATTTCCCTTTACTAATGAATTCCAGATCAAGTGTGGTTCATAACGGAAACGCTTATATAGCAGTAAATGACCCTAACGCAGACGCTGTATATATATGGGAATATGATGCGGATAAGGACACGCTTACCAAAGGTCTTAAAGTAATTGGTGGTAGTGATGACACCCCGATCTTATACAAATTAAACTAACCAAACCGCAGCTGGGAGTTTTAGGCTCCCGGCTCATAACATAATTCAAAAATGAAAAAAGGATTAATCAGCTTAGCCGCTGCTTTGGTTTTCGGCTCGGCAATGGCTCAGGAAAGTCAGTACAAAGTAGAAAAAATACAGCCAGTAGGAGCTGAGTTATATCAGTTAGTGTATAACCCTACAAACCAAAGGGTATATGTGGCAGGTCCTAAAACAGGGGCTGGACGTGAAGGCGATAACTTCATTTATGCACTAGACGCTAAAACTCTTGCAGTGGTAGACAGTATTAACGTGGGTAAAAATGTACCTTACGGTATTACTTTAAACAATAAAACCCAAACGGTTTATGCAGGAAACTCACGCCAAAACTCGGTGACCTCTATTGACCTAAAAACAAGAGAAGTTAAGGTTATAGGAAACGGAAAAGAGAAATCTAAAATCCGTGAAATTGCAGTGGATGAAGACAGAAATGAAATCTACGTTTCGGATCACGGAAACCCGGGGGTTTGGATTATAGATGGAAAAACCAACACGTATACAGGAGCAATAAGTTTCGAAAAAGGATATTTGCTTGGCTTGGCGGTAGACGCACAAAGAGGTAAAATCTACCAAACAGATGGAGACACCATGGAAGGCTATGTAAACGTTTACGATTCAAAAACCAAGAAATTGGAGAAGAAGTATAAAACGTGGTCGTATTGTCCGCTAAACATCACTGTTGATACCAAAGGGAACCGTCTTTTTGTAAGTCAGTCTAATGACAACAACGTGACTATACTTGACGGAAAAACAGGCGAAATCATCAGCAAAGTATATACGGGATGGGATACATCTCCTATTGGCCTTGTTTATGACGAAAAGAATAACCTGATATTTACGGCTAACAGAAACAAGAAAGAAGTGGCTGTCATAGACGCTGGGACATATAAAATCTTAGAGAGAGTAGTTACAGACGGACTTCCGAATACGCTAACTCTGGATAAAACTACGGGTACAGTTTATGTGACCAACAAAAAGGCAGGAAGAAATGGAGAGCCAGTTCCCAATGGCAATACAGTTGCCAAAATTGTAAGAAACTAAAGACTGTTTTTTTTCATATTGAGAGAATGTGGGTGCGGCATTTTTGCTGCACTCCTTCTTTTTCTAATTCTTAACTTCTACCATGAAAAATAGCTTACTTTTCATTATGCTGCTAGTGGTAAACCAGCTTGCAGCCCAAGACTCATATACAATTAAGCAAACACAAAAGCTTAATGCTGAGGTTTACCAATTAGTATTTAATCCTACCAACCAAAAAATTTATGTTGCAGGTCCTAAAACAGGAGCTGGACGTGAAGGCGACAATTTTATTTACGCCTTAGATTCAAAATCATTGCAGGTTGTAGACAGTGTAAATGTAGGTAAAAGCGTACCTTATGGAATAGCACTTAATAATAAGACCCAAACCATTTATGCTGGAAATTCACGTCAGAACACTGTTACGGCAATTGACCTGAAAACCAGGAAGGTCACCGTTATTCCTAATGGAAAAGAGAAGTCAAAAATTCGTGAAATTGCCGTGGATGAGCAGAGAAACGAAGTTTATGTGTCTGATCATGGAAATCCGGGCGTATGGATCATTGACGGAAAAACAAACAAATACGTAAGTGATATATCATTTGATAAAGGATATCTGCTTGGACTGGCAGCTGATGCTTCCCGTAACAGAATTTACCAAACGGATGGTGAAACCATGGAAGGTTATGTAAACGTGTATGATAGTGAGACCAGAAAGCTGATTTCGAAATACAAAACATGGTCATATTGTCCCATGAATATTGCTCTGGATATTAAAAACAACAGGATTTTCGTGAGTCAGTCTACCGATAACAATGTAACGGTTTTAGACGGTAATACGGGTGAAATCATAACAAAGGTACATCTGGGTGTTGAGCCTTCTTCTCCGATTGGACTGGTGTATGATGAAGCCAATGACCTTGTTTATACGGCAAACAGACGCAGAAGAGACGTGGCGGTAATAGATATGAAAAACTATAAGATTATTGAACGTATCCCTACCGGGGCTCTGCCTAATACTATTGCCCTTGATAAAGCTTCAGGAGATATTTTCGTAACGCTCAAAAAAGAAGGACGTGGCGAGTCTCCTGTAGAAAATGGAAACAGCGTCATTAAAATCGCGAAAGCGAAATGAGTTGTTTAAAATAATTCTAAATAATATCTTTGCAGTTTAACCCTTACCAAATAATGTTCAAAACTCTACTTTTAGTTTTCCTATCTCACTGTGCTTTTTCCCAAATAACCGGTAAGGTAGTTGACGAAAAAAATGAAGAGCTTCCGGGAGCTACCGTTCTTCTTTTTTCTTTACCCGACTCTAGCAGAGTGGGTGAAACCATCACAGGTATAAATGGCGAGTTCCAGCTTAAGTACAATGGAGAAAGGGGAGTTTTGAGAATTTCTTATATAGGATATGAAACCCAGGATGTAGCCTACCAAAAAGGTAAAGAGTTGCCCGTAATAAAGCTCTCACCGGCATCAAGTACATTAAATGAAGTTAAGGTAGCAGGAAGACGACCAACCATTACACAAGAAGTAGACAGAACCGTGGTAAGTGTGGAGGGAAGCGTAATTACCGAAGGAAATAATCTTCTGGAAATGATGGAAAAGCTGCCCGGACTCACCATGCAAAACGAAGGGACCTTTGCCATAAACGGAAAAGCGGGAGTGACAGTCATGATTGACGGGAAAATTACGCACCTTACAGGAAGTCAATTAGCTACTTTGCTACGTGGTATTCAGGCATCAGATGTGTCTCAGGTAGAGCTCATGAGTAGTCCGTCTGCCCGTCAAGACGCTCAAGGCAGTGGAGGCATAATCAACATAAAAATGAAGCGAAATAAAGCTCTTGGTCTCAGCGGAGATGTTTGGCTTAGAGGCTCACATACACGCTTAGCTCAGGCTGCAGGCGGGGCCGGCTTAACGTACAAAACCGAGAAAATGAAGATGTATGTGAGCGGAAGCAGAGGCTACGACCAAAGTAAGGCTTCGGCTTATTCGGAACAGTTTTTCAGTGGAAACGTTAATAACCACGCCATTCAATTTGATAAGTCTGGAACAAATCCAGGTAATAATTACGGAATTCGTGCCGGAATAGAGGTAATAAAGGATACAACCAGTGAGTTTGAGCTTAGTTTTAATTGGATTGCGGGACATTACATTAGCTTTTTGGATGCCGACAGGACACTTTATGGTAGCCAACAGAACATTCTACAAAAAACGCTTACATCCAGTAGTTTTGATGAAAAATATAACAACCTCACCTTTAACCTAAGCTATGTAAGAAGACTTACAGGAAAAGACCATGAACTACGCTTGTTTGCTGATTACGCACCACATGGAAACGATTATGATAACCGATTTGATACGGATTACGAAGGAATGAACACGAGCAAGTCGGCCCGAAAAAACATTCAGGATTGGGCTAATACCACATACAGCGGAGGCTTTGATTATAAAAAACCGATTCGTGATTTTGGGAAGTTAGAAGCAGGTTGGAAAGCCACTTATCTCTGGATTGACAACTCAATGATAAACGATACCCTAAGAGGCTCTGGATGGGATAGGGATCATACCACAACCAACCGTTTTAGATATGGACAACACCTCCAGGCAGGGTATTTAATTTATGGCCAGACTTTTGGCAAAACCAAAGTTCAGGTGGGCTTAAGAGGAGAATATACAGGTATAAGAGCAGAGCAAATGACTCTGGATCAAATCTATACCAAGAGCTATTTCGATCTTTTTCCTAATGCATATCTGAGCAGAGATTTAGACAGAAAAAATAGTTTGCGTTTGGCGTATAGCCGCAGAATAAATCGTCCCGGAGACCATGATGTAAACTCGTTCCGTGTGTATGATGACCCATTTAATTATTCTTCCGGAAATCCGAATTTGGGACCTTCAAAAACCAGTGTTTTCGAGTTCACTCACATGTTTGACAACAAGGTTTTTACAACCTTGACTTACAGTGATGCCCGTGATGTGATTACATATCTTACAGGACCTGGAGACACACCTAACAGCACCTTTACAAGACCAGAGAATGTCGGGAAATTTGTGAACTATGGTTTAAACGTGATGTACAACAGCAACTTTTACAAATGGTGGACAGCCAACCACTATTTCACGGTTTTCAAGAACAAATACACCGGAACCTTTGAAGATGTAAATATGATTAACGAGTCCTTGAGTTGGTCTTTGAATACCCGTCACACCTTGGACTTAAACGAAGCCTTAAGATTAGAAGTGCTTGGTGTGTACAATTCACCGGTGATTAGAGGAGTGTACAGAAGTGCATCGAGATACAATCTGGATCTGTCCTTAAGCCAGATGTTGCTCAATAAGAAAGCCAACATTAAGTTAGGTATAAACGGACTATTGCGTCAAGCTAAACCCGAGTCTTCATCTGACTTCGGAACGCTCCGGACTTACAGTTTCAGCCGTCCAGATAACAGGAAGGTGCTGCTGACATTTAGCTATAGGATTGGGTAGGGAGCTGCTTTTAAGGAGCTCTGCTTCTATTTGTTTGAAGGCATTTTGTATATCCGAAGGGAGTAACTTGTTGTTGGGTAACACACCATCATCAATAAAACCATATTCCTAAGAGAAAATATTTATAGTAAAACAGAAACTCTTTAGCTGCTAACCGCTTGAAGGTATACTTTTAAAAGAAAGTGAAGGTTAGTGTATTACCATTTATATGACCTTCTGAGAACTACTTTACCAATCATTGCATTTTATTATTCTTAGGTAAACCCATATTTAATAGACTTTGCGTGTTCAGTCTAATTCATCAGTCAGAATTAATTTTCATTTTTTAGATTGACATTTTTCTTCAAGGTTCTACTTACTTCTCCATTGAAACAAATATAATGAGAATAAGTTATTTCAGTAATTTCATTTAAAATTCAAACATTGTCACTACAATAAAAATAATATCATTTTGCTAATAATTAAAAACTTAGAATTACCTTCGCTATAGGATATCGTAAGAAAATCCTATTAGCTATGAAAATAAGACAATTTATACTAGCGGCAGCTGTGGCTTCGCTGTATGTCCCTAGAGTGTTGGGTGGAGAAAAAGCCCTATCCCATTTTCAGTATTTTAATCTTATTGGTGCAATACCACAAAGTGTTGACTCCTCTAATAAATATTCCTCACTCCTTTCTTTTCTAAATATAGAGGCCGATTCATTACAGGAAATTGGTTATAAGCAGGGTAGTCAATCTTACATATGCTCAGGGAATTTTAATAAGAATACTCTTTTTATACCTTATACTTTAACGGTAAAAAATGCAAATGACTGTATATCAGAAGAGATTACAGGAAATGTTTCCGCGTACACCATAGCTGGACCAGAAAATCCCATGGCAGAACCGGCTTTCATTTGTACCAGCGGTACGGTGACTTTAAAAGCTGATAATTGCGTCGGTACTATTACATGGTTTGATGCAGCAGATAATTCTCCCATTGCGGATAATGAGCCTACGGTTTCTGAAAACAAATCTTACTATGCCAGATGTACCACTACAGACGGATGCCTTAGTGATCCTAGTACGCCCGTAAGTATAACAGTTATAAATCCTCTTACAACAAACCCAGGCGATGTTACTATTACCTGGACAGGAAATGTGAGTGAGAGATGGGATGAGGCTTGTAACTGGAGCCCGGCTTGGGTGCCTGACAGTACAAATGCAGGAGTGCTAATTCCGACTTTAGTATCTACGTTTCCACCAGTAGTTGATTATATCAATGTAGTCAGTATTAAAAAGCTTGAAATTGAGAACGGAGCCGGACTTTTTTCATTAGGTTCTCTAAACATAAAAAGTTCGGCTGACACTTTACTTAAGCTAAAAGGAGTTATTTATAATGAAGGATCTCTACTATTAAGCTCCTCGGTGGGCTCTCTTGGAGTTGCAATTTTGGATTCGGCGATGTTATTAAACGACAGTACAATGACTATTTCTACCAAGGGCGAGGGAATAAGCATCACAAACCCCTTATTATTTTTGACAATAGTAAATGGTGAAAATGGCAAGATCAATATTGAGTCAGACTCTTCAGGAATTGTTGCAAATGACACACTTCCTTCCTTCATTTCAAATGAAGGCTTAATCACCTATAAAGGAGAAAAGTATGGCTTAAAAAGTAATATCGCTCTGATCGATAACACAGGAACCATTCAAGTCCATACGGGAGAAGGTATAAGTTTAGGTCAGGAAAGTAGCCTTTTTAATGATCAATGCGGGAAAATACATGTTGTAGAGGGTGAATTCTCGAATTTAGGGGAAACAATAAATGTAGGATTGATTCAATTACCTGACACCTACGATTTTGTTAGTTCAGGAGATTTTTTAAATGAAGGAGTACTAAAAGCAAACTCAGTAAGCGGAGTAGAAAATGAGCACATGATTATTACGAACTCCTGCCCTATTTTTACTCTTGGAGATTATAATGCTTTCTCTGTAAAAGGAATCTATTCAGATTCCTTATTGACCGTCTCAGCCGGCGTATATTCTGACAGTGACAATACTTTTCGACCTTCAGCAAGTCTTGATAGCGGAATCCAAAAACTCTATGCTGATGTAAGCGAATGCAGTTGCTGTGGCTATGTAGTTCCTTTTAATTTCAATAATGTGATTCCGGATTCTGTTTCGGTAAGTTTAACTTCTGTTTGTGAAGGAGACGCTATAACTCTTGATGCATATTGTGGTGCAGGTACGGTGACTTGGTATGCTTCAGAGACTAGCTCTATAGCTCTTGGTACGGGTAGAAACTTCAGTTTTGTTCCCGAAGTAGGAGTCCCAAGGTCCTATTATGTATCCTGTGAATCTCTAAACTGTGAAAGCTCGAGAGTAGTGACTTCAGAATCTGTAACCGTAAAACCCAAACCGGCAGCACCTACTCTTACCGCTCCGGCTCTTACCGAGGTCTGCTCTCCCAATACTCTGGAAATTATGGCCGTGGGCTGCACTGAATCAGTATTGTGGTCAGATAGTTCTACTACTAATCCTCTGGTTTTGTCCGGTATCGGTAATTACTCAGTATCTGCACAATGTGTCTTGGATGGTTGCTTAAGTGACTCGAGCGAAGTGATAGAAAATCTAAAAATAAGGGTTCTTCCGGACTCTCCCGAAGTAAGTGATCATCATGTTTGCAGTGGAGGAGACATTACCCTTTCAGCTACTTGTGCGTCTGCCAATAGCGTACCAAAATGGTATAGCGAGATTGGAGGAATTAATGAGATAAATCCTAATCTAACCAATGTTACTGTAGCCGCTGTCTATTTTGTAGCTTGTGTAAATACTGACACGCTAGCCTGCCAAAGCGAGCTGGTTCCTGCCAAAGTAATTGTAGATACCCCATTGTCTTTCTCTCATCATTTCAATTTCCAAAATTTGGTGTACGGCTGTCAAAACGGGAGTGCTGAAATTGCTCTGGATACCACATTGATAGGTGGTGAACCATATACTATCCAATGGCAGGTTTTAAGCGGTGGAACTTTTAGTGATCTTAATGAAGGAGGCACTTATCAGAATGTAAATAATGATACTCTAAAAGTAAATAATATAACCCAGGCTATGAACAATACTTCTTTCAGAGCCATGATTTCTAATACCTGTAGTGTTGTAAATTCTGATACGTTTACATTAAAAGTAAATCAATTGCCGGAAATTATTACGCATCCTATTGGTCAAACGGTTTGTGTAGGTAATCAAACGACATTATCCGTAGAAGCAAACGGGAGCGGTTTATCCTATCAATGGCAAGTAAATACGGGCTCAGGTTTTATTAATCTAGCCAATAATATCAATTATGCGAACGTAAACACGCCTAATCTTACCGTAAGTGGAATTCAGCATAGTTTTAATAATAGCAAATACCGATGTATCATTTTTAACGGCTGTAATTCTATTCAATCAAACGAGGCGACTATTGTAGTAGATCCTACTGTAACCATTTTAAGCCAACCTATAAACAGGGCCGTTTGTCAAAGCAGTTCAGTGTCTTTTACAGTAAATTCAGTAAATACGGCCAATGGAACGCTGAGCTATAAATGGCAAAGAAGTTTAGATGGTGGCGTTAATTATGTAGATGTGGTAAACAGCAGTATATATAGTGGAGTTGCTACCAAAACTCTGACCTTAACCAACATTCCGGCAAATTTCAATTTAGCTAAATTCAGATGTGTAATTAACGGTTACTGTCAGTCAGCAGGAGCTGAACTTAAAGTAAGACCTATTGCTACTGTTACTTCTTCGCCTGTAAATTCCGAAATATGTGAAGGTAACAATACTTCATTTACGGTAAAAGCTGCGGGTATTGGACTAACTTACAGATGGCAGGTTGATAAAGGCTCTGGGTTTCAAAACATACTAGATGGTGACATCTATGACGGAGCCACCTCGAGCACCTTGAATTTATTCTACCCAACCATAGAAGTAAACGGCTATAAATATCGTTGCTTGGTTTGGGGAGCGTCAAGCTGTGATACCAAGGCAGATACATCCGGTGTAGCCACTTTAACGGTAGGTTCAAGTTCAGTTGCTCATACTGTAGTATGGAATTCGCCAATTAGTACTAATGTGGGCACAACTCAAGCCGTTAGTTATATTTTCGGTAATAATAAAATTCTACAGCCCGATGGTAAGGCAAGCTTTCAAGCAGGACAAGCCATATTATTAGAGCCGGGATTTGAGGTAGAAGCAGGAGCAGTTTTTGAAGCCAAAATCAAAAATGCATGTCAGGCTGCAAACAATATGACAGTAGCACCAAATACCATCAAAAAATAGTACGAAAGGAATACCCTGAAGTCTTTTTAGTTCGGGGTATTCCTTTTAGGTTGTCTTTTTTTATGCTGAAGAATAAGAAGTCTACTTATTTATTTATCCATTTACTCTCTTGTTCATCATATTTTTTACTATTCCTACCACGGTTTTTCTGGGTAATAATCTGGGGATAAACGATTGCAAGAAATTGTTAAAACCAATGATTTTTGTCGTTTGGTTTTTTAGCATAGCGTCTAAGCTTTCCTTGGCCACTTTTTCGGCCGAGTCGTAAGTCATTCCTTTGGTATTGGCATTGGCTACAGTTTGGAACTCCGTTCTGGTATTTCCCGGACAAATGGCCGTTACTTTTATGCCTTTGTCATGAAACTCACCGTACAAAGCTTCCGAAAAAGAGAGAACAAATGCCTTGCTGGCACAGTAAACGGCTATGTAAGGGCATGGCTGTAAGGCTCCAGTGGAGGCGATGTTTATGATTCCTCCGTTTTTCTTGTTTAACATATCTGGAAGAAGCAAATGCGAAAGCTTTACCAGCGACTGAATGTTGAGATTAATCATTTTCTCATATACATCTGGGTCTTCGTCTAGGAAGTTGCTCCACTTACCAATTCCTGCATTGTTAATTAGCAAATCTACAGAGATGTTCAGGCTTTTAAGTTCGTTAAAAATCTTATCTGGCCCGTCAAGCTCTGCTAAATCGGCTACGATAATACTTACCGCTACTTTGTATTTGGCTGTTACATCGGCTGCAATTTGTTGGAGTTTACCGGCAGAGCGGGCAGTGATTACCAAATTTATATTTTTCTGTGCTAGTTCATACACGAATGCTTTTCCAATACCAGAAGATGCACCGGTTACCAAGGCTGTTTTAAAGGGGAATGCTGTCATATTTTTACCGTTTTTTGTGGTGCAAAATTGACAACAAGGCATTTTACATCTACTTAACAAATGTTAGGAAATGATTTGACGACGAATTCTGCTTAAACTTTCTGGTTTAATACCGATGTATGAAGCGATGTATTGCAGGGGAACATTTTGCACAATATCGGGATGGTTTTTTATCAGTTTTAAATATCGCTCTTCGGCCGTAAGCAAAATCATATCCCGGGTTCGGTCTTCGTTGTATACCAAAGCTTGCTCATAAATCTTCTCGCCAAAAACTCCCCAATTGTTTATTTCGGTGTTTAGCTTATCTAAGTTGGCTTTACTTATTCGCAGCAGGTCGCAATCGGTTATAGTTTCTACATTATCGTAAGCTTTGCTTTGCGTTATAAAGCTTTGGAAGGATGTTATGAACCGTGATGGACAATTAATTTGCGTGGTGCGATCTTCTCCGTCATTCATGAAAAAAACTCGTACAAAACCATCGTTTATGAAGTATAGATATTGCGTTTCTTTGTTTTCCTCTTCCAGCAAAACATGCTTCTTTACCTGAATGGACTCAAAGCAGTTTTGGAGGATGTGCTTTTCGGCTTCATTCAATGTTAGATAGTCAGAAATAGTAGAAAAGAGTAATTTGTGGCTCATATACTTAATGATGGCTTAGGAGAGATACTCTTTCGATAGGACAGCAATCTCTGGCTTAATCTTTTTTAGTTCCGCAATTAAATCCTCTTGATTCTCTGGAGAGATGTAAATATCATCAAAGGAATTGTACTTCAGAACAATCCCGCCTCCAGCAAGTGCAGGTTTAAATGTAGGATAAGAAAAGCCCTTGATGTAATGTATTTCTCTGATTTTTGTTATTTCTATTTTCCCATTTAAAAAAGCAGAACGGTAAGAAAGGGTGGTGCCGTCGAACGTATAATATGTTCCAAAATAAGCCCATAATACGAAACCAACTACAGCGAGTAGAGGCAAAAGCATAAACGGACTCTCATAAAGAGTAGTTCTGTCAAAAAACCAAATGAATAAAGGAATCATTGAAACGAGAACCAGCGTACCGGTCATTATCGCTCCTTTTCTGGATTTGTACTTTTTCATTTCTTCTCCAATCTATCCTTCACATACTCCACTTGGGTTTTTCCATGTGGTTGGGGATTTCCATTTTCGTCAAGAGACACCATTACAATCTTTTCTATTTTGATGATACTTTGGTGGGTCATTTTGTTCCTTACATGACAAGCCAGAGTAAGCGAAGACGTGCCCCAATGACGTACTTCTATACCAATTTCAATAATGTCGCCCTGTTTGGCTGAGCTCACAAAATCTATTTCTGAAATGTATTTGGTTACACATCTTGGGTTTTCTAGCTGGATGATGGCGTAAAGAGCGGCTTCTTCATCAATCCATTGAAGGAGTTTACCTCCAAATAGTGAATGATTTGGGTTTAAATCTTCTGGTTTTACCCATTTTCTGGTATGAAACTTCATAATATTGCGGTTTATTTATAAAACATATTTTCTAATGTAATAGGTTCTTATTAGTTTGGGAATTCGGAACTAATTCGAAGTCTTACTTTTTTGAATGCAGAAGACGCAGACTCTTATGACAGTATGGGTTTCTAATTAGTATGCTATCTGATTAAGGAGTGGGGTTACTTCTTATGCATTTACCTATTTCAAACCTTAGAGTTCATAACTTCTAATCTATTGAAGATAATATTAGCCTTAAAGTTTATTTGTTGAAAGAAAAACTGGAACGTAAGGTGCTTACAAATAATAGATTAATAAATTATATTGAATTTTTTTTATTCTTTTTGTAACAAATTATAACTCTCGTAGTTTCCTATAACAAACAAAACAGTTTCTTTGGACGCACTATCAGATAACGCCCTCATGTTAAAAGTAAAATCCGGCGATTTAGATCGGATGGGCCTCTTGTTTGAGCGGCACTATAAGCAGCTTTTTGGCTTCCTTTTTAGGATGACATCGCATAGAGAAGCCAGCGAAGATTTAGTGCAAAACGTATTTATGCGGATGATAAAATACCGGCATACGTTTAAAGGAACTGGTGAGTTTAGAACATGGATGTATCATTTGGCTCGGAATGCAGTAAATGACCATCACAAGTCGCAGTCTAAGATGCATACCGAAAGTAACTACGGAGATATTGCAGAGGAAAACAACAGCGACACCGAGCATAACGAGGAAGTTCTAGCAAGAGCATTGAACCTCCTCACAGAAGAAAACAAGGAGATTTTGGTTTTGAGCCGCTACCAAGAATTGAAGTATAGCGAAATAGCCCAAATACTAGATATTTCCGAAGCCAATGTAAGAGTGAAAATTCACCGTGCCATGGCACAGTTAAAAACTATTTATTTAAAAATTGCAAATGGATAACATCATAGCATACTTAAACGGAGAACTCTCACTTACAGAAAAGCAGCAGTTTGAGGCAAAAATCGCCAGTGATGCTGAATTCAAGCGAGTTTTTGAAGAGGAGAAGGCATTGTGGGAAATGCTGGGTAGCGTAAGTGTACCAGAGGTTTCTACGAACGTAAAGGCACGCTTTTTTGATAAGCTTGAAACCTACAAAGAAGCCACAAGCCAACCTTCTTTTTTTGCAAAGCTAAAAGAACTATGGCAGTTCCAGCCTAAACTTAAGCTCTCTTATGCCATGGCTTTATTGGCAGTAGGTTTAACCATTGGTTTCGTAATAAATATGAAGTCTTCGGCTTCCAGCAATAAAGAAATAAGTCAGTTATCGAATGAAGTAAGCGAAATGAAAAAGATGATGATGCTTACGCTTATAGAAGACCCGTCGGCTTCGCAGCGGATGCGTGCGGTGAGTTTCACAAGTGAAATAGAAAGTGTAGATAATCCGGTATTAGAAGCTCTCTTTACTACACTAAACCACGACCCAAACGATAATGTACGGTTGGTAACCTTAGAAACACTTACCAGCATGGCCGATAAACCTGAAGTAAGGGAAGGTTTAGTAAAATCTATAGGAAAGCAAACGTCTCCTCTTTTACAGTCTGCCATGGCCGATGTAATGGTGAAACTCCAAGAGAAGAGCTCTATAAAACCATTGAAAAAGATACTTAAACAAGAAGATCTAAACCACACTGTAAAAGACAAAATTGAAGAAAGCATCCAGCTGATAAGCATTTAAAAGAACTATTACTTATAAATATATAAACACCCGATCGGTCTTTTACAGGCAATAGCGTGATTATTTTCATGCAACCTCTGCAAAGCAACGGTCAGTAAAACAAAGAATTATGAAAAAGCTATTTATTCTCCTGTGTGCAGGAGCTGTGATTTCTTGTGCCCAAACTAAGGCCCAAACCTCAAAAGAGGAGATAAAAAAGGAAATTTCTCTTGTGTCACCAGCCAAGGATGTTACATTGGAAGTGTACAACATACTGGGGGCCATAAAGGTGGTGGGATACTCGGGAAATAAAATTATGGTAGAAGTGGATAAGACTATTTCTGCCAAAGAAAAGGAAGACATAGAACTAGGTGTAAAAGAGTTTGAACTAGGTGTAGAAGAAAGTTCAGATAAGGTGGTGGTCTATACGAAAGCACCGTATGACAGCCGACCTTCGGTAAAAAATCGAAAAGATGACGACAATAGAAAATATAGTATAAAATTGGACTTCGTGATAAAAGTACCTCATGATATTAACCTCAGAATCTCAACGATTAACGATGGAAACCTCAATGTATCCAACGTTTACGGGATTCTTAAAGTAGACAATATAAATGGTGGTATTGGCGTAGACAACGCCAAAAGCCAAGCGAAATTAAGGACTATAAACGGAAATATTGATGTTACTTATGCGTCATCTCCGGCAGATGGTTCATCATACCACACAATAAACGGAACAATAAATGCAAGCTACCCTTCCAGTTCGTCAGCAGATTTAAAACTAAAAAGCATGAATGGAAGTTTTTATACTGATTTTCCGGATGCAGAGGTAGTACCTCAAACTGTAGTGAAAAAAACGGGGTCGGAACCAACAAGTACGTATAAGTTAAATAGAGACACGCATTTGAAAATTGGAAACGGGGACAATAAAGTAAGTTTTGAAACCTTAAACGGTAACATTTATATAAAAAAGAAGTAAAAAACGGCATCAGGTTTTTTAAGACAAATGGTTATAAACTAGATAGTTCTCCATTTTAATGGAGGACTATTCCAAATAAGTAAAATATGAAAAACAGCATTATACTAGGCTTTTGCCTACTGATAGCATGTACCGCTCTGCATGCACAAGGAGAGAAAATAGAAGTGACACTTTCACAACCGGGTAAGCCGTATACTGTAGATCTAGGACTAGTTCATGGCTCAATTAAGGTAGTAAAAGGCTCTGGCAGTGATTTGGTTATTGAGGCCACAGGAGCAAAAAGACATTCTGCTGCCGCTACTAAGGACGGTATGCGTAGAATTTCTTCTGGAGGAGGATTTGAACTTTCAGTAGAAGAAAAGGCTAACAAAGTGAAGATTAATCCAGGTTTACCCTTGAATACTGTCTTTATTACCTTGTATGTGCCGGCAAACGGGACATTTAATCTACAAACCGTAAATAGCGGTAATATACACGTAGATAACGTAGAGGGAAAATTTGAGCTATCGAATGTAAACGGAAAAATTATTCTTAATAATGTAGCGGGTTCTGCTGTAGTGAGTACTGTGAACGGTGATGTAAGTGCAAGTTTTGTGAAAGTAGCACCCAACACTCCGATGGCTTTCTCTACATTGAACGGCAAAATAGATGTTAGTCTTCCCTCATCTGTAAAAGTTAATGTTAAAGCCAGAACAGACCGGGGTGATATCTTTAGTGATTTTGAAATAGGAGTTTTAAAAGCGTCCTCTAATGTAGTTCGGAAGAATGAAGGAGGTTTTACTAAGATTGAGGCTGCAGAATGGGTTACGGGCTCAATAAATGGGGGAGGAGCAGAAATGATGATGAAGACCTTTAATGGAAACATTTATATCCGTAAACAATAAAAGCATATGAAAACTTTCTTAGCCATTATGATATTTTGCTCCATGTTTTCAACTACTGAAGAAACCACTGTCCTCGTACGGGTTAAAGATAACTCAACAAAAGAGTTTATTTACGGAGCTAAGGCAGAGATCTTTGACAGGAGAACAGGCTTAAGAGTAAAAGAGGTTGTAGATTCTGATAGTACAGGAAATATTAAGATGACTTTTGCTGCAAAAGATACACTGAAAATGAAAATCGTTCTGAGTGCATCAAGGTACGAAAATGAAGAGTTCTTTTATCATACGGGTCCTTCAAAAGGGTCAAAGCTCTACTTTACTTCTTGGATGAAGTCTAATCCTTAAAAATTCTTAAATACGGCTCTATTAACTTATTTTAAGAAATACAAGCCCGTTTGCTGCCCTACATTTGCACTAGAAGTCGCTTTCTACAAATTAACGAAAAACTATTACTTAAAACTTTATGAAAACTATTTTCCTGGGCATTGCTATGCTCATATGTGGTATAGCAATGGCTAACCACACCGTTTCTGGAAACCTGAAAGATACAAAAGGGGAGGCTCTGTCTTTTGCCAATGTGTTCCTCTATAAATCGGCAGACAGCACATTTTACAAAGCAGTGGCGGCTGATGCAGACGGCAAGTTTAGCTTGTCGGATATAGAGACTAATACCTATTATCTCAAAGTATCATTTGTGGGTTACACAGATTTTTTTTCTGAGTCGTTTGTTTTAGGAGCTACAAGTGCGGAAAAGGTTTTTACAGATATTGTATTGAAGGAGTCAGCAGGAACCCTTGATGCGGTTCAAGTTACTGCCAGAAAGCCATTCATTGAACAGAAGATAGATCGAATGGTCATAAATGTAGAAAACAGTATTTCGGGTAGTGGAAGTACGGCCTTAGAAGTGCTGGAGAAAGCTCCTGGTGTAGTTATAGATAGACAGAATGACCAAATAAAAATCAGGAATAAGTCGGGGGTAATAGTTATGATAAATGGTAAACGTAACTACATGAGCTCAGAAGACTTGTCTCGATATTTGTCTAATATGCCCTCAGACCAAATACAGTCTATAGAAGTAATTACTAATCCGTCTTCTAAGTACGAAGCAGCCGGAAATGCGGGAATTATCAATATCATACTGAAGCAGAGCAAAAACCACGGTACAAACGGCACGTTTTCCCTTACTGGAGGAACCGGGATTTTAAAGAACTCAACTAATGATCTTTTTAGGGGAAGCAGTACGCTTACCTTGAATCACCGAAATGAAAAATGGAATTTTTTCGGAAACGCCAGCACTGGAAGAAGCCGTTGGTATAATAGTAATCACTTTTTGCGGTCATCTGTAATAGAAAATGTTTCCAATAACTTTGACCAATATACGGAAAGGATCGGCGGCGGCTTTTTTACAAATATTAAGGGTGGTGCAGACTATTATTTAACGCCAAAAACCATTATTGGTATCCAGGCCGACTATAATTTATGGGATGGCAAAATGAACAGTAGGGGAACGGCTAAAATTGGTACGGATGTAGGTTTAGCCAGCACAACCAAATCTTCTTCTGTAAGTGATATGTTAAACCACAACACCTCTGCTAACCTTAATCTGAGACACAAAGATGGAGACAGAGAATATACGTTTGATGTGGAATACAGTGGCTATAAGAACGATGGCAACCAAACCATCCAAAACAATTACTTTGATGGCTTGGGAAAACCCACCTGGACTGAAAGGCAGCAAATAATTCAACCAACCAATATAGATATCTATTCTGCAAAGCTTGATTTTACCATTCCGTTCCAGAATAAATTTAAGCTGGAGTTTGGGGGAAAGAGCTCTTATGTTAAGGCAGATAATAACTTTAGGTTTAATGTATCCCAAGATAACGTTTGGCATAATGATGTGAAACGGTCCAACCATTTCCAATACGATGAGTTTATTAATGCAGCCTATTTGAGTAGTGGTTACGAAGCAGGAAAACTGTCGTTCCAGGCGGGCTTGCGAGGAGAGCATACGATAGCAGATGGTTACTCGGTAAATATGGATCAAAGAAACAAAAGGTCGTATTTCAACCTCTTTCCTACTGGATATGTAAACTATAACCTTGCCGAAAACCACTCCATAAAATACTCTTATAGCCGCAGGATAGATCGGCCAAATTACGGAAACCTAAACCCGTTTGTGTTTATACTTGACCCGTATTTGCATGTTCGCGGAAACCCGAATTTGAGGCCACAGTTTACCAACTCTAATGAGTTAACTTATATCTTCAAAAGCCAATATTCGGTAACGGCAGCGTACGCACATACCACAGGAATAATTCAAGAGGTTATTTTTAACGGAGAAACTCCGGGCTTGGCTATTTCTCAAATGCAGAATATAGCCAGCATGAAAAGCTATGCGGCCAATTTTTCTTTCCCGATTAAGATTAACAAATGGTGGGACACCCAAAACCAGTTCAATACGTTCTACAATAAGTTCGAAGATAATAATTTAGGCGGCGGTCTTAACCGTGGCAGAATGATAGCCACCTTCAATACTACCCAGACTTTTACTTTAAAAAATAACTGGACAGCCGAACTTAATTTTTGGTATTATGGCAAAGGTGTGAACGGGATCTTTGAAATGGCTAAACCGCAATTTGGCGTAAATCCGGGTATACAGAAGTCATTTTGGGGTAAAAAAGCCAAGCTGAAGTTTAGTGCAAATGATATATTTGCCACCTCGTTCTATAAGGGAGTTGCAAACAACGGGGACTTTGTGATGAATATTAATAATCGCTGGAATGCACGAAGGGTTTCTCTTACGTTTACCTACAATTTTGGAAACCAAAACCTAAAAGAGGCTAATAGCCGCTCTGTAAATCAAGATGCAAAAAATCGTGCGGGTTAAGTCTCAATAAAAGACCAGACCGTATAAATGCTTGTAAATAAAAGTACTGCTGATGCCATGTATGTCAGTGGTACTTTTGTTTTTATAGCTCTTACTAAACAAAGAACAAGTAAAGGAAATTGGCTCAAAAAAATCGGCCCTATGAGTAATTCATGAAAAACAGAATAAAGCGTTCCGTCTACCCAAACATGGCGGCTGTTAAGAATGGTAAAGATGATAAAAGCAGCTACCGAAAAGCTTATGTAAAGAAGCATCTTGTTTGATATTATAGCGGTCATGTCCTCTGATTTTTACGAAATGTACGAAATATCTGGCAAACCATATCTGCCTGCCGTTTTGTAATATAAACGTATCTGTTTGCAGAACAGCTTAATCTCCAAACCTTTTAATATTGACTTTACGGTTTCTTACTCCTATCTCAAAAGGTATAAGTTGGGTTATTTTACCCGAAGATATCTCGAAATCTTGGGTAACGTTATTGCAGAACGTGTTTTCCGGTAAAGAAGTAACGTCTAGCTCTACATGGTACCTGCCTGTGGGAAGAAACTCCAGAAACTGGCCGAGGTCATTCGTAGAAACCTTATTTACTACTTTATTTCCTTGGCTTATGATAAAGGATATACCGCCTACTTTGGCTTCAAATTGTAAAGACAATTGGCTGTCGAAATTATAGGCTATTTCTCCCGAAATAGTCCCCATTTGTTTTAGTCCAATCTCTACTTGGTTTGATAGCTTACCAATCACCACATTGCCACCCTCATAAAACCATCCTTCTTCCTTTATAGGTTTTATTTCGTACGTATTGTAAGGGACAAGAGAGTAGGTAAAATTACCGTTATCGTCGGTAATAAAGGAAGATGTTCCCACATTTACAAAGTATCCCTTTGCCGGAGCTTCTCCTGCGTCATAACGTCCATTGGCGTTGGCATCCAGATATATGAATACTTTTAGCTTGCCTTTCCGTGCTGATGACGGGGTATTTTGTTTAAAATTATACGTAACTCCTGTTTCCACAGAAAGTAAGTCGCTGGTACCATAAGACGTAAAGCGGTATTGGTACCAGGAGGAGTTAAGATATAGATGGAAGTTCTTATTGCCCAAATACTTAACATTACCAATAACAGACGGAGTATTTCCCATAACATGGTCTTTCGCGTATCCGATACCCGTGTTTAGCTGCCATTTTTTTGTGTTTTTTGTAATGTTTGCTATTACGGATAAACGCTCAAATTCACGTTGGTAGGTGAGCGTAGATATATATTCTGATAGAAAGTAACTGCCTAGTTGGTAGTTTAGGTTTAGATTAAACCATTTGTATGTATAAGATGAGTTTACTTTTACTTGTCTTTTTATTTTATCGGCTAGAGAAAACTGTACGCCACCCACTTCTGATTGGACAGAGACTAGGTTGCGGTAGTTACTGCTAATCCAGCTTAGTAAGAGTGTCCCCCGATGTGCTTGTGAGGAAAGTCTTGCATCGGGCTGGTCTGTTAGCAAAGCTCGATATGTATTTGTAAGCTCGGACTGTGTTTGATAGCCCAGACTTATGGAGGCACTCTTTATTTTTGGAAAACCGACCCCTACACTTGTAAGAAGGTTGTGCGTTTCCAAGTCACTGGTATAGTGATAATATTTTGGCTTTAGATCCATGTAAAAGACATTTCCCCATAAAGAGAAGCCCTTATTTAGGTCTTTATGTACAAGCTGGTTTATTTGGGTAGTTCCACGTCTGTTTCCCGGGAAATAGGCTGTACTGTAGTAGTAGTTTCCATTTAGGCGTATAGTCCTCCATTTGCCGCTGTACTGTAGTGCCGATGAAAAGGACGGGCGAGTAACATCTAGGGTTTTGTATGTACTGGTGCCTACATTTATCTGGTAATGGGCGGTCCAGTTATTGCTGAAGTACCTACGGCCTTCACCTCCCACTATGGTGTGCTGGGCATCTTCCAGAGGACTATCTCTATATAGGGCATTAATGCGGTGTTCTTTGCCCGTATTCTCGTTACCTAGTTTTCCTATGGCAAAAACACTGTAGCCGTTAGTAAACAGGGGAAGGTTACTTACAAGATTATAGTTGGCATCTACCACCCCCACTTTAATACTTTTCTTGGCTTCGTGGTCCGAAATGAGAAGAGAAGTCCCCCTACCAAAAAGGGAGTATTCCAGCACTTCATTTATACTTCCAACTGTCAGTTTGTGCTGGTCCAGCATATATGAAACAGCGGTATTGGTAGCTACTAGCTCGGCTTGTGTGTTTGATTTGTACAAGTTCCCGGTCAATTCTAAATTACCTACGGGTAGGTTTATGTTTCCTTGTCCCCAAACCTGAAAGGCATTTGTAAATGATCCGATTTGCCTAAAGCTTGCCGTAATACTATTTGCTTGGCTAAATGCCCAAAACATAGACTCAGGAGAGCTATAACTACGGGAAGACTGCACGCTATGGATAGAAACGAGGGCATTTCCTATAGGGTCTTTTTGGCTTCCCTTAAGAACAGTTATGCTCACTTGTGTATTTTCTTGTCTCAGTATATATGAGTTCGGAAGAAAGCCTAACTGGAAGTCCTGGGCTGATTTCATGGGCACAAGCTTCCGTTGTTCTATAAAGACACGTTGTCCGTTTTGGTCGGGTACACCAAAAAGTACCGTTACGTATTGGGTTTTATTACCTGGGTTTTCTACAGACACTTTTACCTTTACGGAGTCACGGCTATTGTAAATAAATACAGAAGGGTTATCTATATGGAGTTTCAGCGTATTGTCTTCTTCTATTTGTAGCGAAGTGTTTTGCTGTCTTAATATGCGTTTTTGGTGGTCAAGTAGCTTTAAGGTAATATTGGCACGGCCGGCGGGGGCAGCACCAGTTTCTACCATTCTCAGAGGAACAAATGTGCTGTCATTTTTTGGCACAAAAACTCTGAGGGTATCACCAGAAATGGACCTTAAACCTTGTGGAAGTGTAACTAAGATGTTTCCTGTAAAGTCTGATTGAGTATAATTTTTAACTTTTATAATTTTGGAAATAATCCGTTGCTGCTGATAGTTTTGGTCTGTTTCTACACTCATGGAAATACCCACAGATTGCTCCTGAGCAACCACTATTTGCACTATTAGGGTTAATACGAATGTGTATTTTAGAAGCCTGGACATCACCGCGGAATAATTTGGAATTCAAGAGTGGTGCTGTATTGCTCCATTTTGGCGTTTAATAATCGGGAATCACCAGGATTGGTAGAGTACTTTATATGGAAAGAGCGTTGTGCGTTTCCTGTACTTGTGCCTTCAGAAATCTTTTGTGATGTATTGGATAAAGAAATAGGAATTACAGTAGAAGTGCCGCTTTGAGCGGGAATCAATTCCACTTTCACCACATCTAATGGTAATGTAGCCCCAGAACTAAATGAAGAGAAATGACTGTTTAATGAGCGGAGGTTTAGTTGGTACTCCGTGTTGGTGGTGATGTTTAATCCGTTGGAATAAAGTACACTTGCACCCTGTGTATAATCGCTCATCTTACTTAGTTCCAAAAGAGCATTGCGGGAATTGGCAGAAACTACAATGGAATATTGTTTGGTAACGGGCGGTGTTCCAGACAAGCGGAAAATGTCTATGGTGTAAGCACGCTCTTCTACACCCAAAACTTCGTTATTTGACCCATAAGCTTTAAATTCGAGAATCATGGTATAACGTTTCTGGGTATTACCGCCTTGTAAGGACTCCAGATAGGCTCCACCCGCTATTTCCAGATTAAAGAAGATCTGGAGGTTGTAATAGGAATTGTATTGCGAAATATTGTAGAGAGGAGCATTGGACATCGGTACCAAAAACACCTCGGAATAGGCAGAAAGAGGGATACTTAGTGGCATTCCTATTTGAGAAATAGATGGAATACCATTTGGTTGGCCCTGACCTTGGGTATTTGTAGGTATTAGGCTAACCTTATCAGCAGGTATTTGTGTATTTCCTTCTACAGACAGGATGGGCTGCTTAAGTCTCACAGATACTCGCCAGTTTGGAATGTTTAGGTTGGTTCCTGTGTATTGAAACCACAAGTTATACGCACTATTGGAGGTTACTCCACTGTATGTGTGTATAGATGTATAGTTGTTACTACTGTTTACTCCAAAAGTTGGCTTTTGGCCATAGGAAAACAGGGGTAAGAATAATAGTAGAAATAAACTCTTTTTAATCATGGGTAAAGTTTAGTTCGGCGGCTTCAATATTATTTTGGTCGTCGTAATCTATGAGAACAGTGGCTGTGTAACGACCTTTAGCTAAGTCACTAGGAAGGTCTAAGTGAACCGTACGTTTATTTCCCGGAAGGGTATAAAACACAGAGGGTTTCATTTTTACCTGTTTTCCGGTTTGGCTATTTAAGAGTTCAAGATAGATGCTTCCGTCTGTCCAGGAATTTCCTAAATTGTTAAAGACGAGGTCTACGGTTTTAGCCTCCTTATTGTACGTCAAATTCTCAATGTCTATCTTTTGATTTTTTGCCCTTTGAGGTCTATGGTATATTTTCACAGCCGATCGCACATTTACCTTGATGTTAGCACCCTGATTGTTCAGTTCATCGCTGGGGTTCATTTGTGTAACGTACAACAATGCTGTGTGTACGGGTATTTTTGCTTCTAAAGATCGGGGTACGGTTAGTGTAACGCTTATTTCTTTACTTTCACCTGGTTTTAGGGAGAAATAATTGCCTTGGGCAACACTTAACCAAGAAGCACATGATGTAGATAGTTTTCCGGGATCTACCATTATATTTTCGCCTTTCTCATCATATTCCCAATCTCCCAGCGTAATGGCCAAATCCAACGTGTTTTTTGTGCTTACATTGGTAACTTGTACTTTTTGTGTTCCGGATACGCCGGGATTAAGCTCAAAGTATACTCTAGGTGGCGACACCGAAATACCAACTTGGGCATTGGCTTGGAGAACCAAAGAAAATACGTAAAGAAAAACGATAATCTTTTTCATTTTGACTGCGGTATTAGAATAGTGTTGGGAGTAAACAGCGTGTGGCAGGATGTAATTGCAATATACTTTGGATTAAGTATTAAAAAAAGAAGACAGCAGTAAATGTTTAATTACTGCTGTCTCCCATCTAAAAGTGTTCTTATCTAGCAACTATGGTGTAAGTAACTGTAGTTGTATAAACCGTTGGATTTTGGTTTGCTACGTAGTGGTTAAGATACGCATTGGCATTTTTACCAGCATATTCTATGTTGTAGTTGTTGTCTACACCACCTGTAGAAGCAGATACAATTGTACTTTCTGTTGCCGAAAGAGCTTGGGTAGCATATGTAGCACCCTCCTGTATTTTAGAACCGTTTGAAGCAGTAATGTTTACAGTATTACTCTGTATGTTTCCTCTAGCTCCTGGATTACTTGTAACAAGTTCAGCTCCAGAAGATTTAACTTTAATTTCGTATCCACCTGTGCTGTATACAGTTAAATGGTTTGTGCGTAGTGCACTTACGCCATTTGCGTAGTTTTCTTTAGTCTTATATTCTAGGTCTACCGTTTTGTGATCTGGTGCTGGGTTAATAACCAAAGTGTGTATTGGGTGTAACTTGATATTTAGGGTTACATTGTCTGTAGTTTGGTTTTGTGCGTTACTTTTTAAAATAGTTGCGAAAACACTAATTGCTGCAATAAAAATCGCTTTTTTCATCTTTTTGTAAAATTAAACTTTGCTTTTTGTTTTTTTCCTTATTTCTTTGCTTTTGGAAGGTGTAACCATTTGGGTTATAGATGTTTCCGAATTGCGATGCAAAATTACGATAACAATATATGTATATACATATAAATATCTGTACATATGTTGTGAATTTGTGCACGGCTTGATTTTACATACAGAAAATTTTAACCCATAACGGAGGGTATAGGGGATAACAGTACAGTTTGGGACCTTGCTTAAGCTTGGTGGCGGAGAGAAGCACGTAAATGTTCTCTGTATTCGGCTGGAGATTTTCCCGAATGTTTTTTAAAGAAGGCTGAGAAGTTTCCTTCATCCGCAAAGCCAAGTTCCCAAGCTACATTATAAATGGTTTCATTGGTATACTTGAGCATCCGGTTACTTTCTTTTACAACCTTGTCTATAATAATGTCTTTTACATGCTTATGCATGACATTTAGAGTAGCCTTGTTGAGACTACGAGGTGTAATGTTTAGTAAGCTTGCGTAGAAGGAAACGCGTTTTTCCTTTTTGAAATGTTGTTGGAGTAGGACTGTAAACTTATTTACAAGGACATGCTCTGTAAGAGAGGTCTCGTGAGTGTGCGGCTCTACAGTTTTGTTATAATAATGACTACCTTCCAGTAAGAGGGCTTCGATGGTGTTGTGGGCAAATAGCATAAACGTTTCTTCATCTGTGTTTTTTAGATGCTCCAAACGGGCTACATAATAGTTTGAGAAAAAATCCTGGCTATATGTAAAAGGACAAATAGTAACATCATTATACTCATTAAAGAAAAGCGGACTATTAATAAGAGAAGAATCAAAATCTGATCGGGTAAAGAAATCTGTGTTAAAAACAAATGCAAAACCATCATAGTCTTTTTTTCCCAACTCTAGTTTTTTGTTGGGAGATACATAAAGCAAATGGTTGGGCTTAACGGTATAAGGTTCGGACTCAATAAAGCCAGATAAGCTCTTAGAGGCGGTCCAAATAACCACAAAGTAATTGTAGGTATAAAACAATGTATTTCCTTCATTGTAATCTACCCACTCTTTAAGTGTAAATAAGTAAAAGCCCGTTGCTTTTAGTTTCTCCCTCATTCTAAGTTTTATAAAACCTGTGTTTATTTATGGTTGTATGCATTGTATGGCTGCAAAATTCAGTCCAAAGTCTACACAAGGAACATATTCATTTGTATTTTACAATAACGAACAATCGAGGCGTAGAGTATCTGATATGGCTAAAATGCTGCTAAATAGAGCCTAGTAAGTGTATGAGAGACGATTCATCTGAAGAGTGCTATTCTTTTGGAGTAAAAATAATTTTTTATTGGTGGCAGATTAATTTGTTGTTTGCTTATCCCAATCGGTGCGATGTGGTTTTCTATCATATATTCTGCCGAATAAATAAAGGGGAGAATTGGGCCTGTAGCAGCCAATTCTCCCTTTAACCCCAATTTCGTATTAGTCTTCTCTTGTAAGTAAATGTTACGATATATAGGCTTTAATACTTTAAAAGCAACCTTTTTTTACTGTGTTTGGTCAGTATTTTGCTTCTATTTTTCAGTATTTGGTTTTGTGAAAATATCTAATAAACGATTCAGACTTAATCTATCTGCTGGTATATCCCCCATCTACCGTATAATAACTACCTGTAACGAAAGATGATTGGTCGCTCGCTAGAAATAGAAAGACTTCTGCAACTTCATCAGACTCTCCCAGCCTGCCAATAGGGTGTAAGGAAGTGAGTCCGTCATAGGCTTCTTTAGAGAGAGAACTTTCTACCAAAGGCGTTTTTATAAAACCGGGACCCACAGAGTTTACTCTGATGCCTTTAGCAGAATACTCTATTGCTGCAGTTTTTGTAAGACCTACTACTCCGTGTTTTGCGGCTACATAAGCAGAGCTGCCAGCAAAACCCACAGAACCTAAAATAGAAGCCACGTTTATGATAGACCCTTTCTCAGTTGTTTTTTCCATAGCAGGAATCTGGTAACGCATACCGTAGAAGACCCCATTAAGATTTATGTTTATAACTTTTTGCCATGCTTCAACATTATATTCGCCAACTTGACCGATAGGTCCGCCAATACCCGCATTGTTTATAGCAATATCAAGTTTTCCGAATACGCCCAAAGTCGTGTTTATAATGAGTTCATGATCTTCGGGTTTTGAGGAATCTGCCTTTACGCCTACTGCATCGGCTCCCAAACCTTTTACCTCACTTACTACTCTTTGTAGGTTTTCATCTACAATATCGGATAATACCAATTTTGCTCCATGTTTTGCAAACAATAAAGCTGTACTTCTTCCTATACCTGATCCTGCACCCGTGATGATGGCTACCTTGTTTTCTAGAACTTTCATGGTGTTTGTATTTTGTTCGATGCAAAGTTATTCGGTGCAAAACCAAATTATTATGACCAAAGACAGGAGTAAATATGATTTAACCCGACAGAGGCATTAACTCTCATGGCTGTAGTTTGCTTCAGCGAGTAAAGGTGTATATAGAATGTAAACACCTAATATTTAACCACATATAGACAATAGATTAAGGTAACATAAGACATGTTAGCATGCTTCACATAGCTATTGTGTTAAAAAAATCAATTTTTCTATGTCCTCTTTTTTAATTTTCATCTATGTGGTTTAAAAAATAATCGCTTAAGTAAACTACAGCCACTCTCATTTATAACAAGTCAATACTATTGCATATTGAACCAAATCTCCAAATCATGTTTCTATGTAATGTTTAAGATGTGAGAAATTTCTATCGTGACCCAAAGGTTCTACTTTTTAGATATGCTCGTGACTGCAACCCCGGTTTTTGTCTAAAAGGCATATACTTAATCGTTTCATTCCGATAAGAAAGCGTATCTTTACAAAGGCAATTCTTGAAAAATTATGGAAACGTACTCAGATTTCAATAGCTTGGACTTATCCAAAACATATACTTATGCAGACTATCTTCTGTTTAAGTTTAAAGAACGCCTAGAGATAATCAAGGGGAAAGTGTATGCCATGACACCCGCTCCTAATGTGGCTCATCAGAGGGCGGCTACAAAACTTACCGGTATTTTTTATAATTCCTTTAACAAAAGTAAATGTCAAGTTTTTTCTGCTCCTTTTGATGTTCGGTTTTCATCTAAAACAGACGAAACCGTAACAACTGTAGTTCAGCCAGATCTTTGTGTGTTTTGCGATGAGTCTAAACTTGACGAAAGAGGAGGTATTGCTGCTCCAGATTTGATAGTGGAGATTTTGTCTCCCGGAAACACAAACAAAGAAATGAAGATCAAGTACGATTTGTATGAGAGTCAAGGAGTGCGAGAGTATTGGTTGGTGCATCCCTTAGACAAAACCATATTGATCTACGTCCTAGAGAGCGGACAATTTATGGCTCGCAGACCTTATATTGAAGATGATTTGGCCTTTAGCATCATCTTTCCAGAATTGGCAGTTCCAGTGGCTGAGCTGTTTTAAGAGGGCTTAATACTTCGATTATTAATTGACCTAATGATTATGCCGACGAGCATCTCGTCTTTCGCTTGAAACACATCAGCCTACAAGGAGCTTGTCAAACGCCAGAACTTTTTAATCAAATAACTGAGAATCCTCAAAACAGTTCCTAGAGGACCTTTAAATAGGTGTCCTTCTTGTCGGTAAATTCACAATAAATTTCTCAAAATCATTTGGTTATAAAAAAATGAGTTTCTACCTTTGCAGTCCGTTTTGGGCAATGTGTTCAAAATGGCGGAGTTTTTCTTATCTTCTTGTCCTGTTTAATAGCAGGTTAGGCTTCCCCTGAGAGATATAAGAACGGCTCTGGAGAATCGGATGATCATCTGAGGTTCGCTTTCTGATTGTGACTTAAGAAAGGTCAGACACAGGTTGAGTTCGTTAGTTCGTATTTCTCAATTTTTAAATTTTTAAGAAAAATGGCGAAAGAAATGGCAGGATACTTAAAACTTCAAGCCAAAGGCGGTCAGGCAAACCCTGCACCTCCAATTGGACCAGCTTTAGGTTCTAAGGGTATTAACATCATGGAGTTCTGTAAGCAGTTTAATGCTAGAACCCAAGATAAAATGGGACAGGTGGTTCCTGTATTAATCACGTATTATGCAGATAAATCATTTGATTTCGTAATTAAAACCCCTCCTACAGCTATACTGTTAATTGAAGCATCTAAAGCTAAAAAAGGTTCAGACCAGCCTAACCGTAACAAAGTTGGGTCGGTGACTTGGGATCAGGTAAAAACTATTGCCGAAACCAAAATGCCTGATTTAAATTGCTTCACTGTAGAGTCTGCTATGAAAATGGTAGAAGGTACAGCCAATAACATGGGCTTGAACATTACGGGTGATAGACCGTTTTAATTTTTTTAACAAAAAACTGGGAGTTCTGCCTGGAGCAGAACGTTAACTACCAAAATTATGGCTAGAATAAGCAAGAAAAGAAAAGAGGCTCTTTCTAAATTCGATGTAGAGAAACTTTACAGTTTAGAAGAGGCTGCGGCTATTTTAAAAGAAATCTCTTACACTAAATTTGACGCATCGGTTGATATCGACGTAAGATTAGGTGTAGACCCTCGTAAAGCAGACCAAATGGTTCGTGGCGTGGTGGCTTTGCCTCACGGAACGGGTAAAACTGTAAAGGTGCTTGTACTTTGTACTCCTGACAAGGAAGAAGAAGCAAAAGCAGCTGGTGCTGATCACGTAGGTCTTGATGAGTATATCTCTAAAATAGAGAAAGGATGGACGGACATTGACGTAATCATCACTATGCCTGCAGTTATGGCGAAACTAGGTCGTTTAGGTAAAGTATTAGGACCTCGTGGTCTTATGCCAAACCCTAAATCTGGTACAGTAACCATGGAAGTAGGTAAAGCGGTGCAGGAAGTTAAGGCCGGTAAAATTGACTTTAAAGTAGATAAAACAGGTATTATTCATGCAGGTATCGGAAAAGTATCTTTTGATACAGCTAAGATAGCTCAGAATGCTAACGAGTTGATCCAAACTTTATTGAAACTTAAGCCATCTTCAGCAAAAGGAACATATGTAAAAGGCATAGCATTGTCAAGCACTATGAGTCCGGGTATTAAGATTGATAAAACAACAATAACAGGAGTGTAATCATGACAAGAGAAGACAAAGCAGTTATTATCCAAGAGCTTAGCGAGAAGTTTGCTGCTACTCCTTTTTTCTACATTACAGACGCTAGTGGTCTTTCGGTAGCTAAAACTAACGATTTGAGACGCAAGTGTTTTGAAAGTGGAATTGAGTATGTAGTTGTAAAAAACACGCTTATCGAGAAAGCTCTTGCAACGCTCGAAACAGATTACACGCCATTCAATGAGTCTGTACTTAAAGGTTTTTCAGGTATCATGTTCCACCCAGAAAATGGGAAGGCACCTGCTACTTTGATTAAAGATTTCCTTAAGACAAACAAAGACTCTATTAAGCTTAAAGGAGCTTCTATAGACGGTGGATTGTTCATTGGTCATGACCAGTTGGATGCCCTATCGAAACTGAAGTCGAAAGCCGAAATGGTTGGCGAGGTAATCGGATTGCTTCAATCGCCTGCTAAAAATGTACTTGGTGCATTGCAGAGTGGAGGCCAAAACTTGGCTGGTATTCTTAAAACTCTTTCAGAGAAAGAAGCCGCCTAAATTTTATTTTAACGGGCAATTGCCCACAATTTTAAATTATTAAAAAAACTATCTAAATTTTATAAAAATGGCAGATATTAAAGCGTTCGCTGAACAATTAGTTAACTTAACTGTTAAAGAAGTAAATGAATTAGCAGCTATCCTTAAGGATGAGTATGGTATTGAGCCTGCAGCAGCTGGTGCAGTTGTTGTAGCTGGTCCTGCTGGTGGAGATGCTCCAGTAGCTGAGGAAAAAACATCTTTTGATGTAATCCTTAAATCAGGTGGTGCTAACAAACTTCAAGTAGTTAAATTAGTTAAAGATCTTACAGGTCTTGGACTTAAAGAAGCTAAAGAAGTAGTTGATTCAGCTCCGAAGCCTCTTAAAGAAGGTATCGCTAAAGACGAAGCTGATGCTCTTAAGAAGCAATTGGAAGAAGCTGGTGCTGAAGTTGAAATCAAATAATTTTGATTCAGACATAAATGAAAAGACACTGTCCAAACGGGCAGTGTCTTTTTGTTTGTAAAGACTGGAAGAAAATGGAATTCAAGTAGCTTTATGTCATTGTGTGTTACCTTCCCCTTAATTTGGAATCTAAACCCAAGATCTTTTCCATATTAATTTCATATGATTTTTCTGTTACTTCATGGATTTAGAAGTGTTTGAGTGTTTGCTTCTACGAAATTTTAGGTTATATTTATCCTCCCGCAGAAAATCTATACCAGCTTGAAAATGAATTGGAAGAAAAGAACACTTTTCTATCCTGTCAAAAAAAGTACTTTCAGTCAGGTTTAAATGGTTATTCTTAATAGATTTGTTTTAAAGAACTTATATATACATTTACTTATTTGTGTCGTAGTATTTACAAAATGTTCTAATGAACAGAAGAGTTCTTTATATGTAGATAACGATAAGTTTTTAGAACATACGTATAGCGAAATTAGTGTATTAGATAGCCTTATTGAACACAGTGCGTATGAAAGAGCTCAGGTTCTGGCCGACAGCCTCAATAGTCTGTTTGAAAACAAAAAGCAGTATACAGAACTTCGGCTGCAAGTTCGCTTTCGGCAGGCCACTATACTGGATGAACAAGACGATATTGTACAAGCCTTGTCTATTTTGTTGGAGATTCTTGATCAGTCTAAAGGTTTCCCCGAAATCTCTTATCAAGCTAATCTTACTACCGCATTGGTTTATGAAAAAGCAGGTAATCTAGATTTTACAGATAAGTACTTAGAAGAGGCTTATAAGCTCTACAAAGAGCATAAGTTGGAAGAACTTTATAGTACATACTGTTTACGAAGGGGTTCTTATTATCGTCTTTTAAAGCAACCCGATTCTACATTCTATTATGCTGAAACAGCAATACGATACGCAGAAAAATATTGGAATGAGAAAGACTTTTTTGATGCTTTTTTGCTGATAGAGTGGTATTTTTTCTCCAGAAAGAATTATCAGAAACTAATAGAATATCAAAACTTAAACTTAGAGTATTCGAAAAAGAGAAATAATCCTAGCATGCTGGCTAGTTCTTATAATAATATAGCAAATATTTTTACCTTGGTTGATGACTATAAGAAGGCACTAGCGTATAATGACTCTGCTTATTTGTATTATGATTCGGTAGTTATTCAATATCGTGTTTTACTTTCGAGAAGGAGGTCTGAGATCTTTGATAAACTGGGGTATGTAGATTCTGCCTATCATTGTTTTAAGCAATATCACGAAGACAAGATGCTTTTAGTTGCGGAAGAAGAATCCCTACGAACGAAAGAAATAGAAGAACGTTATCAGAACGATAAAAAAGAAGCAGTTATAGAGAACCGAAGTAAACTGCTGGTTTTAGCCTCAGGTGTAGCTGTTCTGGTGGCAGCACTGGCGGGATTGCTGTTCCGTCAAAACCGCAGAATCCGCTCGCAGAAAGCTTTAATTGATGACCAGGTAGGTGACCTGCAGGAGTTGTTACAACATAACCGAAAACTGGACGAATCAAAAAGTCTCTTCTATGCCAATGCCAGCCATGAGCTGCGTACGCCTTTAACGTTAATGCTTGGGCCATTAGAAACTGTTTTGAAGAACAAGGATCTAAGTCAGCCGAGAAAGAATCAGTTACTATCTATAGCAGCACAAGGGGGAGCCAGTCTTAAGAATCTTATTACACAGATTTTAGACCTTGGTAAACTGGATGGGGGGAATATGAATCTTCATCTTAAGCCCACTTCAATACATGATTTTTTCGAAACCTGGCTTATACAATTCGAATCTTTAGCTCAAAACAAAGGCATAGAGTATCGTGTAGAGAACCCTATAGAGAAAGATTTTGTGGGCTTACTGGATCAAGAGAAGTCAAGACAGATTATTAATAACCTGGTATCAAATGCTTTGAAGTTTACGCTTGCAGGCGGAAGCATTGTGGCTAAGGTAGATTATGAATATGGTCTTTTGAGATTTAGTGTTAGCGATACCGGTAGAGGAATTGATACAAGTGACTTACCATATGTGTTTGACAGATATTTTCAGGCCAGTAACAGAGATGAACTGGCCGAAGGGGGAATGGGTATAGGACTGGCTCTTTGTCGAGATTATGCAACACTTATGAAAGGGGCCATTCATGTAGAAAGCACAGTAGGGGTGGGCTCCAATTTTGTTATAGAGTTTCCGGTAGAAAAGGCAGTGGGGGTATTAGAAGAAGAGCTAAGCTTTGTTGAAGCAGTAGAAGAGCTGGAGCAACCAGAGCAAGTGCCGACCGCAGGGAAGTCGACGATTTTGGTAGTGGAGGATAACCCAACATTACAGAATTATCTGCACTTACTTTTAAGCGGTACATATAATGTTTTACTAGCTAACCATGGAGAAGAAGCCTTGGGTCTTCTTCATAAAGACAAAAATATAGATCTTGTTATAAGTGACCTTATGATGCCTGTGATGGACGGGTATCAATTATTAAATGGCCTAAAAACAAACGAACAGTTTTCGGGGGTCCCAGTAATTATGCTTACAGCTAGAGCCGAAAAGGATGCTAAGCTCAAAGCTCTGAAAATTGGAGTAGATGACTATGTAACAAAACCCTTTAATGAAGAAGAACTAAAGGCTCGAATAGGTAATCTTTTAAGGAACTATAACATTCGAAAACAAGCTTTAGAAGAGGACTATAAGGATCAGGTAATTGAAACGTTTTCGGAAGACGATAAATGGCTGGAAGGTTTTGAGAAATACATCAAAACTATTTATCTGAACAATCAAATAAGTATTCCTGATATAGCAAACCACCAGGCTATGTCTGAGTCTGGTCTTTTACGGAGACTAAAACGTTTAACAGGACTTTCCCCTATGCAGTATGTACAAGAACTCCGTTTACAAGAAGCCTTTGCTTTGTTAAGCGAAGGTCACAACAGTGTGCAACAAGTGGCTTTGAAAGTAGGCTACAATGACCCGCGTAATTTTTCGAGAGCTTTTAAAAACCGCTTCGGTAAGCTCCCATCTGCTATTACTTTGGCCTAAATTAAGCCCCTAAGGCTCAAATTTGACGGAAAATGCGACTATTTTGACGGATTTTGCCACTTAATTCCCTATAATTTTGTGGCAAAAATTTCACCTACTCTATGGGTGAATGAACGAATAAATAAACCATGAACACCGTACACATTGGAAGCCGTCTTAATGTATGTCCTACCCAAATCAAGCTGCTAAGGGCAGATGTAAATTATACCTATATACATTTTTTTGATGCCAGGCCTAAGCTAGTTTCTACTACCTTGAAAACCTTGGAAAGTCGACTGGTTAAGAAAGGTTTTTTACGGGTTAATCGTAAAGAGATGGTCAATCTTAATCATGTAAAAACCTACTATAGAACCAGAGACAAAGACTTTGTAGTGCTAAATGATGATACCGTGCTGATACCAAGTAGGAGAGGACGAGTCGTATTGAGAGAGTATTTTGAACAGTCAAATAGTTTACACAAAAAAATAAGAACCGGATGAAAGGTATGATCGGCCTAACTCATGCATTGAGAGCCTGAATGAATAGCTGGGGGATTAGTCTCATAAGGCTTTTGAAACGAAATATATAAACAAATATCAAAGACCCATAAATCACTTTTGCTAGTACGTTGATCTGGCAGATACCATTTCATTAAAGGATTTTTACTACATGGTAGTGTTATCCTCTTATAAAATAAACCAAGGAGAAAGCTGAAAATCCTAAAAAAGAGTAAGTGTATAAACCAATTTCACAACCATGATAATACTAAAAAAATGGATTCTTACGTCGGTAGAAAGAGCCGCTTTATGCTCACTACTTATTTTTTGTTTTCAGTTCATTTGTAAAGCTCAAAATCAGTCTTTGTACTTCGAAGGTACAAAAGGAGTAGAGTTTTTTACTTCGCAAGGTTTACCGATAGGAAACTGTGCCAGAACAATAGAGTTTTGGTTAAAGTCTGATTTGGATGAGAACATGTATAAAAACTACGAACCGATAATAGGCCTTGGAGAGCCAGGTAAGACAGGTTCTGCGTTTGGTATTTCTTCTAGAAAAATCAATGGGAAGTTTCAGTTGTGCTTTTGGGGAAACAACAAGGATCAGGATAATTTGGCAGAAATAGTAGACGATAATTGGCACTTTGTAGCTATTACTTACAACAATTCTGTACTGAAGTGCTATGTAGATGGAGAACTGAAGTCTGCAATCTCTCTAAATTCCGGGCTTAACACAATTAATAATGACAACAAGGTTTACTTAGGTGGTTACACTAATACAACCTGGCTACATGGGAAAAGCTACTTTAAGGGGGCTATTGATAACCTTTCTATTTGGGACGTAGAGAGAACTCAAGAACAAATCCAAAAGGCAATGGTAATGCAATACGAAAACCATCAGAATCTTTTAGTTCATTTTAAATTTGATGAAGCTGGCGGAACTACATTTAGCAATAGCTTGCCGCAGTTGGCAGGGACGAGAAATTTGACCACAACCATTCCAAATGAAAGTATTACAGGAAGCTTGCCGGTAGACCAGGCTGTAAGGTTCACTAATCCAATAGATCTCAACTTTACTATGCTAAGTGATGGGATATGGTTTGTAATCCAAAACAAAGAAGAGCTTGTTAGCGACTATAAGATGCCGGCAAGAAACTTAGCCATTAAAGCGAGTTCTAATGGAAGTCTCTCTTTAGACCCTATTCCAATGGATGGCAGGTATGATGAATTCCTTTGGAGAGTTTTTAAAGATGCAACCGGAAAATACAAACTCATTAATAAGAAACATCATGACATTAACGAAGAGCTTTTGAGAGGTTTACTACCCGGAAATAATACAATAAGCAATCTTTCTGCATGGCAAATAGAATTGTCAAACGAGTCACTACACGGAACCAACGCCTATAGGTTGACATTTGAAAACAAAAGACTGAATCTAAACAATACAGTACTGTCAATGGCTACAGTTGATAATTCAGCAAAACAAATTTGGCTCTTTCAGCCTATGGGTGTAGTGGGTGGTTATCATATTCCTAACTCTCCTTTAACTATCAATTCTTACGACAATCAACCGACTGTTATCTCTCCGTTTACAAGAATGCTTGAACTCGATAACAATGTTAAGTTGTACGGAAGCAATACGTGTAGTGAATGGGTGATTTTGAATCATCACTTGGTAGCAAATAATGTGATGAATTCAACTACTCCTGATAAAAGACAAAGTATCGGGGAACACCCAGCTGCAAGAAAAGAGATAGTAACTTTTAGCAAATTTGATGCTAACCACTATAGTTACAATTATCCTTTTGTTAATGAAATTCTGGATCATCAACAATTGATACCAACCAATGGAGGAATGGCTGTTTACCATAACCGTCAAATATTTGGTTGGACGGCATATGTAAATGAAGCGATAACCAACGGTATATATGAAAAAGATTTGGTGTATAGAGGTTTTGATCATTTAACACACGAATTTGGGCATATACTTGCTGTTGACCGAGATAGTGATCAATACTCTACTCCGGAAGCAGATTTTTTGCAGGCAGCAGCTGAACGGTATGCAGCAGGAGTGTCTGCATTTTTTAACAGTAATTGGTCTTATCCTACGGCTCCCCATTCAAGAAATGAGTTTAAAACGGCCTATCCTACTGTGTTCGATTATATAGCTATCACTTTTGACAAAAATAGTTCCTGGTATCCTCCAAGAACAATTCGGCGTCCTAAGCTGCCACACAAGATTCCAACCAAAATTCCATCCGGAACCGTAATCTTTAAAAAAGGAGAGCAAACAAAAGGCATATTTCCGTTTCAATCGGATATGGGGAATAATGCTCTTTTAATAGGGCCGGATGGAAATACCACTTTAACCAGAATTCGAGAAGGGAAGTATGGAAATTCTAATGGCCCAAAATACAGTTTTCAAGACTTTAATATTCCCTTAAATCCAGAAGAGATAAAGTTTGAGAATGGGTGTTTGAAATACATATATAGTAACGGTGATGAGCGTTTTCTTGGATTATCTACTCCCATAACTAATAAACAAACTTTTTTGGTTGTGACAAGTGATAATTCTAATCAAAGACGATTGAAGGTAATAGATGAGAAAGGAAACACACTTAGAGAAATAGATAATTTCTATTAAGATTTTTAGAAAAAGAGTGTCAAATAATAATTTGAAACATATACCACTGAAATAATATGAGAACTAAATATATAGCTACAAGTACATTTTTCTTGTTTTCCTTTATGGTAGGAATATGCATGGAATATGCGGGAAGCTCGCTTAGCCACAAAGGGATATTAAATAAGATAAAAGAAGACTCTTCGGATGTTAATAGTACCGACGACGGTAAAACAACGAACAAAATACCTGCTACAACAACTAAAATAGCTTTAACCTGCCCTTCAGGTGATATCGTTCTGTCATCACAAGCACAGGTAACTGCTTTCTCTACCACTTATTCGGGTTGTACTGAAATTCAGGGAAATCTTGAGATTTCCGGAACTGATATCACAAACCTTGCGGAACTGTCTCAAATAATGTCGGTAGGCGGAGACGTAATTATTCATCAAAATACCTCTTTGACTAGTTTATCAGGGCTTAGCAATATTCATACAATAGGAGGTGGTTTAGTGATAGATAATAATCCTCACATTTCTACTATAGATGGTTTTAATACACTGTTGATTGTTGGAAAGTCATTGTGGATTTTTGAAAATCCTATTTTGGAATCAGTGTCAGGTTTTGGAAATTTATCAAGTATCAAAGAAACTATAGGTTTCAGCAACAACCCTTTACTGACCTCTATTGGAGGGTTCTCTCAACTAGCCATAGCAAAAGAAATCTATATTGAAGGAAACCCGAGTTTAGAAAGCATTAGCGGTCTGTCCATTATAAACCCTGAAAGAATATCCGGAAATGGAATAACGCTGGTTGACAACCCAAAACTGGCAAATTGTAATCTGGTTAACTTTTGTACTTATCTGTCTGGAGCTGGACAAAGAAAGGTTGAAGGAAACGCCACGTCCTGTTCAGATATTGATGGTATTGTAGAGTCTTGTAATGAGATAGGAGTTTCTGTAAATTATTGTTTTCCAATAAGTTCTGTTGTTTCAGGAAGCGGAATTTACATTAGTTCATTTACTACTTCAGGTGCATATAGCAATATTTCAAATACAAGCTCCGGATATACAAACTATGGGTTTGGGGATTTTTCTAGTAGCCACACGGTAGAGCAGTACTCTGGAGATTCTTTTGACTTTTCATTAGAACAAGGTTTTGATGTGCAACCAACCCATGTTAAAATTTGGGTAGACTGGAACCATGATAAGATGTTTGAAAGCTCAGAACTGTTATATTCTTCTTCTACAGCTATATCAGGAAGTCATTTTGGATCCATGGAAGTTCCCACCGATGCTCTATCTGGGGAATACAGGATGAGAGTGATTATGAAATACGGAAATAATAATAATATAGTACCTTGTGAAACGCGTTTTTATGGTGAGGCGGAGGATTACACTCTCAAAGTTCGTATGAGTGGTTGCCCCGCTCCTGAAGACTTGACGCTCACAGAACTGTCGTCCAGAAATGGAGCGTTTTCATGGAAAGCTATAGACAACGCTACAGAATATTGGTGGGCAGTTGAAGAAACAGGGGTAGATGGGCCAGTTGCTCAAGGCAACACTACCAGTACCTCGGTATCCTTTACAGGGTTAGAACCAGGAAAGTATTACACTTTCCATGTCTATGCAAATTGTAGTGGAGATCCTGGAAGTGCGGCATCCTTTGATTTCGTTGCCCTTCGTGAGTACTCTTCTATTTCTTTGTCCGGATATAATGCAGACATTATTGCAGAGGGTAGTCAAGTACCGTCAGAGACTACTACTGCGGGTGTAGATGGTAACTTGGGGGGGAGCAAGGTTTTTTACAATGAAACCTACAACTATTTGTGTGTATCACCTCAAAATTCGCTTCCAAACAATGAAAAGATAGTTAGCCCCAATGTGGACGGTCTGGAATATCAATTAGCATCGGCAACAGGAAATAACTCTTTGATAGTATCTGGTAGTCAATCAGGAAGTTTGTTGCTTCAAACTCCAATAGCATCAGAAGCTCTGTATCTTCTAGCTACGTCTGGGGCAGGTAGCTCTATTGTAGATGTTACCATCAACTTTGAAGACGGAAGTTCACAAGCTTTTAAAGGAATATCTATAGGGGACTTATCTAGTAGCAATAATAAACTTGTGAAAGGGTTTGGCAAAGTGTCTCGTGATGGTTCAGAATTTGAAGAAGAATTAGACAATCTCAATCTTTACGAAATTGAACTACAAGTGGCATTCGAAAACCACGAAAAGAATATTGTTAGTGTTGGTTTTCAACGAACCGATCTTGGCAACGTAAGTATTGCTCACATACTGGCAATTAGCGGCATGGATCCAGTGTCGCTTTGTATGGCACCAGAGGGATTAGTAGTTAGCAACATCACCCAAAACGGAGCAGATTTTGAGTGGAACGCATTGAACAATGTTACAGAATACTCGTGGGTTGTGGTAGCAGAGGGGGAGGATCCACGTTCGGCAAATTCAGAGAACTCTGGCTCTATTGATGCAACGTCTGTGATTTTGGATTTCTTGGAACAAGGTTCTACCTACGATTTCTATGTAAGGGCAAACTATGATGACCCTGACGAGGGTATTTGTTGGTCTAAGAAGCTTACATTTACTACTTTGAACTCTTCCGTTTGTCCAGAAGGAGACCTCAGCTTTAGTACTCAGGCAGAAATTGACCAATTTAAGATAGATTTTCCCGATTGCACTACAATCACAGGGAACCTAGAGATTCAGGGAACCTACTTTTCAAACGATGTAACGAATCTTGAAGGGCTAAATAATATTACTACAATATATGGGCACTTATTGATTACGTATAGTTCCCTGCCTAACCTTGAAGACCTGAGTGGTTTAACAAGTATAGGAGACGGAATAATGCTATCAAACAACTCTTCTTTGATCAATTTAGATGGATTAGAAAATATAAGTAGTCTTAATGGCTCACTTAAACTTAGTTCCAATCACAACTTAACTAGCTTAGAGGGTTTGAACAACCTAGAAAGCGTAGGAGGGGACGTAGAAGTTAGATCTAATAGCTCATTAAATAATCTTGAGGCTTTGGGAAATCTTACGAGCATTGGAGAAGATTTGCGGTTTGAATCGAATCAATCATTAACAAGCTTTGCGGGATTAGGAGAATTAACTACTGTTAACGGAACTTTATACATTACAAACAATAGTTCTTTGGAGAGTATAGAGGGTTTAAGCAATTTAACATCCGCAGAGGGTATAGATATTTTGGAAAATTCAATTCTAGAGAATATTGGTACTCTAAGCAATATTGATGTTTCGAATGTTTCGTTTGATTTTCTGCGTATATCAGGCAACCCGCTTCTTTCGGTCTGTAACTTACCCAATATCTGTACGTATTTGACCAAGGATCCAAGTACGCATTGGAGAGAGATAAGTGGAAATGCAACAGATTGTATTAGTGAGTCAGCCGTAGTGGCAGCCTGTGTAGGAGCTAAAGAGTATTGTAAGCCAAGTTCTTCTTCTGTCAACTCAATGTTGAAATTGTATATAAACTCTTTTACAACTACTGGTGGAATAGTAAATATAAATAATACCAGTTCTGGATTTTCAACAAATGGTTATGGTAATTTTTCAGGAACTCATTCTGTAAATCAGGTAGCTGGATCAGAAATAGGGTTTACTATTACACCGCCAACAGATGAGAACCCTATGAGTTATAAAATCTGGATAGATTGGAATAAAAACTACGTATTTGATGAGGATGAGGTTATGTTTAAAACAACTAATGCTGCTTGGTTCAGTATAAATGGTTCATTTATGGTGCCAACTGGTACACCAGATGGAAGTTACAGAATGAGAGTGATGGGTGTTTATGATAATGAAGTTTATATTGTACCTTGCCAAAATGGTTTTAATGGAGAAATGGAAGATTACTCCATAACTGTTATC
Organism: uncultured Lacihabitans sp.; assembly: GCA_964489955.1. Lineage (GTDB taxonomy): Bacteria > Bacteroidota > Bacteroidia > Cytophagales > Spirosomataceae > Leadbetterella. Next base: position 19,654 of record CAZBAV010000005.1, on the reverse strand, counting down.
CAAGGTGGAAACAGTAGCGTTTGTGAAGTCCCTACTGAAGTAATAGCTATATCCACCACCTCAGATAAATCCAGCTTTGGTTGGGATAGTATAGATAATGCCATTGAGTATGAGTGGATAATATTAGAGGTAGATGCTGATTTGGCCACTGCTACACCTATTCTTACAGGAAAAGTAAGCGAGGCTACTGTTACAGTAGAAGGCTTAGAAGAAAATACACCTTATGACTTTTATGTAAGAAGTATATGTGATGAAGACAAAACTAGTGACTGGTCAGAAAGGACATTTTTTATGACCAGAACCATTTGCCCACAGGGAGGAGGCATTTCTTTCAATTCTCAGTTTACTATTGATCAATTTATTTTAGATTATCCTGGCTGTACATATTTTCCAGGAGTTGTGAACATTCAAGAGTCTGTTTTAGGAGATATTACTAATCTCGACGGTTTAAGAAATCTTGCAGGAATTGGAGGATATCTTAATATTCAATCTAATTCATCACTGACAAATTTTGATGGTTTAAGTTCTCTTGAAACTATCGGAGGGGCACTAAATATTGCAGGGAATTTAGCTTTAAGTAATCTTGATGGTTTAAGTAATCTAGCGAGTGTTGGCGGAGAATTTAACATAATGTCTAATCCCAGTTTAACTGTTATAGATGGTATGATGTCGCTTACAAATGTTGGAGGTACATTAACCATCTCGAGTAACTCACAGGTCGTAGCAATTTCGGGTTTAAGTCAACTTCAAAGTATTGATGGTTCTATTTCTATTGTTGTAAACAATTCGTTGTCTGCTATTACGGGGCTGACTTCTCTTGAAAGTGTAAGAGGAGGCATAACAATTGCCAGTAACGGTGTTTTAACAGATATTTCATCTTTAAAGAATATTGACCTTAGTACTGAAGTGGCAGGAAGAAACTTAATCATTGGAGGAAACCCTAGCCTTTCGGTCTGTAACTTACCAAACTTCTGTGATTACCTCTCCAATGACCCCGTTACCCACCCTCGTTCTCTTGGAGGCAATGGTGCGGATTGTAGTAATGACGCAGCTATCCTGGCTACATGTGTTGAACCTCTCGTTTGTCCAGAAGGAGACCTCAGCTTTAGTACTCAGGCAGAAGTTGACCAATTTAAGATAGATTATCCTAATTGTACGGAGATCACTGGAAGTGTGAACATCCGAGGAAATGACATTGAAAATCTGGATGGCCTAAGCAACATTACAAGTATTGGAGGAGAACTTTTTATGTCCGAAAATCAGGGCTTAGTAGATCTTGCCGGTTTAAGTAATCTTACGTTTGTAGGGGGGGACTTTACGATTGTAGGTAATGAGTTTTTGAATAACGTGTATGGGTTAAATAATCTTCAAAAAGTAGGAGGAAGGTTCATGATAGAGTTCAATGAATCGTTAAATAACCTAGATGATCTAAGCTCTTTGGAGTCTGTAGAAGGATATACTTTTAGTATTTCTGGGAACACGTCCTTAACGTCCGTGACAGGTTTGAGTTCGTTAACCAAGATTGACGGAGATTTGATAATTGCTGGAAGTGAACTATTACAGAATCTGAACGGTTTGGAGTCTCTCACTGCAATTAGGGGGTTTTTGGTTATAGAAGGGAATGCTATTTTAAATGATGTATCCGCTTTAAGTAATATAGATGCATCTACTATCTGGGGAGAGTATGGCTTAAAAATAAGCTACAATCCAGAACTGGAAGTTTGTAACCTGCCTAATTTTTGTACTTATCTGGGGCAGGATCCAGACGTTTACCCCAGAGAAATAGAAGGAAATAAGGAAGACTGTATCAGTGAATCCTCTTTGTTAGCATTGTGCTATGCGGATGTGGAATATTGCGAACCGAGTTCAGACTTTTTTAGTCAGTTTAATGGAAACTACATAGAGTCTTTTAGTACGTTTTCGGCTATTGAAAACATTAGTAATCTGGTTCAGGGATATTCTCCCCAAGGCTATGGCGATTACACCTCCAATTTTTCAGTAGTTCAATATGCCGGTGAGGTTATCGAATTTACGATTACTCCGGGTACAGATTATTATGATAATGGTTATAAAATATGGGTGGACTGGAATAAGAACAAGGTTTTTGAGGAGTCTGAAATAGTCCATACCACACACCAAATGATTAGAGGGATCCACCAAGATTCATTTTGGATACCTGATGGTACGCCAGAGGGAGATTATAAAATGAGGGTGGTTGTAAAGACAGGAGCTACATCGAATATAGATCCTTGTGAAACTGGATTTGTAGGAGAAGCGGAGGACTATACAATTTCAGTTTTAGGTCTTTGTCCGGCCCCTCGTAGATTAACGGTTACCAATCTTACCACCGAGGGAGGCACCTTTACATGGGATAATATAGACAAAGCCAATTTTTATGAGTGGGTTGTGGTAGCACGGGGAGATAGCCCAACCTCGGGCACATCAACTGTAGACAGGACAGTAACCGTAACAGGTTTAGATCAAGATACAAACTATGATTTCTTTGTAAGAACAGACTGCGATATAGACGGAGCAAGCTCTTGGCGGAAATACAGTTTTACTACCTGCTCAAGTACTTTAGCTTCTATTGTATTGCGGGAGGTTGTTCAGCCAAATGACTGTTTATTTTCAAATGGCGAGATACATTTTGACTTAGTGGGTTTGCCATTGAGTAAGTATACATTATCTTATACACACAACTCACTTCCCATAGTGCGAGAATTAGACGCAGTAGAAGGTGTAATAAAACTATATGATATTGAGGAAGGAGCTTATTCAGATTTTGAAATTGTAGGAGTAAATTGTATCGCTTCCAATTCAATTTCTGTAGTTTTAGAGGGTGAAAGAAAGACTTGGATTCTAGACAAAGTCAACTCCATAAGTTGTAGCAATAGTGTAGGTAGTGCAGAATTTTCTATTAACATCCCGGATGGTACATACGAAGTTTCTTACGCAAAGACGCAAGTTGGTGTTAGCAATCAGATCGTTTACGAAAACATAAACCTTTCTGGTGGGAAATTTATTTTAAGTAATTTAGATGTTGGTGTATATGCCCAGCTTAAATTAATTGCAGGTTGTGAGTTTGATTTACCAGAAGGCTTTGAAATAGTAGACTTCATTCCTGAGCTTACGATTTTAGATAAAACGGAAGACGTATTTTGTGTAGCCCTAAATGGACATATTAAATTTTCCACAAACCTTCCAGACGGGGTTGCCACATTAACGTATGCTTTTAACGGTCAAAATAAGAATGTATCTGTAAATGTTAAAGATGGAGAGTTTTTACTGAATGACTTGGCTAAAGGCTCTTATACAACCTTTAAGTTAACATCCAATATGTGTATTGCCACTGGTTCAGGGACTGTTGTTTTTAGTCAGCCGAACGTAGTCGCCTCTGATTTTAACAGACCCTCTGGTTGTGATAGCGAAGATGGTAGTATAGGGTTTAGTGTTAGTGGACACCAACAATCATCTGTTTTGTTAAGTTATCGGAAAGATGGAATATTATCTACCAGAACAGTAAATATAAACAATGGAACTTTTGCTTTGACTGGTCTTGGTATCGGGCTTTATTCCCATTTTAGTTTTACCATCGGAACCTGCACTATTACCACTAATACTACTTCAAAATTAGAATGTCCGTGTCCTTCAGGCAATAGTGTTACGCTGAGCTCGCCCACCAACGATTTTAACAATCAGACGAGTCAAGTGCTGGCAAAGAAAAATACAGGAAGTATTATAGCCAGAAACAAAGTAAAGGGTAGTTCGAACATTAGCTATGAAGGAGCATCTATTGAGCTTTTGCCGGGATTTGAAGTAAGCAAAGGGTCCGTATTTAGAGCTATTTTAGGAGGGTGTAATTGATGGATCTGAGCTATGAAATTCAATTTCTGTGTTAGAAATTAGCGTTAGGTATCACAAAGCCTAACGTTAATTCTTCATCAAATTTTTATTGAGGAATTAATTGTGCTAGAACAGTTATAAAATTGTTCTGATACTGACTGTATTTGATAACAAATTGAGCTAATAGCGATAGTTTGGCTAGCGGTGCATACTGCAGCACTTGTACATAATCCGTCAGCGTATTTCAAAGTCTGAAGACACAAAACTTTTAATTCAGGCGGTGCAGACTATTTCAGCCAGTAATAAAATTTCAGGGAAATCTAATGTGCGGTATTTTGCAGGAAACAGCATTACATTGGAACCGGGCTTTGAGGTAAGTCCCGAAAGTGTGTTTACGGCTAAAGTCCAGATTCCTTGTATCAATACAGCTAATAATCTTACAGAAGAGGTTAAGATTCTGGAACATCTTATAATTGATGAGTAGATAACACATTAAAATCCTAAATGGAATTATCGAAAGAAACTTAGTCTTTTTAAAAAATCGAAATCAAATAATTTTGATTTAGACATAAATGAAGAGACACTGTTCAAACGGGCAGTGTCTCTTTGTTTGCAAAGAATCCATATATCCTATTTATATTACCTCTCAATCAAGTTATCTGCCACTAGTCCATTTCATTTGGTTTTTTATACCAAAAAGTTTAGTTTTACAATAAACCGGTTTGATGGTAATCAAATAATACCGTATAATTTTATTTGCCAACTTTAATAATAAACCTATGGATTTTTTAGAAGGACTAGAGCCATTGCTAAAGGCGTTTTGGTACGTGGCCATTCCTACCAGTATTATTTTTTTTATTCAAACCGTAATGACCTTTATGGGGGCTGACTCCTCAGATGGCCTTGAGGCCGATTTTGAAGGAGACCTATCGGGTGGAGATGCTCCCTTTCAGTTGTTTTCGCTTAGAAACCTCATCAATTTTCTTCTCGGTTTTGGGTGGACGGGGATCTCGTTTTATGATGTCGTTCAAAACAAGATTCTGCTGGTAGCTCTGGCTTTAATGGTTGGTCTACTGTTTGTGTATGTCTTTTTTGTAATCATAAAGCAAGTGACCAAACTGGCGGAAGACAACTCGTTTAGAATAGAGAATACTCTAAACAAGACAGCTGAAGTTTACCTGACTGTTCCGGCCGAAAAAAGCGGAAAAGGACGAGTGCTAATCAGTGTAAAAGGAGCGGTACACGAGCTCAATGCCGTTACCGAAGGAGGTGCAATTCCCTCCGGAGCGATGGTGAGAGTAGTAAAATTAGAGAGTGATAACTTATTAATTGTAGATAGAATATGACCCCAATTATTATTGTAGTAGTAGCCGCAGTGGTGATTTTTGTAACCATTACAGCCCTTGTTTCACGATACAAAAGATGTCCATCCGACAAAATTCTGGTGATTTACGGCCGCACCGGAGGTACTTCGGCCAAGTGTATTCACGGTGGAGGTGCGTTTGTTTGGCCTGTAATTCAGGATTTCGCTTACCTAGACTTGAAGCCCCTTTCCATTGAGGCGAATTTGACCAATGCTCTTTCCAGACAAAATATACGCGTTGATGTGCCGTGTAGGTTTACTATTGCCATTTCTACCGAAGCCGACAGCATGAACACCGCAGCTGAGAGATTGCTTGGACTTAGCCCTGAGCAAACCCAGGAGCTGGCCAAGGATATTCTTTTCGGGCAGTTACGTTTGGTAATTGCTACCATGACTATCGAAGAAATAAACTCAGACAGAGACAAGTTTCTGGACAATATTTCTAAAAACGTAGACAGCGAGCTGAAGAAAATTGGCTTGAAGCTGATAAACGTAAACGTAACAGATATAAAAGACGAGTCAGGTTATATAGAGGCCTTAGGAAAAGAAGCCGCGGCAAAAGCCATAAACGAAGCTAAAATAAGCGTAGCAGAGCAGGAGAAAATAGGGGAAACCGGGAAGGCTCTTGCCGACCGTGAAAAAGATACCCAAATAGCCGAAACGCACCGAGACAGAGACGTGCGTATAGCCAATACGCAAAAGGATAGAGAGGTGAGTATTGCCACCGCTCTGAAAGACGAGACCATTGGAAAGGCTGAAGCACAACGAGACACGAGAGTGAAAACCTCGGAAGCTAACGCCATAGCCATTCAAGGGGAAAATGAAGCAAAAATATCCATAGCTCAGTCGGAAGCCAATCGTAGAGAAAAGGAAGCGGAGGCTTTGAGAATAGCATTGGCTTCGGAAAAAGTACAACAAGCCAGAGCCTTAGAAGAGTCGTATCTGGCTGAGCAAAAAGCCGAGCTTGCTCGTTCGGAAAGAGAGCGTTCTACGCAGATTGCGAACATTGTAGTTCCGGCAGAAATTGCGAAGCAAAGAGCCATTATAGAAGCCCAAGCTGCTGCAGAAACCATAAGAGAGAATGCAAAAGGAGAGGCAGATGCCATTTATGCGAAAATGGAAGCAGAAGCAAAAGGTTTGTTCGAAATCTTGACAAAACAAGCCGATGGATACAAAGAAGTAGTAGCCGCTGCGGGTGGAGATCCTACCAAAGCATTCCAGTTGCTATTGATAGAGAAGCTTCCTGAGTTGGTGAAAACGCAGGTAGAGGCTGTGAAAAACATCAAAATTGATAAAATTACGGTTTGGGACTCAGGGAATAACCAAGGTGAAAATTCTTCAACGGCAAATTTCGTATCTGGGATGATGAAAACCGTACCACCACTCAATGACCTCTTTAACATGGCCGGTTTGAACCTGCCGAATTATCTGGTAGGTCAGGAAGGGGAAGAGAAAAAGCAGGAAGAGTAGTATTTATTTGGCGGTAGATGGAGCGAATTGATCGTTAAACATGTAAGATAGTTTAGAAAGAGAGAATCAAGAGCACTGCCTATTGGGGCAGTGTTTTTTGTTTTCCAATTAGTGTAGAATATAAATACAGAGATACCTGTAACCTTTTCTTTGGTTCGCTAGTCTCATAGGTAACCAACCATATTCAAATATGAAAATTGTACTATGTTTATTTCTCTTTTTTTGTTCTAGTCCATATTTACTAATAGCCCAATCGGGTGTTGTGGGAACTAAACTGGAGTCTGTAGGACTTACAGAATTCCTGAAAAATAAGCCGGAAGATACCAACCTGGATAATAAATATAAAGTTCTTGAATTTTGGGCTACATGGTGTGCCCCCTGTTTGGCTGCGGTTCCGCACCTTAATGAATTACAAAAAGAGTTTAAAGGTAACAAAGATTTTGTTTTTGTTTCTGTAACCTACGAGAAACCCGAACTGGCCGAAAGGATCTTTAAGAAAGTGGACTTCCAAACTATTGTGGCCACAGATCAAAGTAGACAGTTATTTAGGACCCTGCAAGTAGAGAGAAACGGGAGTGTTACGGTGCCAGCCACTGTCTTGGTGGATGCCCAAAATGTAGTAAAGTGGGTAGGGAAACCAAAAGACCTAACCCCTGAACTATTAAGGAGTTTTATTGAAGGTGAAAATTTGGGCACAGTAGAAAAGAAGGAGATAGTAGAAAAGACGGCTGAGACTCCAAAACAATCTTTACAAAATGTGTTGCTTCAAAATAGGGATAATGAAACCCTCAAATCTGCTTTTGTAATTAGTAATGCTTTGGAGAGTGATAAGCGTTCTATGATGATGAATGGGATAGTAGGACTGTTTGTTTTTAATAAAACACCAATAAAGTCTATTTTTTCTGGTCTGCTGAAAGTTCCGGCACATAGGGTTGTGTTTGGAGATACAGCGTATAATAATGCTGCGTATAATGTATTCTACAAAAATAGCCTGCGAACAAAAGAGAACTTTAGTATGGAGGCTTACAATAACGAAATGGTGCTGGTGCGTCAGAAGATTATAGATGCCTTGGGCTTAAAAGAGAGTATAGTGGCACAGGCCACGGATGTTTTTGAGATAGAAGTAAAAGATGGCTCTAGACTGCAAGTGACCGAAGAAAAGGAGCAAAGTAGAAGTAGTTCAGGTGAAGGTGTTTTAAGTATGGTAAACTATAACCTGAAAGATGTGGCAGCTGTATTATCTAATGCATTTGGGGTGGTGATCTCATATAATGGTGAGGAGAGTAAGAAATACGATTTTACAATCATCCATAAAGACAATGTCGAAAGCCTTGAAAAAGCACTTGAGTCTTATGGGATAGAACTTAAAAAAGGTTCAGAAATGATAGATTACTATACGTATGAAAAAAGATAGCAAGCTTTACATAGCTTGCTATCTTTCCTGAATTACTGCTGACCTGTAGAAGTGGAATAATACGACTTCCCTGATTTATCTTGTACAGTTATGTCTCCCACTGATCCTTCTATGTCTTTGGTAAACATGACATCACCTGTTTTAGCGTTAAGTGCAACTAGGTTGGAGTTGGTACCATTTACCTCCACGGCATAGAGTACGTTTTGTGCGTATGTGATATTTTTGGCATTAAAGCTTATTCCTTGGTGCTTCCAAATTATACCGCCGCTTGTGCGGTTTTTGGCATATACACTCTTGTTACCAGAGGCATAAATTATATCTCCGACCAGAACGGGGCTAGAGAAGTTAGTGTTACCCACACCAAAGTCATAAGACCAAGCTGCGTTTTCATTTGTTAGGTTTTTACTTTTGAGCTCTTTTCCGTCTACAATTGCATAGAGCTGGTTTCCTACTAGTGTGGGGCTTGAGTGTTCTATTTTAAAATAGAAGTGGGTTACCAGTTCCCCAGTTTGGCTGTTTACGATATGGAAGCCTCCAGAGCCTCCGTAGTATACGTTATTTCCACTTACTATAGCTTTAGAAGTCATCTCGCCAAAATAAGTTCCACGCTGCCATTTTTGGTTTCCATCAGCTATGTTAATTGCGTAAAAGATACCGCCCCGGTCAGGCAAAGACAAACTCCCAACGTAAAGCACATTATTGTGTATAACCGGACTGGCCGTAACGGCAGAGCTAGTATTAAACTCCCATTTTTTGGACCCATTGCCAGTGTTTAGTGCATAAATCTTATTATTATTTGCTCCAAAGTAAACCACATTATTGAGAACTACTGGGCTACCGTTCATCCCCTTTGGTAGGGCAAAACGCCACTTAATGTTGCCATTTGTGGCATCCACGGCATAAAAGTAGGCCTCATCGCCAAAGTACAGTGTGTTGTTTACAAGCGATATGCTGCCTTTTACATTTCCGGAAAAGTCATCTTTTGTCCATTTGGTTTCGCCGGAAGAGGCATTAATAGCGTGCAGGTACTGTTTGCCCGCTCTATAATTTGCCACAAAGAGTAGGCTGTTATTGGTCTCTTCATATGTTTTTATTTGTGTGATTTCTACTTCTTTGGAAACCGAATGGGTTCCTAAGTCGTTACTTGCCGTAAGTTTCACAGTGTATTTGCCATTTGCTTTGTAGGTATGGACGGGTTTTGCTTCTGTACTTTTTCCATTATCTCCAAAATCCCATGCATAAGTAGCAGCATGCTGCGATGTGTTCTCGAAAGTAACTTTATCTATTTCTATTTTAAAAGTAAAGTCCGCAACTGGTGCATTCAGGTCTGCCACTTTCACGGTTTGTTTTACACTATGGTTGCCATGGGTGTTCTTTATGTTCAGAGTTATTTCATAATCTCCATTTTTCATATAAGTATGTAGTGGACTTACTTCTGTAGACGTTTTTCCGTCACCAAAATCCCAGGAGTGGGACTCGGCATGCTGTGAGTTATTTGTGAATTGTACTACTCCTTTACCTTTATTGTCATAAGTAAAAGTAGCCTGAGGCGGGTTTCGTGGCTCGTCCGGGCCAACATCCTTTTTGGTGCAACTAAGGATGGAGGCAAGGAAAATAAATAATAAGGATAGTGTTCTCATTGGATTTTATTTTTTATTGTGAGTAAACCTGATTATGCTAACTGTCAGAATAAGCGTTTCTTGAAGTAACAGACCAAGAAAAGTAAGTCCAGATTTTTATTTTCAGGGTAGGGTAGTAAGGCCAAGCATGTTTGTTGGCTACATAAAGTTAGAAGGAATTCCTTTTAACTAGAAGGGTCGCAATGTTTTAACGTTAAACTACCGGTATTTTATTGCCTTCATATTGGATAATTGATGATTTTTACGGCCTAAAATGAGTCTTCAGCCTTGATAATTAATCATTAACAGATCACCAATACATGAGATTAGGTCTGGAAGAATAGGGTTTTTGAAGATGAATTTGCGATTTTTCCTATTTTCTTGTGTAAAAGAACGGGAAACATCTATTATAGAACAAATAAGAGATTTTGAAGTAACCTTAATTACGGTAGTGGAGATTTTTACGAAACGAAATTTCACATAAAGAAGCAAAAAGCCTAGAAAAGTATAGTTTTCTAAGCTCATGTGACGAACCATTTTGACGACTATTGTATAATCTGGTTGGAAGCATTTGCCTGCCAAAATACATGAAAATTTATTGATTGGAGTTTGTATTCTTGTATTTCAGACTTGGTAACTCAAAACAGATCTAAACTTATTTTGGTGTAGTTGCAAGAAAGTATATTTCTGCGGCTGATGAGCTTAGATGTTCATCCCATTTAAAGGTTTTTCCGGGCAATACTTTCACACTAAAGTGTGATCTATTTGGGTACTTGTCCGTAAGTCTTGCCCCAAACTCCAGGGTTTTATCAGATATATTTTTGATATTAACTTTGTAGTAGTGCCTACCCGTAAGTGTACTTTTTTCTACAGAAATATTCACAGAAATCTGACCATACAGCGTTTTTGTAGGACTTACATCTCCAATCTGCCAACCAGATTCCTTTTTAAATGTAATAACTTCATATTGCTGTTGGGCGTGCAAGGCTACGCCAGTTAAAAGTAGACAAAGTAAAACGATTGTTGTTTTCATAGTAATTTTTTAAATAGTTATTGTCAGATATATTGATTCAGGATGGCAAACCCTATAGTTTAGTATAGGTAGCTCGATACTGAGTGCCGTTTGCATCACCTGCAGACCAGCTTAGTACCAATCGGGTAGAGGAGAGCTGTTCTACTGTAGACTCATATTCGCCGGGAGCGATGTCATACGTATAAACTATTTTGGTACTAGCGGCAGCCAATCTCCAGGTACCTGTTACCACGCCAGTACCTGTGGTGCATTGATGATTTCCATCGTATCGGATCCATTTCCCATTGGCAAAATACTCTTCGGTGTCGTCAAGTTTACAGGGTTCGCCGGCATCAATCCAGGTAGGCGAAGAATTGCTACGGATTTGATAGGCTGTTATTTTCCAAGTGCCTACTATAGGGCTTTCTGGTGCTTTGTTTTCTTTTTCGCAGGAAAACAAAAGCGGGATGATGAGGAGGTAAAGCAGTTTTTTCATAAAGTTATTTATTGAAATTATTTGTTCAAGCTCTTGAAATGTAATAAGCTTGTGAACGGTTTAAGAAATACGGAATAGGTTGAGCTATTTACTGAAAACATATAAGAGATATACCCCAAAATTATTGTATTTATACTTTTCAAAATTATTCTTGTAAATTCCGTATTCTGCACCACGGTACCTCATGTTATTTCCTCGATAGGTAACTTTATGACTAGATAATTTTTTTTCCTCTAGCAAGTACGAAAACATATTATACGAAACGCCTAAAGCAAGTTTTGTTTTTGGAATATTAAAATTTATACCAAAGGAGACCCTTGTCTGTGTAGGGAAGATAGCATCCAAATTTTTATTATTATCAAAACTACTCGTATTGTAATCTTGTAGTTCGATGCTTAAATTATTGTGGGAAATAAAATCTTTCCCGTATATTCCGTAAAACTGAAAATATTTAATAGGTACATTAATTCCGGCCGAAAAACCTGCAGCCCAGCCCGCATTTCCCACTCGTAGTTCTAATTCTTGAGATAATGGAAAGCCATTTTCATCATACAATTGGAAACCATTTTCATCAATCGTATCAAACACTGCTGGAGTTTGACTATGCCAATTAACTCGCTCAAGAGAAAATGATTGAACCGGTAATACATTATAACTGACTCTACCTTCCAAACTTATAAACATAAAGTTCATAGCCATATTAAGGTACGTGGACTGCGGAATCTGCAAATCTATCTCCTTACCAAAGTTTTTGAAATCTCCTGCAAAGCCTAAACCCAAATGACTCCAACTTGTTACGTAGTTAGGGTCGAGGTCCTCCTTAAGCTTATCAAGCTTCTTTCCTACATAATCCATACCTTGGTTTGTCAGAACCGCCGCGGCTGCGGCCCCTTCGTTCATTAGGCGTTGTTTTTCTCTTTCGTTCTCCCTGATTTTTCTTTGAACTTCTTCTTGTTGACGCCTCCTCTCCGCAGCACTTGTAGTTGATCCGCCGCCAGTTTGTCCATATTTGCTATTTGAAGAAGAATTTGTTTGTCCTGAGCTTTGTGTCTTTTGTTGTTGTGATGTGGTGGCAGAAGTTTGTTTATTTTGCTGTTGAGCTACTTTCTTCGCTGCTTTTTGCTTTTCTGCTACTGCCTCTCTTTCAAGTCTATCAATAGCCCGAGTTAGTTCAGAAACCCCACTCAAGTGGACTTTCGTAATTTTTGCAGAGGCTAAACCTGGAGATCCACTTCCTTTCTGAGAGCAAAAGGCAGAACTTGAAGTACTACCTTGAGCCGCCGAAGAGTTCGAAAATTGAGAGCAATCAAGACCGCTGGGATAGGCTACAAAGTCTATTCCTGTTACTCTAATATTTTGTAAATACGTTTTAATTTGTCCATTAAAGTCTTGTTGATCATAATGCTTTCCTTTGTATGTTATACCCGATTGAGGATACACTGTGCCATGCATAAGTTCCAATCTTACTCGGTAGTTTTTTCCTCCTAGAAGGCTCCCCTCGCTTTGTATCTGCATTTGAAATGTAGCATTAACGTCTACAGCAAGACCTTGTGTTAAGGGGCTTGGTAAATGACGAGCGTGTGCTCTTGATCCAATATCGGTGTATTGAGCTATAAGGAGTAGGGGACAAAGGAAAGATATGGCAAATGTTATTACTATCTGTTTCATTCGGTTTTTTTAATCAATTTTTACTGTTGGTTCATAAAAAGCAAGTCATACCTCTATGCAGTTACAGAGGCATTTATTGTTATCTTATTTTGTCGTACGGTTGAACGAAAACATAATGAATAAGTAAGCACAAAATGCCCACTTTGTGGGGTTTAATCATGGTTTATATTGTATTTATTGGGAGGTAAAACTATATGATAGATGACGGAGGCGTATTAAAATATGATTAGAAACAACTAAACATTTATTATCTGGTAATTGACTTGCCATAAAACGTTTGCTTCTTTAGATAAACTTATGCATCTAAGCTGATTTCGACTAAAAATACACAGACATAAGGATTTTAACCTTGTCTATGTACTGCAACAATATGCTACTTCACATAAGGGGTCAGAGCTCCAAAATCATCGTACACTAGGCATGCTATCGGTGTTTTGCTTCTATCCTGAGTTACTATTGTCACAGAGAGCTTAATCAACAGGAGGAAAGTTGCATAGTTTTGAAGTCTTGCTTCGGCGTATATGAGCATCTTCTGATGTTTTTGTTTAATGAAAACCTGGTCGTTTTTCAATGTATATTGTGCTGTAAGCCAATTTATTAATGATTTAATTACAACTTCAATAGAAACTTAAAAAGTTCAGCATATCTCTCCTTCAAACCTGTATTATGGCGAACAGGGTTTGAGCGAGGTTTCTAACTCCATGAGTAATTGCCTTAAACTCCATAATTTTAACGCATTATACTTGCACAAAATAAAAAAACGTGTTAATTTTGCACTCTTTTGGTGCATACTGAACGCTAAGCAGATAAGAATCAAACACATAGGCCTTTGCACGCTGATTGATAATTTTCTTTTTTAGTTTTTCGTTATTCATTAAAATAGCCCGAGAAACTTCTGCTCACGCAGGGTAGGAGAAAATGGGTCTTCACTGCGTTTTTGGGCTGTCGGTTTGGCAGCCGTCAAGTTATTAAAACACTTAAACAATTTAAAACCTTGAAATTGACAGAAACCGGAAGGAAGTCCTTTGCAAGTGTTCAGCCAGCGTTAGAGTATCCAGATTTCTTGGATATTCAATTGCAATCATTCACAGAGTTTTTCCAGATTGATACGCCTGCCGAAAGCCGTAGGGCAGAAGGTCTGTATCAGACGTTTATGGATAACTTCCCGATTGCAGATTCACGCGAGAACTACGTGCTTGAATTTATCGACTACACTATTGACCAGCCTAAATACTCAGTAGATGAGTGTATAGACAGAGGTCTTACTTATTCAGTGCCATTGAAAGCCAAACTTAGGCTTTTGTGTAATGACACTGACAACGAAGATTTTGAAACCATAGAGCAGGAAGTTTTCTTAGGAAATATTCCTTACATGACGGCTCGTGGATCTTTCGTGATTAACGGTGCTGAGCGTGTTATCGTATCGCAGCTTCACCGTTCTCCGGGTGTATTCTTCTCTATGAGTAAGCATACAAACGGTACAAAACTGTATTCTGCCCGTGTTATCCCTATGAAGGGTTCTTGGATAGAATTCTCTACAGACGTAAACAACGTGATGTATGCCTACATTGACCGTAAGAAGAAGTTCCCTGTAACTACTCTTTTGCGTTCTATAGGTTTCGGTTCAGATAAAGAAATATTAGACCTTTTTGGTCTTTCAGAAGAAATTTCTGCTACAAAAGAAAACCTTAAAAAAGTAGTGGGCCGTAAGCTTGCTGCAAGGGTTCTTAAGACGTGGACAGAAGATTTCGTGGATGAAGATACAGGTGAGGTGGTTTCTATTGATCGTAATGAGGTAATCCTTGAGCGTGATTCAATCATTTCTGAGAATGACTTAGAACTTATCCTTGATGCAGAAATGAAGTCGGTAATCTTACATAAAGAAGATGCCAATACTTCAGAATTTAACATCATCTATAATACACTTCAGAAAGATAGCTCAAACTCAGAGAAAGAAGCCGTAGAGCAAATCTACCGTCAGCTTCGTAACACTGAGGCTCCTGACGAGGCTACTGCCCGTGAGATTATTCAGGGTCTATTCTTCTCAGATAAGCGTTATGACTTAGGAGAAGTAGGTCGTTACAGAGTTAATACAAAACTTAGCCTTGATACGCCACTAGAGACAAGAGTTCTTTCAAAAGAAGATATTATCTCTATCGTGAAATATCTAATCGGTCTTATCAACGCCAAAGCGGTTGTGGATGATATTGACCACCTTTCTAATCGTCGTGTTCGTACCGTAGGTGAGCAGCTTTCAGGCCAGTTTGGCGTAGGTCTTGCCCGTATGGCTCGTACTATCAAAGAAAGAATGAACGTAAGAGATAACGAAGACTTTAAGCCAGTTGATCTAATCAATGCACGTACGCTTTCTTCGGTAATCAACTCGTTCTTTGGTACCAACCAGCTTTCTCAGTTCATGGATCAAACCAACCCTCTTGCAGAGATCACGCACAAGCGTCGTCTTTCAGCTTTAGGACCAGGAGGTTTATCAAGAGAGAGAGCAGGTTTCGAGGTGCGTGACGTTCACTATACACACTATGGTCGTCTTTGTACTATTGAAACTCCTGAGGGGCCAAACATTGGTTTGATATCTTCGCTTTG
This sequence comes from uncultured Lacihabitans sp., assembly GCA_964489955.1. Classification (GTDB taxonomy): domain Bacteria; phylum Bacteroidota; class Bacteroidia; order Cytophagales; family Spirosomataceae; genus Leadbetterella. The sequence continues at coordinate 4,168 of CAZBAV010000005.1, read as the reverse complement.
TACGTATGCGAAAATCAACTCTATGGGTTTCATCGAAACTCCTTACAATAAGGTGATTGACGGTAAGCTTTCCGGAGAAATAGAATACCTTACAGCTGAGGTAGAAGATGGTAAGAACATTGCCATGGCTACAGCCGATGTAAAAGAAGACGGAAGCTTTACGGTAGAGGCTCTTAAGTGTAGATACGAAGGTGATTTTCCTTTGAAATCTCCAACAGATATCGAGTACATGGATATTGCTCCTAACCAGATTGTATCCATAGCAGCTTCTATGATTCCTTTCTTGGAGCATGATGATGCTAACCGTGCCTTGATGGGATCAAACATGCAGCGTCAGGCCGTGCCATTGTTACGTCCTGAAGCTCCGATTGTAGGTACTGGTCTGGAAGGAAAACTTGCACGTGACTCCAGAACGCTAGTAGTAGCAGAAGGAGAAGGTGTGATTGACTACGTAGATGCAGAAAAAATTGTGGTTAACTATGACTGGTCTGATAGCCAGAAATTAGTGAACTTCGAAACTAACTTTAAAACATATAACCTAATCAAGTTCCGTAGGACTAACCAAGATACGTGTATCAACCTTCGTCCTATAGTATTGAAAGGAGATAAAGTTAAGAAAGGTCAAATCCTTGTAGAAGGATATGCTACTCAAGGTGGAGAACTTGCACTAGGACGTAACCTTCAGGTTGCCTTCATGCCATGGCAAGGATACAACTTTGAGGATGCCATCGTAATCTCTGAGCGTGTGGTTCGTGAAGATATCTTTACGTCTATCCACATAGAAGAGTTTGACCTTGAAGTGCGTGATACTAAGCGTGGAGAAGAAGAACTTACTTCGGAGATACCAAACGTATCTGAAGAGGCAGTTAAAAACTTGGACGAAAACGGTATAGTAGCTGTAGGTACACACATCAAAGAAGGAGATATCCTAATTGGTAAAATCACCCCTAAAGGAGAGTCTGATCCAACTCCGGAAGAAAAACTTCTTAGAGCTATCTTTGGAGACAAAGCCGGTGATGTGAAAGATGCATCTAAAAAAGCACCTCCATCATTAAGAGGGGTAATTATAGACACCAAACTTTTCTCTAGACCCTCTAAAGAAGAAAGAGTTAAGCACAAAGAAGAAGTTAAGCGTTTGATGGCTAAGCATAGCAAAGAGCTTTCTGCACTTAAAGTGGTTATGATAGACAAAATGGTAGAATTACTAGATGGTAAAGCTACTAATGGCGTTAAGCATAAGTTTGGAGAAGAATTAGTTTCTAAAGGAGCTAAATTCAACAAGTCTAACATCTCAAACAACCTTTTCCCAGAGAAAAACATGTTTGTAGATGAAAGTACATATAACGTACCAGAAGAGGCTAACTTATTAGGAGATATTATCCTAGAAGGATGGACTAGCGATGCAGAAACAAACGGACTACTTGTTCAATTGGTGAAAAACTATTTGACAAGACGTTCTGAAATCATCGGGGTATTCAAGAGAGAGAAATTTGTTCTTGAAGTAGGAGATGAGCTTCCTGCAGGTATCGTGAAATTGGCTAAAGTTTACATCGCTAAGAAACGTAAGTTGAAAGTGGGTGATAAAATGGCCGGTCGTCACGGTAACAAAGGGGTTGTAGCCAAAATCGTAAGAGATGAGGACATGCCATTCCTGGAAGACGGAAGCACAATGGACATCGTACTTAACCCACTTGGGGTACCTTCAAGGATGAACATTGGACAGCTGTATGAGGTTTGTCTTGGATGGGCAGGTAAAAAACTAGGACGCAAGTATGCTACACCAATCTTTGACGGAGCTTCTAATGACGAAGTATCTGCTGAGCTTCAGGAGGCTGGTCTTGCAGAATTTGGCCGTACGTACCTTTACAATGGTCTTACAGGTGAGCGTTTTGACCAACCAACTACAGTAGGTATCATGTACATGCTGAAACTTGGTCACTTGGTTGATGATAAAATGCACGCCCGTTCTATCGGACCATACTCGCTTATTACACAGCAACCGCTGGGTGGTAAAGCACAGTTTGGTGGTCAGCGTTTTGGAGAAATGGAGGTATGGGCTCTTGAAGCATTCGGAGCATCGCATGTACTTCGTGAAATCCTTACATTGAAATCCGATGACGTGTTAGGTAGAGCTAAGGCTTATGAAGCTATAGTGAAAGGAGAAAACCTTCCTAAAGCCAGTATACCTGAGTCGTTTAACGTACTTGTGCATGAGCTAAGAGGACTTGCACTCGAAATCACTCTTAACTAATTTTTTCATTTTCAATAAAGAACATTAGAAAATGTCATTAAAGAAAAACAAAAAGCTTAACAGCGATTTTAATAGCATAACCATAAGTTTGGCCTCTCCAGAATCTATTCTGGAGGGTTCTTATGGAGAAGTTACCCAACCGGAGACCATCAACTATAGAACTTACAAGCCAGAAATGGGAGGTTTGTTCTGTGAGCGTATCTTCGGGCCGGTAAAAGACTGGGAATGTCACTGTGGTAAATACAAGAG
>CAZBAV010000005.1:0-1658 GCA_964489955.1 uncultured Lacihabitans sp. | reverse complement strand
TAAAGGAATCATTTGTGACCGTTGTGGTGTGGAGGTTACCGAGAAAAAAGTTCGTAGAGAGCGTATGGGACACATAGAACTAGTAGTTCCTGTAGCCCACATCTGGTACTTCAAATCTCTTCCTAACAAAATTGGTTACTTATTAGGTCTTTCTTCTAAGAAACTGGACCAAGTGATTTACTATGAGCGGTATGTTGTAATCCAATCAGGTATTAAAGAAGAAGATGGGTTGAACCACATGGACTTCCTTACTGAAGAAGAATATTTGGATATCATGGACAAGCTTCCAAGAGAAAACCAAATGCTTCCTGATGAGGATCCTCAGAAGTTCATAGCTAAAATGGGAGCAGATGCTCTTTCAATGTTGCTATCTAGAATCCAGTTAGATGAGCTTTCGTACCAGTTACGTCACCAGGCAGCTACTGATACTTCTCAGCAAAGAAAGGCAGAGGCTCTTAAGAGACTGAAAGTTGTTGAGTCTTTCCGTGATGCTAGAACCCGTATTGAAAACAATCCTGAGTGGATGGTTATCCGTATGGTTCCGGTTATTCCACCAGAATTGAGACCATTGGTGCCTCTGGATGGTGGTCGTTTTGCTACATCTGATTTAAATGACCTTTACCGTAGGGTTATTATCCGTAATAACCGTCTTAAGAGACTTATAGAAATCAAAGCTCCTGAAGTAATTCTTAGAAATGAGAAACGTATGCTTCAAGAGGCTGTGGACTCACTATTTGATAACTCAAGAAAAGTTAACGCTGTAAGGTCTGATGGTAACCGTGCTTTGAAATCACTTTCAGATATGTTGAAAGGTAAGCAAGGACGTTTCCGTCAAAACCTACTAGGTAAAAGGGTTGACTACTCTGGTCGTTCGGTAATCGTGGTAGGTCCAGAAATGAAACTACACGAGTGTGGACTTCCTAAGGATATGGCGGCTGAGCTATTCAAACCGTTTATTATCCGTAAGCTAATAGAAAGAGGAATAGTTAAGACTGTAAAATCTGCTAAGAAGATTGTAGACCGCAAGGATGCAGTTATATGGGATATCCTAGAAAATGTATTGAAAGGACACCCGGTAATGCTAAACCGTGCTCCTACGCTTCACCGTTTGGGTATTCAGGCATTCCAACCTAAATTAGTTGAAGGTAAAGCTATCCAGCTTCACCCATTAGTTTGTACGGCCTTTAACGCTGACTTTGACGGTGACCAGATGGCGGTACACGTACCACTAGGTCAAGAGGCTATAATGGAGGCTTCGGTATTGATGCTTTCATCGCACAATATCCTAAACCCGGCTAACGGAGCTCCTATTACTGTACCTTCTCAGGACATGGTATTGGGTCTTTATTACGTAACACGTGGTAAGAGATCTACACCTGAAGAAGTGATTGCAGGAGAAGGTATGACTTTCTACTCGGCAGAAGAGGTAGTGATTGCCTTAAATGAAGGTGCTATTTCTAAACATGCTTATATCAAGGTTAAAGCTAAGGTTAAGAATGAAAACGGAGAGTTGCTAGAGGATATGATAGAAACCGTAGCAGGTAGGGTATTGTTTAACCAGTTTGTTCCGGAAAAAGTAGGGTATATCAATGAATTATTGACGAAAAAGAAACTTCAAGGAATTATCGGAAAGGTATTCAAAGAAGTAAGCTTTGCCC
>CAZBAV010000004.1:102139-129185 GCA_964489955.1 uncultured Lacihabitans sp. | reverse complement strand
CGCTGGTGGTACTAAAGTGACGGAGATTGATTACGGAGACGGTACAGTAGTATCAGGTACTGATGCAATGGAACCTGTTTCTGATGAGTTTTACTATATTGTTTCTGATAAATGTACAGAGTGTATTGGATTCCATGAGGAACCTCAGTGTGCAGCTGTATGTCCGGTAGACTGTTGTGTACCGGATCCGGATAATGTAGAAGACGATGAAGCTCTGTTAGCTAAGAAAGCTTGGCTACACGGAGAGTAAAGACGACGTACTTATTATTTTTATTTAACGGTTACTAAGCTATTAGTAACCGTTTTTTATTGTTCTATTATTGTATAATAGGTTATTCTACTTGAAGGTAATGTGTACTGTCAGTGTGTTACTTTGTGAAAGAAGTAATGTAAACCACAACAAACCTTACGGACAGCGGTGTTAACGTCACTTAAATATGCACAAATCAGAATCCAGTAGAGGATTGAAGTAATTCTATTGGCAACTCGTATACTCAATATGTTTAAATGTGAAAGTATTAAGCTTGTCTGCGGAAAGAATCTAAATAAGTGTTGATAAGCAGTTTTTTAAGATAAAATTCTTATAATTGGCATAAAATATGTTGCTGAAGGTTTAAACCAATATTTAATTACTATGAAAAAAATCATTGCGTCATTTACTTTAGTCATGCTAGTTGCTTTTTCTGTATCCGCTGATAACGGTGGCGGAAAAAAGAAAAAGAGTAGAAAAAACAAGGAAGTAGCTACTGCCAGCTGTTGTGCTTCCAAAGACAGTTTAACGGAAAAAGAAGGTGCTTCTTGTTCAGGTATGGCAGAAGTTAAAGGTGAAAAAACTACATGCTCTTCTATGCCAGAAACTAAGGCAGAAGGAGTTACAAAAAATGAGGCTAAAGCAGAAGGTAAATCTTGTTGCTCTAAAGAAAAGAAGTCTTAATATATATACATGGCATTACTACGTAATGCCATGTACCCCTCCTATTATATCCTAGCTTACATTCTCCAAGATTACGTTTGAAATATTTATCTGGACAAGTCCCAAAATAAGCCGTTTTTTAAACGTAGAATATCCAGAACGTAATGTATACCAAAATGTTTTTAGTCTAGCTCTACGCTCTTCTTTTTTGAGAATAGCTGTAGGAGGTTCACTGAGTGCTTCGGTGTAAGGGGTACCACGTTTTAAAAAATATTTATTGAAACCAGATTGATTTATACCCCACTTGAATAGGAATTGTCTACTACCTTTATTTTTATTAATTCTTAAGGTAGATTTAGCTTGAAAATGGTAAATACGGCTGGAACCGATACCTTTGAAAATGCGACAGCCTGCGTGCCACATTTTTATCGCAAAATCATCATCACTACTCATTCCGGGGGACAATTCTGTACTGTATCCACCCACCATAAGCCACATTCTTTTACTAACAATTGTCGGAGGCCATGCAGAACCGCACCAGTCTTTTTTGGTTTGGCTTGTAAAATTCTTTAATAATTCGTCTTCTCTAAATGTGGCTAGGTCCGTCCCATAATTTTGATTAATAACGCACGGATTTTTTGTATCCTTGGGCTCAATTAGTGTGCCGGAAAGCATAAAATTGTCGTCTGGGAGTTTTTGAATTTCGTCAATAATATGGCTGTCCCAATTAGGACATACATACATATCGTCGTTCATATAAACGATATAATCATGCTGTGAAAGTGATGTAGCACTGTTTACACCAAAACAGATACCTACATTACTTAGACTAGATGTGTACGCTATATTATTTTTCTGGAGATACGCTAATGTGCCATCACTACCGTCATTAACATGTACAATTATTTGATGTTCATACTTAGAATTCTTTACTATGCTTGAGATACATACTTCTAGGTATTTTAGATTGTTCCAGGAAGGAATTATAATTGAAAACATTAGCTATTTGATTATGGATAGTTGCAAGGTATCAAAAAACAAAATATTAACCAACCTTTTTGCTTAATAGAAATAGATTATCTTTGTAATTAGAATAAAGCAAAATATGGGTAAGATTTCTGGTGTTATAATCACTTATAATGAAGAAGAGTTTATTGGCAATTGTATTAAGTCTCTACAAGGTGTTGTAGATGAAATTGTCGTTATAGACTCTTATTCTACTGATAAAACGAAAGAAATATGCCAAAATTATAATGTAAGGTTTGTGGAGAATGCATTTTCTGGTTTTACTGACCAGAAAAACTTTGCTAATAGTCAGGCTTCATACGACTTTGTACTTTCATTAGATGCTGATGAAGAGCTCTCTCGTACCCTGAGAGAATCTATACTTGTGGTAAAGGAAAACTTAGATTTTGATGGGTACTCTTTTAACCGACTAAATAATTATTGTGGAAAGTGGCTTAAACATTCTGGTTGGTATCCAGATTGTAAGATTCGACTTTTTAACCGTAATAGAGCTAGTTGGAAAGGTGACAATAATATACATGAAATTATAGAATTAAATAATCCTCAAAGCCACAAGCATCTTAAAGGAGATTTGCTGCATTGGGCATATAAGTCATTTAGTGCACATTGCCTTAAGATTAATAAGTATAGTGATATTGCTGCAAGAAACATAGTGCTTCGAAATCCAGCCAAGAGGGTAAGCATGTTTAAAGTTTTGTTTAATCCATTTTGGAAATTTTTCAAGAACTATTTTGTTAAAAAAGGGTTTTTGGATGGTTTTGAGGGGTTTATAGTTTGTATGTTTGCTGCTTTTGAGACCTTTATGAAGTATGCTAAGATACGCCAGCTACAATCTAATAAGGAGTTGTTATGAAAATAGGTTTTGATGCTAAGAGGTTTTTTCACAATAATACAGGTTTGGGTAACTATAGCCGAGATTTAGTACGGATATTATCTAAACACTATCCTGACAATTCATATTTCTTGTACAATACCAAACCTAACGCAGATAGAAAAGCTTTAGTTGAGTCCAATAATACAATAGAAAAGCTGCCTCACTCTTTTTTAGAAAGAAAGTTAAAGGGATTATGGAGGATGTTATGGGTCAAAAAGCAAATTAAACAAGATGGTATAAGTGTTTTTCACGGGCTTTCTGGTGAGATTCCAGTAGGATTACCTAAGGATTTAAAGAGTGTAGTTACAATCCATGATTTGATTTTTATTCGTTATCCTAATCTATATTCTTTTTTTGACCGGAAAATCCATTATTGGAAATTTTTATATGCTGCAAAAAATGCGGATTGTGTGATAGCAATAAGCGAGCAGACCAAAAGAGATGTAGTTCAGTATTTGAAAGTAGAGCCGGAGAAAGTAAAGGTGGTCTACCAAGGCTGTTCAGATGTCTTTAAAATGACGTTTTCTGATGAAGAGAAGCAAGTTGTAAGTGGTAAATTTGATATCCCTCAAAACTTTATACTTAATGTAGGAACGCTTGAGGAGCGTAAAAATGCCCTATCTATACTTAAAGCCATCAAAGATATTGATACTACGCTAGTTTTGGTAGGTAAAAAGACTGCATATTATAATGAATTAGAATCTTATGCATCACAGGAGGGCTTGCAACATAAACTTATTCACTTGGGCGGGGTTTCGCAGAGAGAATTAGCTATTGTGTACCAACTTGCTACTATTATGGTTTATCCTTCTATTTTTGAGGGCTTTGGTATTCCTATTATTGAAGCTTTGTATTCTAAAACTCCCGTTATAACAACTAATTCCGGAGTTTTTCCCGAAGCTGGAGGACCTAATTCTGTATATATAGAACCTTATGATGTAGCGGTAATTAGGGATGCCATACAGATGCTGATGGATACACCAGAATTAAGACGAGAAATGGCTGAAGAGGGTTATAAATTTGTCCAGAAGTTTAATGACGAGGTAATTGCAAGCCAACTAGAAGCTGTTTACAAAGCATTATGAATCTTTTGTAAGATCATTTCCGGGGTAACAAGATCTATGGCTTCTACTCCATCACAGTCACAGGATTTATTGCCATATACAGAGCTTGGACGGTTAGGGTGCTCTACTTGTACTACGTCATTTATAGACTGTCCATATCCCAGGAAACCGGCATATGGATGTGTAGCTCCCCAGATAGAGACGCATCGCACTCCCATTAAAGACGCCATATGCATTCCTGATGAGTCCATAGATAGCATCAAATCTAGGCTGGAGATTATATCTAATTCTACATCCATAGAATATTTGCCTATAAGTGATAGCACATGTGGAAATTCTCTCTCCCAAGTTTCAGCTATTTCTTTTTCATATTTTCCGCCTCCCAATATCAAGCAATTATATCCTTTTTCTGTCAAAGAGGAGACAATGCTCTTCATTTTCGGTAATGGAAGCATCTTGTAAGCATGTTGAGCAAAGGGTGCTATTCCAATATTTTTGTTACTTGTCTTAAGGAAATCTTGTACCAGGACTGGTACAATTTTGGGACTCTTTTGTAGAGTATCTTTTAAGCTAAACTTAAATCCTAATCCTCGGAAAACATCGGCGTATCTTTCTACAGTAGATTTTAAAGGAATTAACATCTTTTTGCTTATTAATTCCTTTTTCTCTTTACGTCCTTTGTCTAGTTGACTAACTTTTACTTTTGTAAAAGAGAAGAATAGTGCTATAATTCTAGAACGTAGGTTATAGTGTAAATCAACCAGAGCATCTGGATGATGACGAGATAGTTCTTTATAAAGTTTATACAAACCAAGAAAACCTTTATGTTTCCCTTTGGGTTCTATATTATAGAACTGTAAATTAGGGACTTCCCGAAAGAAGTCCTTGAAATTTTGTCGGCTTACCATAACCAATTCTACATCTGGGTAAGCGTCAGAAAAATCTTTTAAGACGGACGCCACCATGGCCACATCGCCCATAGCAGAAAAGCGGGTTATAATAATACGCTTAGGTGTATCCATGCTTACTATTTAGTATAGAGAACCGGGTTGAGTGACGGATCATTATACATTTTCATCTGTTTGTACACCCGCATATACTTTTTCCCTTTGGAAATATCTTCTAAGAGTTCATCTATGCTTTGTGACAAGTCTTTTCTTTGCTCCAAAAGTACATCTAATTTCTTTTGGCAAGCCTGAATATGCTCCTCTGATGCATCTGTACGAACAGTCTCCTGGTGCATATGGTAAATCTTAAGTGCAAGAATAGACAAACGGTCAATAGCCCATGCCGGGCTTTCCGTATTTATGGTAGCTCCCTCTGTAGGCTTCACATCTACAAATTGCTGTAGATAAAAACTGTCTATGTATTCTACTGTATCGGTTCTCACCTGGTTAGATTCATCAATCCGGCGTTTCCAGTAAAGTCCATCTTCTGGTTTTATTTCAGGATTACGTACCACATCTTCCATGTGCCATTGAACTGTATCTATCCAGCATTTCATGTAAAGAAGATGCTCAATAGCATCTGAAGGGTACGGATTTTCCAACGGATGATCTATTTGATCCGTTACGTGGTACGCTCCAATCGCCTGTTGGAATACCGAATTTGCTTTTTCACTAATCATCCTGTAAAAATAGGAAAAAAATGCTTCAAATAATCTGAATGGGTATTTCTAAAACTTGTAAATAGGTCGAAGGGACAGAATAAGATGTTTTTTATCTTCTCAAAAAATGGTAACGCAGATGGGCTCATACTTTTCGCCCACTTATTTTAATATTATACTAATGTATACTTTCGTACCTTTGGATGTTTACTTTCTATTGTTACACACAATTAAATGCCACTTTTATATGTTTATAATTAGGATTTTAAAAATCGTGACTTTGTTTTTTCTCATTGGGGAAAGTACTCATTTTGATGTTACTAAAATCACGCACTTTTTGCGGCTTTTTCTTATCTTGTTGCTTATTGTAGAGTTAATTTCTTTAGCTGGGAAACTCGTTAAAAGAACACAATTAAACGAGTCGTTAAAGACAGTAACTGTTTCTCTTTGTATCATATTTAGTTTCCTTCTAGTGCTTGAAGCCGTTTTTATGTTTTTACCAAGGACGCATGCAGTTGGTTATACTCACGCAACAAAACTATGGAACAAACTTTATTGGAAGCCCCTTAATTCTTTTGGTTTGAGGGACGCGGAGTTTATAAATGAAGAAGGAAAACCTGCATACTATTTTGTTGGAGATTCTTATACTGCTGGATACGGCATTAAGAAAGTGAAGGACCGGTTCTCTGATATAATTTCTTCACGTTTAAAGGATGTTAATGTTCTAAATCTTGGTGTTAATGCAGTAGACACTTCTAAAGAATTCTTGTATCTAAATGATGTAGTAGAAAAAACAGGTATAATACCTAAAAAGATTTTCTTACAATACTATGGAAATGATATAGATGCAGCGGCAGGTAAAAATAATGTTGATTTCTGGGGATTCCAACCATATAGCAACGTCCCGTACTATTTTGTACCATTAATTGAAGGTTCATACCTGATAAACTATCTGTACTGGCTTTTTCCTCAAAGTGACGGCAGGTTTTACCAGGACTATCTAGAGCGGGCTTACACAGACCCTAAGACAATTACTGACCATTTTACTGACCTGCAAAAATTCGTAGATTATTCTAATAGCCTTAATGCAGAGCTAATCGTAGTATTAATACCTTTTGTGCAGGATCTAGAATGGAGCAATAAAGTTTTTGTAGGTAAAATCAAAGATTTTTTTAGAGTGCAAAATGTTAAAGTGTTGGATGTAGGTAACTTAACTAAAGATTTGTCACTGGACAAGGTAGTTGTAAATAATAACGATGCCCACATTTCTGAACTTGTTAATATGTTGATTGCAGAAGAGCTTATGAAATTCGAATGAATTTGCTTTACATTTGCAGGAAAAGCAAAAGGGCATGTATACAAAAAAGAACATCCTGTTTATTGTACTTTGTGGCATATTTATAACAAATGCCATTACTGCAGAAATAATTGGTTCCAAGATTTTCTCACTTGAAGCTGTTTTAGGCGTACAACCAGCCCAAATTAGTATTTTAGGTTTTAAGTTAGATTTTAATATGTCTGCTGGGGTGCTAAATTGGCCTATAGTATTTATTATCTCAGATATTATTAATGAATATTATGTCGTAAAGGGTGTTAAGCTTATTTCGTATATAACTACTGGACTTATTGCGTACACATTTTTTGTTTTATATGGTGCATCGGTCTTACCACCTGCCGATTTTTGGGTTGAACTTAATAAAGTGGATGGAGATGGACACCCTCTGAATATTAACTCAGCGTACAGAATTATCCTAAATTCAGGTATGGGGATAATTATAGGTAGCATAACTGCATTTTTGGTTGGACAAATAACAGATGCTTATGTGTTTAAGAAGTTACGTAAAGTCACAAAGAACAAACATATCTGGCTTAGAGCAACGGGTTCCACGGTTATCTCGCAGCTTATAGATAGTTTCATTGTAATCTTTATCGCTTTTTATGTTTTCGGGAATTGGGATTTTAAGCAGATTCTGGCTGTAGGGTCGGTAAACTATATATATAAGTTTGCAGTAGCAATTCTTATAACTCCCTTAATCTACTTGCTACATTTTATGATAGATAAGTACCTCGGAAAACAGGCTTCTACTGAACTTATAAGTGAAGCAACACATAATGGCTAAGAATTCATCTCTTATATAGTTATAAGGAATGAGTACGTAATTTATTAACATTCTTTAAAGTTAACTTAGATTTCTTTTCTAAGTCGGGCAACAGGTATCCCCAGCTGTTCACGATACTTTGCTACCGTACGACGGGCAATGTTATAACCTTTTTCCTTTAATAATTTTTCTAGTTTGTCGTCGGACAAGGGAGATGTTTTTTTCTCGTTTTCAATAAAGTTTTTAAGGATATTTTTAACTTCCCTACTGGATGCATCTTCACCTGAACTGGTAGATATTCCTTCTGAGAAAAAGTACTTAAGAGGATAAATTCCAAAGTCTGTCTGTACAGATTTACTATTAGCTACTCTTGATACTGTAGAAATATCCATATCAATAATTTCGGCAATGTCCCGTAAGATCATCGGCTTAAGCTTACTTTCATCTCCTTCCTCAAAAAAACTTCTTTGAAAGTCAACAATGGACTCCATAGTTTTCAGTAAAGTCTGCTGTCTTTGCTTAATAGCATCAATAAACCATTTGGCTGCTTCTAACTTTTGTTTCACAAAAGTTACTGTTTCTTTAGCCTGCCGCGTCTGGTTTTCAGACTTTTGGTAAGTTTGTAACATGTCTGAGAAAGACTTGCTAATCTTAAGATCGGGAGCATTCTTTGAGTTTAAGATTATCTCTAATTTCCCATTTTGTGTGGTTACAATAAAGTCTGGCAAAAGATAAGCCACGTTGTTAGATTCAGAAACCATGTTTCCCGGCTTAGGATTAAGCCTAGTGATAAATTGGAAAACATTTTTTAGGGTATCATCGTCTATAGCTAGCTTCTTTTGTATTTTATCGAAGTGCTTCTTACTAAACTCGTCGAAATAGTTTTCGAGTATTTCTAACGCCAGATTGCTTTCTTTAGAGTCTTCCTTTTTCTCTATTTGTAATAAAAGGCATTCGCGTAAATCTCTTGCTCCTATTCCAGCTGGCTCAAACTTATGTATTTTCTTTAAAACAGAACTCGCTTCGGCTTCGCTTGTATATATATTCTGAGCAAAAGCCAAATCATTACATATTGATTTTAAAGGTCTTCTCAGGTATCCATCATCTTCTATAGATCCTATTAACTGCTTTCCTATTGCAAATTCTCTTTCACTTAAGCCCAAGAAACCAAGCTGGTTCATAAGTGATTCTTGAAGTGAATCTACCGAAACTACTGGTATTATTTCTTTGGCATCATCTTGGTAGCCATCTGCCCTACTTCCCCAGTAATCATCAGAATCTTTATAATCTTTGCCTTTTAACGCATCTAAACTAATAGACTCTATACTTTCGTTTGAATCGCCGTAATTATCATCACCGGAGTGGTCACTATAAGAATCTCTACTTTGCAAATCTAACTGTCTCCCTTCCTCTAAAGCCGGATTAATTTCTAACTCTTCTTCTATCCTGTGTGATAGTTCTGCCGTTGGAATTTGTAAAAGCTTGATAAACTGTATCTGTTGAGGAGACAGTTTTTGTTGTAAGGTTTGGTTTAAAATTAACTTCTGCATGTAGGTTCTGTTTTAGTTGACATGGGGGCAAGGCTTTACCCGCTAAAGGCTTTACAAATTGTTTTAAACTTCATCTCGGTTTCTAGCCATTCCCTTTCCGGTATTGATTCAGAGGTAAATCCTCCTCCTGCAAAGCCATAAACCATATCATTATTTACTTTCATAGTTCTGAGATTAACAAATAATGCACTTCCAGTGTCTGTATTTATCGGTCCCAAAAATCCACTATAGTATTCTCTATCGTGTTTTTCAACTTTGTTTAAAATTCTCTCAGCATCCTTTCTTGGCATTCCGCACACTGCCGGTGTAGGATGTAATAATTCTAGCATTACAGAGCCTAAGTTGGGATACTTTACATCTTTATTATCTATTCTATATTCTGTCCTTAAGTGTAAAAGATTACCGGCTTTTACTGTTTTAGGGCCATCTTCTTCAAATTCTCTAATTCTCAACTTTTTAAGGCAGTTAATAATATATCTGCTCACCATTGCCTGCTCTTCAATTTCTTTATGCGACCAAAGAGCATCTATGGGCTCAATACTGTTGCCATTTTTATCTAAAGCAGATTGTGTCCCTGCTAAAGACATCGTTTTAAAGGTATCTTCTGTATCATAAGAAACCAAGATTTCCGGACTTGCACCTAGCCATACTTGTTCTAGAGATGGCAAGTTTACCAATGATACAAAAGCGTGGGGATAGTTGTTCGTAAGCCTTTTGAAGGCTTTGTAATAATTCTTATCTTTTAATGTACCTAGCTTTTTTACTCTAGACAAGACCACTTTTTGTGCATCATGTGCTTTAATGTGATTAATTATCTTATTAGCATCACTTAGATAAGTCTGATAATTGTCCTCATTATCACTTTCGTACTCGATTGTGAACTCATTACTATTATGAGACGAAGAATCACTTTGAAAGATACAATTTTTGCCAGAAATTTTTACATACTTTTCATCTAATGGCAATTCAAAACTATAATCTGCAGATATATAGTAGGTTGGATGTTCAGAAATATTATAAGGAGCAAAAAGAAATCCAGTTTTAAGTTCTTCTAGGTTAAAGTCCGATATAGTGGAAGAGGTACTATCCGATATGAAAATGGAAAAGGTATTGGAAAAAGGACGTCTAAAAATTGCAAATAGCCTTTCTTGTTCAAAAAGGCTATTAACAAATGATTCTATATTAATTTTATTGTCAGTTAGCAGCATAGCCATCTTCCTCTATTTTTAATTCGTCATTATTATACTTTGAAGGGCATTTTAACAAGATTTTTTCCGCTTGAAAGTACCCGCCGGATAAATTCATTTTACCAACGACGACTACTTTTTCAGATTTTTCTAGATCCTGAGGTTTGGGTTGATTGTGTACGACCATATACTGATTTTGGAGTGAGTCTATCATTAGAAACTCGAAACGATTCGGATTCACAGAAGGCTCGTATTTTAAACCAATGACTTCTCCTCTTGCGTTACGTGGTAACTCTCCTACTACGTGGAAAGAACGTGTGTCACCATCTTGTGCAAACTGCTTAGCTTCTGCAAAACTCAAATATGTACTGGCATTTCCTAAAGTGGAGATAATCATAAAAATACCAATAGCTATAACTCCCAAGGCTAAAATGTGAGACTTCTTCATAATCTTTATTTTTTCTTTTCTGAAAGTTCTTTCTCTATTTTAGATATTTTCTTATCCACTATAAAAAGATATACCAACACACCCACTAACAAAATGAGTACGCCAGCTACAACTACATAAATTTTGCCATCGGCACGCATTATGTCTGCCATTTCGGCATTCTGAAACAGGTTTAACAATTTCATTCTTCTAAACTATCTGTTATTAATTTTACTCTAATCTTTATTGTTGCAAGCCATGTACCTACAAGAATCCAACCTATAACCGCTGGATAAAATACAAAAAAACGCATTTCAGAATCCATGTCAGAGCCGAAAGCTGGATTACCACCATTTCCTGGGTGCAGAGAATCGGTAAGTCTTGGTAAGATCCAGACTAAAGGCATAAATGATGCAAACGCGAAAATATTATAAACTGCAGATATACGTGCTTTTTTCTGTTCATCAGTAATGGCTCCACGCAGAACATAGTATGCAGAATATATTAAAAGACCTACCTCTACTGCAATAAGTTTTGGGTCTTTGGGTAGTGGGTCACCCCAGGTATATTTCCCCCAAAGCATTCCAGTAAGAAAGCCCAAAATACCCAAAAACATACTCACATAAGCAAATTGCGAAGCATATACATCATGTTTTTGAAGACCCTTATTTAGGTACTTTATACTATAGCATAATGACACAATCATCAGAACCATCATGGAAAACCACATCGGAACGTGAAAGTACACCATCCTAATGGTCTCATTTAAGATTTCTTTACGAGGTACTTCACCTAAAAAACCAAAAATAAAACTATAAATTAAAAGGGCTGAGCCAAGGAATTTCCACCAGATTTTTTTCATTTTTCAACTCTTCCATAAATATGGAAACAATAAATAGCTTAACGTTATTACTATAAAATCAATTCCCAACAGGGTTAATATTTCGTCATAATTAGAAGAAAATGCAAGTCCGTCTAAAGCGTTTTTAGACAGTTTTACCAGCATATTAATAATTGGCAATATTATAGGTAAACTTAATACAGCCATCATGCCCGATGCATTGTCTGTGTGGTTAGAAATACCAGAAACTAATGTAAGTGCCCCACTAAAACCCAAAGCTCCAAGTAAGAGAGAAAGCATATATGTGGCATGGTCTTGTACGGGGTTTCCCATAAGCATGAGGTAAATAGCGTAACCCAAAAAAGCCAATACTAACAAAAGAATAAAATTATATATTATCTTGGCAATTATAATAGAACCGGGATTTGCAATTTGGAAATAGTACAAATGACGTCCTGTGTTTTCTTTCTGGAAACTATTAGATACTGAATTAACAGCAGCAAAAAGGAGGATGATCCAAAATAAGGTGTTCCAAACGATAGGCTCAATACCGCTATTACGCATCATAAAGCTCATATAGCATAAAAACACCGTACTAATCACATAGAGTACAGTGGTATTTATAGTATTACGTTGTCTTATCTCTAGTTTTAGGTCTTTCCAAACTAGTGAGCCTATTTCCTTCATTTAACCATATTTTTTATGAACTCTATTTGTGTGTCAATGTTTTTTATCATATCCTCAAAACTACGTTGTACATTGTAGTCTGGTTGTACTACAAAGTTAGTATGGTTTAAGTTAGTGGAGTCGTGTACCAACTGCATTAATGGAATCCTAAGTTGCAATTTGGAGTTCGGCAGTTTACTATTCTTGTTAAAACCAGCGAAAGAACCCCAGTTTGCACCTCCCGGAGGAGTTCCCACAAAGATAGCCCTATCCATGTTTTTTAGCAAACTTATTGTAAAAGTTGAGGCAGAGTATGTGCCGCCATCCATGAGTACAAAAAGACGATTATGGTAGTTATGTTTCTTTTGCGGCTTTATAGTTGCTTGTGTGTAATATCTGTAATAACCTGTCTCATTCTTCTTATTATAGATGAGTTTGCCTGCTAGCCTAGGTAGAAGTAAGTACGATTTAAAGATTGTGTTAAACGCTGCTTTTTTTAGATATACACTATCATATAACTTAAAGGGTTCTTGGCTTAGGTAAGACACTAAAGTTTGTACATTGACTATTGCTCCTCCCCCATTTCCCCTTAAATCTAATATCAGATTTTGTATGGAATCTTGCTCTATTTGAGCGAAGGCTTTTTCTAATCCTTTTTTAAACTTCTTTTCTGTAAACCGTAAAAAT
This sequence comes from uncultured Lacihabitans sp., assembly GCA_964489955.1. Taxonomy (GTDB): domain Bacteria; phylum Bacteroidota; class Bacteroidia; order Cytophagales; family Spirosomataceae; genus Leadbetterella. Next base: position 116,245 of record CAZBAV010000004.1, on the reverse strand, counting down.
GACTTTGGGCCTTTAAAAGAGGTGATATCCAAAACAGCTGTGTGGCTTAAACTATCAACCTGAGTGTAACCCAAATTCTTCCTTATATTTGCTTTATAACGACTTGCCAATATTTTTCCAGCCGAATCTGCGGGTAAAAAATGTAGGACGGTATCTTTCTTTATGTCACTATCCGGTAAAACATATTGAATGTTTACTGAATCCAAAGGCCCATACCAGCGATTGTATAAAGCTCTGAAAGCAGACTCTGAGACATAGTTTTTTGCACTAGGGTTACCATTATCAGCAGGCATAAGTTTCTGAAACCTGTAAAAGTCTTCTATAGGTTTGACTCCATTTATTTCAAGTATTTTTGTACCCCTTACAAGGGTGGTATCTCTTGACTGGTTGTACACAAGATAAAAGTCTTCATCAAATCTCTTCATTAATAAAGGTAGAATCTTGACAGTTTTTGGGAAGTAGTTTTTGGGCAAATAAACCGCTAAATGCTGATCTTTAATACCTTCTATCAAATAAGCAACTTTTTTATAAGCCTCAAGAATACTTATGCTATCATGGGTTGTTTCCAATGCTTTCACTAAGCGTTCTGCGAATTCGTCTTCTGTTTCGTAATGAAACAAACCTGGATAATATTTAAGTAATTGATTATGAGTAAATAGTATATCCTCTTTAAATTTATCACTGTGAATTTTCTTCTGGCTAAAAGAGAAAATGGGTAATGTAAAGAAAAACAGGAGAGCTAGAACTAGCCTGTATTGTGCAAAAACTGTAACGACTATCACAATAAACATGTATAATAATTGCTTAAAATTAAGCAACAATTGCCTAACTTTGCGGTCTATGTTGAAAAGTTCTTTGAAGATATGTTAAACCGACGATTAGCCAGAATAAGAGTAATGCAGTCTCTTTATGCATTAGATAAGGCCAAGGGAGCTAATTACGAGTTGGCTTTGGATTTAATATCTGACGCATTTTTGCCAGATTTAAACTCTATGGTAGTACAAGACCGTAATAAGCTAGCTGGTTTAACTAAACTTAGCCATTCGCTTTTCAGCGATTTGGTTCTTAATGACCTCGATATTAAAGAGGAAATCCCATCGGAAGATGTGGGTCAGGTACTAGTAAAGGCACGCGAATTTTTAAGGCAAAGAAACAAGAAAGATTTTGAGTATCATACTCTACAAATCCTGCTTGATGCCGAGAAAACTTATCAGGTCTATTTGTATATCCTTAATCTTCTGGTAGGACTACAGGATAAGAATGGTTCAGCTTTGGCGTCAAACAGGGCTATTTTGGCCTTAAAGAATAATAAAGATTTAGAATATCTTACGCTCAAATATGGTGCGAAATTAGATGGTGAACAGATTACAATTAACCGTTTGTATGATGAAGCTTTAAAGAACAATCCACATGTATTAGAATATAAGGGTATTGTAAATAAGACACTTGAGGATGACCTTTCTGTGGTGAAATATCTAATAAAAAATGTTATTCTTAAGCATGAAGTAAGCGAAGAGTTTTTTGAAAAGTTATACCTATACTGGTCCACTGATAAGGAGATATTAAGGACAATGCTTTTCCACACCTTCAATGATTTTGTAGAGGCACAGATAACAGTGGTTGAAAGGCTGGATTATAGGTGGGACGAAACCAAGGACTTTATGAAGGAGCTGTTTCGTGAGGCAGCAAGTAGGGATAAAGAATTACGTGGATATATCAAACCATTCTTAAAAGGATGGGAAATTGAGCGTGTACGGGAAACAGATATTATATTACTTAAAGTAGCTGTTGCCGAACTAATGTTCTTTCCGAGTATACCTGTTAAGGTTACTATTAATGAGGTGATTGAGATTTCTAAGGATTACAATACAGAGAATAGTAAAACCTTTATTAACGGTATCTTAGACTCTTTGTATAAAAGTTTAGTGTCCAAAGATTTGATTAAAAAATCTGGACGTGGAATGATAGATAATAAGTAATAGCTTGATAGGTTATTCGTTAACAAATAATAGAAAGATTATTAAGTACTAGTAATTTTGGAATTTAAAATAACAGTAAAATGAGTTCTTCATCAAAATCATTTATTGCATTTCTAGCGGGTGTTGCGGCTGGAACTGCCATTGGTATTCTATTTGCTCCGGAGAAAGGGGAAGTTACAAGGGACCTTATTTCTACTAGGTTAAGTGACTATAGAGACCAACTCAAAAATTTTATTAATGACCTAATTGAAAGAGGCGAGGAAGTTGCTGCTGAGTTTGCAGGTGGTGACAATAACGCTAAGCAAGAAGGTAAAAAAGTGGTTAATGAGGCTCGTCAAAAGGCTGAAAAACTACTTGAAGATGTAGAAGGACTAATGAACCAAATTAAAACAAAAGCATAATGATTTTAGTACAAGCTGGTGCTGGTGGCGGCATGGGAACCCTATTTTTAATGTTAGGAATGTTTGTGGTTATGTATTTTTTCATGATCAGACCGCAGCAGAAAAAACAGAAAGAGCAAAAGAAGATGGTAGATGAACTAAAAGTAGGTGACGATGTAGTTACTGCTGGTGGTTTACATGGTAAAGTGTTATCTAAAGATGAAAATACTGTTACTATAGCTGCTGGAGGTGGTGCAAAACTTACTTTCGAGAAATATTCTATTTCTAAAAAAGTATAATGTCTGCTACCGCACGGAAAACCAAAGCCCAAACTATGGGAGAGGCACTTGAGGCCTTTTTAGATGCGTATAAATTGAAGTCAAAATTCAATGAAACGTATCTGGTTACTTATTGGGAAAGGTTAATGGGTGCTTCTATTGCGGGAAGAACAGAAAAGATTTATATAAGTAAAGGGGTGCTGTTTTTAAGAATAAGTTCTGCACCCCTTAGACAAGAGTTGGTATTGGCCAAGTCAAAAATAGTATCCATGTTAAACCGCGAAATCGGGGAGGATATAATTCATGATGTAGTTTTTATTTCCTGATGCGTAGTCCTATCCCATTAAAACCTGGTGATAAGGTGGCTATTACAGCTCCTGCAAGTAAGGTCTATACTGTAGACCTGGAGGTTGGCATAGAAACTTTAGAAAGCTGGGGTCTGCAGGTTATTGTCGGTCAAACAGTAGGAAATTCGCATTTTAACTTCTCAGATACTTTACAGAACCGTTTACAAGAATTACAATCATTTTTGGACGATGAGGAGGTAAAGTGTATTCTAGCCGCAAGAGGTGGTTATGGAGTATCTGACCTCATAGATCAACTAGATTTTAGTAGATTTCTTGAAAATCCCAAATGGGTTTGTGGTTTTTCGGACTTGACTGCTTTGGTTTTGCATATAAATAGTTTAGGTAGCCAAGCTATACATGGACCTATGGCAAAAACCTTATCCTTCGATAATGAATCAAACAAATACTTGTATAACGCACTATTTGGAAGCGATTTAGCATATACCTTTGCAAACAATAGTTCTAATAAGTTAGGAATAGGTAATGGTGCAGCTATTGGAGGTAATCTGGTATTGCTATGTCACTGTGTTGGTTCCAATTCAGATGTTTCTTATGCAGGTAAAATACTTTTCATAGAGGATATTGGAGAAAAACTGTATAGTATTGACAGACTAATGGTTCAACTGAAAAGGGCTGGAAAATTAGGTGATTTGGCAGGTTTGGTAGTCGGGGATTTTAGTGAAACTGACGAAGAGGGTACGCCTTTTGGCGAAACACTAGAGGAAATTGTCTTAAGACATACCAAAGATTACTCTTATCCTGTGGCATTTAGTTTTCCTTTTGGGCATGAGAAGAAGAATTGGCCTATTATTATGGGTTGTCAGTACGAACTAGAGGTTTTAGAAGGACAAAGTTTACTAAAATGTGTAAGAGATGTCATCATTTGATTTTAAGAAGTACCATGTGCGTGCAATGAATGCAGCCACAGAGGAAGAAAAAAACGAAATTAACCAGGAGCTTAAAGATCTTTACGTGTCACTTACAGACGACCAAAAAGAGAAGTTCAATGCAGAACTCAGTACATTTCTGGTAAGTGAATATGCAAGTATAAATTCTTTGTATCAAGGAGTAAACAATTAAACCTAATGAGTGTAACATTACAAGACATTATAAGCCACGCCAAAGAATATGGTTTTGTGTTTCCGTCTTCGGAAATATACGATGGCCTGCAAGCCGTATATGATTACGGACAAAACGGAGTAGAATTAAAGAATAACCTTAAGCAAGCTTGGTGGAAAGCCATGACACAGCTTAATGATAATATTGTTGGTATAGATGCGTCTATTTTTATGCATCCGCTTACTTGGAAAGCTTCTGGTCACGTAGACGGTTTTAACGACCCTATGATAGACAATAAAGATTCTAAGAAAAGGTATCGTGCTGACCAGCTTTTGGAAGGTAAGGCAGAGGAGTATGCTTTGGCGGGTGATGAGACCAGAGCTCAGAGTTTATTAAATAAAATGGGAGCTTTACTTGGTGCTGAAAAGCTAGACGAAGTAAGGGAACTTATAATTGAAGAAGGCATTGTTTGTCCTATTTCTAAAACATCTAATTGGACAGAAGTAAGACAGTTTAACCTTATGTTTTCTACACAGGTAGGTTCTGTAGCAGAAGATGCTAGTATGATCTATCTAAGACCAGAAACAGCACAGGGTATTTTTGTAAACTTTTTGAATGTTCAGAAAAGTGGACGTATGAAAGTACCATTTGGTATAGCACAAATTGGTAAAGCTTTCCGTAATGAAATTGTGGCCAGACAGTTTACTTTTAGAATGCGGGAGTTTGAACAAATGGAAATGCAATTTTTTGTAAGACCTGGTTCAGAAATGGAATGGTATGAAAAGTGGAAAGAACTTCGTCTTAAGTTCCACCAAGCCATTGGTCTACCCGCTGAGAAATTAAAATATCATGATCATGAGAAGCTAGCACATTACGCTAACGCTGCCGTAGATATAGAATATCAGTTTCCTTTTGGTTTCCGTGAGATAGAAGGGATACATTCAAGGACAGATTTTGACTTGAAAAACCATCAGGAGTTATCTAAAAAGAAAATGCAATATTTTGATCCAGATTTGGGTGAAGATGGCAAAGCTATAGGTAACTATATACCATATGTGGTAGAGACATCAGTAGGTGCTGACCGTTTATTCTTAGCTGCTTTCTGCAATGCATTTACCGTAGAAACCGGAGAAAAGGAAAGAACTTATCTTAAGTTACATCCAGCTTTAGCTCCTATAAAAGCGGCTGTTTTACCTTTGGTAAAAAAGGATGGTTTGGCAGAAAAAGCTCAAGAGATTTCTAACTCCCTTAAGTCGTCATTCAGGACTGTGTATGATGATGGTGGTGCTATCGGAAAACGTTATACAAGACAAGACTTAATAGGTACGCCATATTGTATTGCTGTTGATTACGAAACAATGGAGAACAATACTGTGACTATCAGACATAGAGATTCTATGGAGCAAGAACGTGTGGCAATAGCCGACTTAAAGGAAAAGATTGGCTACGAAGTAGCTATAGAAAGAATTTTGGAAGCGATTAACTAGAATTTGAGAACCCATAAAAAAAAGCTGCTTTTTAAAAGCAGCCTTTTTTTTATACCTTATAGCTTCGGTGAGCATCTAGTTTCAAAAATATGAATAGTAGAATGGTAGAAGACATTAAAGAGGATCCGCCATAACTAAGAAATGGCAGCGGAATACCTATAATTGGCACAAGTCCTATGGTCATGCCCACATTTACCAGCACATGGAAGAAAAAGACAGATGCAACCCCATAACCATAGACTCGTCCAAACTTAGACTTTTGCTTTTCAGCTAAATTCACAATACGCGTAATTAGAATTAAATAAAGGGCAATTACACCAAAGCACCCGAGAAAACCCCACTCCTCTCCTACTGTACAGAAAATGAAGTCTGTTGATTGTTCCGGTACAAAGTTAAACTTGGTTTGCGTGCCTTTTAAGTAACCCTTACCAAAGAAACCTCCCGTGCCTATGGCCAGTTTAGATTGGGCTATGTTCCAACCCTGTCCCCGTGGATCTACGGTTGAATCTAGTAAAACACGAATCCTATTTTGGTGGTGAGGTTGTAAAATATTGTTGAATACAAGATCTACAGTAAAAGTAAAGGCGGAAAACAAAACGAATAGACCGATTACTCGTTGTAAGTTTTGTCTGTTCCGCTCAAAACGTTTCAAAAATAAGTACCAAAATAGAACGCATAGTAATGCCAAGCCAAGAATTACAACCCAGAGCTCTTCTTCAAAAATCATCCCTAACACAAAAAGGACTACAAAAGATAAAACCAACGCCGGATATACTCCTGGGATACCTTCTCTGTAAAGAATAATTAGAAACGCGGCAAAAACTAGAGCTCCACCCGTTTCTTTCTGCATAACAATAATAATAGCTGGAACAAAGATTATAACCAAGGCCTTAAAGAAATCCCCCATCTTAGTTACGTTAACCCCCTGCGTACTTAAAAACTTTGCTAATGCTATTAATGTTAATGTTTTAGCTAATTCTGCAGGCTGGAACTGGAAACCACCCATTCTTATCCAAGAGCGAGAGCCGTTTATATCAGGTGCTACAAATACAGTAAGTATAAGTACAGCTAGCCAAATACCATAAAATATGTATCCAAATGTGTCATATATTTTATAATCTACAAATAAGATGACCATGATAAGTACAGAAGCCAAGCAGAGAAACATGATTTGTTTTCCGGCGTTATGCTCTAGTGAATAAATAGGTAAAGGGTTATCTACATTGTAGACTGCGGCATAAATATTCATTATACCAAAAACCACCAAAATCAGGTAAATCCAAACTATAGTCCAGTCCAGTCCTTTCTTAATATCAATTTCTTTCGCCATTTTATTGCACAAGGTTAGCAGCTTTGCCAGCTACTGTGGTATATCTTACGTTCATATAATGTTCTTTGTCCGCTTCTCTATTGTGGGCTCCTTTTATATACTTTTCCATCAGAAGACCTGCTATTGGTGCCGATGACCTACCACCCTGATCACCGTTTTCCACAACTACTGCTATAGCTATTTGGGGATTTTCTTTTGGAGCAAACGCTACAAAGATAGCGTGGTTACCTCCTCTTTTATTTTGCGATGTACCAGTTTTCCCACATACAACAATGTCTTTAATCTGAGAACGCCGTCCGGTTCCTCCTGTAACCACAAGTTCCATGCCCTTAATTACCTCTTCGAAGTGTTTCTTATCAATTCCCGTTTGGTTTACTACGGTCTCCGGACTTTTTCCTTTTTCAGATTCTATTCCTATGTTCCTAACCAGATGCGGTGTAATCCAATATCCTCTATTAGCAAACACAGCTGCCATATTAGCCATTTTAAGTACATTAAAACCGTATTCTCCCTCACCTATAGCTATGGAGTAAATGGTGGAATAACGCCAATTGTTCTCGCCGTAGATTTTGTCATACAATTTTACCGTAGGTATCAAACCCTCAGTTTCATGTGGTAGGTCAATTCCTAATTTTGTACCAAACCCGAATTTCATAATCTGCTCATTCCATTTTTGTAAACCTAGTTTGGCTTGGTTAGTCGGACTTTTCTCATCATTATTGTGAATAATCTTTCTTAGAACATTGTCAAAATATGGGTTACTGGACTTTTGAATTGCCGCATATAAGTTTGCTGTTTCACCACCACTATGAACAGTCAATTTGCTTGGTGCTCCCGTAAATGATGTGGTGGGAGTAATTACGCCATCGCCCAAGCCAATAGCTGCTTGAACAAGTTTGAATGTAGAACCGGGACGGTAAAATGCCGAAATAGGGCGGTTATTAAGAGGTCTGTCTGGATCTCTTGTAAGAGCGGCATAGTTTTTAGAAAACTCTCTTCCTGATAATAAAGATGGTTTATAGGTAGGATAAGAACCTATGGCTATTATTCCTCCGGTTTTGGGTTCAATAGCTACCACTGCTCCAACCTTTCCTTGGAATAGAGAGTCTGCTAGTTGTTGTACACCTAAGTCTATGTATGTATAAAGGTTGTTCCCGATTATCTCCAAACTATCCCGTTTTCCATCCTCAAATCTTCCCTTTTCCTCTCCTTTAGAGTTCATTAAAATCATTTTTGTCCCCCTTTTCCCTCTAAGGTCTAGTTCGTAGAATTTTTCTAAACCAGAAAGACCAATATAATCCCCTTTTCTATAGTACTCTTCCTCTTGTTTTGCCCACTGTTCGCTTGGAATCTCACCAATGTATCCCAAAGCATTAGCCAAAGTATTGCCTGGATAAGTTCTGAAAAAAGATTGCTCAAAATGGAATCCGGGGAACTGCACCATAGCATCTATTACGCTACCATATTCTTGTTTAGATAACTGACGAAGAAATATAGATGGCCTAATACCAGAATACTCGCTTGCTATGTTTTTTACAGAGTCTATATACCTTTTATCAACACCGAATAGTGAGGAGAAGCTAGCTGTGTCAAAAGCCAATACTTTTTTAGGTGTAATATACATATCATACACCTCTTCATTTGCTACGATAAGCTTTTCATCACGGTCATAAATTTGCCCCCTTAAAGGAATGCTAACGACTTTTCTTACTGAGTTTAGTGCATCTATAGATTGGTAGTTTTCATCTAAATTTTGCAAATAGAAAAGTCTGAGCAAAAAAATGAGCCCAATGGAGTATACAAATATTAAAATTGGAATTTTTCTGGTGTCTAGCATTAGCACATTCGGGATGAAATACAAAGTTCCAAAAAAATATTAGCATTGTATTACTGCATTAGTAAGATTATTTTCGAGGATGAAGAAATACTATGATAAATGATTTAAATAATTCATTTATAGTTTTTTGTGGTCAGTGCTTAGGTACTGCAAGTATAGTATGCTGATAGATTTAACAAAAGTGTCTATTTCTACAGTTTTTTTTAATAAATCTATCCTGAATTTACATTGCAAATAAACTAAATCCACTACATAGTATTATCTAGCCAAGTAGTTACATCACCTACAATATATCAAACTTTCCCCATCGTTATACTATTTAAAACAGTTAAATACAGTACAAAATCTAACAATTACTGTATTGAACTGGCTGATCTTCCAGCAACCGTAACGTAGCGTGTGTTCATTACTTGCTGCTTATATGCTTCACGCCCATGTTTTCCTTTGATGAATTTTTCCATAAGTAAACCTGCTATCGGAGCCGAAGCCACACCGCCAAAACCACCGTTTTCAACAACTACTGCTATTGCTATTTTGGGGTCATCTTTAGGAGCAAAAGCTATAAAAATTGCATGGTCTTTCCCCTTTGCATTTTGTGATGTTCCTGTTTTACCACAAACGGCTACATCCTTTATTTGTGAAGCACGGCCAGTACCAGACTGTACCACCATTTCCATTCCTTTCACCACTTCTTCAAAATGGCGGCTAGGTATGTCTGTACTGTGCTTTACCACGGGTACTTTTTTACCCGTTTCAGGACTTATACCCACATTTCTTACCAAGTGTGGGGTAAGCCAATATCCTCTATTAGCAAAAACAGCAGCCATGTTTGCCAGTTTTAGTACATTAACCCCATACTCTCCTTCACCTATGCTAATAGAGTATATGGTTGAATATCGCCATTCTCCAACTCCGTAGGTCTTATCATAAGATTCGGCGTTTGGAATAACTCCTTTTGTTTCACTTGGAAGGTCAATGCCCAATTGGGTCCCGAAACCAAATTTAATTATCTGCTTATTCCAATTAATAATGCCCAGTTTTACCTGTTTTGCAGCATTTGTCTCAGAATTGTTATGTACTATCTTCCTTAAAACATTATCAAAATAGGGATTACTGGACTTTTGAATTGCCACATACAAGTTTGCGGTTTCTCCGCCACTATGTACACTAAGTTTACTCGGTGCACCTGTAAATGAAGTAGCCGGAGTAATCACACCATCTCCCAATCCTATTGCAGCCTGCACTAGCTTGAAAGTAGAACCAGGTCTATAAAATGCTGAAATAGGGCGGTTATTAAGCGGCCTATCAGGGTCTTTTGTAAGAGCTGAATAGTTTTTGGAAAAATTTCTCCCTGATAGCAAAGCAGGATTATAAGTGGGATATGAACCAATAGCAATGATGCCACCCGTTTTAGGTTCAATGGCCACTACCGCTCCAACCTTGCCTTGAAACAAAGAGTCGGCTAATTGTTGAACACCTAAATCTACATACGTGTAGAGATTACTGCCTATAACTTCGGTTGTATCCCTTTTTCCATCTTCAAATCGTCCCTTCTCCTCTCCTTTGGAATTCATAAGCACCATCTTGGTGCCCCTTGTACCTCTTAAGTCTAACTCATAATATTTTTCTAAGCCGGAGCGGCCAATATAATCACCCTTTCGATAATATTCGGTTTCTTGATTTGCCCATTGGTCATTTGGTATTTCACCAATATAGCCTAAGGCGTTAGCTAAAGTGTTACCGGGATAGGTCCTAAAGAAAGATTGTTCAAAATGGAAACCAGGGTACTGCACCATAGCATCTATTACACTGGCATATTCTTCTTTAGACAATTGACGTAGAAATATAGACGGTCTTATAATAGAATACTCGCTGGCGATGTTTTTTATGGAATCTATGTACTTTTTGTCCACACCAAATAATGAAGAAAAGGTAACCGTGTCAAAAGGCAACACTTTCTTAGGTGTAATATACATATCATAAACCTCTTCATTAGCCACAATGAGCTTGCCTTCACGATCATATATTTGTCCTCGTAAAGGAATGCTTACAACTTTTCTGACAGAGTTTAAGGCGTCTATAGATCGATAATTTTTATCTATATTTTGAAGATAAAATAAGCGTATCAGGAATATAAACCCGATTGAATATACAAAAATTAATATAGGAAGCTTTCTCGTCTCTAGCATTTAGTACGTGTGAAATAAAAATGCAAAGTTCCAAAAAAATACCAGTATTGTAAATCTTCTTACAAAAATTTATTTCATGGCTTGATTAGGAGCAATATGTCTAAACTATACAATAGAGTACACATTTGAATAATATGGATATCTATCAAAGCTATTTTTGGTGTTATTATCGGCACACACCTTCATAGTATTATAAATGTATAAAGCTTAATTTAAAGCTTGCTTTAAAAGAGTCCTAGGATAGCCTTGCCTGCGAAAAGGGGCATTGATTCAAGATTTTTTTTCTCGAAGCCGTTTATACCACTTAACGAAAGTAAATAATAGAAAGCCAAAAATAAGAATGCCTATAAATAGTTTAACAAAATCCTGTAAATCACGAAGCACAGCTAAAAGTACAATGGCTACCAAGAAAAGTGTTGGAAGCTCATTAAGGAGCCTATAGTTTATGGATGTGCCTTTGTCTATACCACTTTCTTGCCTTATAATAATAGATTTACAATAGAAATGATAAAGGACTAAAAGAACCAAAAGAGTTAATTTTATGTGCATCCAGGTACTTTGCAAAATAGCTGGGTTAATGGCAATCATAGACAAGCCACATAGCCAGGTAATAACCATAGCTGGTGTTGCTATCATTTTATATACACGCCATTGCATTAGGCTAAACTGCCTTTTCCAGTCTTCCCTTATGGATTCTGGTTTGTCGGAGGCTTCTGCGTGATAAACAAACATCCGGACAAGATAAAACAATCCTGAAAACCAAGAAACAAAACCTACAATATGAAACGCTTTAAAATAACCGTAATATTCCGCCATGAAATGCCCTAACTTTGCTCCAAAAATAATACGATTTCTTTTTCGTTTGTGTTAAAACACCAATTTAATAATTAATTATGCACAGAAAGATTCTAGCCACTTTAGCTTTTATAATGGTGATTAGTGTCTCTTTTGCCCAGGATAAGAGGGCACTCTTTTTTTTAGATCAGGGGCAGAAGGAGTTTAAACTTCGTAATTATCCGCAAGCTTTAAATTATTTTGAAAAGTACTTCCAGAAAGACAGTTCGTCACAAGTTGCTTATATGCGGGTTGCTCAAATATATGAGTCTTTTAGAAATACTAAAACAGCCGAAGAATATTACAAAAAAACTATTGCATTTGATATAGATACAGTTCAGTTTCCCCAAGCTTATGCGTATTTGGGTACACGAGCTTTAGAAAAGAATGATTTTACTACAGCCCAAAAACACCTTTCAGTAGCCTTAAAGTATGCAAAAAAGGATTCTAAAATTTATCAACAACTTACAGAACAGCTAAAGAGATGTGAATTTGGAATAAATGCAATGAGTAATTCTTTAGAAATTAAGCCTGAAAGATTACCCGACATCATTAACGCAAAAAACAAGCAATATTTCCCTGTACTTACAGCGGATAACGCTACTTTGGTATTCACAGTTTTAGACGAAAATGATAATGAAAACCTGTATATCTCAAAATTTGATGGGAATGCCTGGACTCCCCCTACTGGTTTCTCTAATAATATTAATACGTTAGATAACGAAGGTACTTCTTCTATTTCCGCGGACGGAAAAACTATGGTTTTTACCTCTTGTGGCAGGGAGTTGGCTTTTGGGAATTGTGACCTATATATAACCCGAAATGAAGGTGGTGTGTGGTCGGAGCCAGAAAATTTGGGTCCACAAGTAAACTCCCCGGAATGGGATTCCCAGCCTTCCTTATCACCTGATGGGCGGAAGCTGATATTTTCTTCAGAAAGGCCTAATGGTTTTGGTAAGAAGGATTTGTGGATGAGTGAGCTCCGTGATGACGGTAAATGGCAACCTGCCATAAATCTAGGGTCAAAGATTAATACACCATCTGACGAGGTTACTCCATTTATACATGCCAACGGCTCTTCACTTTTTTATTCTTCTAACGGTAAAATCGGCATGGGGAATCTTGATGTCTATATTACGGATATAAGTATAGGTTTTGGGGCAGAATCTGTAAACTTAGGTTATCCTATCAATACAAAAGATGACGAATCTGGCTTATTTATTTCTGCCGATGGTTCCACAGCTTATTATTCGGTAGACAAAAACGGTAAAGTAGAGATATACAAATTTGAAGTACCTAAAGAGATAAGTACTAAATTTGATAAGACTTATTACGTAAAAGGATATTTAATAGATGGAAAAACGAATCTTCCTTTATATGCATCTGTGGAAATAGTAAACATCAAAACAGGAGCCAGAGTATCTAAATTTTACTCTGATCGGGTGAAAGGAGACTATATGGCTGTATTGCCGGAGGATGGCAAGTATCGTATTTACCTTGAAAGTCCAGGATATTTTTTCAAGAGTGTGGAGTTTGATTTCGCTAAGGAGTCAGGTAATAAAAACATGGACATATCTCTTACCAGAATAGAAAAGGAAAGTAAAGAAGAATTAAAGAATATTTTTTTTGATACAGGTTCTGCACTATTACGCCCAGAGTCTGAGATTGAACTTGAGAGACTTACAGAGATGCTGAGACGTAATGCTAACTTACAAATAGAAATAGCCGGGCACACAGATGATGTAGGAAACGAGACCTCAAATCTAGATCTATCTAAGAAAAGAGCGGGGTCGGTTGTTACGCATTTAAAAAAGCAAGGAATACCAGAAAATAGGATGATTGCCAAGGGTTATGGTAAAAGTCAACCTAAGGTTGCTAATACAACGGAACAAAACCGCCAACAGAACCGCAGGATAGAAATTAAAATCTTATAGGTGGTTTTACGGCGTAAGTAAAAATTTCTTTGGAACTTTGCGGCCGAAAAATTCCTTGTTTTTAGTAAGAGATTTAACACCAAATGACAACAGAAAAAGTAGAAGTCCTCATATTAGGCTCTGGCCCGGCAGGATACACAGCAGCTATTTACGCATCAAGAGCGGGTCTTAAACCAGTTATGTACCAAGGTATGCAACCCGGAGGTCAATTGACAATAACAAATGACGTAGAAAACTTTCCTGGTTATCCAGATGGCATCCAAGGACCTGCCATGATGGAAGATCTGAGAAAGCAAGCCGAAAGGTTTGGCTTGGATAACAGGTATGGTTTGGCTACTTCAGTAGATTTTTCTACGCCGCTAGCCCATAAAGTCATAATAGATGAAAACAAAGAGATTATTGCTAAAACAGTAATTATTGCTACCGGAGCTTCTGCAAAATGGCTTGGTTTA